>CAWFXI010000001.1:0-61569 GCA_963819685.1 uncultured Pseudomonadota bacterium
TACTCGCCGTAGTCGTGATCGGGATGATTCTGCGCACCGAGCCGCCAGTAACCGCGCGTGACCATCTGCGTGCTGGCCATTCCGTACTGCTGCTTGAGCACTGCACGGATGCGGCGCATGGCCGAGGACTCGCACGCGACATAGACGCGACTGCCTTCAGGAAGTGAGCCGAGATTGCCAACGGCCGCTTCGAGTGCGGCGCCAGCGCTTGGCTCATCTTTTCTGACCAGCCAGTTCACCTGAGCACTGCTGGTTGCCGGCAACTGTCGAATCTCTTCGCTGTCCGCGACTTCGACCACTACCTGCGAGGGAATGCCCGCGGGGATTTCCTCCAGGATGGATTCGATGGCGGGCAGCGCCGTCTCGTCGCCGATCAGCAGGAACAAACGTGCATTGGCATCCACCGTGTAGCCGGGTGCTGGACCGATCATCACCAACTGATCCCCCACGGCAGCACGCGCTGCCCAACGTCCCGCCGGGCCGTGCGAATGCACGACAAAGTCGATGTCGAGCGCTTGGGCGGCGGCGTCGAAACGCCGCGGAGTATAGGTGCGCATGAAAGGCGAACGCGGACCCTCAGGCGTCGGCATGGGCGCCACATGCTCGCCTTCATCCGGAACGATCAGTTTCAGATGACCCGCGGGTCCGCGCCACACGAAACTGGCCAGGTCATCACCCGTGAAGCGGATACGACGCATGCGCGGGCTCAGCACTTCTATCCGGTCGACAACAATACGGCGCGGTGGACCGCGTTTGCGGGCAGGCGGGGCGGGAGCGTCAGACGATGGAATCATGAGATAAGGGTGACGTTGGGAAGAAGGAAACGAACTGTAGCGGATTGCTGAGCGGATAAAGAGCAACCGGCGGACTCTGTCCGCGAATGGCCTAACGGCAAATGGTCGCTTGGCGACAAATGGCCTGTCGGCAGGTCAGATTCTGCCTGCTGACGAGTCAGCCATTTGCCGACAGAGTCGGCCCCCTTGCCGTTAGGCCATTTGCGGACAGAGTCCGCCGGTCTCTCCTCCACGGCTAGTCTACGATCAGCCTGATACCCCGCCCCCGGCGCCGTTTGCAGTAACTGGGGCACGGCGGGATCGACCTCTATCTTGTGCCTGAGACGATGGACGAGCTGCTTGAGCAGCTGGCGGTCGCCGGCACCGCGATGACCCCACACCTGCATCAGCAGGCGGTCGGAACTGACGGTGTGACCGGAATTCGCGAGCAGCATCTGCAGCAGCCGCAGTTCAAGTTTCGTCAGCCGGATGGGTTCGCCGGCACCCACCTGCACCGTGTGTTCGTCGACATCGAGCTTGACGCGGCCGGCTGCAAGCGGCGTGCCTGCATCCACACCGGCGCGGCGCAGCAGTGCCTTGACCCTCGCCAGCAGCGTGCGCGGACTGAAAGGCTTCGTGAGATAGTCGTCCGCGCCGAGCTCGAGGGCGCGTACCAGGTCTTCTTCCTCGCCGCGCACCGTGAGCATCATGATCGGCACCCGCGACTTCCTGCGCACTGCCTCGCACACGTCGAAGCCGCTGGCTCCGGGCATGTTGATGTCGAGCACGATGATGTCCGGCTGTTCCGCGTCGAACGAGCGAATCGCCGAGGGGCCATCGGCTGCCTTCACGACGAGATAACCTGCCTGTGTCAGCGTAAAGCCGATCAGGCCCAGCAGGTCGCTATCATCGTCCGCAATGAGAATCTTCATGGGCGAAAGAGTACAGACTGCAAGCCGGGCGTTACAGGCCAGCTTGAGATCTGAAGACATTCCGGACAAATATGCCTGCATTGGTCTGACTGCGACGATCAGCCGGTTTCGACAGGCAGGGTAATAGTGAAGCGCGTGCGATTCTGTACCGTGCGTTCGGCACTGATCTGTCCGCCATGGCGCTCGACGATCGACTTGACGATCCACAGGCCGAGCCCGAGGCCGCCCGGCTCCGGCTCTTCCTGGGCTCCCCGATGAAACTGGTCGAAGACGGATCCCGATGCAACTTGCGGCAGCCCCGGGCCCTCATCCTCCACCCAGGTCGCGATGCGGCCATCGCGAACTTCAGCGCCGATATGCACGATGCTGCCCTCGGGTGCAAACTTGATGGAGTTCGCCAGCAGATTGACGAATACCTGCGTGAGCCGTGAGCCGTCGCCGTCGATGTTCGGCAGATCCTCGGGTAACTCGACTTGCAGCTTCTGGTGGCGCTGGACCAGCAGCGAGCCGATCAGTACCTGCGCGTCCTCAACGACCTCCGACAACACGACGCTCTGATGCCTGATGGTGAGCTGGCCCGCTTCGATCCTGACGCTTTCGAGCAGGTTGTCGATCAGGCGCGTGAGCCGCAGCGTACCGCGTTCGAGTGACAGTACGAGCTCTTCACGCTCTGGCGGTGTCATCGTATTCAGGCCTTCACGCAGCAATTCGATGGAAGCCAGCTGGGCGGCAAGCGGCGTGCGGAACTCGTGCGAAATATTGGCCAGCGTCGAGTCGCGCGCGCGACGGACGGCTTCGAGATCGGTCTCGTCCCGCATGACCTGGACCTGCAGTCCGTCCACACTGGCGGCGCTGGTGATCACCGCGGTTCGAGGCGACCCCGTGCCCAGTTGCAGGCGCTCGACGGCCTGTGCGCTCCCCTCGCTTCTCGCCAGCAGGATCGGACAATGCGTTTCGCAGGGCCGCTGGCCATTCTCGGCACAGGGCTTCAGCACGTCGCCGCAAAACCGGCCGATGGCGTCCTGTGCCGCCACACCCAGCATGCGGGCCGCTTGCGGATTCAGGTAGCGAATGACGCGACTCTTGTCGACCGCGTAGACGCCCTCGACAACGCCCTTCAGCACGGCCTGCGCTTCTGCTTCCCGCCGTCGCAATGCGCCCGTCAGATCGACGAGATTGCGGCGCATGTCTTCCATCGTACGTGCAAGAACACCCACCTCCGCCGCACCACCCGTCGGGATGGACGCGGAGAAGTCTCCTTCTCCAAGCCTCACTGCCGCCTGTGTCAGATCACTCACGGGTCCCGCAACCCGTTGTCCCAGGATATAACCAGCCAGTACCGCGAGCGCCGCGAGAATGAGTGCCGTCACGAGCAACTGCTTGATGAGCCGGCTGACCAGACTGTCGATATCCTCGGCAGACAGCCGTGCCTCGATCAGCGCGACTGCCTCGCCGGTCGCTGCGAATACCGGAAAGCTCGATGCATACAGATCGAATGCATCAACGCGCTGTACAGCGAAACGTCCATCGGACAAGCCGGACGAATGCAGCTGAGTGAAGGCGTCGACAGGGGCTTCCGTGAAGCTGCGATAGTTGAGCAGCCGGATGGGCAAGCCGACGCGCTCGCTGATGCGCTGACTCAGCATGGTATCGAACAGGCGTACGACCAGGAGGCGGGTGTTGGCGTCACTGCCGAGCGGTGCTACCGATCCGAGCAAGGCAGGACCCCCTCCGGTTGGGGCGGCAAGGAAGCGCTCACCCTGCTCACTGCTTGCAAGCAACACTTCGGCCCAGGGGACGGCCGCTCCCGCCGCCGCCATGAGCGTCGAACCCGTGAAAATCGCGCACGCATCCAGGCTGTCCGTTTCGCAGGCTCGCTTGAGCAGCGGCTCAATGGTTTCGGGCCGCTGCTCTGCTACGAGCCGCTGCAGTGTCGGCCGTTCGGCGAGGCTGCGGGCCTGATTCAGCGTGTCCTCGCCGTAGCGGCGCAGATCTTCACGCGCCATCGCGCCGGCGAGCTGCACTCGCGCCTGTCCCTGGCCGTCCGCAAGATTCCGCAGCATGCTGATGGCGGAAATCGAGATACCTGCCACGACGAGTACCACGATGACCACATTCGTCAGCGCGAGCCACACACTTAACGAAGTCCGTTCCGGGTCGAACTTGAGGCTGCGCAGCAGGGATTTCAGGCGGGCGAACAAGACTTCCTTACCTCCTGCGCTGGTAGCCGGTGCGCCATTCGACGAGCGTCTTGATGACCAGCGTCACGACCGCGAGCAGCGTCAACAGCGATGCAACCGCAAATGCCGAAACGAAGGCGTATTCGTTATAGAGAATCTCGATGTGCAGGGGCATCGTGTTGGTCAGTCCGCGAATATGACCTGACACGACGGACACCGCACCGAACTCTCCCATCGCACGCGCATTGCACAGGATAACGCCGTAGACGAGGCCCCAGCGTATCTTCGGCAGCGTAACCCTGAAAAAGGTCATCCATCCCCCCGCCCCCAGTGTGAGGGCAGCTTCCTCTTCGTCGTTGCCAAGCTGCTCCATCAGCGGAATCAGCTCGCGAGCCACGTAGGGGAAAGTCACGAACAGCGTCGCCAGCACGATACCGGGCAGCGCGAAGATGATGCTGATGTCATGATCCTGCAGCCACGCACCGAACCAGCCCTGCAGACCGAACAACAACACGTACACCAGGCCGGAGATGACCGGGGATACTGCAATCGGCAGATCAATCAGGGTGATCAGGAAGCTCTTGCCCTTGAATTCGAACTTCGCAATGGCCCACGAAGCGGCCAGACCGAACAGCGTATTGAGTGGCACGACGATTGCCGCCGTGATCAGCGTCAAACGGATGGCGGCGGCCGTATCGGAATCGGCGAAGCTCGAGAAGTAGCTGCCAAGACCGCGCCCGAACGCGGTCACGAAGACCGTGGCGAGCGGCGCAAGCAGCAGTGCCGCCAGAAACGCGAGCGACAGACTGATGAACATCCAGCGCGCGACGGCGCTGAGCAGATTGTCGCGTCCGGGCCGACTGGCCAGCTCCGCTGCGTGGGCATTGCCGCCGTGGCCGGCCATCAGCGTCGGTCTCCAACAAGACGCCGACGGCCCCAGGCCTGCAACAGGTTGATGGTCATCAGCATCACGAACGAAATCAGCAGCATCACGAAACCGAGTGCGGCGGCCCCGCCGTAGTCAAACTCCTCCAGCCGGATGACGATCAGCAATGGCGTGATCTCGGTTTTCATCGGCAGGTTGCCGGCGATGAAGATGACGGAGCCATATTCTCCGACGGCACGCGCAAAGGCCATCGTGAAACCGGTCGCCAGCGACGGCAGCACCGTCGGCAGGATGATGCGGCGGAAGACATAGAAGCGTCCGGCACCCAATGTCTCGGCAGCGTCTTCGAGATCACGCTGGACCTCGGCGAGTGCCGGCTGCACGGAGCGTACGACGAACGGCAACCCGATCAACGTCAGGGCGACGACGATACCGATCCAGGTGTAGGCAACCTTGATGCCAAACGGTTCGAGGTACTGACCGAACCAGCCGTTCTGCGCGAACACCGCCGTCAGCGCAATACCGGATACCGCCGTGGGCAGCGCGAAGGGCATGTCGATCAGCGCGTCGATGATCTTGCGGCCTGGAAAGTCGTAGCGGATGAGCGTCCAGGCGATGATGAAACCG
This sequence comes from uncultured Pseudomonadota bacterium, assembly GCA_963819685.1. Taxonomy (GTDB): domain Bacteria; phylum Pseudomonadota; class Gammaproteobacteria; order Steroidobacterales; family Steroidobacteraceae; genus CAIUGU01. The sequence goes on from CAWFXI010000001.1 coordinate 5,399, forward strand.
AACACCGCGTTGATGCTGGCCGCAAGCAGCGACGCGCCGAACGACAGGCGATACGATGCCAGTGCCCGCGCGGAGAACACGACGTCGACGAAGTGACCCCAGTCCGTCAGGGCTGTGCGGATCACGAGCGCAGACAGCGGCAACAGTACGACCGCGCCGAGGAAGAACGTCGTAAAGCCGAACGTCAAACCGAAACCGGGCAGGACACTGGGCTCGCGGAAGCTCATTTCAGTTCTTGCTGGCGTAGATACGGTCGAACACACCACCGTCCGAGAAATGCTCTGCCTGGGTTTTCCGCCAGCCGCCAAACACGGTGTCGATCGTGAACAGCTTCATCTCCGGAAACTGCTCGCGGTGCGCAGCCAGCACGCTGGCGTCGCGCGGACGATAGAAGTTCTTCGCTGCCAGTTGCTGGCCAGCTTCGCTGTACAGATACTGCAGATAGGCTTCAGCCACCTGTCGCGTGCCCTTGCGATCGACGACAGTATCGACGAGCGCGACCGGCGGCTCGGCGAGAATGCTGATCGAAGGGACCACGATCTCCACGCCGTCAGACCCGACTTCCTTGAGGGCGAGCATCGCCTCATTCTCCCAGGCCAGCAGCACGTCACCGATACCGCGCTGGACAAAGGTATTGGTCGCAGCCCGCGCGCCGCTATCAAGGACAGGCACCTGCGCATAGAGACTGGCGACAAACTGTTCAGCCTTTTTCTGCGCAGTGGCTACCTGCTCGGTTGCAGCAGGGTCATCGAGCTTTGCAAGATCGCCGCCCAGTTCGCGCTGCAACGCATACCCCCACGCCGCCAGGTAATTCCAGCGGGCGCCGCCAGATGTCTTTGGATTGGGCGTGATCACGGACAGTCCCGGCTTGAGCAGATCGTCCCAGTCGTGGACTCCTTTGGGATTGCCCTTGCGCACGAGGAAAACAATCGTCGACGTGTAAGGCGAACTGTTGTCTGGCAATCGCGTTTGCCAATCGGCTCCCAGGCGCTTGCCGATCTGGTGGATCGAGTCGATGTCATAGGCCAGCGCCAGCGTCACTACATCCGCATCCAGGCCATCGATGACTGCCCGCGCCTGGCGCCCCGAGCCACCGTGCGACTGCTTGATCGTGACTGTTTGCCCGGTCTGCTCCTTCCAGTGCGCCACAAAGCTCTCGTCGAAGTCGCGGTAGAACTCACGCGTCGGGTCATAGCTGACATTCAGCATTTCGACAGCACCGGACCCGGCTTCACCCGAGCTTGATCCACCACCGCAGGCAGTCAGCATCAGGATTGCAGCACAGGACAGAATGAAGATTCGCATGGGGGCTGGAGGCGGGTAGTGTTGCATTACAGTCCTTGTCACGCGGGGCGATAGACGACGAGCACCGGCCAGCCTGGCGTGGTGGAGAGCAGTCGACCGAAGCGTTCGCTCAGGACTTCGATATTCGAAACACCGAGGATCAGCAGTTGATCCGGAGATTCCGCCAACTGCCCGGTCAGCTCTTCCACGACATCGCCCACCCTGAGCTCGGTGCGCATTTCGAGTCCGTGCACTGCCTGCGCCTCGGAGCGTGCATCCAGCAATGTACGAACACCCTGTGGCCGCGCTGCTTCGGACGCACCTTCCGGGAGGATTCCGACATAGACCGCCTCGGCGGGCACGTGGCGTAACAGGCTTGCCGAGACGGCGAGCGTGGCGCGCCGCGGGATTTCGTCGACCCAGTGAATCAGGATGCGCTTTGGAGCAACAACGGCCTCGGGCAACACCAGCACTTCGCCAGCGCCTCGTTGCAACAGGATCTGCACTTGCCGGGCCGAGTCTGGACTCGAAGCGATGACCGCAACGCCGGCCAGATCCGGCTTGGCGCCTGGAGAGCGAACCGCTTCGAGATTGGCGTCCACCCTGATCGTGACCCGTGTCTTCATTCCCGTTGCAAGGCCCGCGAGCAACGGATGCTGCGCAAGCCTGTTCGCGCCGGCCTCGTCCATCGCAAAGGCGGAGAAGCTTGACAGTGGCGTTGGCAAGACATGGATCCGGCGTACACCGATGAACACGGCCTGACCGGGAGCCAGCGGGAATGCCCGCTGCTCGGGCTGCGTACGGGTCACCTCGATCAACGCGGTGCGATTGTCGCCACCCGGGCCTGCCAGCTGCGCTTCTTCGTCGCCATTCTGCAGCCTTACCCGCATGCGTTCGATCGCACCGGTGAAGACGATCTCCTCAACCTGTCCCTGCGCGAGATAACTTGCCTCGAGCTGCTCACGCGCAGGCGCGAGTTCGACTTCTTCCGGACGCAACACCGCAACCACCTCATGCTCACGGCCACCTTCCACCCGTTCGACCGCACGCGCATTGACGGGAGTGGTTCCGAAGCGGATGCCCTCGCTGGTCTGTCGAGCCAGCAGCAGGTTGGCCGCGCCGAGAAACGTCGCGACGAAGCGCGTGGCAGGTCTCGCGTAGAGTTCATCGGGTTTGTCGCTTTCCAGCAGACGTCCGAGATTCATGACGCCAATGCGATCGGCCAGTGCGAACGCTTCCTCCTGGTCGTGCGTGACCAGCACGGTGGTAATCCCGAGTTCGCGTTGCACCTGTCGAATCGTGCGCCGCAACTCCTCGCGGATCTTGGCATCCAGCGCCCCGAACGGCTCATCGAGCAGCAGCACTTGCGGTTTATGGGCCAGCGCCCGGGCCACGGCAACCCGCTGCTGCTGGCCGCCCGACAACTGCGTTGGCAAGCGGTCGTCCATCCCTTCGAGCGCCACCAGACGCAACAGCTCCTTGCGGCGTTCACGACGATCCGCCGCTTTCATGCGCCTGACCCTCAAGGCGAACTCGATATTGTCGGCGACGCTCATATGCCGGAAGAGCGCGTAGTTCTGGAACACGAGGCCGACACCGCGGTCACGCGCCGAAACATGCGTAACATCCCGCCCGTGCAGGGAAATCCGCCCATGGTCCACGCCCGTCAGGCCGGCAATGGAGCGCAGCAGCGTACTCTTGCCGCTGCCGCTCGGGCCCAGCAGCACATAGAACTCACCGTTGCCAACGCTCAAGGAAACGTCGTTGACAACCGGCGAGCCCTGATACCGCTTGGTGACCTGGTCGAGCGTGATGGACATGGAAGGACGGGCGTTCTGCTGGGCTTGCGCTTAGGGACCGCCATCCTACCGGCTGAAAGTGGCCGCGTCAGTCGCCCGGCGGTAACAAAATGGTTATAACTGCTGCCACTTTGGCATGACGGAATTCCGCCGACGATAATGTCGGTGCGCCCCCTGTTTCCTGGTCTCGCTCCTTCACCTTCCGGTGCAGCCCCCATGACCTTACCCGCTTATGAAAAACTTGGGTCCTTGTACCTCGGTCGGACCTACGACCCTGCCAAGGCTGCCGATACCAGGGAACCGTTGCTGTACGACTCGCGGGATCTGACCACCCACGCGGTTTGCGTCGGCATGACGGGGAGCGGCAAGACGGGCTTGTGCCTGGCCTTGCTGGAGGAAGCCGCCATCGACGGGGTGCCTGCCATCGTCATCGATCCCAAGGGTGACCTCGGCAATCTGCTGCTGACCTTTCCGCTTTTGACGACGGAGGATTTCAGGCCCTGGGTGGATCCGGGCGAGGCAGCACGCAAGAATCTGGATCCTGATGCCTTTGCGGCGGCTACCGCGGAGACGTGGCGCAAAGGGCTCGCCGACTGGGACCAGGATGGCGAACGGATCGCCAGATTCAGGGATTCCGTGGATATCGAGATCTACACGCCCGGCAGCACTGCAGGCACGCCGCTGTCCGTGCTGCGGTCCTTCGAACCGCCACCCGCCGATCTCCGGGACGACACCACTGCCCTGCGTGATCGCATCAACGCCGCCGTCTCCGGATTGCTGGGTCTGCTGGGCGTAGATGCCGATCCACTGCGCAGCCGCGAACACATTCTGCTGTCGACGCTGTTCGATCATGCATGGCGCGCAGGGACAAGTCTCGATATCGCGAGCCTGATCCAGTCCGTACAGAAGCCGCCGTTCACCAAGGTGGGTGTGTTCGATCTCGAAACCTTCTTCCCGGCAAAGGATCGCTTAGGCCTCGCGATGAGCATCAACAACCTGCTGGCCGCGCCCGGTTTTGCGACCTGGATGGAAGGTGAACCCATGGACGTGCAGCGCCTGCTGTACACGCCCGCCGGCAAACCGCGAGTAGCAATCGTGTCGATTGCCCACCTGAACGACGCCGAGCGCATGTTCGTCGTCACGTTGCTGCTGAACGAGGTGGTGGCCTGGATGCGTCGCCAGTCGGGCACATCGAGCCTGCGCGCACTCCTTTATATGGACGAGATCTTCGGCTATTTCCCGCCGACCGCAATGCCGCCTTCGAAGATCCCGTTGCTGACGTTGATGAAGCAGGCGCGCGCGTTTGGCCTCGGGGTGGTGCTGTCCACCCAGAATCCGGTGGACCTCGACTACAAGGGATTGTCGAATGCGGGCACGTGGTTCATAGGTCGGCTGCAGACGGAGCGTGACAAGGCGCGTGTCATCGATGGTCTGCTGAGTGGCGGCGATGGTTCGCTGGACAAAGCGACGCTCGAACCGCTGATTGCCAATCTCGGCAATCGCGTCTTCCTGATGCGCAATGTGCACGATGATGCGCCGGTGCTGTTCCGTACACGCTGGGCATTGTCCTACCTCAAAGGTCCGATGACACTGCAGGAGATTTCGGCAGGCTGAAAGACGCGAGGGGACGAGGGGACAGGGGACGCGGAGACAGAGTCTTGAGCACCTCTGACCAGCAGCCCACAGCCCAAAGCCCAAAGCCTAAGTCCTCGGCAAAGCCGATGATCCCCACGGGCATCACCGAATACCATCTGGCTGCCGCGTCGACTGCCGGCACGACGTATCGCCCTCATGTCGCGGCAACGGTGCGTACCCATTTCGTCGACAGCAAGTGGGGTCTCGATAGCCTGGGAAACGCAAGGTCTGGCTCGCGCCACTGCTTGATGATGGTTCGGGTCCCGACTGGAATCAGGCGACGGTTTCTGCGGATCTCAAGGACAAACTGCAGGCCCAGGGTGCGCCTGACGCGGACTATGTTGATCCGCCCGCCGCAGTCCTTCGCCCGCAGAACTACGCGGCGTGGAGCAAGCAGCTCGGTGAGTATGTCTACCAGACCGCGAAGCTTGATGTTTTCAATTGCCCGGCGCTGAAGATGACTTCGGCCCCAGGGGGAAGCGAAGGCGATTTTCGCGCGCACATCGCCCTGGCGTTGCGCGAGAAGCGCGATGCCGACATCGACAAGCTGCGCAAGAAGTACGCGCCACGCCTGGCGATGCTTACCGAGCAGGTACGCAAGAGTGAAGAACGCGTCCAGCGTGAGAAGGCACAGGTGACCGATCAGACCATGCATACCGCGATTTCCATCGGCACTACACTGCTGGGAGCCCTGCTGGGGCGCAAAGCATTGAGCAGTGCAAACGTTGGCAGGGCCGGGTCCGCTGTGCGCAGTGCCGGTCGTGTCGCCCGCGAAAAAGCCGATGTGGGGCGCGCTGAAGAAGGTGTGGAGGCGCAATCACAGCGTCTGGCCGACCTGCAAAGCGAGCTGGAGCTTGAGATCGGCAGACTGCAGGGCGAACTCGATCCCGCTGTCATCGAGGTCGAGACCATCAGCGTGAAAGTCAGGAAGTCAGATACAACCGTTACGCCCGCAGCGTTGGTGTGGGTGGCGGGCTGAGGACGCACGAAGAGACCGGCCGACTTCGTCGGCAAATGGCCTAACGGCGAATGGCCGCGAAGCGCGGCAAATGGCTGACTTCGTCAGCAGGCCAGAATTCTGACTTGCTCGCAGAGCGAGCCGTTTGTCGCGTCTGCGACCATTCGCCGTTAGGCCATTTGCCGACGAAGTCGGCCGGTTTATTCTCGCTTGCCGCTACGCCGCTTTCTCCAGCGGCGCCCGGATCAGATGGTCGAACGCCCCAAGCGACGCTTTCGCGCCATCACCCATGGCGATGATGATCTGCTTGAACGGCACTGTGGTGCAGTCGCCGGCAGCAAATACGCCGGGCACCGAAGTCTGGCCCCTGGCGTCGACTTCGATCTCGCCACGCGCTGATAGTTTCACTACGCCCTTCAGCCAGTCGGTGTTGGGCACGAGGCCGATCTGAATGAACACGCCGGCAAGGTCCACCTTGTGAATGGCACCCGACTGGCGATCCCTGTAGTGCAGGGCGTTCACTCGCTGGCCATCACCGGTAATCTCCGTAGTTTGGGCGCTTGTGATCACCGTTACATTCGGCAGGCTGTGCAGCTTGCGCGTGAGGACCGCGTCGGCGCGCAGCTGGGCGTCGTACTCGATCAGCGTCACCTGCGTCACGACGCCAGCGAGGTCGATGGCTGCTTCCACTCCGGAGTTGCCACCGCCGATGACGGCGACATGCTTACCTTTGAACAGCGGTCCATCGCAGTGCGGACAGTACGCCACCCCGCGATTGCGATATTCGCGCTCTCCCGGAACATTGATCTCGCGCCACCTTGCACCGGTTGCCAGGACGACGGACTTTGCCTTGAGTGACGCGCCACTTTCGAACTTCACTTCGATCAGGTCGCCAGGTACGAGCGAGACGGCACGCTGCAGATTCATGATGTCGACGTCGTAGCTCTTCACATGCTGCTCGAGGGCGGTAGCGAGCCTCGGCCCCTCAGTTTCCTGCACGGAGATGAAGTTCTCGATTGCCATGGTATCGAGCACCTGGCCGCCAAAGCGCTCGGATGCCACGCCAGTACGGATGCCTTTGCGGGCGGCATAGATCGCAGCCGCTGCGCCAGCCGGACCCCCGCCTACCACGAGCACATCGAAGGGGGCCCTGGCGCTGAGCTTTTCCGCTTCGCGCCTGGCGGCACCGGTGTCGAGTCTTGCTACGATTTCTTCCAGGCCCATGCGTCCCTGGCCGAAGGGCTGGCCATTGAGCAACACGGTCGGGACCGCCATGACCTGGCGCTGGTTGACCTCATCCTGAAACAGCGCACCGTCAATCATCGTGTGCCGGACTTTCGGATTCAGGACTGCCATCAGGTTGAGCGCCTGCACGACATCCGGACAGTTCTGGCACGTGAGCGAGATGTACGTTTCGAAAACCAGTTCGCCTTCGAGTTGCCGGACCTGCTCCATGATTTCGGCATCGGCCTTCGGCGGATAGCCGCCGACCTGCAGCAGTGCGAGCACGAGCGACGTAAACTCATGTCCCATCGGCAATCCGGCGAAACGGATACGCGCGATTGCACCCGGGGATCCCACGGCAAATGACGGCTTACGCTCGGTGTCGTCACGATGGACAGTTATGTTGACGAGACTGGACAGCTCGGCGATGTCGTTCAGGAGTTCGAGCATCTCGCTCGACTGGTCGCTGTCATCGACAGACGCAACCACCTCGATCGGCAGCGAAATTCGCTCCAGATAACTCTTCAACTGCGCTTTGAGTGTCGTGTCCAACATGACTTCATCCTGTGACTGGTTGGCTGTGCCCGGAGCGGAGAACTCCGGGCACGCCAGATCGGGAGTTGCGGGCGATCAGATCTTGCCAACGAGATCGAGCGACGGGGCCAGCGTCTGGGCGCCCGGCGTCCACTTTGCCGGACAGACTTCACCCGGGTGAGAGGCGACATACTGCGCAGCCTGCACCTTGCGGAGCAGCTCCTTCGCATCGCGACCAATACCGTTGTCGTGTACTTCGATGATCTTGATCCTGCCTTCAGGGTTGATGACGAAGGTCCCGCGCAGCGCCAGACCTTCCTCCTCGATCAGGACCTCGAAATTGCGCGACAGCGTCGCTGTCGGGTCCGCGACCAGCGGGTACCGCACCTTCGCGATCGTGTCGGAGGTGTCGTGCCACGCCTTGTGCGTGAAATGCGTGTCGGTCGATACGCCGTAAATCTCGACACCCAGCTTCCTGAACTCTGCATAGTGGTCGGCAAGGTCGCCGAGCTCCGTCGGGCAGACGAACGTGAAGTCAGCCGGGTAGAAAACGAACACGGACCACTTGCCCTTCAGGTCCTCGTTCGTGACGGTGACAAACTTGCCGTTGTGATAGGCATTGGCCTTGAACGGTTTGACTTCAGTATTGATCAGGGACATGGCGCATATTCCTCAGCTGTTTGGACTGAGGCCATGATAGGGGGCGGTGCAGCATTTACTGAAATGAATGGTTGCGATGACTACGATAGGCAATGCCTATCCAGGCGCGAGCGCAACCGGCCAACTGCGTTGGTTTATGGCCTGGCCGCAGGCTACAAACGGCCTAACGGCAAATGGTCGCGGATGCGACAAATGGCTCGCCAGGCGAGCAAGTCAGAGTCCGTTTTGCTGATGGCAATCGGCCATTTGCCGACAAAGTCGGCCATACGCCGTCAGGCCATTTGCTGGCAAAGCCAGCCTGTTTCTCCGCCGTCCCTATCCCTTGCTGGCTACGCCAGCCGGTCGCGTCCGCGCTCTGCGCTTCGACGTATTCATCATACGTGCCCCGGAAATCGACAACGCTGCCGCCAGCCCGGACTTCCAGGATGCGGGTGGCGAGGCCACCGACAAACTCGCGGTCATGCGAGACGAAGATCAGCGTGCCGGGGTACTTCTCGAGACCGATCTGCAGCGCTTCGATCGTTTCCATGTCCATATGGTTGGTGGGTTCATCCATCAACAGCACATTCGGTTTCGTCAGCGTGAGCTTGCCGTACATCATGCGGCCCTTCTCGCCACCGGACAGCACGGTCACCATCTTCTTCATCTCGTCGCCCGAGAACAGCATGCGCCCAAGCGTGGCGCGGACGATCTGATCGTCGCTGGGGGTCTGCCAGTCGCTCATCCACGTGAACAGATCCACCTTCTTCGCGAACTCGGCCTGCGGATCCTGCGGCATGTAGCCGAGCATGGCGTTTTCCACCCACGAGACCGTGCCCTTGGTGGGCGTGAGATCGCCCGCGAGGCAACGGATGAGCGTGGTCTTGCCGATGCCGTTGGCGCCGATGATGGCGATGCGCTCGCCCGCTTCCACTTCCAGATTGACGTTCTTCAGCACCGCGGTATCGGCGCCCGGATAGGTGAAGCCGAGTCCTTCGACGGAAACTGCGTTGCGATAAAGCTTCTTTGCCTGTTCGAAACGGATGTACGGACTCTGGCGCGAGGAGGGCTTCATCTCCTCGATCTTGATCTTCTCGATCTGCTTCCTGCGCGAAGTTGCCTGCCGCGCCTTCGACGCATTGGCCGAAAAACGCCGCACGAATTCCTGCAGATCCGAGATTCGGTCCTTCGCCTTGGCGTTGGCCGACTCGACCCGTTGCCGCGCCTGTACCGACGCCAGCATGAAGTCGTCGTAGTTGCCCGGATAGATCTTGAGCTGGCCGTAGTCGAGGTCCGCCATATGCGTGCAGACCTGGTTCAGAAAATGCCGATCGTGGCTGATGATCACCATCGTGGCGTCGTAATTGTTGATTTCGTCTTCCAGCCAGCGAATGGAATTGATATCCAGGTTGTTGGTCGGTTCGTCGAGCAACAGCACATCCGGCTTTGAGAACAGGGCTTGCGCAAGCAGCACGCGCAGTTTCCATCCGGGCGCCACTTCCCGCATCGGGCCGTTGTGCAATGAGGGATCGACACCGGCGGCGGTCAGGATGCTCGCGGCGCGGGCCTCGGCGTTGTAGCCGCCATATTCAGCGAACTTGTGCTCGAGGTCGGCAGCGCGGATGTAGTCGGCATCGGTGGCCTCCGGATTGGCGTAGATGGCGTCCCGTTCCGTCATCGCCTGCCACATCTCGACATGCCCCTGCATGACGACGTCGAGAACGCGGTCGTCCTCATAGCCGAACTGGTTCTGGTTGAGCTTGCCGAGCCGCATGCCCGCCTGCAGCATGACTTCGCCGGAGCTTTGCTCCAGCTCGCCGCCCAGAATCTTCATCAGCGTGGACTTGCCGCTGCCATTGGCACCGATCAGGCCATAGCGGTTGCCATCCGAGAATTTGACGGTGACATTTTCGAACAGCGGTTTGGCGCCGAACTGGATGGAAATATTTGAGGTGGAGAGCATCGTTTATCTTGAGGGTTGTGGAACGGAAGGATGCCTGGAAGGGGCGGCCACAAAGCGCTCCGAAGACAGCGCCAGGACACCACAGACTGCCATCAGACAGCCGAGCGGCCAGACGGTGCCATCGTGCCATGCGCTCATGGTCAGACCTGCGATGGTGCCTAGCACAGACTGCATGACACCCATCAGTGCGGATGCCGTGCCGGCGCGGTGACCCTGTCTGGACAGTGCGAGTGACATCGAGTTCGGATGTGATGAATCCGAGACTGCCAATGTACGCAAAAAAGCAGATGACCAGCAGCGGTAACGGCAACCATCCCGCCAGCGCCAACGCCGCAAGGGCACAACCGGCAAAGGCCGGCATGATGACGGAACGGCGGATGATGCGTTCGGAACCGTACCGGGTAGCCAGCCAGGCATTGATCTGACTGCCGCCAATGAACCCGATGACATTGGCCCCGAAATACCAGCCGAAGTTGCTGGCTGCGATGCCGTGAATTTCGATGAACACATAAGGCGAAGCAGCGATATAGCCGTACATGCCGCTGATCGCAGTGGCGCCAATCAGCGCGTGGCCCATGAACGAGCGGTCCTTGAGCAGGCCGCCGTAGTTCGTGACCACTCTCCTGAGGTGGAGCGATTGCAGCGTTCGCGGGATCCAGCGTCTCCGGCAAGAAGAAATGCATCAGGACGAGACTGGTGGCCGCCATGGTAGCGAGCAGCACGAAGATGGCCTGCCAGCCGAATGCCGTCAGCAACCATCCGCCCAGCAGCGGAGCGATGATGGGTGCTACGCCCATGACCAGCAGCAGTCGGGAAAAGGTCCGGGCTGCTTCGGCACCGGTCACACGATCACGGATGATGGCCAGCGTGATGACCATCGGTGAGCAGCCGCCGATTCCCTGCAGCAGCCGCCACGCCGACAGCTCGCCGACATCGTTACTCGAGGCGCAGCCCAACGCCGCCACGATGAACAGCGACAAGCCGAAATACAGGCATGACTTTCGGCCGAAGCGGTCGCTGATCGGACCGTAGAAGGCCTGTCCCAATGCCATGCCGACGAAATACGCGGCAAACGTAATCTGCAGGGAGCCGCTTGCCGCGCCGAACTCACGCTCTATGGTCGGGAAGGCGGGCAGGTACATGTCGGTGGACAAGGGCCCCACGGCCATCATCGAACCGAGAAGCACCATGACCCCTGTCGAAAGACCGCGTTGGGGAATAGCTTGTGTCATGACGGAATTCAGGCTGGGCGGTGCGCGCGGCAGCCTGCAACGGGTACCCAAGTCAGGCGGAAAGGGTCGGCATGATGCCACCGGTGGGGGCCGGCTGACAGGGATTCACGTGGTGGCATACAATTTAGCTGCCAAATCCGGCACTTGTAGCCCTCTTCAGCCCTCCTCGCACGCCAAGGTTCGCCCAGTCATGCCCTCTTTCGACATCATTTCCGAGCTCGATCTGCACGAAGTTGCCAATGCGGTCGACCAGGCCACGCGGGAAATCGACACCCGCTTTGATTTTCGCGGCAAGAACGCCCGCTTCGAACTCGCGAAAGATGTCATCACGATGGTCGCGGAAGCTGACTTCCAGCTGAAGCAGATGCTGGACATCCTGAAGCTCAGGCTCACCAAGCGGGGCATCGACATCGCTTGCCTCAAGGTAGACGACCCGGTCATCAACATTGCCACGGCCAAACAACTTGTGACATTGCGGCAGGGGATCGAAGCCGAGCTGGGCAAGAAGATCCAGCGGCTCATCAAGGACTCCAAAGTCAAGGTGCAGGCCGCCATCCAGGACAAGCAGGTGCGGGTGACCGGCAAGAGTCGCGATGACCTGCAGTCCACGATGGCGCTGATCCGCGGCGGCAAGCTGGAGATGCCGCTGCAGTTCACCAACTTTCGTGACTGAATGAAGCGTGAAGCGTGAAGCGTGAAGCGTGAAGCGTGAAGCGTGAAGCGTGAAGCGTGAAGCGTGAAGCGTGAAGCGTGAAGCGTGAAGCGTGAAGCGTGAAGCGTGAAGCGTGAAAGCAGAGTCTCCCCGTCTTTGGCTGTCAAGCCATATTTGACATTTCACCTTTCACGCTTCACGTTTCACCTTTGACGTCTCAATAGAATCGCCACTCCTTGTCGACGATGAGACGGGCACCGCGCCCGAACGTGAAGTAGGACCAGGCCCATTCGACAAGCACCGAGAGCCGGTTGCGAAAACCCGTCAGTGAGTAGATGTGGAGCAGCAGCCATGCCCACCATGCGAGCCGGCCTGCAAAGTGCAGCCCATACACTTCGGCCACCGCGCGACTGCGGCCGATCGTGGCCATCTGCCCTTTGTCGTGATAATTAAACGACGGGCGTTCGCCGGCTCCCGATGTGCCGCTGATGATGCGGGCGATGTGAATGCCCTGCTGGATGGCGACTTGCGCGACGCCGGGAAGCGGTCGGCCGTCGGCGCCTGGACAACTGGCCAGGTCGCCGGCCACGAACACCTCGGGGTGACCTGGAATACTCAGGTCCGGCAGCACATTGACCCTGCCCGACCGATCGCGTGCCACTCCCAGACTGCCCCCAATGTCAGCAGCGCGTACACCCGCCGCCCATAGAACCGTCGCGGCATGCAGCCTTTCTTCTCCGATCTGTACCCACTGAGCCGTCACTTCCGTCACCTTGGCACCGGTCCATACCTGCACACCCAGCGATTCGAGATCGCGTACTGCGCGAGCCGCCATGGTTGCGGCAAATTGCGGCAGGATGCGTGAGCCTGCTTCAACCAGAATGACGCGGGTCAACCGCGGATCGATGCTGCGAAAATCCTTTGCCAGCGTGTAGCGACTCATCTCACCGATGGCGCCGGCCAGTTCGACACCCGTGGGTCCACCCCCCACGATGACAAATGTGAGCAGCTGTCGTCGCCGCTCGGGATCGGGCTCGCGTTCAGCGCTTTCGAATGCTTCGAGTACGCGGCGGCGGATCTCGGTCGCCTGCGGCAACGTCTTCAGTCCCGGCGCCACGATCTCCCATTCGTCATGACCGAAATACATGTGTTGTGAACCGCAGGCCACCACCAGAAACTCATAGGGAAAAGCGCCGACATCGGTCGTGACAGTGCGTGCGGCCGTGTCGATGTCCTGCGCGGTCGCCTTCAGCACTCGGACATTGCGGTATTCTGCGAGGATGCTGCGGATCGGCACTGCGATATCCGCAGGACTCAGTGCCGCCATGGCAACCTGGTACAGGAGGGGCTGGAACAGATGATGATTCTGGCGATCGATGACGGTGACATCAAAACCGGCAACGTTGCCGAGCCGCTTGGCGACGTTGAGGCCTGCAAACCCACCGCCCAGGATGACGACACGCGCTGTCACGCCGCCAGTATAATCGCGATATGAATCTCCGCGACTTTCGCTATCTCGTCGCGCTCGCTGATACCCGTCATTTCGGTCAGGCGGCCGAGCGCTGCCACGTCAGCCAGCCAACGCTGTCAGCCCAGATCAGGAAGCTGGAGAACTACCTCGGCGTGGAACTCATCGAACGCCAGCCTCGCCGCATTTCCCTTACCGACATGGGGGAAAAAGTCGTCGCGCGCGCCCGTCGCTTGCTGGCGGAAGCGGATGAGATCCAGGCGCTCACTCGCAAGGAAGGGGATCCACTGTCGGGCAAGCTCAAGATGGGCCTGATCCCGACGATCGGTCCGTACCTGCTGCCGCTCGTCGCTCGCAAGCTTCACAAGCAGCTACCGAAGCTGCAGCTGATGCTGTACGAGTACCAGACCGCCGTGCTGCTTGAACGGTTGCACAAGGGCGAGATCGACATGGCCGTCCTCGCGCTGCCCGTAGAGATGGACGGCATCGACACACAGAAGCTCTATGAGGAAGACTTCCTGCTGGCGTTGCCGACCGATCATCCGCTCACGAAGAAGCAGCGCGTCAAACCCGACGATCTGCCGGGCGAGACCTTGCTGCTGCTTGAGGATGGCCATTGTCTGCGTGACCAGGCACTCGCCGTCTGCAGCCGAGTCGATGTGCGCGAAGCCCAGGACTATCGTGCCACGAGCCTCGAGACGTTGCGGCAGATGGTGGCGGCTGGTCTCGGCGTCACGCTGCTGCCAGCGCTGGCAACGAGCGGTCCGTTCGCGTCGAATCGCAGCCTTACCTTAAGGCCGTTTGCACCGCCCGTGCCTTCTCGAACGGTCGGCGCTGTCTGGCGGAAAAGCAGCACTCGCAGCGCTGCGATCAAGGCCGTCTGCGGAATCATCCATGCAACGATGGCGGACAAGACATGAGTTCAGGCGCGTCCACGACCGGAACCGCAACGCCCATCGTCGGGCTGCATGACGATGAGGTACTGAGGCAGTTGCGCAGTGGCGAGAACGAAGCGGTGCTCCGCGGCAATTTCGGCGATGCGGAGTACCGCGAGCTGCGCCGGCTCGCGCGGGCAGTGGCAGCCCGTCGCGTTCGAGGTGGCCCGCGAGTCCTCATTCTGCCCGGCATCATGGGCTCGAAGATCGGTACGCCCGGTCGATTGCGCGATAACGTTCTGTGGCTCGATCCAGTCGAAGTCATGGCCGGCAAGCTCCTCGAGCTCGCGCTGCCGCAAGGCAGAAAGCTGCAACCTGTGGGCGTCATGCTGTTCGGCTATCTCAAGCTCAAACTCACACTGCAGCTCGCCGGCTTCGATGCAGCGTTTCACCCTTACGACTGGCGGCTCGGCCTCGATCACCTGGGCAATGAGCTCGGTGACCGGATTGCGCGGGAGCGTTCGCCAGCGGTCCATCTCGTGGCGCACAGCATGGGTGGACTGGTCGCACGGGCCGCGATGAATTCCAGTAGTGGCGGCCGGATAAAGCAGCTGATCGAACTCGGCACCCCCAACCACGGTTCATTTGCACCCGTGCAGGCGCTGCGCGCCACCTATCCCACGGTTCGCAAGATCGCTGCCCTTGACCTGCACCATTCGGCCGAGCAGCTGGCTGAGAAGGTTTTCCGCACGTTGCCCGGCCTCTACCAGATGCTGCCGTCGCCCGAGCGACACGAGGCCATCGATTTCTTCAACCCGAGGTCGTGGCCAGCAGACGTGATGGCCCCGGATGGCAGGATGCTGGATGACGCCCGCCGTGTGCGGGCCGCACTGGCCCCCGCCGACGAGCGGTGTTGCCTGATCGTCGGCGTCAACCAGGAAACGGTGACATCAGCGCGGCGCCAGAAGGAATCGTTCGAGTACACGCTGACGCTCGACGGTGACGGCACGGTGCCGCGGGCACTGGCGGAATGGCCGAAAGCCCGCACGTGGTTCGTCGAGGAAACTCATGGCGGACTCACGAACAATGCCGTGATTGGTGCAAGCGTCGTCGATCTGCTCAGGACCAACGACACAACGCGACTGCTGGCCAGCGTGTCGCGCAAGCGTCGGGTAGTGGTCGGCCGCATCGGGGACTCGGCCTTGCGCCAGCGCATGACGGGAAAGATACGCTGGACTGAACTCTCTCTCGAAGCGCGACGCAAATTCCTGGAGCCCGTGATCTCGCCGGAGTTTCATGGCCAGGGCACGCAGGCAGCAGCGGCCGTCGCGCCGCATAAAGCCCCGCAGCCCCGGCTGTTGGACAGCCGGCATCGGCGCCGCACTCTGGAGATCAGACTGGCGTGCGGCAGCATCACGGAAGTGCAATCGGCAGCGATCGTGCTCGGAGTGTTCCGGGGCGTCGAACCGGGCGGCGCAGCGGCAGCAATCGACACTCGACTCGACGGCGCGGTCAGGGAATTCACGCTGCGGCGCATGTTCTCCGGCAATCGCGGCGAAGTGTTCATGCTGCCAACCGGACGCAGTCCCCTGAGCGCGGAGATGGTGCTCCTCGCCGGTCTTGGTGACTTCGATCGCTTTGATGCCGAGGCACAGCAGTTTGTAGCGGAGAACATCGTCCGGACATTCGTGCATACCCATGTCGATGAGTTCGCCACCGTGCTGCTGGGTGCCGGCTCCGGAGTCAGTATCGAGGCCGCGCTTGCCAATCAGATCGGCGGCTATTTCAGAGCCCTGAAAGAAAGCGATGACGAGCGGCGCTTGAGGCGCATTACACTGGTCGAGTACGACTCCTCCAAATGCATTGCCATCAGACAGGCCCTGTTCAAGCTGTCGGCGACTCCCCTGTTCGACGACATCGAAGTGTCCTTTGACGAAGTCCGGTTGCCGACCGTCACTGCGCCGGCACCCGCGCAGTTGAAACGCGGCCGGCAACGTGCGGAGCAGCGGTTTGCCTATCTGATCGTTTCCCAGGAAGGCACCACGACTCGAAGCCTGAGCTTGCGTGCGTCGGTGCTGACGTCGGGCTCCAAGGCTGCCGTACTGACCGGCACCAAGATCATTCCACGCCGGCAGCTGACGGAACACCTGCAGCGTATTGCGCACGGCGACTTCACCGCCAGACGGCTGTCAGGCTACGGCGAAGTGCTGGGCGCACTGCTGTTGCATCGGGACGTGCTTGCGGCACTCGATACGGTCAAGACACAACATCTCGTTGTCGTGCATGACAGCGCAGCGGCAGCCTACCCTTGGGAAACGCTGTGCGTGAATGGACGCTTTCCAGCTGCGGGGGCCGGGTTGAGCCGTCGCTATGCGGCCGAGAATCTGTCGGTCGCACGCTGGCGCGAATCGCGACGTCGGGATGCAACGCTCGACGTGCTGCTGGTCGTCAATCCCACGGGCGATCTTGCCGGGGCAGATGCAGAGGGCGATCGCCTCAAGGCGCTGCTGCAGGAGGAGAAGAAGATCCGGATCGTCGAGCTGCGTGGCCAGGAGGCAACCCGCGAGCGCCTGCTGGATGAGTTCCGCTCCGGCCGCTACGATGTGCTGCATTATGCCGGTCACGCGTTCTTCGATCCGGAGCAGCCCGGGCGTAGTGGCATTGTGTGTACGGATCAGAAAGTATTGTCAGGAGCGGATCTCTCGAACGTGACGGAACTGCCGGCGCTCGCTTTCTTCAACGCTTGTGAAGCGGGCCGTATCCGAAGTGGTACGCGGTTTTCCGAACAGACGCAGGATCGTTTGCGTCGCAATGTCAGCCTCGCGGAGAGTTTCCTGCGCGGTGGCGTTGCCAATTATGTCGGCACGTACTGGCCTGTCGGTGATAGCGAAGCGGAGAAGTTCTCCGTAACGTTCTACAGGAGCCTCGTTCGCGGTGCATCCGTTGGCAGGGCACTGAACTCGGCGCGGATGGCGGTCCGCAAGCTGGGATCGGTCGACTGGGCGGACTATATCCACTACGGTAACTTTGACTTCATGATCAAGGAGAATGTCATTGCGTGAGGGTTGTGATGAGTAGTCGGCTCCCGGTGTTCTTCATTTCCCACGGCGGGGGCCCCTGGCCGTGGATCGATGAAATGCGTGCAGCGTTTGCGGATTCGGTGCGATGGCTCGGCCAACTGCCAAAGACGCTGCCTGCCGCTCCCAAGGCCGTGCTCTCGGTCACCGGGCACTGGGAAGCTCCCGGATTCACGGTGGGCACGTCCCCGCAGCCGCCGATGCTCTACGACTACTACGGCTTTCCGGAACATACTTATCACATCAAGTACGCAGCGCCCGGATCGCCCGCCGTCGCGGCTCGGGTGCAGGAGCTGCTGACGGCGAACAATATCCGTTGTGGCACTGACCCCGAGCGGGGTTTTGATCATGGAACGTTTGTACCGTTGAGCCTGATATATCCGGAAGCGAATGTTCCTGTTGTCCAGATGTCCATCAAGCAGTCGATGAATCCCGAGGAGCACCTGCGCATGGGCGCGGCGCTGCAGCCGCTGCGTGACGAAGGCGTGCTGATCATCGGCAGCGGCCTCAGCTACCACAACATGAGCGGCTTTCGCGGCGGCGTCGGTGGGCCCGCTTCCCGGACGTTCGAGCACTGGCTGACGAGCGCCGTCACTGAACCCGACGCTGCCACCCGCGCGCAGCGGCTTGCACATTGGACAGACGCTCCCCTGGCACGGTCAGCGCACCCCCGGGAAGATCACCTCATCCCGCTGATGGTCGCATCCGGTGCCGCCGGCAGCGATACCGGGCAACGGGATCTTCTGGACGACGTGATGGGAATCGCCATGTCTTCGTACCGGTTCGGCTGAGGTAGGTGCCGGCCACGCAACTTGCGGCAAGCACGGATCGCCCTTTTTGATTGCAGTCTGGTACGTTTTCGATCGGTAACCGCAGGGCGCCGGACTGACGCATTTTTGAGAGAGTGACCATGAGCCTGTACGCAGTGCAGAAGATCATCTACCGCTTCAATCGGGAGCCGACGCTTCTTGAAAGCTTCAAGGCCGATCCCGAGTCAGTCCTGAAGGAGTTTGACCTGACGGCCGAGGAGCGTGGCGCACTGGTCAAGCCCGACATAGGGCTCCTGTATGTCATTGGCGTGAACGGCCAGTTGCTGATGCACTATGCAGCAGCGTGGGGTTACCCGTGGGCCGACTATCTGGAAGCGATGCGCCAGGGTATTCGCGATCATGGCCCGGTGCGGGCGGGTGTCTACTTAGTAACTGGCTATCAGGGTGTGACGGCACACGACGCCGAGCTGCTTGAGAGGCAGGCGGCAACCAAGAGGAATTGAGCGAATGCCACTGGTCTTTGCGGGAGTCTGCAGTCACGCACCGGGGATCACGGGGCGCGCCGACATGGCGCCGTCAGCACTCCGGGATCCCTTCTTCGCACAGTTTCACCACATGCGCGAGATGCTCAACGCATCGCGACCCGACGCGCTGATCATCATGGCGGCGGAGCACTTCGGCAACTTCTTCATGAGCAACATGCCGGCCTTCGCAGTCGGTATGGCAGACCACTACACCGGCCCGATCGAAGACGAGAACTGGCTGAAGATCCCCAAGGGGCGTTACCCGGGCAACGCGAACCTGTCGCTGCGTATCATCAAGCGCGTCATGCAGACAGTGGACGTCGCGTTCGCAGAAGAATGGCAATTCGACCATGGCATCGCCGTGCCGCTGCATTTCCTGACACCGGGACGTGACTTGCCGGTCATCCCGGTGAATATCAACTGCCAGGGTCCGCCTTTGACACCACTGCAGCGCGCCTGGGCCTTCGGCAACGCATTGCGTGACGCCGCGGATTCAGTGCCGGAGCGAATCGCGCTGATCGGCACGGGCGGGATCTCGCATTGGCCCGCAACGCCGGACTCCGGCAAGATCAATGAAGCCTGGGATCGCGAGTTTCTCGATCGCTGGGTCCGCAACGATCGCGATGCCATGCTGTCGTACACCGATGAAGAAACCTATCTGCAGGCCGGCCAGGGCGGCTTCGAGATCCGGACATTCATCGCCGTCGCAGGTGCCTGCAGCCAGGAAAAGGGAACCCTGTGGCATTACCAGCCAATCCCGATCTTTGCCGTGGGCTGCACCGTGGCCACGATGAATCTGGCCGCCTGACAGGGCAAGCTGTCCCCATAGCGCCGGCTCGGCGTGCGGCCTTTTTCCGAGACAGGCTTATGATACGTCCAGGCTACCAGCAACGTGCCTGGCAGCGTCCTGGCGGTTCCGAGTAAGGAGGGGTGCAATGAAGACAGCCTGTTTGATTGCGCCGATGACCGGGGCAACCCGATCAGTGTGGGCGGTATCGCTGTTGTTCGGCATGGCCTCGGCTTCTCCGGTGCTCGCTCAGCCTGCGCAAGCAGCAATCAAAGCACCCATTGCCGCACCCCAACCGGCACGTCTGCCGGATGGCAAGCCGAACTGGACCGGCTTCTGGGCGCCGCCCGGAGGTTTGCTGGATCGCGATCTCGGGCCGGGTGCGAAGAGCGGCCCACCCGCAACCAAGGCAGGGGGTGCACAGGTGCCACCTCCTCCGCATTCACCGCTCAAATCTCCCTACAAGGAAAAGTACGAAGCGAACCTGAAGGCTGCCGAGCAAGGCGTTGTTATCTATGATCCTGGTGCATTATGTCTGCCGAACGGCATGCCGCGCATGATGGGTGCGATCTACGGCATGGAGCTGCTGCAGACACCGGGTCAGGTCACCATCACCGTGGAGTACCCGGGTGCATCGCGCCGCATCTGGCTGGATGGTCGCAAACATCCCGATCCCGAAGAGACGCTGGCGACGTACAGCGGACATTCGATTGGCCACTGGGAAGGCGACGTGCTGGTGGCCGACACGATCCTGGTCCGGGCTGACGTCCCGATCGACCAGTCGGGGCTACCGCACACGGAGAACATGCGCATCACGGAGCGCTTTCACCAGGGCGAACCCGGGATCCTGATCGATGAAATCACCGTCGATGATCCCGAGGTCTATACGCAGCCATGGACGGTGGTCAGGCGCTACCAGTTTCGCCCGGACTTGAATCTGGAGGAGTTTGTGTGCCTGGAAAACAACCGCAATGTCGGGCCCAACGGCGAGCCCACGTTCAAATAGGTTATTCACAGTTCCCTTGACTTGCGTTTCCCGCGCAAACATCGCTAGTCTGCGCATGAGCTTGTTGCGCATTGGCACGGTGCAGTGCGGGACAGGTGGTCATTCCGGGGGTTTCGCCTTTACCGGCCTTGGCCCGATTGTCTTGGGCAAGGACCGCGTGAGGGCTTTATAGAACAAGGCCTCGTACACGTGGAACCGACTGATGTCCGCAACCCGGACCACTTTCACCGGGTTGTCGATTGCCAATGGGCGTGCCCGGCACATACGGATGTGCCCGAGTACATCCGGCTCATCGCCATGGGCCGCTTCACCGAGGCGTACCTCGTCAATCGCGAGTCGAACGTCTTTCCCGGCATCCTGGGCCGGGTCTGCGATCGGCCGTGCGAACCGGCCTGTCGCCGGGGTCGTGTGGAAGACGAACCGGTCGCCATCTGCCGCCTGAAGCGCGTTGCCGCGGATCATCGCGATGAGGTTGACCACCTCCTGCCCAAAGCGCCGCGCGAGAAGAACGGCAAACGTATCGCCTGTATCGGCGCAGGTCCCGCATCGCTGACCGTCGCCAACGACCTGATGCCGCTGGGCTACCAGGTCACGATCTTCGAGAAGTGGGGCCAGGCTGGCGGTCTCATGCGGACCAACATCCCGTCGTTCCGCCTGCCCGCAGGGGTGCTCGATGACGAGATCCGCTACATCATCGATATGGGCGTGACCCTCAAGCTCGGCACTCCGGTGGAGAGCATGGCCGCCCTGCTCGCCTCCGGCGAGTTCGATGCCGTGTTTGTGGGGAGCGGCGCACCGAAGGGCAAGGATCTCAGGCTTCCCGGACGCGACGTTGCCGACCGCATCCATATTGGTATCGACTGGCTCGAGTCGGTGGCCTTCGGGCACATCACGACGATTGGCGAACGGGTGTTGATCATTGGCGTCGGCAATACCGCGATGGATTGCTGCCGCTCCTCCCTGCGCATGGGCGCAAAGTCGGTCAAGGTCATGGCGCGCAAGCCCCGCGGCTTCTTCAAGGCATCGGAGTGGGAGCTTGACGATGCCGAGGAAGAGAGCGTCGCCATCGTCGTGAACCATGCGCCGAAAGCGTTTGTCATAGAGAACGGCAAACTCGTTGGCATGAAGTTCGATGAAATGGAGTACGACCTCGTGGACGGCCGCATCACCGGCGAACGCATCAAGGGAGAAGTCTTCCTGCCGTGCGACGACGTCATTCTCGCGATCGGCCAGGAGAATGCCTTTCCGTGGATCGAGCGCGAGGTCGGCATTGAATTCGACAAATGGAATGTACCGAAGGTCGACGCCGTGACCCATCAGTCGACGCTGCCCCAGGTGTTCTTTGGCGGCGACGCCGCGTTCGGTCCCAAGAACATCATCTGGGCAGTGGAGCACGGCCACCAGGCCGCCATCTCGATCCACCAGTACTGCCAGGGGCTGGACGTTACCGAGCGGCCACCACCGATGGTGACGCTATCCAGCCGGAAGATGGGCATCCACGAGTGGTCGTACAAGAACGACTACAACCCGGTAGAGCGGCGGTTGATGCCGCACGTGAGCCTCAAGGAACGCTTCAAGAAGCTCAATATCGAGGTGGAACTGGGCTTCACTGCCGAACAGGCGGAGGCCGAGGTGCAGCGCTGCCTCAACTGCGATGTACAGACCGTGTTCGAAGCGAAGCTGTGCATCGAATGCGACGCCTGCATCGACGTATGCCCGGTCGACTGTCTGACGATGACCGTGAATGGTACCGAGGATGAAATGCGACCGCGCCTGAAGGCGCCCGCGGCCAACAAGAGTCAACCTCTGTATGTGTCGTCGCCCCTCAAGATGACGGGCCGTGTGATGGTCAAGGACGAGGATCTGTGCGTGCATTGCGGGTTGTGCGCCGAACGTTGCCCGACGGCAGCGTGGGATATGCAGAAATCAACAATCAACATTCCGCATGCATCTGATGGAAAGAAGCCATGGTCAACTCCGCAACGCAAGACGGCTTGAGGGAAGTCCGCAGGGCTGGCGTCAACGACTTCAGCATCAAGCTGGCGAATGTCAATGGCACGGGCTCTGCCAGTGCCAATACACTGCTGATGAAGTCGGTGTTCCGCATGGGCATCCCCGTCATGGGGAAGAACTACTTCCCGTCGAACATCCAGGGCTTGCCCACCTGGTACGAGATCCGCGTCAGTCGGGACGGCTATGTCGCCCGCTCTGGCCGCGTGGACCTGATGGTCGCGATGAACGCCGAAACGTACGCGCGCGACATCAAGGAGCTGAGCCCCGGTGGCTACCTGCTCTATGACTCGACGTGGCCGCGATCCACGGTGCTGACGCGCGATGACATCACTGTTCTCCCGGTGCCGTTGTCGAAGCTTGCCAACGAAACGTTCAATGGCGCGCGCAATCGCATTCTCCTCAAGAACGTCATGTACGCCGGCGTGCTGGCTGCGCTGCTCGATATCGACATGGATGTCGTACGCGAACTGCTGAAGGAGAGTTACGGCGCGAAGCAGGCACTGCTCGATTCCAACAGCAAGGCGTTCGAAATCGGATATGCTTACGCGAAAGAGCATTTTCAGTGCCCGCTGCCTTTCCGTCTGGAGCGCATGAACAAGACCGCGGGTCATGTGCTGATCGACGGCAACACGGCAGCCGGCCTCGGTTGCATGTTCGCCGGAGCGACCGTGGGAGCGTGGTATCCGATTACCCCCTCAACGTCGCTGATGGACGCCTTCAAGGGCTTCTGTTCGAAGTGGCGGGTCGATCCTGAGACTGGCCAGAACAACTACGTCATCGTGCAGGCGGAAGACGAACTGTCGGCGATCGGCATGGTTGTCGGAGCGTCCTGGAACGGCGCGCGTGCGTTCACGCCTACCAGCGGCCCGGGCATTTCGCTGATGAACGAGTTCATCGGTCTCGCGTACTACGCCGAGATTCCGGCCGTGATCTTCGATGTGCAGCGGGTGGGACCGTCGACCGGCATGCCGACGCGGACACAGCAGTGCGACCTGCTGCTGTGTGCATACGCATCGCATGGCGATACGCGACACGTCATGCTGTTTCCGGGAAATCCCGAGGAAGCGTTTTACATGGCGTCTACCGGCTTTGATCTGGCCGAGCGCTTGCAGACGCCCGTCTTCGTCATGCTCGACCTCGACATCGGCATGAACGACTGGATGTGCAGGGATCTCAAGTGGGACGAAACCTGGCAGCCGGATCGGGGCAAGGTGCTGTCCGCGGCCGAGATCGAGGCGCTGCCGAAATTCCAGCGCTACCTGGACAAGGATGGCGACGGCATCGCCGCACGCACACTGCCCGGCGTGCACCCGAAGGGCGCGTATTTCACCCGGGGTTCCGGCCACAACCAGTTTGGTGGTTACACGGAGGACTCCGCCGAATACCAGGCTGTCGTGGACCGCCTGAAGAGGAAATTCGATACGGCAAAGTCGCTCGTTCCGAAAGCCGTTGGGCTAGGCACCATGAACCGCGAGATCGGCCTGGTGTCGCTGGGCAGTTGCGATGGCGCCGTGCGTGAAGCACTCGATATCCTCGGGCGTCGCGGCATTCACGCGGACTACCTGAGAGTCCGTGGCTTTCCGTTCGGCAATGAGGTCGAGGACTTTCTGGCGTCGCATACAACACTGTTCGTCGTCGAGCAGAATCGCGATGCCCAGCTCAAAAGCCTGTTGACGCTGGAAACGGCCGTGGAAAAGCGCAAGATGCAGTCGATCCTGCATTACAGCGGCCTGCCGATCTCGTCTGATTGCATCGTCGACGGCGTCATCAGCGCGTTGGCGGAGGTCCGTCCCCCAAAGACTGCCGCGGGTGCTTGATGGGTACCGCCAGTCTTGTGTTCCTGGCCTGCAGTCTAAGGTCCTGTCCATGAGTTTCATTACCAAACCCAAAGTTGCCCATCCCAGTCTGCCGCGCAATGAGCTTGGCCTCACGCGACGCGACTATGAAGGCGGAATGTCGACACTGTGCGCCGGGTGCGGCCACGACTCCATTACCGCGGCGCTGATTGAAGCCGTCTGGAGTCTGTCCCTCACGCCGCAGAACATCGTCAAGCTGTCGGGCATCGGGTGTTCGTCCAAGACCACTGCGTATTTCGTCGGTGGCGCGCACGGGTTCAATGGCGTCCATGGCCGCATGCCGTCGGTGGCAACGGGCGCAGTCTCTGCCAACAGGGAACTGCACTACATCGGCGTCTCGGGCGATGGCGATACGCTGTCCATCGGTTTCGGTCAGTTTGCCCACGCCATTCGCCGCAACATCAACATGCTGTATGTCTGTGAGAACAATGGCGTGTACGGGCTGACCAAGGGACAGTTCTCGGCATCCGCCGATATCGGGACCAGGGCCAAGAAGGGTGAAGTGAATCAGCAACCGCCGATCGACCCGGCGCTTGCCGCATTGAGTCTCGGCGGTACCTTCATTGCGCGAAGCTTTTCGGGGGACAAGGAGCAACTGGTGCCGCTATTGCAGGCCGCACTTCGACATCCAGGGTTCGCGCTGGTAGACGTGCTGTCGCCCTGTGTCACGTTCAATGATCACGAGGGCTCGACGAAGAGCTATCAGTTCGTGCGCGAGCACTATGAGGAGATCGTCCATACCGACTTCGTGCCGCTGCGCAGCGAGATCACTGCAAGCTATGCAGAGGGCGATGCGATGCCGGTGACATTGCATGATGGCAGCCGGGTCCTGCTGCGCAAGCTCGATCCGTCCTACGACCCGACGGACCGCGGCGGTGCCTTTGACTACATCCGGAAGAAGCAGGAACAGGGTGAGTACGTCACCGGCCTGATCTACATAGACGAAAAGAGTCCTGACTTCCACGCAGTGCAGGGCAGCGTTGCCACACCGATGAATCGCCTGCCTTACAGCAAGCTGACGCCCGGCAACGCCGGCCTGCAGAAGATCCTGGCCAGATACAGATAGCCCAAAGCGAAAGGCCGTTCCTCGGGAAGGGCAATCGCGAATCAGTCATCTCATGGGCGCGCTCTCGCATCTTCATGTACTGGACTTGTCCAGGGTGCTCGCCGGCCCCTGGGCAAGTCAGCTTCTGGGTGACATGGGAGCCGATGTCATCAAGATCGAACACCCGCGCAAGGGCGATGAAACGCGTGGCTGGGGCCCTCCGTGGCTTGCAGACGGGCAGGGAGCCCCGACCCGTGAATCTGCCTATTTCAGCAGCGCCAACCGGAACAAGCGCTCGCTGGGCGTGGACATCACGCGGCCGGAAGGTCAGAAAATCGTGCAGCAGCTGGCCGCAAGGGCAGATGTCGTCCTTGAGAATTTCAAGGTGGGCGGTTTGCAACAGTACGGGCTGGATTACGCCAGCCTGCGAAAGATCAACCCGAAGCTCGTCTATTGCTCCATCACCGGCTTTGGCCAGGAGGGGCCCTACGCGGCACGAGCAGGCTATGACTTTCTGATTCAGGGCATGGGTGGCCTGATGAGCGTCACCGGCCCGGCCGAAAGTGAACCCGGGTCTGGACCGCAGAAAGTGGGCGTAGCACTGACCGACATCCTCACTGGTCTTTATGCGACGAATGCGATCCTGGCGGCGTTGGCGTTTCGTGACCGGGACGGGTTCCGGAAAGGGGAAGGCCAGTACATCGACCTGGCGCTGCTGGATGTCCAGGTCGCAAGCCTGGCCAACCAGGCAATGAATTACCTGACGACGGGCGTCTCTCCGCAGCGCCGGGGCAATGCCCATCCCAACATCGTTCCCTATCAGGACTTTCCGACTGCGGACGGGACGATGATTCTCGCCATCGGCAACGACGGACAATTCCGTCGCTTCTGTGATCTCGCGGGCGCACCAGAGCTTGCTGATGACACCGCTTTCTCTTCGAATGAGGCACGCGTGAAGAATCGCGACGTGCTGATCCCGCGCCTGCGCCGGATCACCGTCACCCGAACCACTGCAGAGTGGGTCGCACTGCTTGAAGCGAATGCGGTTCCGTGCGGGCCCATCAACGATCTTGCGGGCGTCTTCGCCGATCCGCAGGTCCGGTTCCGCAAGCTTGAATTCGGGATGCAGCACGGCCTGGGTGCAAGGGTTCCGCAGGTCGCCAATCCGATCCGTTTTTCCACCACGCCTGTGGAGTATCGATATGCACCGCCCATGCTGGGGGCAGATACGACAAGCATTCTCGAGTCGATTGGGCTGCAGGCCGCCGACGTGGCGCGCTTGAAAGCAGACGGCGTCATCTGAAGCAAGCGCTGTTCCGGGCGCACAAAAAAGCCGGAGGACCGATCAGTCCCCCGGCTTCATCACGCGGACCGTTCTATTTCCTTGAGGACTAGAAATTGAACTTGAGCGTAGCGCCATACTCAGCCGGCCGCGCCGGATCCCACACCGTTGCACCGGGTGTGTAACCGGCCGCGTAGTCCGTGCCACCGTTGTAGTAGTACTCATCCGTCAGATTGGTGCCGAACACCGCCAGGCTCCAGCGGTTATCCGGCGCGTTGTACTGCACCCGTGCGTTCAGGATGCCGTAGGAAGGCATCGGCACATAATCGAGGTTCGCCACCTGACTGCGCATGTCGTCCGTCCATCCGTAGTCAACGTTGGTGACGACACTTGCGCCGCTCGAGAGCGGGATCGAGTAACGGGCGCCCAGCGAGTATTTGATCTCTGGTGCCTGCTTCATGTCGCTGGCGCCTTTGCACTCATACAGGGGAACCAGCGGAGCCAGTTGTGCAGGGGTGCGGGTCGGATTCAGCGCAGCAAGCGTCGGATCGTTGTTGCCGTCACACAGGTTGGGCACAAAATAAGCGCCGCCGTTCGGCGGACTTGGCGGCAGAAACCCATACGGGTAAACCTGTCCGCGGACGGGCTGTACTTCGGTGTATCCGGCATCGAGGTACCCAAACGACGCTTGCAGCGACAACCGGTCGGTCACCTGGAATAACGCTTCAACCTCGAAACCCTTGATCTCGGCATCACCGATGTTCTGGGGCACCGTGCCCACACCAGGCGTGCAGGGCGAGCAGATGGCCCCGGGTTCCGGAGTGGTGACCAGCGTGTTGACCTGAATGTCGGTCCAGTCCGTGAAGAAGACCGTTGGATTGACGCGCAACCGGCGATCCATGAACTCCATGCGCAAGCCGAGCTCATAGGTCCAGGCAATCTCCGGATCAAATGGCTTGATGCCTCCCGTGAACCCGGTATTCGTACCGAACCCACCCGCCCGGAAGCCTTTGGAAGCGCTGCCATAAATCATGAAGTCATCAGTAGCCTGGTACTTGACGCCTACGTGCGGAGAGGTGTCCTCGAACGTGCCCTCAAACTTGGGCGTGGGGCCGATGGGGGGAGTCGCATCGATGCTTTGCGAATCGCGGTCCTCCTCGCTGTAGCGCAGGCCGACCGTCCCGGACAATCTGTCCGTAAAGTTGAAGGTTGCCTGGGTGAAGATCGCCTGGGACTGCACGTTGGTCACGTTGCCATCGGAGACCAGCAGCGGCGTAAAGCCGAATGCCGTCCGCCCGGACGGAGTCTCGGAGGACTCATCGTAGTAGAAGAGCCCGGTGGTCCAGTTCAGACGGCCGGAAAACAGATTCAGTCGCAGCTGGAGTTCCTGCGAGAACACATCCAGCACGTTGGCCGGACCCCCGCCCCCTCTTAGAAAGGCATTATTGGATGAATCCGTATCAGTGGCCGACTCGTTACTGGTTCTGTTGTAGCCGGTGATCGATTTCAGCGCGACGGCATCACTCAGCTCCCAGCTGATGACGGCGGCGCCTGCCGTGTACTCGAGATCAGTCCAGTCCGGAGCGTTGTAGCCGGTCATCGTGTATTCGCCGGGCGAGACGTCGGACGCATCATAGTGTTCGGTCGTGGGCACCGTATTCGACGCATTGAAGGGTGCCCCCAGTCGCGCCAGGACCGGGAACTGGGCACCATCGTTCACGCCGAGCGGAAACACACCGCCGGGATACCCATGAATCGTGGATGCGCGGCCATTGGTTTCCAGGGTCAGCATTTCAGCCTTCAGGTCGACAGTCAGACTGGCGGCGGGAGTCCAGCGCACCTGCAACCGGCCGAATTTGCGCTCGTCCTCACCTCTGTCATCGCCGGTCAACAGGTCGTGCACAAAGCCGTCGCGCTTGTTATAGCCGGCAGACACACGCGTCGAAACCGTATCACCCAGCGGAATGGTCAGCGCACCTTCGATATCCGTGCGGTTGAAATTGCCCCCGGTTGCTTCGACATAGCCACCGAAATCCTTGCCGGGCTTCACGGTGACGTACTGAACCGCACCGCCGATGGTGTTGCGACCGAACAGCGTACCCTGCGGACCCCGCAGAATCTCGATGCGATCCACATCGAACAGGCCCATCATGTTGCCGGAACCCGAAGCGTAGTAGACCTCATCGACATACAGGCCGACCGAGGCAGACGTGCCCGCATCCTGACCGATGCCGCGGATCGCGAAGCGGCCACCGTTGCCGTTCAGACCCGCACTGCCTACCTGCAGATTCGGAGTGAAGTGAGTGAGATCCATCAGGTTGGACGCACCGCGCTCGGTCAGCGTCTCCGCACTGATCGCTGCGACGGAGATGGGAGTCTGCTGCAGATTCGTCTCGGCGCGCTGCGCCGTCACGACAATTTCTTCGAGTTGCACTGGAGCGGCAGCCCATGCGGGCGAACCGAGAATGACTCCGATCGCTGCGCTCAACACAGCCGACTGGCCACGACGTTGAATCTTCATTGCGAATCCCCCCCGTTGTTCCGCCCTCTGCGAGGCAGGTGATCAAAGTTCAGGATCCGGAAACCTTCCACCCACGATTCATGGGTGCCCCGGGACATGACCGCAAGCTACCCGGCACTGATCATTTCACTTGTTAACTTACGCGGCGATTATTCATATATGCATTGATTCCTGCGTGGCGTTGATACTAATGCCGTGACAAGGCGCATGGCAATCGCGAAGAACGGAGCGACCGGCTGACGCTGTCAGCAAATGCCCCTACGAGGCTAAACGCCTAACGGCAAATGGTCGCTCTGCGACAAAAAGGCCTGTCGGCAGGATAGATCTGGCCTGCTGACGTAGTCAGCCATTTGCCAATGGCCATGTGCCGGAGGCCATTTGCTGACAGCGTCAGCCGGTCTCTCTTAGGGGCCCTTCACCCCATATGCAATCCGCCGTTGATGGAGAAGTCCGCCCCGGTCGCGAAGCCGGCATCGTCCGACGCCAGCCACGTGACCATCGCACCGATTTCGTCGGGTTCGCCCAGACGCTTGACCGGAATCGTGGCGATGATCTTTTCGAGCACATCGGGCCGGATGGCCTTCACCATGTCGGTACCCACGTAGCCTGGGGACACGGTGTTGACGGTGACGCCCTTGTTCGCAACTTCCTGTGCCAGCGCCATCGAGAAACCGTGGATGCCGGCCTTTGCGGTGGAATAGTTGGTCTGGCCGAACTGGCCCTTCTGCCCATTGACCGACGAAATGCTGATGACGCGACCCCAGTTGCGCTCCACCATGCCCTCGATGACCTGCTTCGTCACATTGAACAGGCTGTTGAGGTTGGTGTTGATCACGGCGTCCCAGTCCGCCTTGGTCATCTTGCGGAACACGCCATCGCGGGTGATGCCGGCGTTGTTCACGAGGATGTCGATCGGTCCGACTTCCTTGACGACCTTGTCGAACGCCGCGACAGTCGAGTCCCAATCTGCAACATTGCCTTCAGACGCAATGATATTGAAACCCTGGGCTTTCATTTCGCCCACCCAGCGATCCTTGCGCGGGGAGTTTGGACCGCAACCCGCGACGACCGTATGTCCCGCAAGCGCCAGGCGTTTGCAGATCGCGGTGCCAATACCACCCATTCCACCCGTTACGTAGGCAACCCGCTTCTGTGTCATGGCTATCCCCTTGTGCTGTTTTGCTTTCGATGCGCGCCTTTCCCGGCCCACGCTTGCGACTGATCGCCGCTGTACGCCACGTGTGGTGACAGCGACAGTCCTATGATAGCCGCGACTCGTGACATGTCGATCGCGCGATAAATGATTTTTTGGTATTGCAGCGCAATGAAACTGGTTCACGATTGCCCAACCAGGGCTGCTGTACTGGCATGCAGCCTCATGTCAGGGCATGAAGTATCTGCCGCAGCACCAGGTCCGGATTGTCAGTGATTTCCTTGCACCAGAAGCGCAGCACGCGATATCCGAAGCGCTCCAGCATCAGAGTGCGCTCGGTGGCGTCCTGTGTCTGGAAAGCCCGGTGTTCGTGCATGAGTTCAATGACGACCGCTTTCTCCGGACACACATAGTCCACGAGGAAGGGCCCGATGGGAGCACGGCGCAAAAAGCGATGTGGCCGGACACTGCGACCCTGCAGGAGACGCTTCAGCACCTGCTCAGCCGTGCGGGCAGGCCCGAGGCGTGCGTAACTTCGATCCCTGAAGACACCCGTGAACATGAGGGGAATTCTAGATTCGGGTGCTGCCCGCGACAGCATGCATATCTGCCCGAAACACGCAGATATTCGTGATAATGTTCCGTAGATCAT
The DNA here is from genome assembly GCA_963819685.1 of uncultured Pseudomonadota bacterium. GTDB lineage: Bacteria > Pseudomonadota > Gammaproteobacteria > Steroidobacterales > Steroidobacteraceae > CAIUGU01. The sequence continues at coordinate 36,348 of CAWFXI010000001.1, forward strand.
CGCTCAGGATCGATTGTTTTCATGGATCGCGCCTACATCGAATCGCAGGACGTCGTTGACCGGTATCTGTCGGGTGACCTGCTGGTGCGGGAGGCCCGGGCATTTGAAAAGTACTGTCTGGAGCATCCGGACTTTCTTGCGCGCCTGCCAATCCCCGTGCGGCTGAAAACGCGTCTGGCCAGACGGCCCTTCGATGACAGCGAGACGGGCGTTTTTCCGACGATTCCATCGGCGACGACCCTGGCAGCGGTCGAAATCGCGGATGCGCCGGAAGACGACCTGTCGACGGATGATCCGGCAGGTACCCTGGTACGCAGAAAATGGCTCGCGATCATCGTCGCAGCGGTGCTGGTGGCGGGCGCGGGCATCACGTATCACGTCATGACGGTGCGGAACCTGGAAGCGCGCATCGCTGCCTTGAGCAGCTCGGCGGAAATCTCGCGCCTGAAAGCACCGTCGGGCGTACAGAGCTACAAGCTGACCCCTGGCACGCAGGGCCCGCAGTCGGCACCCAGCACCAGCATCGGCTGGCCCGATCCGGCACAGCTGCTGGAGCTGCGCATCGATGTCACGGACATCCGCTTCAACAGCTTTTCGCTGACTGTCGAAAAAGCGGGTGAAGCCCGCATCATGCAGATTCGCCGCATCACGCCGGATTCAAATCGGGAATTGCGGCTGGCGCTCAATTCCTCGGCATTCGGGCCCGGCGAGTACAGGATCGACCTGCAGGGTTATACGTGGCGAGGCGAGCTCGTGGATGCCGGCTGGATGCGGATTCGCCTGCAGTAAGACAGCTATGCCTTGACGGGGTGGCTCTCGTCACGGCTGCGGTTGCACCGCCAGCCAGAGGTCGGGGTTGTTGACACGCAGTCTGGCAATGGCGGATGCCAGCGCCGACACGATTTCCTGTGCACAGGCATCGGTCCGCGTGATGCCACAAACCTGGACAAGCCCGGTGATGAGATAGCCGTTCAATGGCAACGTATCGGTATCGTAGAGCACATTGATCGACGCGGCCGTTTGCTTGCCGGGATCCTCGACGTTGCCGTCGACGGTGGCGATGATCAGCATGATGCGGGGAGTGGAGTTGTCAGCCACCATCCGCACTTCGGAAACCGCACCCAACGCCTGGCTCACTGCAGCTGCCAGCGCAAAGCCGACCGGGTCCGAACCGGCGTGGCGCAACACCACCGGGATCGGCGCGTCACCTTCCGCAGCGTGCACTGTTGACCACGGAAGGGCGCACAGCAGCGCCAGCGCGCAATAACGCCGGATGAATCCCGCGGCCGTCGGCCGCTTACCCAACGGCGGGCGGCTCATGCTCGCGATGAAACCGGTGAATCGTCCACAGATAGCTCTCGAACAGGGACCTTCGGCCCAGATCGGCCAATATGGCGATCTGTCGCTCCGGCGTGGCGACGCGTGCCAGCTGCGACCTTGCGCGCGAGAAGTGCCCCAGCTGATTGCGGTACTGCCATAACAACTCGCGAGTGGCCATCTTGTTCTGGTAGATCTCCCAGATCCCGATCCAGACCGGCAACAGGCCCATCAGAAACATCAGGAACTCTGCGAGCGGGACATGCCCGACCAAATGCACTTCATGCAGCTCGTGACTCCAGGTCACCACCGTAATGGCAATGATCGCCAGCACAAGGAAAAGCGAGCCCTTCATGCGCCCGAGGCGGTGGTGAGTCCGGCCAAGCCGCAGAACCTTCGTCGTATAGTACCGCTCCTGATTGTCGATCCATGCCCGCTCGGTCGCATTCAGTGCCTCGGGTGCCGGCGTGTACTGCGCAGCCTGCGCTTCGGAGAACGGTTCCACGTTTTTCAGGATATTGGTGATCCAGCTGAAGCCGGTAAAGCGGTCGATGCCGGTCAGCCTGATCAACTCGGCTGCGTTGACCTGGCTGTCTGCGGATGCCATGTGCAGAAAGAATTTTGTCCGCATGGTTTCCGCAAGCACCCGGTAGACGAGATGCCTCGAAAACCAGTGACGGCCTCTGACGGAGTAAAAAGTGAGGAGTCCGAGCAGCAGAACCGCAAGGTACGCGACCAGGAACAGTTCATTGCTGAACAGTTCCGTATACGTCAGAAACAGAACGCCCATGGCCGCAGCCATCAGACTGAACCACTTGAACAGTCGATCGGAATAGCGCTGATAGAAAACGGCCAGTGCATCGGCCTTGCTGTATTCGGCATCGATCCTGCGCAGGAGCGCACGCTCCTCGGCAGGCGTGCCTTCCGGCACAACGCCCATCAGGGTGTCCCTCGGTGGAAGCTTGCCGCTCGTCCGCAGCTCGTCGTACTGCCGGTTGTACCCGTCTAGTTCCAGCAGCTGATGCCTGATCTCCGCCGGCATTTCCCGATGGCAACGCAGGTGTCGATCGTCAATGGCTGACAGATAGCAAGGCTCTGGCAGGGGGCCCGCGGCAGCAGCGCCCTTCTTCCTCCTTGCCGGTATCCAGTAAACGAACTGGTATCCAAGCGTGGTGTCGCCCTGTTCTTCGACGAAACTGATGTCGTGCGCACTGTCGGCGCTGGTGCGTGCGCCCAGGTATTTCAACACCGTATCTGCCGTCCCACCAGGCAATGCGGAGGATTCACCGTCCCACAAAGCGATCAGCAGGTTGCTCTTGCGGATCAGACTGCCAGTGAGATTCACGTACAGTGAATGGTGTTCGAGGTCATCGTCTGCACCACCCCTGACGGGTGGCGACAGATCTATGCACTGCACCTGCGGTCGTGCCAGGAGATCCTTCAGCAGCGCCAGCGAGTCGGCCCCGAAATCTGCCGAGTACTGTTCCAGTGGCATTGGCAATGCGGCATCGATCGCAAGATGCCGCTCGAGTGCTGTCTGGGCGACCAGCAGGTCCGCTCCTTCGGCCATGCCCACCATGACCCTGATGTCAGTATTCGGAGCCAGCCCGCTCAGGTAGTCGATGATCCTCGCAACTTCAACGCGGAGCAGCTCGATACAATCCGGGTGAATATCGCGGTGTCCCGAAACGCCGATCGTGAAGGGAGAACGCACGGGAGTCGCCGGTTCAGACACCTGGGTTACCTCGGAGGGATGAGATCCCGATTGTGCGGACAGCGCCGCGAGAAACACAATGACCCTGAGGGCGACGTAGTGACCACGTCGCCCCCAGGATGCCCCCCCTGCGCTCGGCAACCAGGACGCAGGGCGCACGGGTCCCTATGGAATCGGAGGCGCGGTTGAGGTCAGCAACGGGATACCAAGATCAGCTGGAATCCTGTAGATCTCCCAGCCAGCCCCTGCGACGGGGTGCTTGAGGCGATCGAAGACGGTGAACGATCCTGACAACGCCCGCGCCATCACGTTCCCCCGATAGTTTGCCTCAGGGAGACACCCGCTGAAATCGCTGGCCTTTGCCAGACGGGCAACCTGCTCAAGCTGGGAAACTGCGGTATCCCAGCGCCTCAAGATGATAGCCGCCTGGGCAGTGAGCAGCGCCTGCCTCATCGACGCAATCGACGGACGTGATGCTGTGCTCGTGCATGCATACGCCTGATCGAGGGTGCGCTTGAGACCGTTCAGCTGCAATCCAAGATGAACAACCTCGGAAAGCAGTGACCCGTCGAGCGCCACCGGATAGACATGCGTTGTCCGCCGCGTCAGGCTTGACGGCGCGTTGCATTGGGCAGAATCCACGATCATGCGTTCTTCCTCGACGTTCATGAAGTCGCCGAACGCCGCTACCGTGCCGCCAAGCGCAAGCGGCCGCTGGTTCAGCGTCGTATTGCATTTGAGCTCTGACCCATCGCCGCTTCCCAGTTGCCCCGGCTGGTAAGTGATGAGTTCTTCAGGTGTGGTACGAACCGCGACAGGGCCCAGAAAGCTGGCAGACGAGCGAACCACGCCAATGACCAGCCAGTATCCCCGCGTCGGCGTGGTCTGTCCTGGCAGTGTGAAGTCGCCCTTCAGACTGCGATACCACGGTTCGATTTTCAGATCGATCTGCGCCAGCAGGCTTTCCCAGGTGAGGGCACCCAGACTGGAATCGAAAGGTAGCGGACCCGTGCAACTGCCCTTGCCTGCGAGTTCAATCAGAGCCAGCTTACGAGGCGTGTACTTCTCGGTACCGTTGCTCAACACCGTTTGCCGGATATCCGGCGCAACACAGAAGTCTGCGTTCGTGGTTCCCCCTCCGGTGCCGACCTGGCTGGCGGTCGCCTTGAACCCGTCGATGTCGATCACGGGCTGGTTGTCGCCTGCCGCGACAGGTACGTTCCGGACGCTCGATTCGGATGGCAGGGTGACTTCAAGGTCATCCCACTTGAGCTTCTCCGAATGGGTTGACCCAACCCGAAAGCCGGTGTACGGCCCATTCGTGAATTCGAATTCCGCAGTGAATGCGCCACCCGTATTCGGAACCGACACCGGGCTAGCGGTGCCTGTCTGTGGAATCGGGGTAATCGTGCCGGCAGAATTGATCGACGCCATCCTGAGCTTGAAGGATGCAACCGGTGTCGAAAAAGTTGCCTTCGCGGAACATGGAGTAGAGTTATACGCGTCACAATGATGCAGCCACACGTAACCTGGATTGATACTGTTGGCGTTGCCGACCCACTTCGCGGTGCCTTCCTCGGAATACGAAGTTCCCGGGATATGCTTCAGCGTCAGCCCGCTGACAGTAAATTGAGGTTGCTGGTAGCTGGGGTTTACATAGGCTTCCGGTACGCTGTTGAAGTTGAACAGGATCGTCTGTCCCGACTGTCCGAACGCCGGGCTGGCGGCTCCACACAGGAGCATTGCAGTCATGCTCAACAGACGTCCGGCCTTGCTGGGCAACAAGAAGTCTTTCGGCAATATGGATAACACGTACCTTCTCCTCGGTTGGCGATTCGTTCTACTCGTGAAAAAACTTCGCAATGCCTGGTGGTGGATTTCCCGCTATGACTTCGCCACTGAGGCACGCAATTTTCGATAACGCGCCGCCTCCGCCGGACGACCCCAGGCCGAATATAATTCCGTCAAATACAGCAGAGCGGAATCCACTTGCGCCGGCCTTGCACCGGAGCCACTGCTCAGCGCCTTGTATGACTGCGTGAGCAATGGCTCCGCCTCTGTGTAGCGTTTAAGCTTCGTCAGTGATGCACCCTCGAGCGTGTGTGCCCATGCTGTGCGCCAGTGCTCGGCCCCGAGCGCCTTGGCCAGTGACTCGCCGGCAGTAGTGGCCATTTCAAGTGCCTGGGCCGCGCGACCCGTCTCAAGCAGCAGCACGGCCATTCCTGACCGGGTGATCGCGATGTCGGGGTGCTCGCCCGGCAGAATGCGCATGTTCATCGCGAGCGCTTCGTCAAGCATCGCTTCCGCAGGTTCATAGTCTTTCTTCTCGACGAGCAGCCTGCCAGATTCTGCAAGCCATAAGCGACATCTGCGTGATCACCTGGATATGCACGACGATAGGCTGCGAGGGCTTTGCGCGAAAATTCCAGCCCGCGTTCGAGATTGCCCTGGTCGTGATAGAGAAAGGCAAGATTGTTCAGCGACTGCGCCGTGAGCGGGTGTGATTCCCCAAGTGAAGCGATGCGGATATCAAGCGCCTGCCGATAGTATTTTTCGGCGGCGGTAAGGTCTCCCGAATCCTGCAGCACGAATGCAAGGTTGTTCATGGAGATTGCTATGTCCGGATGCCTGTCACCCAGCAAGCGCATATTGATGTCGAGAGATTCCCTGAACAACTGCGCTGCTTCGGGAAACTTGCCGGTCTCGTACAGGAAATACGCGAGGTCGTTGAGAGTATCGTCCAGGATCGGATGCACGCCCCCGGGAACGAGACCGCGCACCATGGCAACTGCTTCGCGCAGCAGCGGCTCAGCCTCCTTGTACTGCGCCTGATTGACCAGCGTCATTCCCAGACGTTCAATGACTCTGGGCCAGCTCCAGACTGCCTGGGCTGCTACCGAGTCGCTGAAGATCCGCAGCTTCCCGCAGGAGCTTTTCAGCTGCTTCCTGATTTCCTTTTAACGATTGGATCTCGGCATAGCCGAACAGCCCCTGGGCGAGCGTCAATGGGCTCGTCCCGGGGGCTTCACGCAGCGTTCGGATCGCCTCTTCGTAAGTACTCGCTGCGATTTCGAGTTGCGACTGCAGGCCCAGCAGCTGGCCGATATTCAGCTGACTTCGGGCAACCTCCGGATTGCGGTCGCCAAAGATCCTGCGCCGGGTTTCGAGGCCACGCTCAAGCAGCCCCCTCGCGGAATCGTAAAGGCCGAGGCTCTTGTACACCGTCCCCATGGTGTCCATGAGCGTGGCCTGGATGGCGGGCTGCGTCTCAAGTTCGTATTCGATGCGGCGTGCGCCTCGATCGAGAATCTCCCTGGCAGTAATCGTGTTGCCGAGCGCCTCGCTGGGGTCGGAAACCTTGAAGAGGTCAACGAGGAAGTTCGTGACCTGTCGTGAGGTTTCCGTCTCCGCCTCGGCGCGAGTGCGTTGTTCGACGGCTTCCTGTCGCGCGAGAAGCGCCAGGACCGCCAGCCCGGTTGCCAGAACCATGCCCGAGGCAGATGCAGTGGCGACCAGTACCAGTCGCCGGTTCCGACGGGCGAGTTCTCGTTGCTTGAGCGCATCAAAGCCGACGCCGAGCATGCCAGCGATCAGTTTGATCTTTGCATTCGTCTTGCCGTCCTTGTTTTCGCGTGCATCGGCGGCAATCGGCTCGGAGCGCCCGGTACCGAGCGTGCCGCTCGCATCAAGGTTGAAGCGAAGTGCTGTCGGAAAACACTCTTCGTCGAGCCCGACCGGGAATGTCGGAAGCGTTCGGCTCACCGGCAACGATCAGCGCGAAGATTCGATCCTCGCGCCCCAATCGCTTGAACGCCAGGATTTCCTCATTGACCCATTTCGAGGCTGCTGCGGCAGGCGAACAGATAACAAGCTGACAGGCAGAACTCTGCAGCGCTTCGTTGATGATCGTACCGAGGTCCGTGGCACTCGGTAGTTCGTCGCGGTCTCTGAAGACAGGCGCGAGGCGCGCCGGAATATGGCCGTGCCTGGTTAGCTGGCCAACGAGATGCCTGGGTGGTTTGTACGCTTCAATTGTGCGATGCAGCCACCTGGCCCACTTGTCGTCCTTGTGGCTGTAGCTGATAAAAGCCTTGTACCGCGCTTCTTGCATGGCGGGTTGTCTTCGTGCCTTGCTGCGGGCGGTCCCGATAAGTGCGAGGTTGTTGCTCCGGGTTGCTCAAAATGTCGAATCCCGGCCTCGGTCTTATGCACGTACTGTGCCCACGTTTTCGGGCTGATTCCGTCGCTTTCTGCACCACCATCGATCTGCGGGCGAAAAGAGCAGTGCCCAAAGAGTGCAGGAGTGACAATCCGTTTAACTTTGCGCGCGACATCGAGCTTTGCCTGATGGGGCAACATGAGTGCACTGCCGCATGAAGTGGATCTGCGCATCACTTTTCCTGGTCCCAATGAAACTTGTGCAGCAAGCGATGTACGACAGGTGTAAACACAAGGCCTACAATCAACAGGAATACAAGACCGCAGTAAAGCGCATAGAGTCCCGCGAACAGCTTGCCACCTTCAGTGCGAGGCGCATCCACCGGACCCATACCGCCGAGTAGCATCGCAGAGTTCAGGAAGGCGTCGAGCCACGGCAGCTTTTCAAAGTAGGCATAGCCCAGCATCCCCACCCCGAGCGAAAACGCGAGCAGCGCTGCCGCGACCAGTCCGTGGAGCAGTATCCGGTGCAGGAAAAGACTTCGAGGCAACGGCGGCCTGGCTTTCGGTTCGTACATTGATCACCTGCCTTCACTCATGGACGGCGAAAGTCCGCTGCAGGGCCTTGATCTGGCGATCCTGCAGCCGCGCCAGCAACAGGATGGCCGTCAGCGCCCCCAGAAATGCCAGGAACATGTCCGACTGGGTATCCCACTGATCGCCCTGCGTGCCGAGAAATTCGTCGGCCCCCTGCCCCATCACCAGTGCCGCTGACCATTCGATCAATTCGTACCAGGCGCTGATCGCCATCGCAAAACACACCGCGAGAAAGCCGGCGATCCTTTTCCCGTTGACCAGGCCGTTGCGCAGCAGGACTTCTCTCGCCACCAGTGCCGGGACCAGACCTTGCGCGAAGTGGCCGATCTTGTCATAGGGATTCCGGTCGGTAGACAGCAGTTCCTGCATCCAGAATCCAAAGGGCACCCGCGCATAGGTATACGCGCCACCCGCGATCAGAATCGTCGCGTGGATGAAGATCAGGCCATAGAGCAGCGGGGTCAGCGGAAACTTTCGGTAAGTCGCAAACAGCAGCGGCAATGCGATCAGCACGGGCGCCACCTCCATCCACCAGGTGGCCCGATCGAACGGATGCCAGCCGGAGACGACCAGCAGAACGACAATCACCCCAGCCAGCACAGCCAGGATGGTCTGGCGCGACAGTGCCGTCATCTCGCTTCGTTCACCATCAGGATGGTCTTATCCTCCACTTCCTTCGCAACCTGAGCGAGCGAGGGATCCTGCGACAGCGCCGACAACATCCGGACTGGCTTGATCAGCCCGATCCTGGTATTGCCCTGTTCCGTAAACACGGAGATCCGGCAAGGCAATGCCATGTTCAGGCGCATATCTGTCGACAGCACTTTGGCTGCCTGGGCTGGATTGCACACTTCGAATACCTTGCACTGCTCGGTAAACGTCTGGCCCTTGCTTCGCAGGGTATTTCCGAGATCGTGGACATGCAGGACGCCAAAGCCGTTGCGCTTGACGGCAGCGTCCAGATCTGCGGAAGCCTGTTCAAAGGATTTTGGAGTCTCGACGATGTAGTACATGGTTCACCTCATTAAGCGCGCATTGACTCGGATGAGCATGAGGCTGGCCAAGGCACAATCACATACGTCTTTACCCTTATGCACGAATCCGGAAGTCGGCCCGCCAGTCGAGTTCGGCTCTGGCCTTTTCAACGGCTACGGTACCGTCCTCTTCGGCAATGTTGTAAGCACCCGCCTTGCCTCGACTCACCGCACGCCGTGCGGCATCCGCTGCCGCGTCGACATGCAAGGCTCCGCCAGGAGCAGGAAATTCAAACCCCGTGTCCGGTCCGTAGAGCTTGCCGAAACGCAGCACGATCCCGACGAGCGATGCGGCCATGACCTGGCGTTCCAGGCTGATGGCGCCACGTGCAGTCACTCCATCCGCTCCCGGGAGAGTTCCCGCGTTCAGTGCTCTGTCTTCGCGATAGGGCAACGGTCCCGGCGCATAGGCAAATGAAACGCTCTGGGCCACCAGTCGCTGTGCTCCACTGGCAACGGCCGCCGCGATGAGATTCCGTGTGCCGATATCACGGACATGGGCATTGCGGACGCGCGCTGTTGCCATCTGCGCCGGATTCAGCGCCGGAGGAAGGTCCGTCAACATGTTTACGACTACTGCAGGCCTGGCATCTGCAACGGCGGCCTTCAGCCTGGCGGAGTCGAACACATCGATGATGACAGGCTTCAGACCCAGCGCTTCCAGCACCTTGCCCCTTTCCACGGAACGGGTGGCACCAATCACGTACCAGCCGTCGTCGAGCAACAGACGGCACACCCGGCGACCGACGACGCCGCCTGCCCCTGCAACGAAAACAGTGCGGTTCTGTCCGCTCAACATGACGACAAGTATGGATGGGCCACACGCCAGCCTCAACCTGATCCAGAAGACTTGCGAGCTTCCAGCATCTGTTTCGCCGTATTCAGGTCGCGCATCACCCACTCCGCATCGGCCGCAAATTTCTCATCGGTCATGTCGGCCTGACGATAGAGCGTCAGCATCAGTTCGCAGCCGCTGCCATTCGGGATGAGGCGTAGCGGAATGTATAGGGTCACGTCGGGGCTGATATGCACCCAGTGATCGAGAACCCCGAAGTCATTCTGCTCCGAAAAGCGGATCTGGACGGTGCCCTCCGGCGTCTCCGCCAACCACCTGCCGGCCACATTGCGCAACGATCCCGCCAGGCCGGACGCCCACTCGGGAAAGTGCTCTGGCCTGGCCAGGTGACGGTAGGCCTCGGCGCAGTCACGGTTGATTGTGATGCTCAGCGTTCTGGCTTTGAGTGGTGTTGCCATCCGCAGATTTCCGCCTGGTCGGTTACTGTCACGCGTTGTTCTTCTGCAAGGCATGTTCGATGCGACGATCTGGAACCAGCCAGATGATCGCGGCGATCACGTAGATCGCCTGCGCAAGCCAGGTCGCCAGAAACGTGGCGCCGATCGCGAGCAGATACAGTACTGGAGACAGTTTTCCCTTCCAGTCGCCGCCTACAGCCCGCTTCAGTACCGAATCGCCTCCCTGCGCAGCGATGAGGGTCTGCTGCAGGATGTAATAGGCAATCGCCGCCATGAAAAGCACCACGCCATACGCCGCAGAAGGCAGCGCAGCGAAGTGGTTCTCGCCCATCCATCCCGTCGTGAATGGAAAGAGCGACAGCCAGAAAAGCAGATGCAGGTTCGCCCACAGGATCGGGCCCGTGACCCGGTTGCAGGTATGCAGCATGTGATGGTGATTGTTCCAGTAGATGCCGACGTAGACGAAGCTGAGGACATAGCTCAGGAACACCGGCAACAGCGGTGCAATGGTTTCGAGCGTCTCGCCGTGTGGCACCTTGAGTTCCAGCACCATGATCGTGATGATGATGGCGAGGACGCCATCGCTGAATGCTTCAAGTCTGCCCTTTCCCATTGATCCCCCGGTGAAATCCAGCGAAGTCGCCGCCAGGACCATTCTGGCATCCACAAGAGGCAGACTCCATATGCATCAGCGCGACGGACGGCGAGCCGTCTGGCTACATTGGCCGCAGATTCAGTGCGGATTGCCAGAGTGCGGTCTTGGCCTTGAGGGAAAGCGCCGCGTGCGCCGGGCTGGTAGAGGGCAAGCGGATGTAGTCGAACGGCAGGTGCTTGAGCCCGGGCAGTACCTGCTGGCGGTAGCAACGCTCCGCCATGGCGCCGTTGAAGCAGACCTGCTCGATTCGCGAGTGGCTGCGGAAAAACGCCTCGAAATCATTGGCGGCGACAGAGTCTGGCTCTATTGCGCTATCCAGGCTGCCGTTGCGGCGGCAGGAGTGCAGAACGTCCCAGAGCGCGATGCCGCGGGCCTGCATGGCCTCGATGCTTTCCTGGTAGGCAGCATCCGCATTGAGACCCAGCAAGTCTGCGCATGATGGGCCAGAAGGCATTGCGAGGATGAGCGTAATACTGCCCTGCCTGCAGTGACGCCGTACCCGGCATGCTGCCGAGAATCAGAACCCTGGCGTCATACCGCGCTACAGCGTCGAAGGATGTAACACGCGGTTGCACGCTCCCACGGACTCGAACCGCGCTGGCAGAGTCACGAGCTTTCATATGCCCGCTTATCGCTCCTGAAGTTGTTCAATCGCGATCGGGCGCACCCAGCGGAAAGTAGGAACGATAGGGTCGCGCCTCATCTACCGCGCGCGCGAAGGATGGCCTCGCAAGCAGTCGCGAACGATACTTCCGCAGTCGGGGGAAGTCGGGGCCGATCTGGTGAACCCAATCGGCATAGAAGAGCGAGGGAGCTGCGGCGCAATCGGCCAGTGTGAAGTTCTCCCCCGCCGCCCACGTTCGGCCGTCCAGCTTCTTTTCCAGCCATGCATACGCAGTGTCGAGCGCCTTGCGCGCTTCGCCCATCGCCTCCTCCTTGCGAGCGCCCTCCGCACGTAGCGCCTCGAATACCGGTTTTTGCATTGCTGTCATGACATAGTTGTCGAAGAAACGATCCATGAACCGGACCTCGAGCGCGGCATCACGATTGTCGGGAAGCAACCGCACGGGTCCACCGTGATGCAGGTCAAGATACTCGATGATGATGCTGGATTCCGCGATCATCCGGCCATCGTCCACCAGCACGGGAAAGCGACCGAGCGGCCAGAGCGCCGCGCGTTCTTCTGCTGCACCCGCATCTTCCAGATGCCGGTAGGTGAAGGTGATTTCATTCTCCCAGAGTGCGATCAGCACCTTCTGGCAATAGGAAGAGAAGGGGTGGGCATACAGTTTCAGGGCCATCGTCGGTTCCTTTTAGTGCTGTCAGGGGTGCCATACCCTGATCGCTCAGGTGCGATGAAAATCGACAAAAGCTAGCGTGCTTTTGACGGTTCCATGCCGCTATTCCTGAACGCCGTGACCGCTTTGTCCGACGCCAGGAACGCGATCAGTCGGTTGGCCGCTTCAACCTCCCTGGAACCGGTCACAACGGCAGCCGAGAAGACAGAGATGTATTGCGCCTCCGCCGGGAACTTGCCGACGACATCGATGCCTGGCTGGTGCAGTAGCTCGCTGACCGGCAGCAGCACCAGTTCCACTTCGCCCTTGGCCACCAGAGCCACCGAACCTGCTCCCCGAGGCGTCTTCGTGACTTTGGCAGCCATCTCTTTGGCAATCCCGAGACGCGGAAAGAGCGTGTTCGTCATGAAGATGCCGACTGTACTGTCAGAGTAGGCAATCGATTTCGCCTGCAGCAATGTCTGTTTGAATGCATCAAGCGTACTGAGATCCGGCCGCGGCGCTCCGGTACGCACCGCGACACCCATCGGCGTCTCGGCCAGATCCACGCTTGTGCCGGCAATGATCCTGCCCTCGGCGATGAGTTCGTCGAGTCCGGCCTTCGAGAGGATGATCATGTCGACAGGCACGCCCCGGCGAACCTGGGATGTGATTGTCTCGGGTCCATCGCCCTGCGAAACGCCAGTAGCAGTCGTTACCTTGGTGCCTGTGGTGCGTTCAAATTCCGGCAGGACCTCGTTGTACGCGGCAGCAAAGCCGCCAGACATGAGCACCTTCACCTGCGCATACGCTGATGTTGGCAATGCGAGAATCCCCGCTAGCGCCAGGATCAGCCTGGCAAGCGCGTGTGCTTGTCTTGTCATTGGGTCTTGTCTCTTTCAGTATGAAAATCTGTGCCATCTTCAAGGCCAGGGCGTCCGGCGCTGCGGACCAGAGCCGCTCCCAGCACGATCATCCACAGCGGTAGCAGGACGTTGTTGATATCGGCGATCACCTGCACTGCACCTGCGACATTGCGAAACGCTCCGACCAGGAACAGCAGCGAAAACGCCACTCCAGACCAGCCAAGCCATTTCGGATAATTGGCCTCGTCGAGCAGGGAGAAGTCCCGAGAGCATGAAGAACGAGGCGAGCGCTGTCTCACCGAGGAATTCTCCAATGTAGTTGCCAAGATAGAGATTCATGCCATTGAACACGGCGTCAAGGCCGATCCTGGTTTCTGCACTGCTCCGGGAATAGGCCTCCGCCAGCGCCCAATTGATGCTCGGCCACCGCATCAGCCCGAGACACATCGCAAACGCGCCCAATACGGCAACGACCAGCGCGAGGGTCATCCTCGCTCGGCTCGAGGGGCACGCAAAGTACGCTCCGACGGCGCCCGGAATCAGCAACAAGGGCAGAAACGCATAGATCGCCCAGACCGATCTCATGAGGGAACCGCCACTGCGCAGCCGTGGCAGGACTTCAGCGGCAGCACCATCGAGAACATCAGGATAACTGAAATTCGCTGCGAGATAGCTGAAGACGGCGACGAACGCCACTGCCCCTGCGACTAAGCTGGCTCCGCCGACAACGATCATTCTTTGACCATTCATTCCGGCACACAGCGCTCGACAGTCGATGTACCGGGCACCTCAAGCGGAGCCGGTGTAACCCGACTGCCAAGCTGGTCGAACGCGATCTGCTGCAGCGCTTTGACCTCCGGCCTGGCCAATCCCAGTTCATAGGCAGAACACTCGGTTTCGCCAAGTGAACGCGGATCGCGCCCGGTCAGGCTGCCGAAGACCACAAGCGCCTCGAGATAGTAGCCGTACGTGCTGGCGTGATAGTGGTCATAGGTCCAGAGATTGAGCTTGGCGGCTTCGATGCCATCATAGGGATTCGGGTCAGCGACGCCGGCCTGCATCGCTCGCGTCCATGCTTCGCCGACCGGGATCACGAACTTGACCCCCGGCGCACCGGCCGCCGCCGCGTCATAAGCGGCGCGGACATCCCGCGCCATTGCGTCGATGGGTTTGCCGAACCAGGCACCCGTGGCGATATACGTCTGGTCGGCGCGCGACCAGGTGGACATCAGGTAGATCTCGGTCTGCGGATTGCGGTCACGCAGAAATTCCGCCATCTGCCGACTGGTCGTGATGAGCTTGGCGGGATCGCCGGGTTTCTCGAAATCCAGAATGCTTTGACCCTGCATCACGACCTTGTCCCAGGGCCGTTTGCCGATCGCCCCGAGCTTGTTCTGCAGATGGAACTCCAGGCCGCTGCCACCGCGTGTCTCGAGGTAGACGTCGTAATCGAGACCCGCCTGCGTCGCGAAGGATTTGAAGAGTGCCGGCATGCCGCCGTTCCCTTCGTTGTTGAGATCGGAAACCGTGTCGGCGCGGTAAAAGTGCACCGGTGAACCGGCACCGTAGGTGAAACTGTTGCCGACGAACAGGACGCTCGTACCGGCCAAGGCTATCGTCGAGCTCATCGCTAGAAGCAGTCCAGAAGCCATGACGGCTGAACATTTCATGGGAAGGCTCCGGAGATCAAGGGCCGGCAATGTTTGACTGGAGTGCTGTCTGGAAGCAAGTCCTGTCTGATCCTGGGGCAGGATCTCGCTGTGTTTGCACTCAAGCTTTGTCCTGGCCTCGCAGCCGAGCCCACGGCATGAGAGCGAATACGCCGAGCAGGATGAGGTAGACGGAACCGGAAACCTTGTCCCGGCTGTTGACGTACTCGGTCAGGGTTTGACTCTGGAGGGCAACGGCCAGGCCCAGTTCGGCACAGATCATCATGGACAGTGCAACCATTCCAGCCAGCAACGCCCGACCGCGACGATGAATCTCAGGGAAGCGCCGCAGTACATACCCCGCTGCGAAGAAGATGACGACTGCCATGACGGGCATCTCAGCCAACTCCGCCCAGCGTTCCCCAACGCGTGGCACGAGAAACGGGACCCTGAAAGCGCCGAGCACAAAACCGGCGCCAAATACGAGGATGAGGTAAACGAACGCGGCGGGAACGACTTTCAACATGGTTGCAAAAGGGGGCAGCGAGTCGCCTTGGCCAGTGCGATCCGTTGCACTGAACCGCTATTTCCGGATAACAACGTTCCTGGCAAGCGTCTTGAATCTCTCCCCAGTGGGCTGCACTACCGTAATGGAAACGTGGCCGGTTTTCCCGGTTTTGATATCCCTGACAGTGCCGGATTTTCCAGCGTGTGTGCCGCCGATGACTTTGCATCGGGCACCGTCTTTCAGTTCGCCTGGTTGCACGGCTTTCATGTTCGAAAGATACCCCTTACAAGCCGGATCTGGCCCGCCGGAAGACTACACGCGTTTGCCTCGATGGATCGTCGCAGTCGGAAACAGGCGTTGGCTGTGGGTGATCTTGCCCTTGTAGTTGTCCTCATACTCGAACGTCCCGTCGCGTAGTTCAAGGATGGCGACGTCTGCGGGCGCCCCCACCTTGAGCGTGCCGAGATTCGCGAACGCGGGAAACGTACGTGAGGCATTGATCGTGACGCAGGCGACCACTTCCGGCACAGACATTCCATAGCGGAGAAGCTTCGACATGCAATTGGGAAGGTCGCCGACGGCATTCGTGGGGCTCTCAATGGTCCAGTCCGTCGAAATCGTATCCGGCCTGAAGCCCTGTCGCATGACCGCTTCGACGACATCCCAGCGAATGTGCCCGGTCCTGCCATTGCCCACATCAAACAGTACACCGCGGCGGCGCGCGGCCAGCACCTCGGGAAGAACGCGGCCCGCATCATCGAGAATACCGTTCGGTGCCGGGGCATACATGTGCGTGACGATGTCACCCGGCTTGAGCAAGGTGAGCAACTTCGGCAGCGGCGATACCGATTGGCCGATGTGGATCATCACCGGCAGGGAAAACGCCTTGGCGACAGCCGCTGTGCGCGTCAACACTTCAATGTCGTTCTCGCCGGCAACGTCGCGTGACAGACGGGCTTTGACACCAACGATGAATTCGCGATTGGCGGCGATGGCACGTGATGCTGCATCCACATCCGCGCGCTTCAGGTCCAGAGTGTCGCCGTCGGGTTGAACACCCAGACGTCCGATATTGATCAGGACACGACCCAGTTGCGGCGCGGAGCGGGCGACCGCGATTGCCTCATCAATCCCGTCGGCTCCCGCGCTGCCGGCGTCAATCCATGCCGTGACGCCATCCTTCAGGATCCGCGACGGGCCGGAAGCGCCACGGGAAGCGTGGGTGTGCACATCGATCAGTCCCGGAACGACAAGCTTGCCGCGTGCATCCAGGGTATCGCCAGCTTCGACCCCGATGCTTGCCGCGATGGCCGCGATTCGGCCGCCGGCTATTGCAATGTCGCGAATTGCGTCCAGGCCTGTGGCCGGATCGATGACCCTGCCCCCGCGAACGACAAGGTCGTACGGGGCGGCCGCGAAAGCTGCTTTTCCCGGCAGAACCGCAATTGAGGCTCCTGCAGCCGATGCCAGAAGAAATTCGCGCCGGCTGATTGCATTCATTGCCTTCCCCTTTTGCGGTCCGACGGTTGCCTGCCGGAGGCGGTTTGAATTGCGAAGCTCAGGTGACCCATTCGCCGGAAGTGCTCCGCTTCCGGTTGAGCAACCATTCTGCCACGACAATGTTGGGTACCCAGCAAGCCCAGGCGATGAGCGGGTAGGCGACCTCAAAGGCGGCCCCCGATGCGATGGATGCTGGTAACCATATCCTGAGCGTGACGGCCGCGAAGGTGAGCGAAAAGTTGCGAATCATCCAGCGGCGATGCGCACTGACATTCCTGCCACGAATTGCCTGATAGGCCCGCAGTCCCGTGTATAGCCAGGCAACCGCCAGAAATCCGAAGCCGAGGCGTGCGACAACGCCGCCAAATGCATGCAAAGCCATGAACAATCCCGCCAGCCCGCCTACCAGGACCCCGACGCCAAGATAGAAACGACCCAGCCAACGGTGCAAGGTGGGTCGCGAAAGGCGCAAGCGTGACCAAAGCTGGAACGGCCCGACGAAGAGTGCAATAGAGGAGGCAAAGACGTGCGTATAGATGCCGACACGATGGACTTCAAAGGTGGCACGCATGTCCGGGTGAAGCATGGCGCCCAATGGGAGAAACCCATAGACGACAACAGCATATCCCGCGACACCGAGCGACAGAAGGACGAGTGCCATGAAGCTGGTGAGCCGCATGGGGTCAGCTTTCCTGCGACGACCGTTCGGCATGAAGCCGCGCGCGGATATCCACGTAGGCCGCATCGATCAGGTCGCTTAGACCCTCGGCATTGAGTTCGCGGTCAGCTTGCAGTTTCACGTGTCGCATGCGTTTGCCACTTCCCTCCAACAGGCCGGCGGGGTCCTTGAGCAGTGCGCCGTAGAAGAAGCCGACATTGACATGACTTGTGAATGAATTGACGTACCCGAACGGCGCCTCTTCAACACAGGCGACAGGACAACCGTCGTGCATCAGCTCCCGTACATCGTCACCGCATTGCCGCATCCGTACAAACCACCTCTGCGCAATAGACCGCAGTTCCGGGTCATTGGTGAACCATCCTTCGACAGCCGGATCCCGTTTTACCGCTCCGGAGATCCGAAAGATGTCCTCCCGGCCGCTCAACCCGCGGAGATCCAGCGCAATGCGACGAGGCCTGCGTCGATGCATAACGTGATCTCAGGCATTCACCCGCAGCACATAGCTCACACCAACGGCACCTACATAGAGCCCGACTCCGAAGGATGTATGCGCGATAAGACTTCGCAGCCTGGCCTGTGTCGGCTGGGGCGTTCTCGACGCGGCAATACCGAGTCCGAACGCAGGCTGCATGACCAGATAGGGCACCAGCACACTCCCCACGCCGAAAAGCAGGGCTGGCAATAACGTCGGCCGCGCAAGCCAGCTTCCTGAAACCAGGGCGACAAGCACAAGTGCATACACGATACCAATGGCGTAGTGGGCAATCCAGCCCACCGCGCATTCGCCACGCTGCTGCGGGGCGGTGGCGATACTCGCATGCATGAATGTTCCCTTCAGCATGTGGCAGAGCCAGCGCCCGACCAGACAATAGTTGGCCGAAGGAATGCTGAACGCACGCTTCAGCGCCAGCGCGCAACCGTCCATGAACAGCGTTGCGCCAAGGCCAACAACTGCTCCGATGATGTAGGTGGTTTCAGTTGTCACAATCCGCCTTGACGAAAAGCCTCGCGCAGGTGTTGAACTCTCTAGGACAATGGAATCCGCTTCTGTTGGTGGCTCCACTTCCAGATAGGGCCGTCTTCCGGATGGTCCACCTTACCCGCAAACACGAAACCCAGCTTTCTCAGAATACGTGTCGACGCATTTTCTTCCGGCAACGTATGCGCAATGATATTTACTGACGGATCGCGTTCGCAGGAAATCGCAATGAGGCGCTGTGCCATGCGCGTCGCGATACCGCGCTTCTCGAGAGCCGGAAAAGTGAAGTAGGCAATCTCTGCAGCTTCGTCCACCGGCGGTGCGGCAAAACCACAAGTGCCAACACATTCGCCTCCCTCAATGGCCAGGTATCCAACCCAGGGTTCAACGTAGCCGCGCTGTTCATACAGCTGTACGGTTGATGCGATCACGGACTTCGCAATGTCGTTCAAGGTTACGCCGGATAGCCTGACACTACCGTCGCGCTGAATTGGAATGAGCCGCATGGCCGAATGGCTTGACCGATCGCCGCTCACGTTGTTCGCCACAGCAGAAAAGTGAACAGCACCCCTGCGACGAACAGGGTGCCGAAAATGTGTTTGTTGTATCGCGCGACCCACAATGGCAGGTAGATATCGAAGTTGTCGCGCCTGTCATCGGTATAGCGTGCGGCCACGGCGGTGAGTGGGCATCGAAGCCGGTTGGCGAGGAGGACACCCACTTCGACGAGAACGACGCCAATGAGGAGCACCGCCACAGGAAATTGCCGCTGCCACGCAACGACCGGAAGCGCCAGGATGCAGCCCGCGAACAGTCCCCACGCCAGGGTGTGCACGATCTTCACGGCGCGCAACGCTGCGGGGACTGAGGCTTGGGGCTCTGCGGCCATGCCGTCTACCGCTCGCAGTCACCGGCGCTTCGCAAGCTTGCGATCAATCCGGAATCTCCGGCTCGACCAGTTTCGCCAGAAGGACCAGCGATTCCTGCCAGCCAAGGTAGCAAGCTTCGGCTGGAATGACATCGGGGACTCCTTCCTGAGTGATGTTCACCTCGGTCCCGCAAAAAACCTTCTTCAGGGTGACGGTCACTTGCATCTCGCCGGGTAAATTCGGATCGTCGAATTTGTCCGTATAGCGAATTCGCTCGTTGGGCGTCAATTCGACGTATTGCCCGCCGAAGGAGTGGCTTTTGCCAGTGGTGAAGTTCGTGAACGACATCTTGTACGTACCGCCAACGCGGGCGTCCAGATGATGAACCTTGCCAGTAAACCCGTTTGGAGGAAGCCATTTGGCCTTGGCGTCCGCATCAAGGAACGCCCGGTAGACCCGCTCTGGCGTGGCCGTCAGGACCCGGTGAAGACGGATGGTGCTGGGCATGATTCATTCTCCTTTCGATGACTGGCGCCTGAGGCGGCTCTTTGTAGTCGATCGAGCACGTTCGGTTTCGACACACGGCCTTGTCCTGGTGCGATAACGATTGCGTTCAGCCTGACACTCAAGGATCGAGATCGCCAATCGGCCCTGTTCCACCTCGGTAGCGAACATCCTGCAACTGTACGCGGACATTGTCGCTGTCTGTGAAGTACAGTTCCTTCGTGTCACCGCGAAGGCGAATGTTCCCGCTCACTCCCGCGTCAGCCAGCTTCTTCAGGACGGCGTCCGCATCAAACCTCGCAAGGCCGAAGCACACATGGTTGATGCCGATCGGACGATCCTCGGCCGGGTAGATTCCCAAAAAGCCGGATCCGACCCGTAAATTGATACCCGGTGCCTGCGGAGTCAGCACCGGCATGCCGAACAGGCGCTGATAGAACGCCGCGGATTTTTGCACGTCCCGAACGAACACGGTCACGTGATTCAGTTGTTCGGCGGTGCCAATGACAGGCTCGGCAGCTCTGGCAGCGGGCGCCACGACGGCCAGTGTCATCAGTCCACCGAGCAGCTCCCGTCTCGAAATCTGGCCGCCTTCGTAGCGGGCCAGCAATTGATCGAATTCGGCATGCATCGGAGTCTCCTTGGCGGTTATTTCGGGGGATTCCGAAGGCGGCAGGACTGCAGGGCGTCAGGCTCTCATTTGAGCGGCAGATAGACATCCGTGATCGCCTCGTGCTCCTTTACGGTGGGTCCCACATTGACGTAGTGAAACACCAATGGCTGAGCAGCCAACTCTTCGCCACTGCGGGGAAGCCACACGTCATAGAGGTACTGCGCGGCTTTGTTGTTGAGGCGCGACCCGATGTCCCGAGCCAGGGCACATCTCATGGCCGGAATGGTCATTGCTGCTATTCCGTAGGCGTTGGGTTCGACCGGGCTGTCAAAGGAAAGACAGAAGTCGACCCGATGATCAGCCGGATTGATGGTCCTGGGATCGGTGTAGTGCAATCCGTAGCTACGATGACGCGCCTGATCGAGAAGGCGATTCTCCAGCTTCCAGGCAATCAGCTTGCGTGCCGTCTCATGCTCCAGCGACGGCGCCCCAACGTGACTGATGGCCGCGACCCTGGTTTCCGGAAATGTAACGATGCTGACCTGCATGGAACACGTCTCTTGGCGCTTTCTGGCGTACCGATTCAGCGATGGCGCGACAGCGCCTGCCACTGCAACCGGTTGTCAGGCGTCATTGTGACCTTGGCGCCGGAGTACAACATGGGTGGCTTTCTCCGACGCAACGAACTGAACGCATTCGTATCCCAGAGCGCGCATGTCGATTCCCTCGAACAGTCGCTCTCCCCCGCCCAGCAGTACCGGCGAGATAGCGAAGTGCAACTCATCGATGAGGCCCGCACGAAGATATTGCTGGATAGTGTCAGGTCCGCCGCCAATGCGCACATCCTTTCCATTAGCTGCTGCGCGCGCCCGGTCTAGCGCTTCGTGAATACCGCCCGTGACGAAGTAGAAAGTCGTTCCGCCTTCCATCTGGATGGGCGCGCGCGCGTGATGAGTCAGGATGAAAGCTGGAACGTGATAGGGCGGGTTGTCCCCCCACCAGCCTTTCCAGTTCATGTCGGGCCAGGAACCGCGAATCGGTCCGAACATGTTTCTTCCGAGAATCCAGGCGCCAACATTCCTGAAGCCCCGCGCAGCGAAGTCGTCATCGATCCCCGTTGTGCCACCGTCGGCGCCAAACAGGGTCCGTTGGAACGTATGTGTCGGGATCAACCACTGGTGCAAATCTGTCGCGCCCACGCCGAGCGGATTCTTGATGTCCTGGTTTGGACCCGCTCCGTATCCGTCAAGGGAGAGGGTAAAGCTCTCAACGCGGACGCGTGTCATTCTAATGCCTTCCTTTCGATTGAAACATGACGCCCGCGCTCACCGGCGGGCCGAGCAACGCGAGGTCCGTCCGAGTGCAGCGCGTTGGTTGGCGACATGCCGCATCTCCGAGTCAGCGCGCACGCCGGTAGTGCATGGCGACCGCGCCGCTGCGGAGCGGCTTCGCCGAGATCAACTCGAGCCGTCGCGTGCTGGGCAGCCCGCTCTCGTACAGGGTCGGGCCGTGGCCGGCGATCCTGGGGTGGACCAGAAACTTGTATTCGTCGATCAGATCCAGCCGGTCCAGCTCGGTCGCGAGCTTGCCGCTACCGAGGAGCACGCCGTTCGGGGTCGCGTCCTTGAGCTTCTGCACGCCAGTACGCAGGTTGCCGGCGATGTGGTGGCTGTTGGTCCAGGGGAAGTCCTTTCGCATCGAGGACACCACGTACTTCGGCTTGGCCTCCAGCTTGACCGCCCACTCGCGCATCGCCGGCGATGCCTCCGCGTCGCCGCGGGCGACCGCTGGCCAGTAGCTCTCCATCATCTCGTAGGTGACGCGGCCCCACAGCATCGCCCCGCTCTCCTCTATGAGGCGGGTGAAGAAGGCGTGTGTCTCGTCGTCGGCGATTCCTTCCTGGTGGTCGACGCAGCCGTCCAGGGTGACGTTGATACTGAAGGTCAAGAGTCCCACTGTGTCCTCCGTTCGAGATACGCGACGAGCCCCTCGCCGTCTGGCTCCAAGGGCACGAGTCCAACTCGCGAGGTGCTCACCCTGTGTCGCATAACCGCTCTCGTTTAGCGGCGCGAGCCCTGCGCGCGTCCGGTGGAACGAGTGGTTAGGTCCTTCTCAATTGTCGAGCGAAGTGCGTCATTGATGCGGGTCTGATAGCCGGCGCCCTTTGAGCGAAAGAAAGCCAGTACATCAGCATCCAGACGAATGGTGGTGGAAACCTTTGTCGGAGCCGCTTGCCTGCCCCGCCCACGACGTATGACGGCTGGCCCGAGCATTTCTTCGGACCACGACGGATTGTCCCGATCTCGCGACTTAGCGAGATTCTTTGGTCGCTTCAAAGTAGTAGCGCGCTTCATATTTTTCAGCTCGACGAAGGGAAATGACATGGATGTCGTCCTTGCGCCCGGTATAAACGAGCACAACGACCTCACCACCAAGTAGGCCAAATGTGACGAAGCGCGGTTCGCCGTAGGAATGGCGAATGTCTTCGCGTGTCACCGTGGCGTTGTCCCAAATAGCCTCCGCACCATCAAAGTCCAGGCCATGACGCTTGATGTTGCTGCGACGCTTCCTTTCGTCCCAGGTAGGCATGAGCAGATTGTAGTAACAGCCGTCGTCAATGCAAGCTATTTGTTACTACAGCTGTTCTGGGGATCTAACGCCGCAGTTCAGCGGCCGCGCTGCCGCGTGAGCCTTGGCGCATTATCCCCCACGGTCCTCTGCAACTGCTTGTTAGATACCACCGCTGCTCGCGCTCTGTGAGTGGACAAACTCCCACGCTCGATCGAGTGTTATACCGCTCGAATAGTCCGTGAAGAGCGGATGATCCGATGGCTCTACTTCAATGAGCGGTCTTTTTCCGTTGCCTTGGAAGTGCGCCATGGTCTTCAGCGCCCATGTATCTCGATCATAGAACGGCAGACGGTTAGAGAGCCACCCAAAGAATGGACCAATAGTCGGTGTATCGTAGTTCTTCATATATGTCTCGAAGTTCTCGCGCTTCTGAGACACCCAAACTCCGAGACCGACGCTGTCGTCACTGTCACGAATTGGCAAGAGAATCACGCCGCGGATAAAGAAATCCTCGTCATCGATCACGCAGACGTCGGACGTGCTCCAGACGTGCTTTTCGCGCTCAGCCTCCGCTACGCCGAAATATGGATCTGGCCACTGAAACCCTATGTCCGGAACGCCTTCATGCGGCTTCCCGCAAGTGGAGCACTGATACGTCACGATTGCACCTAACGGCCGAGCTGAGCGCGACGCCCACAACGCCATAGATAGGGCATTTCGTCGTTCACGGCTGCGCTCCGGCGATGTGTTAGACCTGCTTAGCCGGCCTTGAGCTCTTCACGGATCACTCGCCGCAGCGTGGCTTCATCGACGGTGGCAGCACCCGATGCTCGCCGTAATGTCTGATTAATTAGAGTCTGGTAACCAGTGCCCTCAGATTCGGCTTTCGCCTTAAATGTCATCAGCAGATCGTTGTCCAGCATGATAGTAATTCGAGTCTTGCCTTTAGCCTCCGCCTGAAGCCGTGCGAGGTGCGGAACATTCTTGGCGCGCTTGGCCTTGGAGAAGTCGTATTGTTTACGCATAGATTGAAGCCTCTTTACGGGTCGCTTTTCGCGCAGAGATGAGGCGAATTCGCTCCTCAGCGCGCAATGTATATACGACAGTCAGCAATCGGGCTCTTACGCTCATTCCGAGCAAGAGCCAACGGTGCTCTCCAGCCGAGGCGTCGTCTTCCTTGGCCAGCGCGAGGGGATCGAGAAGCGCAGTGGCAGCTTCCTCAAAGCTAACTCCGTGCTTCTTGAGGTTGGCAGCTGCCTTGACAGCATCCCACTCGATATCCATATGCATATCTTATGCATACTACTGCAGAATGGCAACAGAAACTTCAACGCTGGCAAGCCGTGCCCAGCAGGTCTAACGTCCAAGCTCAGCGACGGCCTCGGCGGAGGCGGTGGAGCGCACGGTGCACTCACGATTTCCAGCGACGCTCGAACGCACGGCGGAGAGGCCGTTCGCTGCAGCGCACTGGTTAGGCCACATCGTCATGGTCTTGGCAATGTGCTATGAGTGGTTCTAGGTAGGCACGCTTCCAATACCGCAAGCCAAACCGTCGGACCAACCAGCTATACACTGGACGAAGCCACCTGTGACGAAGCTTGACCGCGTAGGAATAGGAAATCTCCGTGCCACCGGAAACATCACTCAACAGAAGTTCTTCTTCACCGGTAGTCTTAATAGTGCGGTTGAACGTTGAACAGCGGTATCCCACGCCCGGCAGTAGTTCGGCATTGATCGTTATACGCACGACCGGGAAGAATCGCCCGAAGGAGGCTGCCTCCGCATCAATCACCAAACGGTTGCCATCGCGAGAAATGACTTTGGTGGAGCGAGCGACTCTCGGAAAGTGTTGCGGTAATCGCTCGAAATCGGAAACCACTGCGTAAACCGAATCCCTGGATGCCGGAACAAACCATCGGCTCTGAATTCGAATCCCATCAGAGCTGTCAGCAATCGAATCGAGGTTAGCGCTCATTGTGCATGTGTCGCCTAACGTTCGAGGTAACGGGCGGCTTGCGGCTTGCCGCAAGACGTCCCCTTGACTGAGGGGTTAGGCGCCAGGTGATTCACGCTGCGACATCGGCACCTGGGAGTGCGGCCTTGAGTTGCTGAAGGCCCGCTTCGGTGACCGCGGTGTACGAGACTGAAACGAAGCGGAGGCTCTTGAGGGCGTGCAACTCCTTCAGGCCGGCATCCGTAATGCTCGTGCATTCCAGCCACAGCTCTTCGAGCGCGGGAAAGCGCGAAAGCATGGAAAGTGATTGATCTGTGATTTTGGTGCCGTCGAGATCGAGGCAGCGCAGCCCAACAAGCAGTGGCAACTGCTGAATTCCAGCATCCGAGATTGAAGTGCCTTCCAGACTCAGGACGACTGTGTCGCCTGAGATTGGCATCAAGGTTCCCTCTGCGAAGAGCATGCCCTGGACGTAGCCGGGGGCGCCACGTAGCGTGAAGATGAGCCGCTGGGTATTCATT
>CAWFXI010000002.1:0-193509 GCA_963819685.1 uncultured Pseudomonadota bacterium
CGACCTTCCGCCGGGCAGCGGTACTCAGGTGAGCACGTTTCGGTGTCGGACTACTGCTGGGCCTTAGCGGATGCAATTCCGAAGAACTGTGAGCGGCGAGTAGCGCTGCTGGATGAATTGTCGGGAATGTCCTGAATCGACCCGAAGCGGACAACCACAGCGCCGGTTCTATGCTCAGGCATATTGGACAATTGACAAGAGATTGCCATCAGGATCACGGAACCAGACAACCCTTGCCCCATCCTGCGTCAGTAATACGCCGGCTTCGTCGTGCGGAATGCCCGGGAAGCGTTCCCACTTAACGCCGCGTGTGCTCAAGACGGCAGTGACCGCGTTGAGATTCGCGACCGAAAAACCCAAGACGGTATGGGCCGAAGGGTTAGTGGACGGCACGGGCGACACTCGTAGCTGGCTGCCTCCTACGTCGTAGATCAAAGCGCCGTTGGACTTTCCCACGAATGGCAGTTCCAGCACGTCGCCGTAGAAGTGTTCGGCGTCGACTATGCGCGATGTCCAAATGATCGTCTGCAGCTTTGACGATGCAAGCATGGCCAGGTCCTCACATTGAAAGGACAATTGTTACCGCAAAAAAAATAGGCCGCGATCACACTCTATGCGAGTAAGCGCGGCCATTGCAGACAGAAAAGCCGCGACCAGCGCGGCTTTCAATGATTCTTGGTCGTAGTCGCCAGATCCTTAACCGTCAATACGAGCCAACGCAACATGACCGCTTCTGATCGACTGCGGTCAATTCATTTTTCCACAGATGGATGCGAGCGGATCTCAAAGGGAGCGCGCAAGGCAATTACCTGAGAACCGAATCTTCCGGTAGCAGGATACCGGTGTTATAAAACGTCTGAGCCGTCTCTGGGTAGAAATAACACGTGATGTCACTTCACAGCTACTTGTTGTTTGTCGCTGCAAGCGTCGTGCTGGTGATCGTGCCTGGCCCCGACATGGCCTACATGCTGGCCCGGTGTGTGGCCCAAGGCCGGAGGGCAGGGCTGCTGGCTGCCGCGGGGTTCAACTTGGGTGGATATGTCCATCTGCTTGCCGCGGTGGTCGGGCTCTCTGCAATTCTGGCGACATCGTCTGTTGCGTTCACTGCGGTCAAGTGGCTGGGTGCCGGATATTTGATCTACCTCGGAATCACTGCGCTGAGGGTCAAGCACGGGCCGCTGGTCATTTCTGCGGGAGGCCTCTCGAACCGCGATGACAGGACTATCCTTTGGCAGGCTTTCTTGAGCGATGTGCTGAATCCAAAGGTGGCCCTCTTCTTCGTCGCACTTTTTCCGCAGTTCGTCGACACCGAAGGCTCTCATCCAACACTCCAGATTCTATTGCTGGGTGTAACCGTTAACGTCATTGCACTGACAATCAACATCGCACTCGTCTATTGCTCAGCGAAGCTTACCGAAACACTCAGGCAGAATGCCGCGATTTCCGCGTGGCTGCACAAAGCCATGGGAGCATTCTTTGTTGCGCTTGGTCTGAGACTGGCGATAGAAAAAGTGTGAATAAAACGGGGATAGATTTATCTGAGCGAACGTCCCCGATTGGCCGAAAGCACCCAGCGAGCCTGCGCCCGAGTCACAGAGCCAAATGAAGGAACTGATTGAAGTCACTACGGCGGTAATCCGCAAACGCCTCTCCGTCTATGAACCCGCGTTTGCGATAGAGAGCCAACGCCGGATCGAAGGCGGGGCCGCTCCCGGTCTCAAGGCTGATCCGGCGCATGCCGCGCCCGTGCGCTACCGCCAATCGATGTGCTCGAGGAGCGCCGCGGCTATTCCTTTGCGGAGATGCCTCGGATCGGTCCGCATCGATTTCAATTCGCCAGTTCCGTCCCCGAGCTCCTTCAAGGCAGCGATTCCAGCCAATTCGGGCCCGTCCCATGCAGACCAGACTGTTACGTTCGGTGCCTGCAGGCCTGAAAGGTCGAGCGCGAATACATGCCCGGGAGGCGAATTCTGGGCATTCCCCCAAGGTGTAGCGCCAGGAGAGTTCGCGTTGCTGCTCACTGGTCAGATCGTCCACACGTATCTCGAACAATTGCCCGCCTATCGGAACTTGACCGCAAGATGGGTCGTCAAGGTGACATCTGACGCAATGGGCCCTTTTCAACGTCTCTAATTGAATACTTCCTCTTCAATTGCGCCGTGCAGACAAAGCATATGGCCCGGTCATGACCAATTGAAATCTTGTCAGATGAATTTGGTTATCGCCTCCTCGCATGTGGACCGTGATGTCGGAATCACATAGTCCCAGCTTGTGGGCCACCCCAGCTGCCGCGCAGCTGCTGCTCCCTGAGGAATGGGTGTATCCGGCTCCTCGCTCCCAGATTTCGATCTGGATATTCCCCCGATCCAGAACACGCATGAACTGAACATTAGTGCCATGGGGAAACAGGGGCTGTGATTGCAACAGCGGCCCATACTTACAGGTATCTGAATTACGTCGGGTTTTCCGCCAACACCACACAGTGAGGGTTGCCAATCGTAGCGGCAGAGAACTTGAAATGACTGGCCATCCAG
Organism: uncultured Pseudomonadota bacterium; assembly: GCA_963819685.1. GTDB lineage: Bacteria > Pseudomonadota > Gammaproteobacteria > Steroidobacterales > Steroidobacteraceae > CAIUGU01. The sequence goes on from CAWFXI010000002.1 coordinate 2,535, forward strand.
CGTTATGTCCTCGAGCAGCACTTGCCGTGGCGGTCCCGCCACCGGAATGTCTTTGCTGGTAAACCGGACCTTCCCCATTTCCACCCGAACCTGCTTTCCCTCATCAAGGATTTCCGCTCTAACGACTCCACCTAGTGTTTCGACGGAGAAGGGGGATTGGGACACCAGCATTCTCGTTCCAAAGGTGGCGGCAGAAAATGCGTAGACCGTTGCCGCTCTTCTCCGCTTCGCTCCCGTCCGGATTGAAGATGCGGAGCCTGAAATCGGCGATCGTTGAAGGCATGGGACCAAGCAGGAGTCCATCGCTGCCGATGCCCCTCGGCAAGCCGCAGATAAAAGCAGCAAAAGTAGGCAGGTCGGTTGTCACGGCGTCCGGCGGAACCACGATGTAGCTGTTCCCCAAGGCATGATATTTCGAGAAGACAATTGAGGGCATAGGAGGTATGAACGAAAGGGGACAGATTTATTCATCTTAGCGAAAGTCTGCTTCTGGCCGAAAGCTGCCATTCCTCCGAGATCAGTGCACGGTTTCCGCAACATCAATTTCAAGATGACTGGCCGACGCCTGCGGGCTTTGAATCGCCGATGCAAAAATGCAGAAAAACACGAGAAAAACAGCTTGATTCGTGCGTCGGCAGGAGTACGATACTGTAATCCTATACAGCTATCTGGAGATGCGCATGGACGGAGGATTTCCCACTGTTTCTCGCTCACTCCAGGACCTCGAGTCCGAGATCACCGAACTCACCGGGCATCTCAATGCCGCCACCCATCGCTGGCTCACCTTGGTCGCAGAGTTCGATGACCGCAAAGGCTGGGGCGGTGCGGGAGTGCAGTCTTGCGCGCATTGGCTGAACTGGAAGTGCGGCATTGAGATGGGTGCAGCGCGGGAGAAAGTTCGAGTGGCCCATGCCCTTGAATCGCTTCCTCGGATTTCCGTCGGCAATGGCCAAGGGAAACTCAGCTACGCCAAGGTTCGAGCATTGACCCGGGTGGCGTGCGGCAGGAACGGAAGAGTACCTGCTCGACGATCGCTCTGCATGGCACAGCAGATCATGTCGAGAAGGTCGTGCGTCATTTCCGTCGAGCCAAGGAAGCGGAAGAGCTGTCCCGGGAAGTGAGCAGCAGGCCAATCGATATTTCAGCTATTCGTTCGATGATGACGGCTCGCTGATCCTGAAGGGACGCTTGCCGGCCGAGACCGGTGCTCTGGTCCTGAAAGCACTGCAGGCTGCCATGGAATCGCTTGATGAATCCATTTCCGACGATCGGGACAGCAGCAGCGAAGCAGAACGAAAACGTTCCGCGGAAACGTACAATTTTTCTGAACTGACGCCGCGGATGAAACGAGCCGATGCTTTGGTCGTCATGGCCGAGAGCTTCCTGGCACACGGTGCTGAAGCCATGACGGGTGGCGACAAGCACCAGATCGTGGTTCACGTTGCAGCCGAAACTTTGCAACACAAGGAAGCCGGCTGCTGCGAGATCGAGGACGGCCCTTCCATTGCTGCCGAGACTGCGCGACGCCTCGCCTGCGACGCGAGCGTGGTCACTTTGATCGAAAACGATCAAGCGCGAGCCCCTCAACATCGGCCGCAAGACCCGCTCGATTCCGCCTGCTTTGCGCCGTGCCCTCAATGCCCGCGACAAAGGCTGCCGCTTCCCCGGCTGCACGAACACAAAATACGTCGATGCCCACCACATCCACCACTGGGCCGATGGCGGCGAGACCAAACAGTCGAATCTGGTGAGCCTGTGCCGCTTCCATCATCGTCTGGTCCACGAAGGCGGCATCAACATCGAGCGACTGGACGATGGCGCCGTCCGCTTCGTCAAACCCGATGGCAATCGTTTCGACAGCCTCGTGCCCGGCCACACCAGCGACTGGACGCAGCTCCTTGCAAGCAACGATCAGAACTCAATCCGCATCGACAGAAAGACCGCGGTCACCCGCTGGCAGGGCGAACGAATGGACTATGGACTTGGCGTCGAGGTGTTGTTGCAGAAGTGGAGGAGGGGAAGGACGATTGTGGAAAGCGCGGGCGTGGTATCAAATCAGTAGGCCGGTCTGTGGGTTCAAGCGGAACTTGGTTAAGCCCGATCGTACCCAAGGACTCGCGAAAGGAATCAATTCATGCGCATTGCATTGTACGTAGTCGGGATTCTTCTGATTCTCAACGGCGTAGTCTGGTTCTTCCAGGGCATCAACGTACTGCCGGGTAGCTTCATGACCGGACAGATCAAATGGGCGGTTTACGGTGTGCTCTGCAGCGCGGTAGGGGTAGCCGTTGTAGTTGCGGCGCGGCGGATACAGAAGAAGGCTTAGGGTGGTCCAGTAAGCAACTGACATAGCCGGACGAGCGTAAGTGACAACGCCTAAGCGGCAAATATTTCCTGCGAGCGTACTTAGTGTCAGGGCAAGCGTCTTTGGCGTGATGTTGCCCACCTTCTTGAGGCAGACGGTGCTTGTCCAGCGTTCTGATCTGTCGAGAAGGATCAAGCCTTTCTTGCCAGCGAACGTAACGGCTATTCTGAATGGGGCCGGTTGGCTTCCGGTGGTCATCGGCGCCACGATGACGGTACGCAGATAACCATGCATTTCCCCAGGTGATACGACGACACACGGCCGCGTTTTCCTGATTTCGCTGCCAATTGTCGGGTCCAGCGATGCGAGCCAGATTTCACCCTCGCACTACCACTTCAGATCCTTGTCCTCCGCGTTGGCGAATTCCGGCCAGGCCAGTGCATCGTCGCCTGCGTCAGCAATTCTCTTGCTGGCCTGCGCCCAGCCAGCACGCGCAGTCGTCGCCGGTTTGCGCAGAACGATGGCGTCATTCTCCACGCTCAGCTCGGCTTCTCCTTCGAGCCCGACCTGCGCAAGCAGCAGCTTGGGGATGATGATGCCCTGCGAATTCCCCAGTTTTCGAATTGCGGTTTTCATCACGCCTGCCCCAGTTCATAAGTTATAACAATGTTATTCCGCGGTCTGGCCGACAGTCAAGGCGGAATACTGTCGTATGCGTGGCATTTTGCATGTGGCAGCGGTCATTCAATGTCGGAGATTTCCTACCTTTCGCTGCGGTCGGTTCCGGTACGTATGCCCCGCCCAGGGTCGTACGATCTGTCTCATGAATATGGTTACGGGTTTGTTCAGGGATCGCGACAGTGCCGAGCGTGCATACGAATGTGCGATGAAGGCCGGTTACGAGAGTGCAGCCATCAGCCTGGTGATGACAGACGCGACCCGCGACAAGTACTTCTCTATTACCGAACCTGATACCGATCTGGACACCAAGGCGGCAGAGGGCGCCGGAAAGCGCCAGTCAGGAACTCGAATGGGCGGCCCCCTGGGCGGGACAATCGGCACCATTGCCCCTGTATTTGCGGCGGTGGGTGTCGTGTTGCTTCTTCCCGGCTTTGGCATCGTCGCTGCCGGACCCATTGCAGTGGCTTTGGCAGCTGCCGGCACCGTCGGAGTGGCCGGTGGATTGATTGGTGCCCTGACCCACTGGGGAATTCCAAGCGAACGACTTGAGCAATATGAAGCCGGAGTCCGCGACGGCGGCATTCTGATGGGACTGGAAACCCGCTCCCATGAGGACGTCCGCCTGATCGAGCTGCAGTGGACCGCAGCCGGTGGAGAATTCGTCCACGCGTAACGACAACTCATCGTTCCGCCCGCCCCCCGAATTCATGCGCCGACGCTGATCGCGCCGCGCGTTCTGCGCCAGGTTGCCGGTGGCATGCCGAACTCGCGCTTGAAAGCGCGGTTGAAAGCGGCTTCCGACTCGTAGCCGATCTGTTCCGCGACTGTGGCAAGACTCGCACCGTCGTTACGCAGGCTCTGGGCACCGACCGTCAGCCGCCAGCGCGTCAGATACTGCATCGGCGGCTGGCCGAGGAGTTCGGTGAAACGCTGCGCGAGGGCAGAACGTGACAATCCCACTTCGTTCGCAAGCGCATCGACTGTCCACGCCTTGCCCGGACTCTGGTGCATCAGCGTGAGCGCCTTGCCGACAAAGCGGTCGCGCAGGCCCGCCAACCAGCCCGTCTGCTCGGCGGGCATGGACTCGCCATAGCGGCGAATGGCCTCCACGAACAGCAGTTCCGACAGCTTGGCCAGCACGCTGTCGCTCCCGGGCCGTCGCGCCAGCGTTTCCTCCGCACCCACGCGCAACAGGCTTCTGAACCAGGCCGCTGCCGGATCGTCGCCGAAGGACACGCGGATCATGCCCGGCAAGGCATCGAGCACCGGGCGGCTCAGTCGCTTGTCACACGCCAGAAAGCCGCACACGAAACGCGTGGTTTCGCCGCCACCGCCGTGTTCAATCCTGAGCAGGCCGCCGTTGGCTGCCGGCTTGACCAGGGATTGCGCAGGGACCGGATCAGCCTGCAGATCACTACCCATCAGGTGCGTATCGTCGTTCGGCATCAACAACAGATCGCCCGCCGCGATCTCGAAAGTCTCGCCGCCGGTCGCCAGTCGCGCCCGGCACTGACCAGCGATCAGCCAGTGAAAGAATACGATGTGCTCGCTGGGGGAGGGCGGGGCAGGCGTATGCTGGCCCGAGGTTGAGCGGACGCACCAAGGTGCAGTGAACTCGGCATCCAGGAAAACGGCGCCCGTCAGGCGCAGCACGTGCAAGACATCGGATAAGGCGTCCATGCGGGCAAATTATCGGCAAATCCGGCGGCTCGCGCAAAGACGCAGGAGGATTGGTCATATCCGGTGCATCGACTTCTCCGGATACTTCGATTCCTTGTTGGGGCGCAGTACGATTGGCGGACCGTGCACCGACTCATCGGCAGAGGAGATCAAGCATGAGCAACGAAAAAACCTACCGGGGCAGCTGTTTTTGCGGCGCTGTTCAGTTCACGGTCACTGGCGAGCCGGCCGGCATGGGTTATTGCCATTGTGAATCCTGCCGCAGCTGGTCGGCGGGACCGGTCAATGCCTTCACTCTATGGAAGCCCGAAGCGGTGCGCGTGACCCGGGGAGCGGACAACATCGGTACCTACAACAAGACCGAACGCAGCTATCGCAAATGGTGCAAGACCTGCGGAGGCCATCTTTTCACCGACCATCCGCTCTGGCAGCTGATAGACGTCTACGCGGCAACCATTCCGGACTTCCCGTATCAGGCCGGTGTTCACGTCCACTATCAGGAAACCAGACTCCACATCAAAGACGGATTGCCGAAGATGCAGGACCTCCCCGGTGAAATGGGCGGTTCTGGAGTCACCCTGGCTGAATGACTTGAGGGAGACCTCGATGGCACGCTACCAGAACATCCTGGAAACCATCGGCAATACGCCGCTGGTGAAACTGAACAAGCTTGCGCCGGCCGGCGTCAACGTCTACGTCAAGATCGAATCCTTCAATCCGATGGGCTCGGTCAAGGACCGCATGGCTCGCGCCATCATCGAGCGTGCGGAGCAGACGCGGTGACCTGAAGCCTGGACAGACCGTTATCGAGGCAACCAGTGGCAACACCGGCATAGGCCTCGCGATGGTGTGCGCACAGAAGGGCTACCCGCTGGTCGTCACGATGTCCGAAAGCTTCAGCGTTGAGCGACGCAAGCTGTTGCGTTTCCTGGGCGCCAGGGTTGTGTTGACCCCAGCGGCGGACAAAGGCTCCGGGATGCTCGCAAAGGCCGTCGAACTGGCCAAAGCCCATGGCTGGTATCTGTGCCGTCAGTTCGAGAATGAAGCCAATGCCGAGGTGCACTCGCGTACCACGGCGCGGGAAATCATTGCCGATTTTGCCGGCGAACGGCTGGACTACTGGGTCACAGGCTTTGGCACCGGTGGCACGCTGAAAGGCGTAGCAAGGGTACTGAAGAAGGAACGTCCCGAGACGAAGATCATCGCTGCCGAGCCGGATAATGCGCAGGTGCTCGGCAGCGGTATCCCCCAGCAGCGCAATGCCGACGGCGCACCGTCGGAAAGCCACCCGCGTTTTCGTCCGCATCTGATGCAGGGGTGGGCACCGGATTTCATTTCCAGGCTGACCGAAGACGCACGTGAGGCCGGCCATATCGACGAGATCGTACCGGTGGACGGCAACGACGCGTTGCGCGCAGCGCGTGACCTTGCGCGACAGGAAGGCATTTTTGTCGGCACATCGAGTGGCGGGACGCTCGCCGCGGCGCTCACTGTGGCGCGCCGTTCACCACCGGGTACGAATATCGTCTGCATGTTGCCGGATACGGGCGAACGCTATATGTCGACCCCTCTATTCGAAGGAATAGGCGAGGAAATGACGGCTGATGAACTGGCGTTGTCGCGCTCGACGGCAGGCTACCGCTTCGACACCACGGCTCCTGCCGCCGTAGCGGCGCCAGAACCGGAAGCTCTCAAGGTTGACGCTGAAGCGGAGCAGTTCGTGGACCGGCTCCTCCGCGACGAGCCGGTAGTGCTGTTCGCGCTCGAGTGGTGCGAGTTCTGCTGGTCGGTGCGCAAGCTGTTCTCGCAACTGGGTATCGCATACCGCAGCGTCGACCTGGATTCAGTTGAGTATCAGGCGGCCGATCTCGGCGGCAGGATACGTACTGTGCTCGCGGATCGCATCGGAGCCAGGACGATCCCGCAGATATTCATGGGCGGTGAGCATATCGGCGGCTGCACCGATCTGTTCGATGCCTGGCGCAGCGGCGCGATTCAGCGGCGACTGACCGACATGGGTGTCGATTACAAACGCGACATCGAGATCGATCCGTACGACCTGCTGCCGAAGTGGCTGCAGCCTCGCAGGACAGCCTGAGGGAGCACCGTCTTGGGCTGACAGAGATACCGCATGACAGGCGTATGATCCCGTCAACATGAAACAGTGCATGGGGGATCAGTTGATGCGAACAGTTCTCGCGAGCGCCCTCCTGATATCGGGCTTCGGGCTTTGCGGCCCAGTGCTGGCCGTCGACTGGACCGGCGTCTGGGTGATCGCCGATAGCCCGATGGACAAGCAGGATGGCACCAGCACCTTTTCAGGCGGCCGCCAGAACGCGAACAGCAACGCACCCTTGCCGCCTTCTCCGGTGCTCACAGAGGAGTATCTGCAGAGGCGGCAAAAGATGATCAAGACCCTGCAGGAAGCCGAGAAGGCCGGGAAATATCTGGACATCGCCGGCGCGGATTGCAGGCCGCTCGGCATGCCGCGTTTCTGGCTGGGTCCTTACGCCTTCGAAATCATCCAGCACCCCAGGCAGATCAACCTCTACCAGGAAGCCTGGCAGCAAACCCGTCGCATCTACCTGGATGGCCGCGGCCATCCTTCCCTGGATGATTCCGATCCCCAGTATCAAGGCCATTCCATCGGACACTGGGAAGGGGATGTGCTGGTTGTCGATACGACCAATATCAGCGTGGACGCGAAACTCACCTTCGATGGCATCGCCGAACACAGTGATGCCATGCATATCGTCGAGCGGTTTACCGAGGCCGCTGCCAATCTGATCGAAGTGCAGATGACGGTCGAAGACCCGAAGGCGCTGAAGGAGCCCTGGGTGACCCGGTACCGTCTGCGTCGCAAGCCGGATCTGGAAGCCGGAGATTACCTCTGCACTCAGAACAACCGTAATCGTGTCGACGAGGAGGGCAACACCACCATCCAGCTCGGGAAGTAGATTGCTGCATCGGGCGCCCTCTATTCGCCGGTGGAGGGTCCATCAAGCGCTTGACGCAGCAAAAGCAACGCGCCGATAATGCCCTGATAACAAAACCTTCGATCGCTCCTGATCGCGGTGGGGAGAGCAAATGCATTTGATCCCGGAGAATTGGTCGCACTTTCATTTGCTCGTGAGTGTGTTCCCGTCAGTGGGCCTCCTGTTTGCGATCTGCTTTTTCGTGGCCTCCATGGTCACGGACAAGGCGTCGATGCAACGGACCTGCCTCCTTGTCTTTGGCGGGTTGGCCGTCCTCGGTATTCCTACCTGGCTGAGCGGCGAAGGCGCGATGACCGCGCTGGCCGACCGGCCAGCTATTCCCATGGACGCGGCGGTTTTCCATGAGGGCTGGTCCTGGGCGGCCTTCTTCATGCTGGCCCTCACCGGCATCGTCTCGTTGCTGGTGTGGTGGCGGTCGCGGGGCAAGGAACGCCTGTCCGCCAATATGTTGCATGTGATCCTGGGTCTTTCGCTCTTCACGCTGCTGCTGATGGCCATCGTGGGTGAGCTCGGCTGGGAGATCGCTCACCGGGAGCTGCAGCTGCCGCCCGCTGGCGGAATACTCGGCGGCACGTCCCAGATGTGGTCGCATATCCACATCATCCTGAACCATTTCCCGACCGTGGGATTCGTGTTCGCGCTGATCTTCTTCGGTACGGGCCTCGCTACCAACAGCGACCTGATGAAGCAGGCGGGCATCGTCGCCTTCGTCGCGTGCGCTGTACTGGGAGCGACCACCTATATCACCGGCGCCTCCGCCATGTGGGCCCTGACGGATCCTCCCATCGAGGGTATTTCGAAAGTCAGGATCAATGTCCACCGCGACTGGGCGTTGCTGTCACTCTTTGGTCTGGCCTTCACCGGCGGCCTGGCCTGGTTCGAGCTGTGGCGCTATCGCTACCTCGGGCGCTTTTCCCAGACAACGCTCTACGTAGTCCTGGTTTTTGCGCTGATCACCTTAGGTGTAATGGCTGAAACCGGGCACCTGGGCGGACAGGTGAATCATCCGGAAATTCATTCGGCGACCGAGATTCTGGGTACCGATCCGGCAGCGTACTGGTCGCCCAAGATCGAGCTGCTGATCAACGTCATCATCTGGTTCGTACCGTGGCAGACGGTGCACTTCTTTGGCTACACGCTGATCTTCGCCACGGTGCTTGCCGTCTCGCTGCGGATCCTCGGCCTCTGGAAAGGCTTCTCGTTCGCTGCCATTCACCGGATACTGCCGCTCGGGGTATTCGGGGTCATCATGAACATTTTCAGCGGCATGCTGATGGTGATGGCCGATACGCATCGCTACGTGAATGAGTTCGCCTTCTGGCCAAAAATGTTCTTCCTGCCCATAGGCGCCATCGCTGTTTTGTATTTCTCTCTTTCCAACCGGCTTTGGGCGGTGCAGGCGGGACAGGACGCGCCCATGTCCGCCAAGTGGATGGCGGTCCTGGTGCTGGTTTCCTGGACGGTCGTAATCATGGGCGGGCGGTTGCTGCCCTACCTGAACTTCCTCTGATTGAGGTGCAAAGCCGATGGTCGCACTGAAACTGTTCTTGATGACGGTCGGAGTCGTGGGCTTCGTGCTTGGACTCAGTCTCATCGCCTTGTACAAATTGAACAAGGCCGTGGATCAAAGCGACCGCTAGCCCACGAACCTGTGACATAAAGATTAAAGGGGACCGACAGTGCTCGAATGGTTGCAGGCGACTTCGTACTCGGAATGGGTCCAGTCATCGTGGGGGTGGCCGCTGGCCCTGACGATGCATGCATTCGGCAATGGCATCGTCGTCGGCCTCATGTTCATCATTGGCCTGCGCCTGTTCGGATTCTTCCGGACGATTCCGTATACATCCCTGGACAAACTGCTGCCGTGGGTCTGGGTTGGCGTCGTCTGCCAGGTTTACAGCGGGTTTACGCTGTGGATGTCGAAGCCCCCGAAATATGTGGCCGATTGGGTGTTCGATACCAAGTTCTCGCTCGTCGTGCTCGGCGTCATTCTCACCGTTCTCTTCCAGAAGACATTGAGGCGGGAGGCTGCTGGCTGGCAGGCGGCCGGAGCCGTCTCTTCGCGGGGGCGGAAACTGATCGCTGTTGCCTGCACCGCGTGGGGATTTGTCATCGTGATGGGGCGGCTGACTGCGTACCTGGGGGGGCTGTATAACGTAGGGTAGCCAGGTACGTCACGATATCGTCGATATCCTGCTGGTTGCTCACGCCCTGGAAACTCATGCGGACATCCGGAATCATTTTCAGTGGTTCCTTGATGTAAGCCCGTAGAACGTCCTCAGTCCACGTGATCCCGGATGCCTTCATCGCCTGGGAGTACCGGAATCCCTTCTTCGTGCCCGCCTGCCGGCCGACAACGCCAAACAGATTCGGCGCAATCTTCGTCAGTTCATCATTGCGGGTTGCATCGCGCACAGCGAGGTGGCAGGCCTCGCAGGTCGCCTTGAATTTCTGCTTGCCGCGAGTGGCGTCGCCGGCAGCAAAAGCGTGCGAAGCGCCGAGGACTGCCAGGATGGACGTGAGGGTGACGGTACGGGTAGTGACGCGTTGCGGGAGTCTCGACTGATTTGCCATTCGTTGTTGTTCCAGGATGCCGGTTCAGGGGTTGGTGACGAAGCAACGCAAGATTAGAGAGTTTTTGCCTGAATGTCAGACTCCGAGGCTGGCCTTGAGTTCCGGGGGGTAATCAGCCCATACCGTTGCAAAGTCGGCAAGGCTATGATCCCGGCCATGAACGCACTCCTTTTTGTCCACGTGGCGATCAGCCTGGTCGGCATTCTTTCCGGTCTGGTGGTCCTGTACGGATTGCTGACGGCAAACCGCATGGACGGCTGGACGCTGCTGTTCCTGGCGACGACCGTGGCCACCAGCGTGACGGGATTTTTCTTCCCGTTGAACGGCTTCACGCCCGCCATTGGGGTTGGCATCCTGTCCCTTGTCATCCTGGCTGTGACGATCCCTGCGCGTTACAGGTTTCATCTCTCAGGCGGCTGGCGCCGGATCTATGTAATCGGATCCGTGGTGGCGCTCTACCTCAATGTCTTCGTTCTGGTCGTGCAGTCCTTCCTGAAGGTGCCGGCTCTTCATGCTCTGGCACCACAGGGGAACGAGCCGCCCTTTGCCATCGCGCAGGGAATCGTGCTCCTGTTGTTCGTGGTTGCCGGCTTCCTGTCGGTACGACGGTTTCATCCGGCAACAGTACTCACGGGCTGACGCCAAACCCGATCAGACCCTCTCCTGATCAATTGCGACGTTTATAGTTCTTCCATCAGTTGATCCAGTTCGGCCAACGCCATGAACTGGTGGTAACGCAAATCGATCAATGCCAGGTCGTCATCTGTCAGTGCCGGCGTCAATACATTCGATGTTGCAGCCGCACAATTCCTTGCGCTACTCATTGCACCGACTGCAATAGCCGCAGGACTTGTTTGCTCAGGGGGAAGCACATTGCGTGGGAATTCTGTTTGCATGGCAGCATCCTTCAAGCGATACAGAAACAGAATGGAGATTCGATACTACTCCAACAAAATCATGTTGCATTCAGTTGATCACTGCATGAATCTAAAGTTCATAAAGGTGGCGTCGCCCTGATGCGACAGAGCATGGCTGGGGAGACCGCAGATGTTTGCACTCACGCGTATCCTCGTCCCGACCAACCTCGGAGAACCCTCCAAAGCAGCGGTTGAATATGGCGTTGCGTTTGCACGTCAGTTCGGTGCCAGGTTGTTTCTGATTCACGTGCTGGCTGCGAAGGACTTCGATGCTGCCATCGAAACCGAACGTGTCATGGAAACGCTGCTGCCAGAAGACGGTGCGGACCTGGAACCCAGCCTGGATGACCTTGCGAGAAATGCAGCCCGGGAAGACCTGGGCCGATTGCTCAATTCGCAGGACGAACAGGAGACGCGCGTGGAATATCTGCTTCGCGCCGCCGGACCCGGGGGGCCGGGCGAGGAGATCGTGAACTGCGCAGTCGAGCTGGGTGTCGAACTGATCGTGATGGGTAAACACAGGCTGGGTTTCGTCGAGCATCTGCTCGCTGGCAGCGTCACGGAAAAGGTCATGCGCCACGCGCCTTGTCCCGTATTGATCGTGCAGCACCCCGAGCACGAATTCGTTGTGCGGGATATTCAGGTCAAGGCTGGCGAAGGCTGATCCCGGGCTGGCATATTAGGTACATCGTCCAGGGAGGAACGTTGATGAAGAGTGTGAGGATTGCATTGACGGGTCGCTCGCAGACACAGGCGGGCCAATGGCGCGTGCTCGTCGTTGCCGCACTGGGTCTGTTCATGTCAACCCGTGTTCTCGCGGCAGATACGTTCTGGAGCCTCGTGGCTGGACTCGAAGCAGCAGTGCCGTTCACCGAGGCGAAAGTCGAGGATGCTTTGGGTACGGGCTTGAGCAAGGAAGACCGGGGCAATCCTCCCGTTGTCGTCTATCGCACGTCCGGTTTCTGGCTCAAGGACCGATCCCGCGTCGATGGGGCAGAATGGACGCCAAAAAGCGGCAAGATTCCTGCCGCTGTCACAGTGACGCGCCCGGCCGTAGCGGCCCGCACGGAAGCGTGTATCTCTCGCGCCGATGTCAGCCGCGAGTTCGGTGCGCCGGTCCGCTCCTGGAATTCAAAAGTGGACGAGATTGGCTACACGCATTTCGAGTTTGCACAACCCAAGGCAATCGTGAGCGTCGCATTCAGCGATAACACCGATTGCCTGAGAACGTTGACGGTTGCCGAGAAGGGTTAGCTGGCAGTAGCGCCTGCCGGCGATAACAGCCGCCGCATTCGCCGGAATGTTGCGGGGTTCCTGACCAGATCGGCGATGGAATAGCGATCAAGCACGGCGAGAAATGCATCGAGCGCTTCCTGCAGCGGATTGCGCAGTCCGCAGGCCGCCGTTACTACGCACGTGTTACGCGCGCTGTCGAAGCACTCGACCAGTACGAAGCCGTCCTCCGTTGCCCGCACGATGTCGCCCAGCTTGAGTGTCGTGGGATCCCGCGCGAGCCTCAGCCCGCCCCCTCTGCCTCGCAAACTTGCGATGAACCCGGCCTGCACGAGGGTTTGCGCCACTTTCATCAGATGATTGCGGGAGATGTCGTAACGATTTGCGATGTCCTCGATGGTGTGCGGACTGGCCGGGTCAAGCGCGAGAAACATCAGCATGCGCAGGGCGTAGTCGGTATGCAGGGTCAGTCGCATGGTCTTCTCTGCCTTACTGCTGCGCTGGTTCGACGTGCAGGTGGCCCATCATCCCGATCTCCGCATGATCCAGAATATGGCAGTGGTACATCCACATGCCGGGCCGCTCGTCGAAGTCGATGGCGATCTTCACCGTAGAATTGACGGGCACATTGATCGTGTCCTTCCACTCCGGTATCCGGTTGTCATCGAGTACCTGAAAAAAATAGCCGTGCAGGTGGAAGGGGTGTGCGAACGGCGAGTTGTTGACCAGCGTCCATACATGCGTTTCGCCAATCCGGGCCAGCAGCGGTTTGGCCCTCTGCATCGGGATGCCGTTGATGCCCATTTCGACCGTGCCCCGCTCGAGCTTGATCGTGAGCTCCAGCGTCTTCTCGATGGCGTTGGTGATATCGATCGGCTTGATGACACGCAGATGCTCGGGAACGTTTGCCGGTCTGACCGGCGCATCGGCCACCGTCTCGATTGTCATGATGTCTTCGGAGGCGCGCGCATAGGATGTCCCGTAACCGCGATCGACCGGCAGCCAGCGCAGCTGCGAAATGCTTCCCGGGGCGAGTTCCGGCGTATACACGACATCCAGTCGCTCGGCAGGGGTGATCATCAGGCGAAGCAGCTTTTCCGATCGTTCCGCGAGGCCGTTGTCGCCGCCTAAGCGAATGAACGTGTTGTTGCGCATCGCGAAGGACCAGTAACGCGAGCGCGCCGCGTTGATGATGCGCCATCGCTGCTGCTTGCCGTTGCGCGCCTTCAGCCGCGGCATGACCTTGCCATTGACGAGCAGGGTATTGCCTTCGCGTCCGAACAGGTCGCCGAACGAGCCACCATTGTCCTTGGGCAGCAGCTGTCCCTTGTCGTCCAGGCTCATGTCCGAAAGCATCAGCACGAGATCGTCGCCGAATTCCTTCGGGTCGTGCGGATCCTCGACTACGATCGGACCGTACAGACCCCAGCCGACCTGCGCCGCCGAATTCAAGTGAGGGTGATACCAGTACGTGCCTGCGTCCTTGAGGATGAAGTCATAAACAAATTCGCCGCCAGGCTCGACCGCAGGCTGTGACATGCCCGGCGTACCGTCCATATTGTTTGGCACCCTGATGCCATGCCAGTGAATCGTAGTTGCCTCCGGCAGTGAATTTCTGAAATGAACGATCAGGCGGTCGCCGACTGCTGCATGCAAATAGGGACCGGGCAACATGCCGTTGTATGACCAGACTCTGGTCCTTGTGCCTGGCCTGATCTCGATATCCGCCACCCTGGCTTCGAGATTGATCTCGAGAATGTGCGGATCCGGATTGAGATCCTCTGGCCGCGGGAGTGTCAGTTCCTTGTCCCAGCCTTCCGGCTGGCTGACGTCCAGAGCACCCGGTTGTGGCACGGCGGAAGGGGTTTCGGCACCCATGACAGGGATCGCGCCGGCTAACAGGAGCAGCGAAAGGATGCAGGAAAGCGGTCGCAGCACAGACTCACCAGGTTGGAGAACGACAGACGATCGGATCCGGGCTCGGTTGTAAGAGGTATAGAACATACCTCTTTACGGCGTCAATGGTGAGTTGCCGCAGGGAACAAGGCAGGGTCTATCCGACCCAGTTCCGCATGAACCCGAGGGGATCGTGGTTCAACGCCACAGTGATGATCATCGCGTAGATGCCAAGGGCACCTACCCAGCAGAAAAGCCTTGTGGATTTCGTGCGCCCGCGCTTGAGCGCGAGACTGCCGAGCACCACGTAGGCGATGAGCAGGAGAACCTTGGCGGTCAGCCAGGAATTGACGAACGGATACTGGTGCAGCAACACCGCGAGCGTCACGGCCGCGCCCAGTAGCACTGTGTCAACGGCATAGCTCAGGTAACGAAGCGGCGCAGCCATGGCCCAGCCTTGCCCAAGATTCACCGCGGCTCCGCGTAGCAGGAACAGGCCGCCGCTGAACCCGACGGCCGCGATGTGCAGCAGTTTGATTGCGGCATAGAACTGGATCATCGCATTCGACGCGATTGCGCGATGGAACGTCTCCTCTTCCGCACCAGGGCTGTCAGTTCCATGAGCATCCCGGTGATTGTGCTGAGCAGAAAAGCGATTGCGACGATAGCCATGTTCTGCACTCTCCCGTTCATGTTGCCTGCCACGCCAGAACACGGCAGCGGCCGGGAGGTTGCAGAAATATGCAGGCAGGAATCTACAGGTGATACTGCGAGAAGAATTCCCAGATTCGCACCGTGGCGCTGATTTCCGTAGACGGGTAGTTGGGTGCGCTGCCGGGTGGTGGCTCGCGCCGGCGAGGAGACCCTGGCCACGTGTGGCCGCCACCCAACGCACCCGGTGCGTCGATGCGGTTGAACTCAACCACCACATTGTCGCGGCAGCCCACATAGCGACGTCGTTCGACATGCTCGGCAACTTTTTCGACCGCAGGTGTCGGGCCGCAGCCATCCAGTTCTACCCAACGGTTGACCGCCGCTTCCACGCCGTATTGCCAGTAGGTATTGCCGCCACCAGGGTAGGGATTCGTCTGATCGTCCGTGCCATGAAACGTGATGACGGGCACGGCGCGGGAAGGTTGACAGCTTGCCGGATCCGGTCGGGTTGGATCCGCTGCCAAAGGTATACCAGCCCGTAAGCCCACGACCGGTGCGATCGCTGCGATCCTGTTGGCCAGGTGACAGGCGAGCAGTGAACTCATGCGTGCGCCTCCGGAGTTACCTGCGGCGTACACGCGCGTGGTGTCGATGCAGTAACTGGCGGCCAACTGGTCGATTGCGTCACTGATGAAGGTCACATCGTCGGGAGCGCCTGCTGGCAAGGGCGTGTTGCGGGTGAGGGGCAATCCCGCAATGTTCCAGTAGTGCGCACCCGGCGCCTCGGGCAGCGTAACGCCACCATCCGGCCACGCGACCGCGAAGCCTTTGCTTTCCGCCGTCTTCGCGAAATCGCTGTTGATGGCCTGGTCTGCTCCGCTGCCATTGCTGCCGTGCAGGTCAAAGACAAGCGGGATCGACCGCGTGCCGTCATAGGAGCTTGGCAGGAAGAACTTGACCTCCCGTACCTGCGATCCGGACTTGATCTTCACGACCAGCGGACCGGTTCTTGTCACCTGACCACAACCACTCCCCGACGCCGCAGCCGCTGCGGGGGCGACTGCTGCTGCGGCCAACAGAACCACGACAATGGTGCTGCCTGCGAGCATGAAAAGGCTTCGGGAAGCGGGTGTGTTCATGGCAAGACCTCTTGAGGAGAAGGCGACTCAGCATGATAGTAGACGCGATCGATTCCAGCGCGAGAGAGTTGCATCGTCTCTCGCGCATCGATTGCCGCAACGCAGCGATCTGCCCTGAACCCTTCTTGAAAGGCAAGTTGCTTGCTCTGCACGCTCTTGACTCAGTACGCTTCCGGGACTGTGGACACTTCCAGACAGCCGCCCTTTGCCCGTCGCTCGTTCCTCAAAGGCATGCTGGGCGGTGCTGCAGGTATTTCGCTTTTTCCGGCAGGCCTGTCTACTGCCCTCGGCGCTGCAAGAACATCATCGCTTGCCGTTACACCGCTCGGGCATGACCTTAAGCTGATCAGCGGCGGGGGAGGCAACGTCGTCTCGCTGGCTACGGGTGCAGGAGTGCTGCTTGTCGATGGAGGCGACGCCCGGCACTCCGCTGAATTGCTCAAGTTGGTTGCGGAGCAAGGCCGCGTCCAGGTGCTGATCAATACCCACTGGCATCCTGAGCAAACCGGGTCAAACGCGCGCCTCGGGCGTGCCCGCACCCGGATCATCGCGCATGTAAATACGAAGCTTTGGCTGGGTACGGAAATCAACGTGCAATGGCAGAGGACAACCTATCCTCCTCATCCTGCGGAGGCCCTGCCGACCGAGACGACCTACACGACGGGGACGCTCGAGTTCGGCAATGAAGTGATCGAGTACGGCCATCTGCCGCAGGCGCATACGGATGGCGATCTCTACGTGTTTTTGCCAGGACGCAATATCCTGTTGACGGGCGACGTGATGTCTGCGGCCCGCTATCCGATCCTGGACTGGTCAACCGGCGGCTGGATCGGCGGCATGGTCAATGCGACGCGGAAGCTGCTCGATCTGGCCGATGCCAGCACACGCATCGTTCCGGGCCTCGGTCCAGTCCAGACCCGTGCCGACCTGCAGGCGCAGTACGACATGCTGACGGTGGTGCGCGGACGTCTCGTCGACATGTTGAAGAAGGGCATGTCGGCAGCCGACATGATTGCCGCGCGGCCCACTGCCGAATTCGATGCGAAGTGGGGAGATCCCACGTTGCTGGTCGCTAATGCGTATCCCGGCCTGTGGGCGCATGTGCGAGAACTGGGCGGGATCCTGTGATGCAACGTCAGACACTGGCAACGTTGCTGACGGTCGCGCTGTTGATGACTTATTCCGCGACGGCTGCTGTGCCACCAGACGCCGCACAGAAGAACGCCGCACTACTGGATCGCTACTGCTCCAAGTGCCACAACGACATCGAGTTTGCGGGCGAGGTAGCTTTCGAACACCTGGATACGGCCGCTGTCTACAAGGACGCGAAGGTGTGGGAAGCAGCGGTGCGCAAACTGCGCGGCCGGATGATGCCGCCACCGGGCGCCAGACAGCCACAGCAGGCAGAAGTCGACGCATTTGTGAACTCGATGGAGACGGGTCTCGACGCCGCGGCAGCAGCGAACCCATCTCCGGGCCATGTCGCGCTCCGCCGCCTGAATCGCACCGAGTATGGTCTTGCGATCGAGGATCTGCTCGGCCTCAAAGTCGACGCTGCCGCAATGTTGCCCAAGGATATCGAGGCCGACGGGTTCGATACCGTGGCCAGCGCTCTCAAGGTGTCGCCTTCCTTCCTCGATCAGTACGTCTCGGCGGCCCGCGAGATCAGCAGGCAGGCCATCGGCGATGCGCAGGTGCCCAGCCTGACGAAGGTCTATCGTGGACCCAGGGACGAACAGGCGATGCACCGCGATGGTCTGCCGCTCGGCACGCGGGGCGGCATGCTCGTAGAGCATGAGTTCCCCGCGGATGGGGAGTACGCGATCAACGTGCGCCTGAACATCGCGGATGTCCGGCACGGCATCAATTCCGGCTACGTAAGCGGGCTCGATCACGTGCATCGCGTGATCCTGACCGTGGACGGGGTACGGGTGTTCGAGCAGGCGCTTGGCGGCGATATCGAGCTCGAAGCATTCGATCGCGACCAGCAGGCTGTCATCAAGGCGATCAGGGATCGCTTCTCGAATGTGCGCGTCAAACTGGCTGCCGGCCCGCATCGCATCGGCGTGGCTTTCATTGCGCGTACGTTTGCGGAATCGGACAATCCGCTGACCCCGCTGGTGCCAGGTGCGGGCACCGAGCGCCTGCCGCGCGTGGCTGGACTCGATGTCGTGGGGCCGTTCAATGCCACAGGCGTCAGCGATACTCCGAGCCGCCGCAGGATCTTCGTGTGCCGGCCCGTGACAGCAGCCGACGAAGTTCCCTGTGCCACACAGATCATTACGCAACTTGCGCGTCGTGCGTATCGCCGGCCGGTGACGGCAGCCGACATCACGTCACCCTTGCGTTTCTTCCAGAGTTCGCGGCAGTCCGGCAACTTCGAGAGCGGTATCGAAAGCGCCCTGACCGCGATTCTCGCCAGTCCGAAGTTCCTGTTCCGCGCCGTGCCGTTACCAGAGGGTGCCGCGCCTGGAACCGTCTACGCACTGGGAGATATCGAACTCGCTTCACGCCTCGCTTTCTTCCTGTGGAGCCAGGGTCCCGACGACGAGTTGCTGGAAGTCGCGGCTCGCGGTCAGCTCAGCCAACCGGCAACCCTTGAGAGCCAGGTCAGGCGCATGCTCGCGGACCGCAGGGCAGAAGCGCTGGTGACGAACTTCGCGACCCAGTGGTTGCGGTTGCCCAGGATTGACGATGTCGACCCCGACCCGGGGCTGTATCCCGAGTTCGATTCGGCATTGCGCGATGCGCTCCGGCAGGAAACAACGCTGTTCGTCGGCAGCGTGCTGCACTCGGATCGCAGCGTCGTCGATCTGCTGACCGCGGACTACACGTTTGTGAACGAGCGTCTGGCCAGTCACTACGGCATTCCGAATGTCCGCGGTGATCAGTTCCGCCGCGTCACCCTCACCGATACGGCTCGCTTTGGACTGCTCGGCAAAGGCAGCACACTGATGGGCACGTCCTATGGCAATCGCACAGCCCCGGTGCTGCGCGGTGCCTGGATCCTCGAGAACATCACTGGCACGCCGCCGCACGCGCCGCCGCCGGGTGTCGAGACGCTCACGGAAAATATCGTGGGAGGCCAGGCGCAGACGGTTCGCGAGCGGCTGGAGAAGCACCGTGCCGATCCTTCCTGCAATGCGTGTCATGGCGTGATGGATCCGCTCGGATTCGCGCTTGAGAATTTCGACGCGACCGGCCGGTGGCGCACCAGGGATCGCGAGACCGTCACGCTCATCGACGCGAGCGGTCGCCTGTCAGACGGCACCGTCCTCAAGGGGCCGGACGATTTGCGGCGCGTGCTGGCGAAGCGCCCCGAGCAGTTCGTACAGACGCTGACCGAAAAGCTGATGGTGTATGGTCTCGGTCGCAGCGTCGAGTATCGCGACATGCCGGTCGTGAGGCAGATCGTCCGCGACGCGGCTCGCAGCAACTACCGGTTCTCATCGCTGGTGCTGGGGCTGGTCGACAGCGCGCCGTTTCGCATGACGGAGGTTCCTGTTGACGATGCGCCGTCTGCGCAGCAATCCGCCGTCAAGCCGCCGCAATGATCCTGGAGTGACGATGTTCATTACGAAGAAGCATCTGCCCCGGCGCACTTTTCTGCGCGGCCTCGGTGCAACGATCGCCCTGCCGCTGCTCGATGCGATGATTCCTGCACATACCGCGCTGGCAATGACCGCTGCTGCTCCGAAGATGCGGCTCGCCTTCATCTACTTTCCGCATGGCGCTGTCATGGACAAGTGGACGCCGATCGGGGAGGGCACGGACTTCGAGTTGTCGCCGATTCTGGAGCCGCTCGCGGCGTTCAGGAAGCAGCTCACGGTCATCAGCGGCCTCGGCAATCGGCCTGCAGAGAGCCAGGCGGTGCATGCGATCGTACCGGCAACCTGGTTGAGCTGCGTGCACCCGAAGAAGGGCAGTCAGGAGCCGTCCGGTGGCGTCACCGCCGACCAGTTGGCTGCACTGCATTTGGGACAGGACACGCCGTTGCCTTCGCTCGAGATCGCGACAGAGCAGCCCGGCGGCGGTGGAGCGTGCGACCGCGACTACGGTTGCAGCTACTCGAGCACGATTTCGTTCCGCACGCCTTCGAGCCCGCTGCCGATGGAACACAACCCGCGCAAACTGTTCCAGCGGCTGTTTGGCCAGGGAGATAGTGCAGACGAGCGCGCATCGCTCATCGCCCAGGAACGCAGCATCCTCGATATGGTGCGGGAAGAAACCGCGGACCTGCAGCGGACGCTGGGTCCGCAGGATCGGGCCCTGTTGGGCGACTATCTCGAAACCGTGCGCGAGATCGAGCGGCGTGTACAGAAGAAGCAGCAGCAGGATCTGTCGCAGCTGACACTGCCGCAAGTACCCGTAGGCATTCCGGACGCGTTCGACGAACACATCAATCTCATGTTCGACATGACTGCACTCGCGTACCAGGCGAATCTCACGCGCATCGCCAACTTCATGATGGCGGCCGAAGTCAGCGGCCAGACTTACAACCACATTGGGGTGGCGGATGCGTTCCATCCGCTGTCACACCACGCGAACGATCCCGCCAAACTCGAGCGCCTGGCACGCATCCAGCGGTATCACACCGAAGTCTTTGCGAAGTTCGTGACCAGACTGGCGAATCTGCCCGACGGTGACGGCTCGATGCTGGATCACTCCATCCTGCTCTACGGCAGCAACATGAGTAACAGCGACAGGCACAACCAGTTCCCGCTGCCGACCGCACTCATTGGTGGCGGTTGCGGCAAGCTGAAGGGCGGGCAGCATCTGCGTTACCCGGATCACACGCCTCTATCGAATGTGCTGCTGACGGTGCTCGACCGGTCGGCGGTGCCTGTGCAAGTGCTGGGTGACAGCACCCGGGTTCTGTCCGAGGTATGACGTGAAAGTCAGTACCTGTTCATGGATGCTCGCGGCCCTCGTGGCCTGTGGCGCGCATGCCGATCCGCCGCTGGAGCAGCACGCGGATGTTTCCATGCGCGAGCCGGACGGCACGACTCCCCTTCACTGGGCCGTCTATCGCAACGATGTGGATCTGGTGCGGCGCCTGATCAAGGCGGGCGCCGACGTCTCTGCGGCCAATGACTACGGCGCTACGCCTCTGTCCGAAGCGGCGGTGGTCGGCAATGTCGATGTGCTCAAGGCGCTGCTGGATGCGGGCGCAGCGGTCGATGCTCGCAACGCCGACGGCCAGACTGCGCTGATGGTCATCGCGCGCACCAGCAATATCGAAGCAGCGCAGCTGTTGATCAGGCGCGGCGCGGATGTCAACGCCATGGAGTCCTGGCGCGGCCAGACGGCATTGATGTGGGCGGCGGCGCAGAGCCAGCCAGCCATGGTGCGCGAGCTGCTGAAGCGCGGTGCTCATGTCAATGAACGCTCCATCGTCAACGACTGGCAGCGCCAGGTGACAGGCGAGCCGCGCTTCCAGGCTCGACCAGCCGGCGGACTGACACCGTTGCTCTTTGCCGCGCGTCAGGGATGCGTTGCATGCGCGAGGCTCCTGCTCGATGCAGGCGCCGATCCAGACCTCGCAGATCCGCAGGGCGTCACGCCGTTGCTCATGGCTACCAACAATTTCAGGTTCGACGTTGGCGCACTGTTGCTGGCACGTGGCGCCAATCCCAATCGCTGGGATTTCTGGGGCCGCACGCCGCTGTATCTGGCGGTCGATCTCAACACGCTACCCCATGGCGGCTGGCCCGATCTGCCATCGCTGGACGAGACAACCAGTCTCAAATTGATCGAATTGCTGCTCTCGGCCGGTGCGAATCCCGATGCGCAGCTCAAGCTTTTTCCACCCTATCGGCACCTGAGCAACGATCGCGGCATGGACCTGATGCTCACCATCGGCTCCACCCCGCTGTTGCGGGCAGCGAAGGCGGGCGATACCGCGGCGGTCAAGCTGTTGCTCAAGGCGGGCGCCAATCCGAACCTGCCGAATGTGCTCGGCCATACGCCGGTGATGGCAGCAGCGGGCCTCGGGTCCAACATCATCGACACGCGCGGCCGCTTCAAGACTCAGGGCGAGGCGATCGAAACGCTCGGAATATTGCTGGCCGCCGGCGGTGAACTCAATGCCGGCGACGCTCGTGGACAGACCCCCCTCCATGGCGCGGCCTACTGGGGATGGAACGACGTCGTGCAGTACCTGGCGGATCGCGGCGCAAATCTCGATGCAAGGGACGCGAACGGCAAGACGCCGCTGGATTCGGCGCTTGGCCGCGCGGGCGGGCATGGCCGGGGTGGGCAAACCATCATGGTCTTCGAGAACACCGCTGAACTGCTCAGGACCCTGGCGGCCTCTGGATCGCCTCAATCCTCGCAGTCCCGCGTTCTGGATCCGAGATAGCTGAATAGCGCGGTGCCTAAAAAAGAGGCGGCCTTGCGGCCGCCTCATTCCCTAAGTTGGGGGAGAGCAGGGAATCAGAATTCGACGGGATAGGGCTTGATCTTGCCGCTCTCATGCAGGTCAGGCAGTTCCGGTGTTGCGTTTTCCCACACGAGCAGCATCGACCGCTTGCGGGCGAAGCCCTGGTGTCGGATGTCAGCAGGCATTGCAGCGACGTCGCCGGGCTTCATCGTCAGCTTGGCGCGGGGCAGACCGGTTTCCTTGTCCTCGACCTCCCATTCGATCTCGTCGCTGAACTGCAGGAACCACTCGACGCGGTCATTGCCGTGTTTGATCGGCAGGATGTATTCCTCCGTGGTCGGACAGAACAGGCTCCTGCCGCACACTGAGGAGACAGACGGATTCCACGTCACATCCGAGCGCGAGAGGTAGGAGAACAGGTTCATCGCATGTACCTCGCCCTCGAATCCGGGCGCAGCATGGATCACGGGTTCTTCCTGGGTGACGTCGGCAAAGGCGCGGTTGATCGGATAGCCGTTGGCATCGGTGCGCAACTCCGCGTCGCCTGGCAGACCCGGCATGCGCTTGCAGGACTGGCGTTGGCGATCGATGGCGGCGTTGTTGTTGCCGTGCTTCTTGCCGATCCAGGACTTGCCGGTTTCCTCGGGTGCCGCAAACGGATCGAAGCCTTCATTGGTCCAGTCGGCCAGAATGGCCTTGAAGGTGGCCAGGATCTCTGGCGTTTCAAACTGTTCGACCAGATCCAGACCTCGCGAATGGTAGGCAGGAGCATAGCGGCCCACGTACATGTCGACCCTGCCGTAGCGATTGCGTGTGCCGAACATCGCATCGAAATTGACCCAGCCGTAGAAGAACCCCCAGGCCACGTCGCGCATCATCGCGGTCAGGAATGCATCGGCCGACATGATGTGCGTCATCGTCTTGCCTTTGACGGTCCAGTCGATGTGCGTGAAATACTCGTCGCGCCGGAACGTAAAACTGCCGAGCCTGAACGTGCGGTAGCCGGTCTCATTGCTGGCGGGCGAGGCTTTGACCTCGACTCTGGCGGCTGCTGTACTCATGACATTGTTCTCCGATGAAGATGAAGCGGTAGATGGAATTCCGGATGCCGGCTTACTGGTAGCAGATCTCGTTCCATTTCTGGACCGTGAGATCGCCGAGAATGGTTTGCATGATCAATGCGCCGGTCTTGAGCGCCGTGAACCGGTAGGCGGCACCAACGGGCAGAAGTGCCTGGTGACCGCGCTTGCAGATCACATGGCCCATCACGCGGCCAGCCGGCGTGCCATTCACTGCGACAGCGCCGTGATGCCCGGCACGTACGACGGCTTCCGGGGCATCGAGCTTGATGAAGTCGACGCGCACTTCGCCGTCCATCACCAGCGCAACTTCATCGTGTGCAGCGGCAAACCAGGTTGAGGTCCCCTCGGCGCGCACGGCCTCGATCACGTATTCCAGATTGAGAGCAACCGCCACCTTCTCATACGGCTTCGATCTGGCGGCGACTTCGAATACATTCGAGAAAACGTAGTACTTCGGATTGTCGTTGACGATCTGCAGCGACCCCTTGGCATAGTCCTTGAGGGAGCCGAAGACGGTTTGATATTCGCTCATGACAGTGTCTCTCTTGATGGTGTACGGATGCGTGCGGCTTCGTCGGCAGTCAGGGGAGTGCAGCAGGCGGGAGCACGTGCCCTCAGTCGCAGCTGATCATCGTCAAACGGGGAGGTACTGAAAATGCGCACTACCTGCAGGCGCATACGGGTATCCACGTTGCGTGGATAAAGGCGGTTACGGGTTGTTACGCCGCCTGTGCGTACTTCTACTGGATCAGGATGCATTGATGCGTGGCATCAATTCGGGTACAGCCGCTATCCATTGCTGCCGAGCCGCTACCTCATGTACTGCCTGAGTGCGCTTGTCTGGGGCTCGGCGGCCCTGGCCACTCGGGAGGCGTCACGAGTGCCACATCCCGACCAGTGTATTTCGTCAAATCTGTGATGCGGGAGCGGGCCGCAGGCACAGGAGGCAGGTACGGTCGACGCCCGAAACTGTTCGAGAAGAAGGACCTTACACAGCGGAACATGCTTCATGTCGACGACTCGACACACCTACCTTAGCCTGGACGATTTCCCGGATTCCCCGTACGCCGCGGAATTGCGGCGCGGCGTTTCCCACCAGCGTTTCGCACCCGCGATTGAAGCCGAGTATCTGGCCACGCACCTGGATCGCGTGCATCTGCGGGTGAAGATCTGGTATCCACTGGTGGCGATCCTGACCGCCATTTTCGCGGTCGTGCAGGTCCGCTCGACCGGCATCTGGTCTGTTGGTTCACTGCTGCTGACTGCTGTACTGGCCCCCTTGACCATCGTCATGTCCGTCGTTGTCTGGACACGGTACTACCAGCGGCTCTTCAAGCCCCTTGCACGGATCCTTCCGGCTGTTCAGCTCGCAGCCATGGCTTTCGTCTGCGCGATACGTATTGTGG
The DNA here is from genome assembly GCA_963819685.1 of uncultured Pseudomonadota bacterium. Classification (GTDB taxonomy): domain Bacteria; phylum Pseudomonadota; class Gammaproteobacteria; order Steroidobacterales; family Steroidobacteraceae; genus CAIUGU01. The sequence goes on from CAWFXI010000002.1 coordinate 27,480, forward strand.
ATGGGGCAGTGCAGGAAATGTCCCTCCTCGCCATGAATGTCTTTGCCATTTTCTTTTTCGGCGGCCTGATGGTCACGTCAGCAGTGGTGGTCAGCACTGTGATGCTGGTCTCGTTTGTCATTTCGGCCATGATCTACCAGATGCAACCGGATCTCGCGCTGACCGGAGTCGTGGTGATCCTGATGATCGCTGGCCCCGCTGCGGTCGTAGGCAGGGAAATCGAAACGGCGTATCGCAGGAATTTCCTGGAAGGCGTGCTGATTCGTGAACTGGCCGCTCGCGACGGGTTGACGGGCGTCATGAATCGCCGGGCTTTCGATGAACACCTGCTGCGACTTTGGCAGCAGGGAATGCGGGACCAGCGCACGATCACCCTGATGATCATCGATCTGGATCATTTCAAGGCATTGAACGACCGTCATGGTCACCAGGTGGGTGATGCGGCTCTGCGCAGGGTCGCACAGGGAATCCAGAATTTCGCGCGCCGGCCGCTGGATATTGCCGCTCGCTATGGTGGCGAAGAATTTGCAATCCTGCTGTACGACTTTGCCGAGCCACAGGTCAATGTCATTGCGGAACAGGTAAGGAGAGCAATCGAAGGCTTTGCAGTGGAGCATGGCGCCGCAAACGCGGGCCCAGTGGTCACTGTCAGCATCGGTGTCGGGGTTGTGGAGCCTGCCCTCAATCGCACTCCGCATGGTGCCATTCAGCTGGCCGATGAAGCCCTGTACGAGGCCAAGCGCACGGGCCGTAACCGCGTTGTTGTCCGTGGACTGGAACAATATCGGGCGCTGGAGACGGGAGCCTTCAAATCGGCGCAGGCGTAGCCCTTCACGGCTACCACGTCAGGTCGTCGGGGACGACAAACTCCTTGTAAGGGTCGTCGGCGGCGGGAGGCTCTGACTGCGGCTGCTCGAGCGGCACCACGAAGCTGGCATCACGTTCGCCAACCCGGGCAGCGATCTCGGTGGGGACCAGCGCGTAGAAGCCGTTGTGTCTCACGATCGCAAGCGCGCCGCGCAAGATGCGGTCGCGCACGTCGCTGTTGACCGCAAAGCGGTGAATCTTGTTGCCGTCGACGAAATTGAAGAAGTCTTCGCTCTCGATGCGCGGGATTCGATTCTGCTCGACAATCTGCCGGATCTCGGCGCGACGTGCCTTCCGCTCGGCCTTTTCCCGCTGTTGTCGATTCAGCTCCTGGTCTCGAGCCGCTTTGGCGGCCTGCGCCTGTTGCGCTGCGACCTGCCTGTCAGGGGCGGGCGGCAGCTGCTTCTTTTTCTGTCCATGCTGTTCCTGGCGCTGCTGCAGCTCCGTCTTCTGCACCTGCTTCTGGGTGACGAGGCCGGCTTTCAGTAATTGTTCGCGCAGAGACAGGGACATGTTGGCGGGCTCAGGCTGCTGTGTCGGGAATGTTAGCGGGACCGGCGCTGTCGTGCACGGGGGTTGCCAGGAGTCATGCCGAAGAAGCCGCGCTGACAGCAGCCAGGCGCTGCTTGCCAGACGAACAAAATCGCCAGCCCGATCAGCGTCGTCGCCGTGAGGATGATGACGACTGCCCGACTGTCCTTCGCATTGAAGAGGCCGACACCGGCGGAGGCAAGCGAGCCAGCCGCCACTTGCAGAAACCCGAGAAGGGACGCAGCCGTGCCGCCATTCCTGGTGAACGGCGCCAGGGCAATGGCCGACGCATTGGGAAACGTCAGGCCGAGACAGGCGAGGTAGCCAAAGAAGAACAGCACCGTGGCGATGAGGCCATAGCCGCCGAGCAATGTCCCGGTCAGGAAGACAAGCACGATAACGGCCTGGCACAGGAGGGCCGAACTGAAGATCTGCGCCCCCGTGAAGCGGCGCAGCAACAGCATATTCAGCTGGTTACCGCCAATGAAGCCGACCGACAGCACGGCAAATGACACTGCCATAGGCTTGAGCGCTCATCCGGAAGACTTCCATGAAGATGATCGGCGAGCCGGCGATGTACACCATCAGTCCCGAAAAGGAAAACGAGCCGGCAATCGCATAGGTGAAGAACTCCGGCACTCTGAGGACCTCCTTGAAAGCTCCTCAGGATGGGCAAAGGCCGCAGGGAAACCGTCGGGTCCGGTGTGTGGCTCTCGGGCAGCAACGTCGCGGTGACGAACAGAATCGTGCCGACGATGGTTACGAGCGTGACGAACACCCATTGCCAGCCAAGCCATGCGGTGACGAATCCGCCGAAGGTCGGCGCCAGTAGCGGCGAGACGCCGAGTACCAGCATCATCAGCGAGAAGACCTTCGCGCTGTCCTGGGGCGGAAAGAGGTCGCGCACCATGGCCATCGATGCGACCGCGGCCACGCATCCTCCCAGTGCCTGTACAAAGCGCCAGAACACGAGGGACTCCACTGAATGGGCCAGCAGGCAACCGATGGAGGCCAGGATATACAGACTGAGTCCACCATAGACCGGGCGCTTGCGGCCATAACGGTCCAGCAGGGGCCCGTAGAAAACCTGGCCGACCGCCACCCCGATGAAATAGCTCGACAGTGACAGGGAGACTTCCGCTGCCGTGGTGTCGAGTGCGGAAGCAATCTGCGAAAACGCAGGCAGATACATGTCGATGGAGAACGGGCTCACGGTGGTGAGCGCCCCCAGAATCAGGATGAGGGCACGGTTGCTGGGACGGGTCGACTGCATGGAAATACCGGGAGGCGGATTTTTGGGGTCGTGCAGCTTAGCAGGGTGCTGCCCAGGGTTTGCACGCACTTTGCTAATCGAGTCGTTTGCGGAAGCGCAGGATGGCAACCGTCATCATGACCAGCGTAAAGACAACCAGCGAGGCGACGGAGGGCAGCAGGTCGGCAAGGGTCGCACCCCTCAGCATGATTCCCCGGATCAGGCGCATGAAATGCGTGAGTGGCAAGGCTTCCGCGATCCACTGTGCCGGCTGCGGCATACCGGCGAACGGAAACATGAAGCCAGACAGCAGGATGGAGGGCAGGAACGCAAAGAACGTCATCTGCATCGCCTGGAACTGCGATTTCGCCTGGGTGGAAATCAGCAGACCGAGACTCAGATTCGCCGCCACGAGCAGCAGTGCAGCGATATACACATCCAGCAGGCTGCCCCGGACCGGAACCGCGAATATCACCATGCCGAGCGCCAGGATGACGGAGGTTTGCACCAGTCCGATCAGGACGTAGGGCGTAATCTTGCCGATCATCAGCTCGGCGCTGGTAACGGGTGTCGTGATCAGCAGCTCCATATTGCCCCGCTCACGTTCGCGGACGATGGCGACGGCGGTGAAGAGCACCATCGTCAGGGTCAGGATGACGCCGATCAATCCAGGCACGATATTGACGGCCGATCGCCGCTCGGGGTTATAGAAGCTCACGACGCTGATCGAGGGCTCGGGGGCGATGGTGTTCGTCCGGTTACCGACGATGGGCAGCTGCGCGAGCTGGCGGGCGGCGCTCTGGACCACGCTGTCGCTGCCGTCCACCAGCACCTGGAGGGCTTCCCGCCCCTCAAGCACGCGACGTTCATAGTCACGCGGAATCACGATACCCACACTGATCGCGCCGCTTTCGAGCAGCTGCATGAGGTCGGCCGCGCTATTGGCGGGTTCGACCATGGCGATGACTTCAGTCGCCAGGATGTCCTGCACCACGGCGCGCGATGCCGTCGTGCGTGCTTCGTCTGCCACTGCCGCGGGCAGGCGCCGCACGTCCATGTTGATGGCAAAGCCAAACAGCAACAGCTGCAGGATGGGAATGCCGACAATCATGGCAAGCGTCATCCGGTCGCGCCGCAGCTGCCGGACCTCCTTGAGTGCGATGGCGCGGAGGCGTTGCACGTTCATGGAACCGGGTTGACCCCCACCCGATTGCGGCGATCGCTGGTCGTAGCCACAAACACGTCTTCAAGGTTGGCTTTCGTGGCTTCGAGGTCGGCTTCGCCATCAACGGTGCGCAGCGCATCGCGAAGCTGTTCCTGTCTGTTGAAACCGTTTATCGTCAGCACGCGCAGCTCATTCCCGATCTGGGCCACGCTCGTGATGCCAGCGAAGGTGCTGATGAGCGAGTGCGCCTGCCGTGGTGCGGACGTGCGGACCAGCAGCGTACGACCCTGAAGCGCCGCGGCGAGCGTCGCCGGCGTTCCATCGGCAACCAGGTAGCCGTGATCCAGAATCGCCAGGCGGTGACATCGCTCGGCTTCATCCATGTAGTGAGTCGAGACCAGCAGCGTCGTGCCGGCATCTGCCAGCGAGAACAGCTTCTCCCAGAAATCGCGCCGTGACTCCGGATCGACAGCGCTGGTCGGCTCATCGAGAAACAGCAGCTCCGGACGGTGGACCACGGCTCCAGCCAGCGCCAGTCGCTGCTTCTGTCCGCCGCTCAAGGTACCGGCAAGCTGCGCTCTGTTCCCGGTCAGCTGATACGCAGCCAGCAGCTCGGTCACCCTTGCGCGCGCCTCCCGGGCCTTCAGGCCCTGGATCGTCGCCATGAAATCGAGGTTCTCGCGCACGCTGAGGTCTTCAAAAAGCGAGAACCGTTGCGTCATGTAGCCGATCCGTCGTTTGAGCAGCTCGGCCTGTGCCGGGATCCTGAGGCCAAGCACATCGATCTGCCCGGAGGTCGGCGTCAGCAGTCCGCACAGCATGCGAATGGTGGTCGACTTGCCGGAACCGTTGGGTCCGAGGAAGCCATATACGCAGGCCCGCGGCACTGAAAGATTCACCTGATTGACAGCGATCAGAGAGCCGAAGCGGCGCGTCAACCCGGTCGTCTCGATGACGTTCACTGCGCAGCTCTTGTCCCGAATTCCACACGGACCGGCAGGCCTGCCGGCAGGGCCGCTGCGTCATCGTCCAGCAGCACCTCGGCCAGATACATGAGTCGCGCAGCGTCGTCGCCCGTCAACGCATAGTAAGGCGTGAATCCCGGCTCACTGCGGATCGATCGCAGCGTCGCGGGATGCGGGATCGTCTCTCCCGCGATATACACGTTAGCTCGCGCACCAATGGCTAGACCCGTTCGCAAGGGCTGCGGAACATACACCCGCGCATAAGGAGCGTCGCCAACGAGCAGCGTGGCCAGTGGCGTGCCCACGGTGACCTGATCACCCACACGGAACGGAAGACTGTCGACCACGCCGCTCCTGGGGGCAGTGATGCGTGTTCGTTCGAGATCCACCGTCAGGGAGTCGACCTGGGCGCGTGCTGCCGCAAGGGCGCTTGCTGCCTGCGAAAGCTGTTCTGACCTCGTGCCGTTGACCAGCAGATCCAGCGCGGAGCGTGCACCGGCCGCATCGGCGTCAGCAGCCTCGGCAGCAGACCGTGCTCGATCCAGCTCTGCCGCAGGCAGCAGTTTTCGCTCGACGACAGTTGCAACCCGGTTGAATTCACGCCGCGCATTGTCGGCGACACTCTCGGTGCGCCGCACCTGCGCCCTGGCTTCTTCGATCGATTCGCGGCGCGGTCCGTTGCGTGCCTCATCGAGTGCGCTGGTCAGTCGGGCAACTTCAGCCTGTGCAGCAACCAGGTGGGCTGCGGTCCGCGCCGATTCAAGTCGCAGCAGCGTGGCGCCAGCGTCAACGCGCATGCCTTCACGTACCGGAATTTCCGCAATGCGTTCAAACACTGGGGCAGGCAGCGAGATGCGGTCGCGTTCCAGTGTGCCGAGGACCTGTCCTGGCGATTCCTCGCAGCCGGTGAGCAGGGCAACAGACAGCATCAGAATGATGAATCCAGGGGTTCGCATGATTCAGGCTCCGATGCCGGCCATGAAAATCTTCAGATGGTGGTCGGCGAGGGCAGAGGCGGTACCGGGCTTGATCTCTATACCCAACGCTCCAGTGACGAGCGGTGCCGCGATGAACGGCAGGATGCAAAGTGACATCAGCGACAGGACGGCCTGGGCAGGAACGACGTCTTTGCGAAATACCCCCGCCTTCTGGCCGCGCACGATGAGGTCCTTGAGCAGGTTTGTCATGCCGCCCGCGAAGCGCAGGACGAAGGTTTCCCGCAGCACACCCTGTTCGCTCAGCACTTCACGAACGAGCAGACGGGGCAGCCAGGGGTGATTGACAGCCACGGATGTGTAGGTACGTACGAACGCAGCAATGCCCGCTGCCGGGTCGGGTCCCGCCGCCGTGACCTGGGTCGCGATCTGCTGCGCGAGGGGCGCAACCCGATCGTTGACGACCGCTTCGAGCAGTCCAGCCTTGTCGGAAAAGTAGTAGTGGGCGAGCGCGGGGGTGACGCGGGCGTCACTCGCAATCTGGCGCAGGCTGCTGCCGGCAAAACCTGTTGCGGAAAAGACCCACTGGCCTGCGTCCAGCAGGCTTTCGCGCTGGTCGGACCGCCCGCCGGCCGGGCGTCCCGGGGCGCGCGCTTTCCTCGCCGGACTGCGCCTGGACCTTGTGCGGCCTGGAATGCTCATCCGCGCATAATAATTAAACACATAATTAATTTAAAGCCGAGCCCTTCCGGAAAGGGTCGTGGTCAAACAGCTGCGACAGTGGTCGTGCAGAATGACTTTGCTGCAGAGCGACAAGCCGCGGCGCACAATGCGCGTCGCAGTGTCGCGCAAAAAATAGCGCAAAAATCTTGTGGCGTAGTGGTCACAAACCGTTGTAACTTCGCACCATAAGCATAATGAACGACGGGGAATGTCAGTTCGGGGGGAATCGTGGCGCGCGTCCGTGCGCCACAACATTCCATTCCCGACGCCGCAAACCCCACGCTCATGTGCTGTCGACGTCTCGTTTTCTAATAACGCATGGGGGAATCTCCGAATGAAACGGCAATCCAATTTTGTGTTGGCGGCTGCAATTGCATCCGTCCTGCTGCCAATTGCCCAGCGCGCCAACGCGCAGGCCGAAGGGGCTCTCGAGGAAATCATCGTCACTGCCGAACGACGCTCGACCACCGAACAGACGACCGCCATCTCGATGAACGTGCTCAGCGCCGATGATCTGGCAAATACCCAGACCAAGAACATCGCCGACCTGCAGAATTCAACGCCCAACGTGACGATCAACAACCCGGGCGGATTCAACTCGATCAACATCCGCGGCATCGGCAACTCGGCCATTCAGCCGTCGATCAGCGTCGGCGTGGCGGTGTTCCAGGACGGCCTGCTCAACGCCGAAACGATTACGCTCAGCAACCAGTTCCTCGACCTCGGCACGGTCGAAGTGCTGCGTGGTCCGCAGGGTACGTTCGTCGGTGGATCCTCCACGGGCGGCGCCATCCGCCTCAACTCGGTCAAGCCAGTGGTCGGCGGCGATGTCAGCGGATTCGTCGAAGGATTGGTCGGCTCCAGCAGCGACACGAAGATAACGGGCGCCGTCAACCTGCCGATTTCGGACACCTTTGCGGCCCGCCTTGCGTTCAACCAGGAAAAGCGCAACAGCTACTTCTATAGCAGAGGAACCCTCATCAGCCGGGATCCCACGCAATCGCGCCAGCGGCAAGGCAGCGTCAATGACCAGGGTGGCCGGATTTCGCTGCTGTGGGCGCCCAGCGACAAATGGGAGTTCATCTGGCGCAGCGAGTTCAATCGCAGCGACAACGAAGGCTCGCCGGTGCAGCCGAACCCGCGGACGTTTACGCTTGGTGCGGCCGCTGGGCCGCTGGCGGGGACGCAGGCCCATTCACGTTACTGGAACTATGATGGTCCTGATGCCGTTGGCCCCGGTGGAGTGCCGACAACGGCCCCCGGACTGGGAACCGTCAATGCCGGGGTCAGTCGACCCCAACCACGATCCTGGGATTCTCAGTACCAACCTGCTCGAATTCCGAGTTTGTGGGCATCGTCGATCGCCACAGCCTCGAATGGACGTACGAGTTCAACGGCGGCATGACCTTCCGGTCGCTGACCGGCTTCGTGCACAATGAGAACCTGTATTTCGAGGACACCGACGGTTCGTTCGCCAATGCAGTCACATGCACTCGCAAGACGTCGGTCCCGACAACAACTACTACAGCCAGGAATTCAACCTGATCTCGGCAGACGGTCCGTTCAACTGGATCGTCGGTGCGAACTGGTTCTACCGAGAGACGCTTCCCAGCGGCACTATCGAGACCTACACTTGCGGCATCAATCCCGCGACCGGCATCTTTACGGCCTGCCCGCCGGAGTTCACGAATCAGCTTCCGGCCCTCACCATAGCCGGCTCTGTAGCGAATGCGAGCGCGGGCGCCGTGTTCGGTCAGGTGAACTGGAAGTTTGTCGAGAACCTCGAGGTCACCGTCGGTGCCCGCTACAACGTTGACAAGAACTCCACGCTAGGCCGGGACACTCCGGGAGGCGTCGTTCCCGTCGTCTTGAATGGCGGCCCTTCACCCGGCAACTGCCCGGCGGACATTCGCGGGATTCCGCGCTACAGCCAAGTGAACTGGGCCACCACTTCTTGCCTCGCGGCTGGTGCGGCTGTCCAACTACGATGATGAAAACCCGACCTGGAAGGTGGGCCTCAACTGGACGCCTGGCGACAACAACCTGGTGTATGCCTTCTATTCCAGGGGTTACAAGGCGGGTGGCGCCCAAGCGATCGGTGAATTTGCGCCGGAGCAGGTCGACGACTATGAGCTCGGCTGGAAGGGCACGATGCTTGATGGGCGCGCGACCTTGAGCCTCGGCGCCTTCTACATGGACTACCAGGACATCCAGCAGCAGGCTTTCGTCGCCTCGACAAACTTTGCCGGCAACGCCGTTGCCAACATCGGTAAAGCCACCATTCAGGGCTTCGAAGCGGAGTTCAATGGCAAGTTTGGCGGCTTGGGTGTCCAGGCCAGCGTCGGCTTTGTGGATTCCGAACTCGGGTCGCGTTCGCCTGATCGACCGTGTCCAGGTACCAGATGCGGCCGTCCGCACTCCAGGTACCACCCAGGACCTGCGGCAGTGCGCTCCCGGCCAGACGGTATCGCTGGTTCCCTTACCCGGCCAGTCGGCCTGCGCAGACTGGAGTCCGTACTACCTCGATGCATCGGGAGAGCGCAACGTCTATTCGCCAGAGCTGCAGTACAGCGCGACCCTGTTCTACGACTTCGTGACCGGCAGTGGCGGCACCTGGACGCCGCGTGTCAACTACTCGTACACCGATGATCAGGACATCAACGTCATCCGGCGTGAAGACTTCTGGTTGATACCGGAGCGCGACATCCTGAACGTGTCGTTGACGTACGCGAAGGACACGTGGCTGGCCCAGCTCTACGCCAACAACGCAACGGATGAGACCTACATTGCCGCCATCGGCACGGGTGGTGGTCTCGACAACAACAGCGTGGTGTACGGCAATCCGTTGAACTACGGCCTGCGCTTCCGGTACGGCTTCTAAGTTGGTGCAGTCAATCTAATAACAAGAATCGGTGTTTGAATCTCAAGGGGCTGTGCAGTGCGAACTGCCAGCCCCTTTTTCATTCGAAGAAATCCGCCTGTGCCGTCGAACGGTCCCGGTCGATGAATCCGGACAAACCGACACCGACCAGCCGGTACAGCGTGTCCTCATGATGATCGACGCGGCTGCGGAGCCCACAGGCGATATCAGCGAGTTCCAGCGCCGAAGCCGGAGGGCTCTCCGGCGTGACGCTGCGAGTCAGTGATTTGAAGTCCGCAGTCTTGAGCTTGAGGACGACAGTGCGCGCGACGCGGGTTTGTTCGCGCGTGGCGGCTGCCCAGGTCTTCTCCGCCAGCCGCCGGATATGGGGCTCAAGCTCGTGGAGCCGCAGGTCCTGAGGAAAGGTGTCCTCAGCCGAAATCTGCACTGCCTGTCGCTCAGACACCACTGGATGATCATCGATGCCCCGGGCCAGCTCATGGAGCCGCCGGCCCCAGCGGCCAAAGCGCTGTTCCAGGAACGACACGTTCAGCGTGCGCAGATCCGCGATCGTGCTGACGTTGAGTTCAGCCAGCTTCCTCTCCATGACCTTGCCGACGCCTGGCAGTTTGCCGACGGGCAAGGGCTGCAAGAAAAGCTTCCACCTGCCCTGGACGAATGACGAACAACCCATCGGGTTTGCGCCAGTCGGACGCAATCTTGGCAAGAAACTTGTTTGGCGCCACGCCTGCCGAAGCAGTCAGTCGTGTTTCATCGCGAATTGCCTCGCGAATCGACTCGGCAGTTGCCGTGGCAGAGGCGAGGCCGGACTTCGGGTCAGTGACATCGAGATAGGCTTCATCCAGCGACAGTGGTTCGACCAGATCGGTATGCCGCGCAAAAATCTCGCGAATCTGGCGCGAGACGGCTTTGTAGCGAACGAAGTCGGGAGGCACAAAAATGGCCTGCGGGCATAAACGCTCGGCGCGGATGGCTGGCATGGCGGAGTGGATACCGAATCTGCGTGCCTCGTAGCTCGCAGCGCAGACCACTGACCGCGCTCCTTTCCAGGCGACCACCACCGGCAGGCCGCGCAGTGCGGGATCATCCCGCTGTTCGACCGATGCGTAGAACGCATCCATGTCGACGTGCAGGATCTTGCGTAGGGGCGTGTGCACGTGATGCGTGATGCGTGAAGCGTGAAGGGTGGGCCGTGAGCTTCGAGCCGCAAGTCGGGATCCCTACAGAACTCTTTCGATGGGCGTGCGTTCCATGACTGTCTCGCCGGCGAACGAGTCGCCCTGTCTCAGAATGCACTCGAACAGGATGTCTTCACCCAACCGGAAGATCCGCTGTTGCGGGCGAGCGCACTCACTCAATACCTCCCTACCGGGCAGGCGGATCGCCGGCCGGCCTTCACCGATCAACAGCGGCGCGACTGCGATCTGCAGGCGATCAAGCAGTTGGGCCTCAAGGAATCTGGAGACGGTGATGCCACCCCCTTCGACAAAAATCCGGGCGCAGCCCCGCTTGCGCAGCTCGAAGATCAACGCGGCCAGATCGAGTTGCCCACCCGGAGTCGGTAGACGCAGGATTTCGACCTGCGCCCTTGCGGGCCAGGCGTTCGGGGCATTTTCTCCGCAGACCAGCAGCGTGGGTGCCTGACCGTCGTTGAATACGCGGTACTGGTCGTCCAGGCGTCGGGTCCGATCGATGACCACCCTTAAGGGGTTGGGACCGGAGACCCGCCTCGTGGTGAGTTGGGGATCGTCCGCAGCCACCGTGCCTGCACCCACGATGACGGCGTCGCAAAGCGCGCGCATCCGATGCAGATGGCTGACGTTTTCATCGCCCGTCACGTAAGCAGGAGTCGCCCGTCGTCGTGGCGATGAAGCCATCCAGGCTTTGCCCCAGATGCCCGAAGGTGAGCGGCGCACCCGCGTGGCCACTCGCGAAGGGCAGATACAGGTCGAGTAGCGGTGATTGGCGAGCAGGGGGCGAAAGCGTCGAGGCCCAGCCGGTTGCCGGAATCCAGACGACACAGGCGCGCGAATCATTGAAGGCGACAGGGACGAGTTCCAGGCTGTCGTCAAACGCATACGCTTGGGACACGGCAGGATTGAAGTCAGCCCGGTTCGCCCGCGCAGCGGCCAAAACCCGGGCCCAGGACTCGTCCACTGCCAGTGTATCCATGCCGTTTGTCATCGAATCCCGTTGTATGTCAGCCCCTTGGGGAAACAGGCGCGGGGCTTGTCAGGCTCTGTCCGACACAAAGCGACAGCAACTGCGGTTTTCGCCACGGTCTGCAGGTGTGATAGTTTGAGGACATCATGGCAGACAATTCAAACGGCAACGACCATCCCGCCAGTGCTCGCCGGTCCCAGGCTCTAAACGGAGACGTCAGAACCCTGAAGGTGGAGCGTGCGCTGACTGAGCTGCGGCGGGGCCGGGCGATTTATGTTCAAGGCCCGGACTCGGGCATGTTGATCACTGCCCTTGAAACGGCCACACCCGATCACATCGAACGCCTGGTTCGCATGGGTGAAGGACCGGTCCGGCTGGCAATCACCGGGCAACGTGCCATGGCGCTCGGATTGGCCGAATCGCCTGACAGACCTTGGGTGCTGCACCCCGCGCAACCGGTGCAATTTGCCGAGCTCGCTGCCGTGGCGGGACTTGCGCCACGACCCGCGATGACCCCCATCGACCTTGATGCCCTCGCAATGGTCCCTTGCAGTCCGGAAGTTGCAGCAGGCCTCAAGCTGGCCAAGCACGCCAGGTTGATGCCGGCGATCTGCACCGTTGCCACAAACCGGTCGGCCTTGACGGATGAGATCCTCAAGGTAACGACCGAGGACGTCGAGTACTTCGAGAAACCTCGAGTCGAGGATCTCGACTGGGTCAGTGATGCACGCGTGCCGCTGTCGGGTCATGAGAATTGCAGGTTGGTGCTGTTCCGCGATGCCCGCGATGGTACCGAACATGTTGCCGTACTCGTTGGCGACATCGACAAGTCCGAGGCCGTCCCGGTCCGCGTACATTCGGCGTGTCTGACAGGCGATCTGCTCGGCAGCCTCCGCTGCGACTGTGGCGATCAGCTGCGGACCGCCGTCGACCAGTTGGGCTCAGCCGGTGGCGGGATCCTGCTTTATCTCGCACAGGAAGGCCGCGGCATCGGCCTTGCCAACAAGTTGCGCGCATACCGTCTGCAGGATGGCGGCCTCGATACGCTCGATGCGGATCAGGCCCTCGGCTTCCGTTCCGACGAACGCTCGTTTGTGGTCGCCGCGTTGATGTTGCAGAAGCTCGGCGTGACCCGTATCCAGCTGCTCACGAACAATCCGACGAAGTTCCGGCAGTTGCAGGAAGCAGGCATCGAAGTGGTGGCCCGCCATTCGATCTCGGGCGCGGTCAATGAACACAATGCGCGCTATATCAAGGCCAAGATGGAAAGGGCCGGGCATTTGCCCGGAGACGCCTGAGTCGGAAGCGGAACGACCGGCCGACAACAATACGAAGAGCGACCGGCTGACGCTGTCAGCAAATGGCCTAACGGCAAATGGCCGACTTCGTCAGCAAATGGCCTGACGGCAGGCCAGAGGCGACACTCGCAGCAATCGAGTTCGGTTGGGCTGGTTAAGCAGGGTCCGATTCGGGCTCTGGCCTGTCGTTAGACCCTTTGTCGCGGAGCGACCATTTGCCGTTAGGCCATTTGCCGACGGAGTCGGCCGTTGTCCTCATCGGATCTTTAGCGTCGCCATCGGCGTTGCCGCCACTTCCTCTATCAACCGCTCGAGCTTCGCGACCAGATAGTCGAGTAGCTGCTTTCCCCTCACGGCATCCGCTCGCGCAGCGTTCCCGAGGACGCCTGCTGGATGCAGGTCCTGGCTCATCCAGCCGAAACCCACCGGTTTCTCTGCACCCAATACGTGGTTGTGCTTCGCGAGTTGCTGCGGCAGCCCGGTGAAATCAGCGAGGGCCTCGCGTCTGACGAGCTCCGGTCGCAAGTGCAGCAACAGGGAAGTTTCCATTTCGCCACCGTGAATGCCGTACTTCAGCTCATCCGCCTCAAACAGACCCGGCGGTGATCCAAAGGCAAAATAATTGGCACGCGCCACGAGCATCCGGTGTTCGGCTCGCAGCCGCAACGCTGCGAGCTGGACGAGCGATGTCTGTCCGCCATGGGTATTGAGCAGCACCAGCTTCGAGAGCCCGGCTCGCGCAACGCTGGCACCAATCTCTCCCCAGCAGGCCAGCACTGTCTCCGCAGAAAGCGAGAGGGTGCCGGCAAAGTCCCGGTGCTCAAGGCTGTGGCCGATCACCAGTGCGGGCAGTACAAGGACGCGTGCGGCGCCGCCTGTTTTCTGCAGCAACCCGTTGACGAGTCCGGTGTTGATGATGGCATCCGTTGCAAGCGGCAGATGCGGACCATGCTGTTCGACCGCCGCGACTGGCAATAGCGCAATCGTGCGTTCGGGATCGAGGCCGTCGAAGCCGGTCGTGGTGAGATCCTGCCAGTACCCCGACGTGCTCAAGAACGTTTGCCGTCCGCGCTTGCGCCCTGTGTGCCCCGACCGTGCAACAGCACATTCACGATGAAATCGACGAGCAGATCGATGGAGCGCTTGCTGTCGAGCCGTCCCCCGACAATCGGTGCGATCTCTTCGGGCGCGAGCGACGCCATGACTTGCAGGCTGTGCATGATCAGCAGCATTTCCTGCGACGAAAACTGCAGGCCAAGGCCGCGGCGATGGGCTTCGTCGAAAAGGTTTGAGTAGAGGGGATAACTGCTGCGGGTCCTGGGCTTCAGATAAAGCTCGTAACGGGAACTGCCTGCGAGATATTCCTGGCAAAGAATACGGACGAGCTGTGGCTGCCGGATCGACTGCTCAAGAGCGTGATGGACCCAGTCCCGCAGCTGCGCCTCGAAATCGCCGCCGGGATTGAACGCGGCGGGTCCAGCCTTGTCCTGTTCGCCGTACAGGTGTTCGACGGTGGCGAGCCAGAGATCTTCCTTGGAGCCGAAGTAATAGGTGATCAGCTGGAACGCCACGCCGGCCTGCTGTGCAATCGCCCTGAGCGATGAGCCCTCGAAACCAAACCGGGCAAAGGAATCGACGGACGCCTGCAGCAGGCGTTCACGCACGGCGATATCGACGTTGCCAGTGGGTTTCCGATCAACTCCGGCCATGGAATTACCTTGAGTCAGTTCAGCGCATTCGACCTGCGGGGCTACAGATTACACGCAAGCCTGCGCCTGGCCGCTCCCCTGCAAGTCGGTTCGAGGCAAAAGTCTATCGCCTTTTGTCCGGGCTTATAGATTCGCTGGCTTTACATCCGTCAAACATCGGGCTAACTTTGGCGCCGGGACTGGGGGACTCAGAGTCATAACCATGCAATTCATCTATTTTCTCGGCCGTTTCCACGTCCTTATCCTGCACCTGCCGATCGGGATTCTGCTGACCGTCATCGTGGTCGAGTGGCTGGCTCGCAAAGCAGAAATACCGGCACCTCGAATCGTCGGCCCGCTTTCTGTGGGGTGCCGCCGCCGTGACTTCCATCGCGACCGTCGTTCTCGGCTACATGCACTTCTCCGAGGGTGGTTTCACCGGCTCTTCGGCTACAGCGCATCGGTTCCTGGGAACGAGCATCGCGGTGGTTGCCACGCTGGTCTTCATTCTGAGGCTCAAGTCCGAGGCTTTCTATCGACGAGCACAGATCCCGATCGCCGTGCTGCTGCTGGTCCTCGTCACGCTGACGGGTCACTACGGCGGCAACCTCACTCACGGCGACACCTTTCTGGTTGAATACGCACCGGGACCCATCCGGCGGCTGGCAGGCCTTGAGGATGCAAGGGCCCCGGTGACGGATATCGCGCTGGCCGATCCCTACCTCGATGTCGTGCGCCCGATCTTCAGTCAACGCTGCTTTTCCTGCCATAACAATGACAAGCAGCGCGGCAAGCTCAATCTTGCAAGCTATGAGTCAGCCCTCAAGGGTGGCGAAGACGGTCCGGTCCTCGTCGCGGGCAAGCCCGACGAGAGCGACCTTTACCGGCGCATCACGTTGGCAGGCGACCATGACGACTTCATGCCGGCCGAAGGCAAGACGCCGCTGACCGAAGACCAGGTCGCGATCATCCGCTGGTGGATCGAAGCGGAATTGCCGACCGGCACCACGCTTGCGAGCCTGAAGATTCCTGACGATGTGCAGCCCAAAATCGTCGCACAACTGGGGCTCGGCGCAGCGGGGGCTGCAACCGTCGCAGCCGCGGCGACGGAAACGAAGCTGGCGGATCCAGCCCTTCTTGAGCAACTGGAAAAGGCCGGTTTTCTGGCGCGCCAGGTGTCGCAGAGCGATGCGCATCTGATCATCAATCCGGCTGGCGCCGGAGCGGTCTTGTCTGCGGAGCAGGTGACTTCGCTGGCCACGGCAGCCGACCAGGTAGTGTCGCTGAGTCTGCAGAGCACCGGGCTCGAAGACGCTGCGATGGCAACGGTCGGCAAGCTCTCGCACTTGACCTTTCTACGGCTCGACAACAACCGTCTCACGGACGCGGGGCTCGCGCCGCTCAAGGGTCTCCCAAGCCTTGAGTACCTGAACCTCTATGGCAATGCGGGCATCACTGACGCCAGCATCGACACGCTGGGTGCTCTTGCGAGCCTCAAGAAGGTTTATCTGTGGGGCACGAAGGTTTCGCCTCGGGGTGCAGCCCGGCTCAAGACGCTGCGGCCCGATCTGCTGGTTGATCTGGGAGACGGTGACGGGGCTCGCACTGCGGGAACCTGAACTTCTCTGCATCGAAAACAGGCGCAAGCATGTTGACTGACTCCACGCAGCCATCTCGCCCGAAAGGAGCGGCATTTCTCGTGATGTTCGCGTGCGCTGCTCTGCTTGGCGCTGGCTGTGCAGCCAAGGATCCGCTGCAGGCGTCGCTCCCCGATGACATCGACTACAACTGGGATGTCCGGCCGATCCTGTCCGACAACTGCTTTCGCTGCCACGGCCACGATGAAAAGAAACGCGAAGCCGGCCTGCGGCTGGACGTGCGGGATACCGCGATCGCGGAACTGCCGGAGTCGCCCGGAAAACATGCGATCGTGCCGGGAGATCCGGATGGCAGCGAACTGATCCGCCGCATCACGAACACGGACCCGGACGAGCGCATGCCGCCTCCTGAGACACATAAGGTGCTGTCGGATCGCGATATTGCGATCCTCAAGGCCTGGATCGATGACGGCGCCAGGTACAAGGCGCACTGGGCGTATGTGGCCCCGGAACACGGTAAGCCGCCGCGTTCGAAATTCTCAGGCCAGGCTGCCAATGACATCGACCGCTTCGTATTTGCGAAGCTGGAGAAGGAAGGCCTGACACCCTCTGCGGCAGCTGACGCTGAGACGCTGATCAATCGCGTGACGCTGACACTGACAGGATTACCGTCTTCGCTGGAAGAAGTGGATGCGTTCGTAGCCGACAAGTCACCTGATGCTTACGAGAAGCTGGTGGATCGATTGCTTGCTTCGCCGGCGTATGCCGAGCACATGGCGACGCAGTGGCTGGATGTGGCGCGATATTCAGAGAGCGACGGCTTCCTCGACGATGCGCATAACCGGCTGTTCTGGCCCTACCGCGATTGGGTCATCAACTCGCTCGCGAAGAACATGCCGTTCAACGAGTTTGGTACGTGGCAGATTGCCGGCGACATCCTCGCGAAGGCGGAACAGGATCCACGGCGCGCGCGCGAAGAGACCCTGGCAACAGCGTTTCTGCGCGTTGGCCGGCGAACTACGGAAAACGGAGCGATCGACGAGGAATACCGCGTCGAGAATGTCATCGACCGCGCGAACACGGTCGGTACGGGGTTTCTCGGTCTCACGACCGGTTGCGCCCAGTGTCACGATCACAAGTATGACCCGATCAGCCACGCGGATTTCTACGCGCTGACCGGGTTCTTCAACAGCAACGACGAACCGGGCTATTACGCGTTCGGCGTCAGTGGCATCCAGCAGGGGCCTACGTTGCCCTGGACCGACGCAGAGACTGACGCGAAGATCGCGGCGGCTGCGAAGGAGATCGAAATACGTGAGGCAGCGTATCGGGCTGCGCGGGACGCAGCGGCAGCCAGGCAGGCTGCAGTCCCGGCTGACCTGAAGCGTATCAAGGCAGTCATCGAGCAGAGCACAGTGGGCTACTTCCCGTTCGATACGGCTCGCACGATCAGCGATGCGGAGGTACCTCCCCTCAACGTCTCCTCGCCACCGACGCCGCATTACCCGCCCATGCAGCTACCGATGAAACCGATACCGCCAAGTGCCAGCTCAGCGGGTGCTCCGCCAGCCGGCATCCGCGGTGGTGAAGCTCGACAAAGACGCAACAGCTTCATCCCGCCGCCAGGCGCGACGATCAAGCCGGACGAAGTCGTACTGGCCGGCATGAGACGCGGCGATTTGCGCGCCTCGCCCAACCTTGTGCCCGGCGGCAAACCGGCCATTATCGAATCCCCGTTGCTGCGTCCCGGCATCAGGGGCAACGCGCTGTACTTCGATGACACCAACAAGGGATTCCTGGAGGGCGATCTCGGCCGCTTCGAGCGCACGCAACCTTTCTCGGTCGACGTCTGGGTCAGGCCCGGCGAGGCGTACAAGGAAGCGACGGTGTTCAGCAATCGTGAAGTGGACTTTCTCGGTGGCCAGGGTTATGCGCTTCTGCTGATGGACAATCACCTGCGCTTCTCGATGATGCATTCGCGCGCGGGGAACATGATCCGCGTGCGCTCAAGACAACCGATTCCAGTCGGCGGGTGGACGCATGTGTCCGTTACCTACGATGGTTCGAGCCGCGCGGCTGGCCTCGGGCTCTACGTGAACGGCGTGCCTGCCGAAGTGGATGTCGAGCGGGACAATCTGACGCGGACCGTTCTGCCTGCAGGCGGGCGCCTGAGTGGCCCGTTCGACGCGTATGTCGGCTTTGCCTTTGGCAAACGCTTCCGCGACTTCACTTTGAAGGACGGCGCTCTGGATGAGCTGCGCGTGTTCAACCGCCGGCTCACGCCGCTCGAAGTCAGATATCTTCACGGTGATGAGGCCGTCCTGAAGGAGCAGCCGGCAGACCTGCAGCGGGATCTCAAGGAGTTTTCCGTTGCGACCGACGCCGCGGTGGTTGGGGCAGAAAAGGCCCTCGGGCAGGCACGCGAAGCGCACAACCTGCTGGTCTCCGTGCAACCACAGATCATGGTCATGGGCGATACGCCCACACCGCGATCGACCTACGTGCTCGGCAAGGGGCTGTATTCGAACCATGAGCAGGAAGTGGAGCCCCAGGGGCTGACGCAGGTATTCCCCTGGAATGCAGCGCTGCCGCGGGACCGCTTCGGTCTTGCACAGTGGTTGTTCGATCCGAAAAACCCGCTGACAGCGCGCGTCTTCGTGAACCGCGTCTGGCAGATGCACTTCGGCAAGGGGCTGGTCGAAACTGCCGAGGATTTCGGCGCGCAGGGTTCAATTCCTTCGCATCCTGAACTGCTCGACTGGCTGGCGACCGGGTTTGTGCAATCGGGCTGGGACCTCAAGGCTCTGCACAAGCTGATCGTGATGACGGCAACGTATCGCCAGTCATCCAATGCGACGGACGAACTGCTGGAACGTGATCCGCAGAATCGCCTGCTGGCCAGGGGCCTGCGTATCCGGATGCCGGCGGAGATGGTGCGTGATCAGGCGCTGGCGGCCAGTGGCCTGCTAGTCAGGCAGGTCGGGGGTCCGAGCACGTATCCCTATCAACCTGAGGGCATCTGGAGCCAATGGATCGACGCGGTGTACCCTGATGCCAATGCTGTGCCGGATGACCAGCATCATCGACGCAGTATCTACTCATCGGTTAAACGGAGCGCGCCACATCCTGCAATGGCAGTGTTCGATTTGCCTGAACGCAATGTGACCAACGCCAGGCGGCGAACGTCCAATACGCCACTACAGGCGCTGGTGCTGCTCAATGATCCGCAGTACCTGGAGGCTTACCGCAACCTGGCAGCACAGGCTCTCAAGGTGGAAGACGCGGATCTGGACGCACAGATCGTCAGGGTGTTTCGGCTGGCTACTCGCCGGCCCCCGCGCGCGGACGAGCTCGCGTTGCTGCGCAGCTATTACCAGACCCAGCGCACGGAGTTCGCTTCTCATCCCGACAAAGCGGGTCAGTTACTGTCTATTGGCGTAGCGCCGGTGCCTGCCGATGCGGACAAGATCGAGCTTGCCGCGCTGACGAATGTGACTGCAGCGGTCATGAATACTCCCGATGCTTATTCGATACGGTAGTTCGAGGCTGAATTGAATCCTGGGCGCGTCATGCGAAAACGAGGGCACATGTTGAAACTCTCCTTCCCTGCATTTTGTCTCTTGGCAGGTTCCGTCCTGACTGCGGCGCCGGCGTTGGCGCAGTTCGCGCCCCCCGGCTTGCCGAGTCCCGAGCTGATCCAGAACGCGGATCACTACGATCCGCCCAGACTCACCGACTATGCGGCCAAGCTGGCGACGCAACCGGACATGACGGGCTTGTGGGCCATCATGAATGTCGAGGGCACCGGCTTTACGTTTGATCCCCCGCATTCTGTCTTCCCTCCGCCGCAGATTGAGGGAGAGCAGGTGTTCGGCCCGATTGCCGGAACCCATGTCAAAGACATCCCTTACACGGACGAATACCAGAAGAAATACGATGGCTATGTCAAAGACGCGCTGAATGGCAAATCGCGCGATGACTTCGCCGCCTGTGTCCCCTACGGTGTGCCACGAGCGATCGGTGACTCGCCGGTCCCGTTCGACATCATCCAGTCGCCTGAGGTGATGTTCTGGTATTTCGACTATGGCCGCACGGAACGGCGTATTTTCCTGGATGGACGCAAGCATCCGACAGCGCCCACGATCACCGGCGAATTCGGCCCGACCTATTCCGGCCATTCCGTCGGTCACTGGGAAGGCAATACCCTGGTGATCGAAACCGTGGACATGCTGGGTGACAATTTCGACCAGACTTCCACGCCCTACAGCCCCAAGCTGCATATGATCGAGCGCTTGCGGCTGATCGATACCGATATCCTCGAAAACAGGATGACCTTCACTGACCCGGTGGCGTTCACGCGGCCGTGGGAAGTGACGCGCTACTACCAGCGAACTGCGGGGTTCTTTGGAGCGCCTCCGGCGACTCCTCCGGGAGGGGCATCTACTGCCACGCCGTCAACCACGCGGTTCCCGCGGCCCTTCATCAATCTGAACGATCGGCTGTGCATTCCGAACGTGGAGATGGACGAGGACGGCTACCAGCGCACCATTCTGCCGGCGGAGCAGGAAGCCAGGGATGCTGCCAAAGCCAAGGCAGCTGCCGAACGGAAGAATAAGCGGTAAGAGGAATGCCTGAGGCTCATGGCCTTGGCACCCGTTTGAGGAATTCGAAGGAGAATCGCAGTTGAAGAAGATATTAATCGGGTTGACCGCGGTGGTGGCATTGGTCGGCTTGCCGGCCCTCGCCCATCACTCGTTCGCCATGTTCGATGGCCAGAAGCTGGTCATTTTGAAAGGCACGATGATTTCGTTCACCAACATGAACCCGCACGCCTGGATGTCGATCAACGCGCAAGCGGATGGCAAGGGCAAGATCGAGCGCTGGGACGTTGAGGCCACCGCGCCGATGATGCTGGCGGCCATCGGCATCCGAGCGGATACGCTGAAGGCGGGTGACAAGGTGACCATGGGCATTCGACCGCTGCATGACGGCCGCAAGGGCGGCTCGATGGTATTCGTCGTCACTGCGGATGGCGTTTCCCACGGCGCCAAACCGGAAGCGCTGGGCCTCGATATCGAGACGCTCAAGCCGTAGCGTTGCTGCGTACCGCATATTGAATTAAAGATGATGGTGCCCCGATCATGAAATCCGGATCGAAAAAAGTGAGTGGAGTGCATGGTCCGGCAGAGTCGGTCGCCGACGCCGGTCGCCGCTCATTTCTATTGCGTTCGACGCTCGGCCTCGGCGCGTTGTCCCTCGCCGATCTCGCGCAGGGCGCAACCACCGGCGGCGTACTCGGAACAGCAGGACAGTTCCCGGCGAGCGCCAAGCGGGTGATCTTCCTGCACATGCTGGGAGCGATCTCGCAGGTCGATACCTTCGACTACAAGCCTACGCTCGTGAAGATGCACGGCCAGGAGTTGCCGGCCTCTGTCCGCGGTACGGCGCGGGTCTCCAACATGGTGGTCGGGCAATCGTCGTTCCCTGTCGTCGGACCGCTCACGAAGTTCAGGCAATACGGGCAGAGCGGCACCTGGGTGAGCGATTACATGCAGCATACCGGGCAGATCGTCGATGACCTCTGTTTCATCAAGACGCTGAACACCGAACACGTCAATCACGACCCGGCTTCGAAGTTCATCCATACGGGGTTCCAGCTGGGTGGCCGGCCTTCCGCCGGATCATGGGTGTCCTATGCGCTCGGTGCAGACAACATGGATCTGCCGGCATTCATCGTGATGACTTCCGGCCAACCCAATGGCGTGCCGCTCGATGCGGGTACCTGGAGTGCGGGCTATCTGCCTTCGCATTTCCAGGGGGTTCAGTTCCGGCCGGGAGCAACGCCAGTGCCCTACATCGGCAACCCGGGCGGTGTCACGTTCAAGGATCGCCGCGATCTTCTCGATGTCGTTGCCGGGCTTGCGAAGTCGCAGCTCGATGTTTCACGCGACCCGGAGATTTTATCCAAGGTGAGCCAGTACGAGATGGCCTACCGCATGCAGGCTTCGGTGCCCGAAGTGGCGGACCTGTCGGACGAACCCCGCCATGTGCTCGACATGTACGGCCCCGATGTCGAGAAGCCCGATTCCTTTGCGCACAACTGCCTGCTCGCAAGGCGCCTGGCCGAGCGCAACGTCAAGTACATCCAGCTGTTCCACATGGGCTGGGATCACCACACGAACATCATCCAGAACCTCCCCGGCCAGTGCCGGGCCGTCGATCAGCCGGCCGCCGCACTCGTTCGCGATCTGAAGCAGCGGGGTCTGCTGGAAGATACGCTCGTGGTGTTCGGCAGCGAGTTTGGCCGGACGTCATTTGCCCAGGGGCCGATGAATGCACAAGTGGGTCGCGATCATCATGGCGGCAACTTCACATACTGGTTGGCGGGCGGTGGTACCAGGGCCGGCTACACGCATGGCGAAACCGACGAGTTCAGCTACAACATTGCGAAGGATCCCGTGCACGTGCACGATTTCCAGGCGACGCTGTTGCACCTGCTCGGCATCGATCATGAGCGCCTGACCGTGCGCTACCAGGGCCGGGATTTCCGTCTGACCGATGTGTACGGCAAATTGTGAAGGAAGTGCTGGCGTAGACGAGCGTGATACGTGATAGGTGATCCGCGATGGGTCGGACGCTGGAAGAATTCGCTTGACAGCCAAGCTTCAGGGCGCCACCGTTCTCATTCACGGTTCACGGTTCACGGTTCACGGTTCACGGTTCACGGTTCACGGTTCACGAGGATAGTCTCATGGACGTTAAAGCAGCAGTCGGGTGGAAAGCGGGAGCACCGCTCACGATCGAGACAGTGCAACTCGAAGGACCCAGAGACGGCGAAGTGCTGGTCGAGATCAAGGCCAGCGGCGTGTGTCACACCGATGAGTTCACGCGTTCGGGCGCGGATCCGGAAGGTCTGTTCCCCGTCATTTTTGGTCATGAAGGCGCGGGCGTCGTGGTCGACGTCGGTCGTGGTGTCACGACGCTGAAGAAAGGCGACCACGTGATTCCGCTCTATACGCCCGAATGTCGGCAGTGCAAGTCCTGCACGTCGCACAAGACGAATCTGTGCACCGCGATTCGTGCCACCCAGGGCAAGGGCGTGATGCCGGACGGCACCAGCCGCTTCTCGATCGGCGGCGAGAAGGTCCATCACTACATGGGCTGCTCGACGTTCTCGAACTACACGGTGTTGCCGGAGATTGCGCTCGCCAGAATCCGCGAGGACGCCCCGTTCGACAAGGTGTGCTACATCGGCTGCGGCGTCACCACCGGTATCGGTGCAGTGATCAACACTGCCAAGGTGGAAGCGGGGGCGAACGTCGTGGTGTTTGGTTTAGGCGGCATCGGACTGAACGTGATTCAGGGTGCCCGCATGGTGGGCGCAAACAAGATCATCGGTGTGGACCTGAATCCGGGACGCAAGCCCCTGGCGGAGAAGTTCGGCATGACGCATTTCGTCAATCCGAAGGAAGTGGGGGGTGATCTGGTAGCGCACCTGGTGGCACTGACCGACGGCGGAGCGGACTACAGTTTTGAATGCGTCGGCAATGTAGACCTGATGCGCCAGGCGCTGGAGTGCACCCACCGAGGCTGGGGCGAGTCCATCATCATCGGCGTCGCCGGGGCCGGCCAGGAGATCAAGACGCGGCCCTTCCAGCTTGTTACCGGACGCGTGTGGAAGGGTACGGCGTTCGGTGGCGCGCGCGGTCGCACCGATGTGCCGAAGATCGTCGACTGGTACATGGACGGCAAGATCAACATCGACGACCTGATCACTCACGTGCTGCCGCTGGAAAAGATCAACGATGCGTTCGATCTGATGCACAAGGGTGAATCGATCCGCAGTGTGGTGACGTTCTGAACATGAATGCGGCAGCCCACGGACAGTGCGAATCCTACGCACCTCGAGATCCTGAATCTGCACCAGTGCTTTGGTGGCGTGATGGGGTTCTATCGTCACGACTCCGCCGAGACGCGTTGCTCGATGCGGTTCTCGGTGTTCGTGCCGCCACTGGCACTGAAGCAGCAGGTGCCGGTGCTGTACTACCTCGCCGGCCTCACCTGCAATGAAGAGACCTTCATGATCAAGGCAGGCGCGCAGCGCATCGCGGCGGAGCTCGGGATCATGCTGGTGGCTCCCGATACGAGTCCCCGCGGCGTGCCGTTGCCGGGCGACAGCGACAGCTGGGATTTTGGTGTCGGCGCAGGGTTCTATCTCGACGCGACGGCAGAGCCCTGGGCGCAACAC
Source organism: uncultured Pseudomonadota bacterium (assembly GCA_963819685.1). Lineage (GTDB taxonomy): Bacteria > Pseudomonadota > Gammaproteobacteria > Steroidobacterales > Steroidobacteraceae > CAIUGU01. Next base: position 51,794 of record CAWFXI010000002.1, read on the forward strand.
TACCGGATGTACTCGTACGTCACGCGGGAACTTCCCGCCCTGATCGAAGCGAACTTCCCGGTCGATATGGCTCGCATGGGCATCTTCGGTCATTCGATGGGCGGGCATGGTGCGCTCACGATTGCGCTCAAGAATCCCGATCTGTATCACTCGGTTTCGGCTTTCGCACCCATCTCGGCGCCCATGCGGGCACCATGGGGCGAAAAGGCATTCAGCAACTACCTGGGTCCCGATCGGCAGCGCTGGAAGGACCATGACGCGACCGAGCTGGTACTGGGTCTCGGCGGATGCGCGGAGCCGGCCTCCGATCCTGATCGATCAGGGCCTCTCGGATCCGTTCCTGGAGCAGCAGCTGCACCCGCACTTTTTCGAAGAAGCCTGCCGCAAGGTCCACTATCCTCTGACCTTGCGCCGCCATACGGGGTACGATCACGGGTACTACTTCGTGTCGACCTACATGGAAGATCATCTGCGGCATCATGCCCGGGCGTTGCATCGGCGGACCTGATCGCACTGGATGAACGTATGGCGATCACCGTAGAAGAAGAAGCGCAGAGCCTGTCGCGTCGAACACCCGGGTTTCTTGATAGGGAGCGCATCGTTGCCGGGCCGGGCTTCAACCGGTGGCTCGTTCCACCCGCTGCCCTGTGCATACACTTGTGTATCGGGATGGCATACGGCTTCTCCGTATTCTGGCTGCCACTCTCGCGCGCCCTGGGCGTAGATCACTCCGTTGAATGTGCGAATGCCACGTTGCTGCGGGAACTATTTTCCACGACGTGCGACTGGCGGGTCTCGAGCCTTGGCTGGATGTACACGTTGTTCTTTGTTTTCCTGGGCGTATCAGCTGCTGTCTGGGGAGGCTGGCTCGAGCGATCCGGTCCGCGCAAGGCGGGTGTCATCGCAGCTCTCTGCTGGACGGGCGGTCTGGTGCTGGGTGCCGTCGGTGTCTTTACTCATCAGCTCTGGTTGTTGTGGCTGGGTTCCGGAGTGATCGGCGGGATTGGCTTGGGCCTTGGCTACATCTCGCCCGTCTCCACTCTCATAAAGTGGTTCCCGGACAGAAGGGGGATGGCTACCGGCATGGCGATCATGGGGTTTGGCGGTGGCGCCATGATTGGTGCACCGCTGGCAGATCTGCTGATGAATCACTTCAAGACGACCACCTCAGTCGGCGTAGGGGAAACGCTGCTATCCATGGCCGCGATCTACTTCGTATTCATGATGGCAGGGGCCCTTCTGTACCGTGTACCGCCTGCAGGCTGGAAACCGGATGATTGGGTAGCTCCCGAGAAGCGGGACGCGTTGATCTCACGAAATCATGTGCACCTCAACGACGCGCACAAGACACCCCAGTTCTGGCTGATATGGGCAGTGCTTTGCCTGAATGTTTCGGCGGGCATTGGCGTCATCGGCATGGCATCGCCCATGCTGCAGGAAATTTTTGCGGGCGCGTTGATCAATGCGCCCGACGTCAGTTTCGCTGAGCTGTCCGGCGAGCAACGCACGGCTATTGCTGCCATCGCAGCCGGGTTTGCCGGATTGCTGTCCCTTTTCAATATCGGTGGTCGATTCTTCTGGGCATCGTTATCGGACTACATCGGAAGAAAAAACGTCTACTTTGTGTTCTTCCTGCTCGGCATGCTGCTCTATGCATTGGCGCCGACAGCAGCGGCTCTGGGATCAAAGCTGCTCTTCGTTACGGCTTTTTGCATCATCCTGTCGATGTATGGCGGTGGGTTCGCCACGGTGCCGGCCTATCTGGCTGACATCTTCGGTTCGCAGTTCGTGGGCGCAATTCACGGCAGGCTGCTTACCGCGTGGTCAACGGCGGGTATCGTCGGGCCTGTGGTTGTGAACTATCTGCGGGAAGCGCAACTGGCGGCCGGTGTTCCCCGCGATCAGGTTTACAACTTCACGATGTACATTCTTTGCGGAATGCTGGCCCTTGGGTTCGTGTGTAACGTACTGATCAAACCCGTAGATCCAAAGTGGCATATCGATCCTGCGCGCCTTGCGGAGCTGCAGAATGTGGCTGCGCGCAATTCAGCCGGCGTTCCGACTGCATCCTTTGGCATTGGCAGAGGAGGCATGGACGCCAAAGCTGGGCTGCTTTGGGTAGTCGTTGCCGTGCCCCTGGCATGGGGACTCTGGAGGACCCTGGTCAGCGCGGTCCGTATCTTCTAGGGGAGCGCGCTCCAGCGCGCGGCGGCCTTTGTGGCTCCGCAGGAGCGACTGCTCAACAACTTGTCGCCAGCGTCATGAGATGCCCCGCATCCGGGTGGGAATCGAGAGACCAGATGGCGTCGATCAGGGGTTGGGGCTGACAGCCGGAATCGCCGAATACGGCCAGTTCGCGCAGCTTGTTTTCCAGGTCTGCATCGCTCAGAGGATGCAACTCTCCACCGCGAGCCTGCTCGACGCGTCTGGTGAGTACGCTCCCGTCGGCGAACGTAATGAGGACCTCCGCCGCTTCGATGCTCATTGATGAATCATCCGCCATGCTTACCCGGGTGCGCAGCGCCAGCGTTGCCGGATTCCTCACCGCTGCGTCGCTGTATTCGGCAAGTCCTGCTGCGCCGGCCAGTAATGCAACGGCGACACTGTGCTGTGCACTGACTTGAGCCTCGCGACCCGTGGTGACTGCGGGCCGGTTCGTGCGCTGACCGAGCAATGGATGGCCGCGTACAAGGATGTCCTGAATCGCGTCAATCCTGAAGCCGGGTTGACGTCGCAGTTCCAGGCATGCATCGATAACGGCATGCAGGACGATGCCGCAGGGATAAGGCTTGTAGGTATTGCGCAGCGCCTCCCATCGTTCGCCGAGTCCTTCCGTGATCCCCGGTAGCGCGGGGTCCTGACCCATGACGTTGGCAAATCCGCGGGGTCCTTCGATCGGGCGTTCCGGGCCCGAAAGCCCGGCTTGTGCGCACAAGGCAGAGACGATGCCATTGCGCGAGGCGTTGCCGACACTAAGGCTCTTGGCCATGGTGCCGAGCGTTTCGATCAGTCCGCCGGACTGCGCTGACGCATTGCCCAAGGCCCACAACATCTGCTCCTGTCGAGGCCGATGCATTTCCCTATGGCCGCCGCCGCACCGAAAACACCGCAGGTGGACGTGATATGCCAGCCTCGCGCGTAGTGGCCGGGCGACACAGCGTTGCCGATGCGGCATTCGACTTCCACGCCGAGTGCGAAAGCGTGGAGCAGATTGAGCCCGGGATCGGACGCGACTCCGCCAGGGAAAAAACGGCGGGTGCAACCGGGGCGGAAGGATGAATCACCGTACCAGGGTGCGTGTCGTCGAAGTCGAAGACGTTGGCGCTGATGCCGTTCAGAAATGCCGCATTGAGCATATCGAAGCGTTCGGCGCGCCCGATCACGGTTGCCTGTTGCCGCCCCGAAAACGGCGCAAGCACCGTGATCGCATGGTCGACGGCCTTGTCGCGGCAGCCGCCGAGCGCAGCCGCGAAGTAGTTGAGAAGGGATCGCTTTGCCTCGTGCTGCAGTGCGACCGGCATGTCCTCGGCGCGAGAGTCCGCCAGAAACCTGGCAAGCGTGCGTGACACTGCCGTGCCTGCAGCAAAGGGTTGGCCGGGTTGTGAAGCATTCGATGCGGACATTATGCAATTCAGTATGCAGGAAATCGCTCGTGCATGGCGCCGGGGAGAGCGAATGTTTTCTGACAAACTGATTGACAGACAATCAGCTGAAGACGTACGGTTCGCGGTGCAGTCACGGCCAGCTAGCCCCGGAGAGCAGATACCCATGTCCGATCGTCCCGAGTTCAAGACCGAGCAGTTCGCCAAAGGCCTCAAGGTGCGCCGCGAGGTGCTTGGCGAAGCCCATGTGAACAAGTCACTCGCCAGTGCCGACGATTTCACCGCTCCCATGCAGAAGCTGGTGACGGAATGGTGCTGGGGAGAGATCTGGACCCGGCCCGGCATCGATCGCCGCACGCGCAGCTTCATCAATCTTGCGATGATCTCGGCGCTCAATCGTCCGAACGAAGTCCGCCTGCATGTTCGGGGTGCGCTCAACAACGGTCTGACACCCGAGGAAATCCGCGAAGTCATGCTGCAGGTCGCCATCTATTGTGGCGTACCCGCCGGTCTCGACAGCCTGAAAGTGGCGGTCGAAGTGCTGAAGGAAGAAGGCAGGATCGCGTAAGGGCTCACCGGGAAAATACCAATGACGGGTACAGCAAAACCGCAGATCGGTTTCATCGGACTCGGCGCGATGGGCTGGCCCATGGCAAGCCGTCTCGTGGGCGCCGGCTATTCGGTCATTCCCTTCGATGTGCGGGCCGACCAGGTCGACCGCTTCGTCGCGGAGGTGGGGGGTGTGCGTATGCCGTCGCTCGCGGAGGTCGGCCGATCTGCAGACGTTGTGGTTACGATTCTCCCCACCAGCGCGATTGTCGAGAAGGTGCTGTTTGCCGCCGATGGCATTGCGGGAACGTTGCGCAAGGGTGCCGTGGTCATCGACATGACCTCCGGTATTCCGGGCGAGACCGTTCGCTTTGCAGAGCTGCTCGCGAAGCAGGGAGTTACGCTGTTCGATGCCCCGGTCTCGGGCGGCGTGCCACGCGCGAAGAGCGGGCAACTGACCATCATGGCCGGTGGCGACGCAACGGCTATCGATGCTGCACAGCCGCTCATGGACACGATGGGCTCGGTCATTCGCACCGGCAAGATCGGCAGCGGTCATGCCATGAAGGCCCTGAACAATCTGGTGTCTGCCGGCGGCTTCCTGATCGGCATCGAAGCGCTGTTGATCGGTGCCAGGTTCGGGATCGACGAGGGAACGATGGTAGACATCCTCAATGCGTCGACCGGCATGAACAACAGCACGCAGAAGAAGTTCAAGCAGTATGTGCTGTCCCGCAAGTTCGATTCCGGCTTTGCCATCGAGTTGATGGTGAAGGATCTGAGCATTGCGCTTGAAGTGGCCCGCGCCGGAGGCGTCAGTACGCCTTTTGCCGCGCTGTGCCGCGAGATGTGGGCGGGGGCCTCTGCGCTGCTCGGCCCGCGGGCAGACCATACGGCCGTGGCCCAGCTGAGCGAGAAGCTGGCAGGCTTCGAGCTGCACGACAGGAACAACTGAAAGATCACCGCGGGGCGGCGTCACCGTCCGCAGCGCTGGATTACCGGGGGAGACGTCGGCGTATGAATTGCACCGCGCAGCTGGTGGACTACATCCTGCAAGAGCCGCTTCGAGGGCATTCCCGGCGGATGTCCATCATGAGGGCAAGCGCGCGCTGCTCAATATCGTCGGCTGTGCGCTGGGCGGTGCCGGGCATCCGGCGATGGACATCGCGATAGCGGCGCTTGGTCCTTTCAGCGGGCCGCCCACCTGCAACGTGCTGGGGCGCGCCGAGCGCTTTGATCCACTGTTTGCTTCGCTGCTGAACGGCATCAGCTCGCACGTACACGACTACGACGACACATTGCCGAAGAACTACATTCACGCCAGTTCGCCCGTGGCAGCGGCGTTGTGCGCTTACGCAAGCGTCAACAAGGTCAGCGGCGTGGACTTCCTGCATGCCTTCATTCTCGGATTCGAGGTTGTCTCGCGTATCGGCAATGCAACGTATCCCGCTCACTACGAGGCGGGGTGGCATAGCACCGGATCCATCGGTGTATTCGGTGCTGCAGTGGCGATCGGCAAACTGCTGGAGCTCGATGCCGAGCGCATGACCTTTGCCATCGGCTTGGCGGCAACGCAATCCGCGGGTCTGCGCGAGATGTTCGGCTCGATGGGCAAAGGGTTTCATCCTGGCCGCTCGGCACAGAGCGGCTACATGGCAGCGCTGCTGGCGCAGAAGGGCTTTACCAGCGGGCGCTTGCCTCTCGAGAGTCCGCGCGGCTTTGCGGCGGTGACGTCGGCAACCTACGACCTCGACAGGATTGTGGCTCGACTGGGAGTCGATTTCGATCTGCGCGTCAACACCTACAAGCCGTTTCCGTGCGGGATCGTGGTGCACCCGACCATCGATGCCTGCATGCAGCTGCATGAGCAGGAGGGTCTGACTGCGGAGCAGATCGAGTCCGTGGAGCTGCGGGTCGCTCCACTGGTGAAGGATCTTTGCAACAAGAAGGCCATCACGACTGGCCTTGAAGGCAAGTTCTCGATCTACCACGCGGCTGCCATCGGACTCGGCCGTGGCAGAGGCGGCCTCTCAGAATTCACAGACGAAGCCGTCAACGAACCGTCCCTCAGGCGTCTGCGCGAGATCACTGAAGCGCTTGGCGATCCCGACGTGGGCGAGGACTGCGTGGTCGTCACGGTGCGTCTCAGGGACGGTCGCACATTGAACAAGACGCTGGTCGGATCACTTGGCAACCTGCAACGACCGCTTACCGATGTGCAACTTGAAACGAAGTTTCTCGAACAGGCCACGGTGCTTGCCCCCGCACAACGGGAAGCGGCTATCGCAGCCTGCTGGACGGTCGAGACCCTGAGTGATACGCGTGACCTGATTGCTCGCTGCGTACCCTGATGGAGGAAACGATGAGAATCCTGCAGGCATTCATCGCAGTTGCACTGCTCGGCGTCGTTCCACTCGCGGCGCGAGCGGAAGTTTCCGAATTGCGCATTCCCCTGGGTGCCGGGGGCTTTGGCTTTCTGCCGCTCAACATGATGCAGAAATACGGCCTGATCGAGAAGTATGCCGCTGAGACTGGCGTGAAAGTGACGGTCAACTGGTCAAACCTCGGTGGACCAGCGGTCATGAACGATGCGCTGTTGTCCGGTTCGGCGCATTTCATTTCGGCAGGACCGCCTGCTTTTCTCGTGCTGTGGGATCGCACTCGCACAAATGCGCAGGTGAAAGGAGTGGCGGCCATCAGCTCGATGCCGATGGTGTTGAACGCGCGGGTGGCGCAGCTCAAGTCGCTGGATTCCGTTGCGGGCAACCAGAAGATCGCCGTGACCTCCGTCAGGGTATCCATCCCGTCGATCGTCATGCAGATGTATGCCGCAAAGAAATACGGCAAGGAGCAGACGTTTCGTTTCGATCCGGCCACGGTGACCATGGCGCATCCCGATGCGCTGATCTCGATGCTTTCGGGAAGCGGCAATATCGTCGGCCATTGGGCGTCGCCTCCCTTCGGTCAGCGCGAGCTGAAGGATCCCGCGATCCGCACCATCATGAATTCGGACGACGTGATGGGTGGTTCGACGACGTTCACGATGATGTCCACGACGACAAAATTCCGCACGGAGAACCCGAAGGTGTACGGCGCCGTGCTGAAGGCCCTGAAGCGGGCACAGGAAATGATCGCGGAGGACAGGAAGAACGCAGCGAGCGTCCTGCTCGAGTCCATGGGCGGCAAGGGCTGGAGCGTCGAAGACCTGGTCGCGATACTGGGTGACCCGACAACGAAGTACACGACGAAACCCGAAAATGTCATGGCCTATGCCACCTTCATGCAGGCGCACGGGTCGCTGAGGAACCGGCCGGCGGCTCTGCCTGACCTGTTCTTCGACACACCGGACATCGCCGGTGGCAACTAGGCCGGGCGACATGCTGCAACCAGACCAGAAGCCCTTGCTGGCAGTCGATGGTGTGACCCTGCAATACCGTGCGCGGGACCATCTCGTAACGGCCACGTATCGGGTCAGCTTTGCAGTACGGAAATCAGATCGCTACGTGATACTCGGGCCCTCGGGCTGCGGCAAGTCGACACTGCTCAAGGCAGTGGGTGGCTTCATCAAGCCTGTCGAAGGGGCGATCAGCCTGAATGACCGGCAGATCATGCGTCCGGGCCCGGATCGGGTACTGGTGTTCCAGGAGTTCGATCAGCTGCTGCCGTGGAAGACCGTTGAGGAGAACGTGCTGTTCGCGCTGACGTCGAGCGGCCGCCTGGCGGGCAGCGAGGCCTTGACCGGGCGCGACATTACATCGACAAGGTGAAGCTTGCCGAAGTTCGCGGACAGCTATCCCCACATGCTGTCCGGCGGCATGAAGCAGCGCGTTGCCATCGCGCGCGGCATGGCAATGGAACCCGAGATCCTGTTGATGGATGAGCCGTTCGCAGCGCTCGATGCGCTCACCAGGCGGACAGATGCAGGAAGAGTTGCTGCAGCTGTGGGAGGACACCCGCGTCACGCTGCTGTTCGTGACGCACTCCATTGCGGAGGCGGTGCGCATCGGCAATCGCATCCTGTTGCTGACGCCGCATCCTGGTCGGGTGCGCGCGGAACTGGGTAGTACCGGGGTCGATGCAGTCGGTGCAGACGGCCGCAAGCTGTCGGCCCGTATCGAGTCATTGCTGTTCGAGGGTGAAGCGCACAGCGGGAGGGCCGCCCATGCATGAGGACACAGTGCGCCGGCGCGAGCGCGACCGGATGTCATCAACGACAACCCGCCGACGGGCTTCGGCGTGGTGGCGAGGCCATTGAGTCTGCGCGAGCGGGTATTCGATCGCGGTGAAGTGCGCAAAGGCCTGATGCTGATCGCGTTGGCGTTGATCTGGGAAGGCTATGCGCGTTGGCTCGAACAACCCGTTGTTGTTTCCGACGTTCCTTGATACGGCAATGGCATTCTGGCACGCGCCTTGCGCTCGGGCGAGCTGGTCGATGCAACGGCCGTTCGGTGAGCACACTGCTGCAGGGGTATGCGCTTGGCCTGGTCTGCGCTGCGTTGGCGACGGCGTTCGCAACTGCGACGCGGATGGGCGCGGACCTGCTCGATACGCTGACGGCGATGTTCAATCCGTTGCCGTCAATCGCCTTGTTGCCGCTGGCGATGATCTGGTTCGGCTTGGGAAATGGCAGCATCATCTTCGTGCTGGTGCATGCTGTGCATGTGGTCGGTGGCGCTGAATACGCATACGGGTTTCCGGTCCGTCAGCCAGACGTGGCGCATGGTCGGCCAGAACTACGGCCTCTCGAGAATCGCGTATGTCACGAAGATCCTCATCCCCGGCGCACTGCCCAGCATCCTGACGGGTCTCAAGATCGGCTGGGCATTCGCCTGGCGTGCATTGATCGCCGCGGAACTCGTGTTCGGCGTCAGTTCGAGCGGTGGTGGTCTGGGCTGGTTCATCTTCCAGAACAAGAACCTGCTCGAGATTCCGAGTGTGTTTGCCGGCCTGCTGATGGTGATCCTGTTCGGCCTGGTGGTTGAGAACCTCGTGTTTCGTACGCTGGAGCAGCGAACAGTCCGTCGCTGGGGCATGCAATCGTGAAATCACCGTATTCAGGGAGGCCTGAGGAACAAACCATGACAGAACACAGGAACGATATGTCCATGCGCGTCACCGCGGTGGCGGCACCGGTCAGGCGGGAGACGGCCAAGGTGCTGCGCAATGCCATCACCAGCGGCCGATTCGCCCCGGGACAGCGGCTGGTTGAAAGGGATCTGTGCGAGCTGCTGGGGGTGAGCCGCCCGTCAGTGCGCGAGGCGTTGCGGGAGCTCGAGAGCGATGGCCTCATCGATATCATTCCCAACAGGGGCCCCTCGGTGAAAAACCTGACTGCTGCAGATGCGGTCAGCGTCTATCAGGTTCGTGCCGTCCTGGAAGCGCTCGCCGCACGGCTGTTCGTCGAGCATGCGACGGACGTTCAGTTGGAGCAGCTCGGCGTGGCGGTGGAGAAACTGGCCGACGCGTACGAGTCGCTGGACGTTGAGCGGATCCTGGCTGCGAAGCAGGACTTCTATGACGTGTTCTTCGAGGGCTCCGGCAACAGCGTCATCCAATCGTTGCTGCGGTCCCTGAATGACCGGGTCACGTTGCTCAGGCGACTGACGCTGTCGTCACCGAAGCGGGCGAAGCAGAGTATCCGCGAGATCCGCAGCCTGGTTGCTGCCATCAGGCGCCGCGACGCGGATGCTGCATCCGAAGCATCGGAGCATCATATCGAGCAGGCAGCGAAGGTTGCGTTCAAGGGTCTCGTGGAGAAGCAGGGGTGATGCTTCTGATCAAGATTGGCGCGTTGCTGCTGGCGTGGGGTGCCGGGCCGGCGCAGGCGCAAGGCTGGCCTACTCATCCCGTCACGATGGTGGTGCCTTTTGCGGCAGGGGGGCCTACGGATGCAATCGCGCGTATCGTCGCTGAGCACATGTCGAGAACGCTTGGGCAGCAGGTGATTGTCGAGAATGCCGTCGGTGCGGGCGGCACCACGGCCACGGCGCGAGTGGCACAGACGAAGCCTGACGGCTACACCATCATGATGGGCCAGATGGGAACCCACGGCACGGCGCCCGCACTTTATCCCAAACTGCGCTACAACCCGGTTACGGATTTCGCACCTGTAGGCATGGCGGCCAAGGCGCCCATCCTGATTGTTGCAAGAAAGGATCTTCCTCCGCAGGATCTGAAAGCGTTCATCGCTTATGCGAGATCCAATACGGACACGTTGAACGAGGCTCATGCAGGTGTAGGCTCCATCTCGTATACGTCTTGCACGCTGCTCAATGCAGCGCTCGGGCTGCAGATTACGCAAGTTGCCTACCGCGGCACGGGCCCGGCGTTGAACGATCTGCTGGCGGGTCAGGTGGACGTGATGTGCGACCAGATCGTCACGTATGTCGAACAGGTGAAGGCGGGCGCGATCAAGGCTTATGCCATTGCGTCAGAGGAGCGCTCGCCGGCATTGCCAGACGTGCCGACGACGAAGGAAGCCGGCCTGCCCAGCCTGCAGATCATCGCATGGAGCGCAGTGTTCGCGCCGCGGGGTACGCCACCCGACATCATAGCGAAACTGAACTCGGCGCTGGACAAGGCGCTGGACGACGACATCGTGCGCAAGCGCTTGCTGGAGCAGGGCGGGGTTGTGCCGCCCAAGGTGGAGCGCAGCGCGGCGTGGCTGCAGGGATTCGTGAAGAGCGAGGTCGAACGTCTGACGCCGCTACTGAAGGCGGCGCTGGCAGCGCATAAGTGACAGTACCGGGACCGGAGAATTGGAACATGGCAGTCTCTGCGGAACATCCGGCCATCGAACCATTCGAGCTGTATGCGATCCGTTATGCGCATCATGCGGGTCGCAGACACCATGACAACTTCATCAATGGTGACATTCACGATGAGGGTTCGCCGCTCGACTACTTTGTCTGGGTAGCGCGACGGGCCGGGCAAGTCTATCTGATCGATACCGGATTTGGTGCCGAAGCCGCGCAGGCGCGTGGTCGGCAGTTGCTGCGGTCGCCAGCCCAGGGATTGAAGCTGCTGGGGATCGATCCGGAGCAGATCGGGGACGTCATCCTCACTCACCTGCACTATGACCACGCGGGTACGCTTGATTCGTTTCCTCGCGCCCGTTTCCATCTGCAGGATAAGGAGACCGCCTACGCAACCGGTCGCTGCATGAGCCATGGATTTTTCCGCCATCCTTACGACGTCGAGAATGTGGTGTCGGTGATCCGGCATCTGTATGCAGGCCGGGTGACGTTCCATGACGGCTTCGCCGAGCTCGCTCCAGGATTCAGCCTCCACCATGTGGGCGGGCATACCGCCGGATTGCAGGTGGTCAGAGTATGGACACAACGTGGCTGGGTGGTTGTGGCGTCGGATGCGACGCACCTCTACGCCAATATGCAGCGGGGCCAACCCTTTCCCGTGGTCTACAACGTGGCCGACATGTTCGAGGGCTACCGGGTGGTTCGCGACCTGGCGGACTCCGAGGATCACATCGTGCCGGGCCACGATCCGCTCGTCATGCAGCGTTACACGGCTCCTTCGGCGGATCTTCAGGGCATCGTCGTACGGCTTGACGTCCCGCCGCAGTACGCTACGAATTGAGCAGCAACTTCCCATTCAGCAGTGAAAGGGCGATACGGCATGGTACGTAGAATCATGATTGCAATGCTGGCGGCCAGCTTCCCCGCATGGTTTGACGCCCGCGCTGCTGTCCAGGGCGCAGAGCAGCCGATGCGGTTGTATGTCTTCGACGGCGGCGTCCTCGAATCGGATCCAGCGCGCTATCGCCTGAAGCCTGATGAAGTGGCGACGTCGCAGCTTTCTGTCGCGGCGTTCTTGATCGTGCATCCCCGGGGAACGCTGATGTGGGACACTGGCGCCATTGCGGACGATACATGGACGCCGGGAAGCCAGACCGTCGCCAGACATCTCGTACTGTCGAACAGTGCCGACCGGTACGTGTCGCTTCGCAAGTCAATGACCGCGCAGTTGGCTGAAGTCGGCTACCAGCCGGCGGACATCACCTATCTCGCGCTGTCCCACTATCACTGGGACCATGTGGCGAACGCCAACGCCTTTGCCAGCGCGACCTGGCTGGTCCGCAAGGTCGAACGCGACGCCATGTTTCCGCAGCCGGCCGCTGAACCACCGCAACCCTCAAACTTCGCAGCGCTTGGGAGAAGCAAGACCACGTTGATCACGGACGACTACGATGTCTTCGGCGACGGCACGGTGGTAATCAAGGCGTCTGCCGGTCATACGCCGGGGCACAACGTACTTTACGTGAAGCTCGCGAAGACCGGCGGCGTGGTGCTGGCCGGAGACCTCTATCACTATCCCGAGGAGCGCACACTGAATCGTCTGCCTATAGCCGACTTCGACCAGGCACAGACGGGTCGGTCGCGTGAAGCGCTTGAGGTATTTCTCAAGCAGACCAGCGCGCAGCTGTGGATCCAGCACGATCTGCTGGCGTACCGGAAACTCAGGAAAGCGCCCGCGTTCTACGATTAGCGGAGTGCCCCGATCCGGTTTCCACCATCGACTGAAGGGGCACGAGTTTCACCGGACGGGCAAGGGTTGGTTGCATGCGGCCCTGGCCGGAAGCGGGCTATACTGAATGCACGGGGCGGCTGGCGCGTGCAGCCAATGATCGAGGTGTCCCCGCCGAAGGATCCCCACTTGAAGATCGATACCCAACCCTCCCGCGACGAGATCCTGGCGCTGATTGCCCCGTGCAAGGGCCAGCCTGGGCCGTTGCTCGTGGTGTTGCACGCGATTCAGGACGCGCATGGCTACGTTCCAGCGACTGCAGTACCGGTGATCGCCGAGGAACTGAACCTGTCGAGGGCGGAAGTGCATGGCGTCATCAGCTTCTATCATCACTTTCGCGACCAGCCCCCCGCGCGCCGGCGAATCGAGGTGTGTCGAGCCGAGTCCTGCCAGGCCATGCACGGTGAGCAACTTGCTGCTCACATAGAAAGGAAGCTCAATCTTGCGTTTGGTCAGCAGAGCGCCGATGGCGCAGTTTCCCTGCGGCCGGTGTATTGCCTTGGCCTCTGTTCACTGTCTCCTGCATTGATGATCGATGGTGAGGTGCATGCCCGGGTGACGCCGGAGGGCTTCGATGAACTGTTCGCTGCTGCGGAGCGAAGCACATGAGCGTGGTGACGGTTTACGTGCCGCGGGATGCGTCTGCAATGGCGGTGGGGGCCGAAGCCGTTGCCGCGACGATAGCGCAGGAGGCCAGAACTCGCGGAATGGCGGTGCGCATCGTCCGCAACGGTTCGCGGGGATTGTCGTGGCTGGAGCCTCTGGTCGAAGTCGTTACGCCCAAGGGTCGTCTGGCGTACGGTCCAGTCAGCGCTGGCGATATTGCAGGTCTGATCGAGGCCGGGTTTCTGGCCGGCGGCACTCATCGCCTGTCACTGGGAGTGATCGATGACCATCCCTGGCTCAAGAGCCAGCAACGGCTGACGTTCGCACGTGTCGGCATCATCGATCCGGTGAGTGTCGCCGACTACGTGGCGCGCGACGGCTTTCAGGGATTGCGTCAGGCGCTGATGATCAGTCCTGCAGAGATCGTGCGTGCGGTGACGGAATCAGGCCTGAGGGGCCGGGGCGGTGCTGCGTTTCCGACTGGTATCAAATGGCAGACCGTGCTCGATACGCAAGCGCCACAGAAGTACATTGCGTGCAACGCCGACGAAGGCGATTCAGGCACGTTCGCGGACCGGATGCTGATGGAAGGCGATCCCCTGCAACTGATCGAAGGGATGACCATCGCGGGTCTCGCGGTGGGCGCTACACGAGGATACATTTATCTGCGCGTCGAGTACCCCCACGCGTATCGGGTGCTGAACGAAGCGATCGTCGCAGCCCATCGCGCCGGCTTCCTCGGGCCCAACATCATGGGCAGCGGGACGCGTTTCGATATTGAGGTGCGGCTGGGTGCCGGCGCCTATATCTGCGGTGAGGAAACGTCGATGCTCGAAAGCCTGGAAGGCAAGCGCGGCGAAGTACGAGTACGGCCGCCGCTCCCGGCCGTCAAAGGCCTGTTCGGCATGCCGACAGTCGTCAACAACGTAATTTCACTGGCGAGCGTGCCGGCCATTCTGCAGAAGGGCGCTGCGGCTTATCGCGAATTCGGCGTTGGCAAGTCGCGAGGCACGCTGCCGATCCAGCTCGCCGGGAACATCAAGCATGGCGGACTCGTGGAAAGGGCCTTCGGTGTGTCATTGCGTGACCTGTTGTACGACTACGGTGGCGGTTCAGCGACCGGGCGGCCGTTGCGCGCCGTACAGATCGGCGGACCTCTCGGTGCCTATGTGCCGGCCTCGCAGTTCGACACGCTCATCGACTACGAAAGCTTAAGCGGCATCGGTGCGCTGCTCGGGCATGGTGGCATCGTTGCCTTCGATGACACCGTCGACATGGCCCGGATGGCGCGCTATGCCATGGAATTCTGTGCGCATGAATCCTGCGGCAAATGCACGCCCTGCCGCATCGGCTCGACGCGGGGCGTCGAGGTTCTCGATCGCATTGCTGCCGGCATTCAGCCTGAGCAGAATCTGGCCTTGCTCGACGACCTGTGCGAGACGCTGCTGCACGGTTCGCTGTGCGGGCTAGGTGGCATGACGCCGTTTCCGGTGCAAAGCGCGATCAAGCATTTTCCTGAAGATTTCCGGAAGGCGGAGCACTGACATGTACTCCATCGATCATGTGGATCTGGGCACTCCCGCCAGCCTGAGCCCCGGACTCGTCACACTCGAGATCGATGGCCGGGCGGTATCGGTTCCGGAAGGCACTTCCGTCATGCACGCCGCAGCGACACTCGGTAGCCGTATCCCGAAGCTGTGTGCGACGGATTCGCTGAAGGCCTTCGGCTCCTGCCGTCTGTGCCTCGTCGAAGTGGAAGGCCGCAAAGGGTATCCCGCTTCCTGCACGACAGCTCGTGACAGCAGGCATGAAGGTCCGCACGCAAAGCGACAAGCTGTCGCAATTGCGCAAAGGGGTCATGGAGCTGTACGTCTCCGATCATCCGCTCGATTGCGAGCGCTGTCCGGCGAATGGTCATTGCGAACTGCAGGACATGGCGGCAGTGGTCGGTGTGACAACCACGCGCTATGGACTGGACGGTGTCACCGAGCGGCCACGGCCAGCCGATACCAGCAATCCGTATTTCGCGTTCAATCCCGATCTGTGCATCGTCTGTTCGCGCTGCGTTCGCGCCTGTGATGAGACGCAGGGGACGCTGGCGCTCACGATCGACGGGCGCGGCTTCCAGTCGAAAGTCGCGGCCAGCCAGGACGAGCCCTTCCTCGAATCAGAATGCGTTTCCTGCGGCGCGTGCGTGGAAGCGTGCCCCACGGCTGCATTGACGGAGAAGTCGCTGATCGCGCTTGGGTCGCCGACGCGCGCAGTCACAACTACGTGCGCCTACTGTGGAGTGGGCTGCTCGTTACAGGCAGAGGTCAAGGATGAGACCGTGATACGCATGGTGCCGAATCGTGACGGCCACGCGAATCATGGCCATGCGTGCGTGAAGGGCAGGTTTGCTTTCGGCTATGCGACGCACGCCGAACGTATCCGTTCGCCGATGATCCGCAAGACGATCACCGAGCCGTGGCGCGAAGTCAGCTGGGATGAGGCCATTGCGTACGCCGCGTCCGAATTCAAGCGCATCCAGGCCGCGGCACGGCCGCGATTCGGTCGGCGGCATCACGTCGTCCCGATGCACCAATGAAGAAACATTCCTCGTGCAGAAGCTCGTGCGCGCAGCGTTCGGCAACAACAATGTCGACACCTGCGCCCGTGTCTGCCATTCGCCGACCGGATTCGGGCTGAAGAGCACCTTGGGCGAGTCGGCAGGGACGCAGGAGTTCGACTCCGTGATGCAGGCCGATGTGATCATGCTGATCGGCGCGAACGTGACGGAAGGACATCCGGTCTTCGCATCGCAGATGAAGCGGCGACTGCGGCAGGGAGCCAAGGCTGATCGTCGTGGATCCGCGGGAGATCGGCATCGTGCGCACACCGCATATTGCCGCCGACTATCACCTGCAGTTGCGCCCGGGAACGAATGTGGCGCTGATCAATGCGCTGGCGCACGTGGTCGTGACGGAAGGGTTGAGCCGCAAGGACTATGTCGCCGAGCGCTGCGAGGCCGACTCGTTCGCGCGCTGGCAGACTTTCGTGGCGGATGCGCGGAATTCTCCCGAGGCCACTGAAGCAATCACCGGTGTACCTGCAGATCTCGTGCGACAGGCCGCGCGCCTGTATGCCGGTGCCGGCAATGGCGCGATCTACTATGGCCTCGGAGTGACCGAGCACAGTCAGGGCACGACGATGGTCATGGGCATCGCCAACCTCGCGATGGTCACGGGCAACCTCGGTCGTAAAGGCGTGGGCGTCAATCCGTTGCGTGGCCAGAACAACGTGCAGGGCTCCTGCGACATGGGCTCGTTCCCGCACGAGTTCAGCGGCTATCGCCATGTGAGCGATGACAGCTGTCCGCGGGCTGTTCGAGTCGGTATGGGGCGTACACCTCGAGCACGAACCGGGATTGAGGATTCCCAACATGTTCGAGGCGGCGCTCGATGGCAGCTTCATGGGTCTATATATCCAGGGCGAGGATATCGCGCAGTCCGATCCCAACACACAGCATGTCACGGCCGCACTCTCGGCGATGGAATGCATCGTCATCCAGGATATTTTCCTCAACGAAACGGCCAAGTACGCGCACGTGTTTCTGCCGGGTTCGTCGTTCCTGGAGAAAGATGGCACGTTCACGAATGCCGAACGCCGCATCTCACGCGTGCGCAAGGTCATGCAGCCGCTGGCAGGCCTTGCCGACTGGGAAGTCACGGTTGCGCTGGCGAACGCGCTCGGTTTCAACATGGCATACCGGCACCCTTCCGAGATCATGGACGAAATCGCGAGGCTCACGCCGACGTTCACCGGCGTGTCCTACGAAAAGCTCGATCGCCTGGGCAGCATTCAGTGGCCCTGCAACGACGCGGCCCCTGACGGCACGCCGACGATGCATGTCGATCACTTCGTGCGCGGGCTCGGGCGTTTCTACGTGACGGAGTACGTGCCCACCGACGAGAAGGTGACGGCGCGCTTCCCGTTGATCCTGACGACCGGGCGGGTGCTGACCCAGTACAACGTCGGCGCGCAGACCCGCAGAACCGCCAACGTGGTCTGGCATCCGGAGGATCGTCTCGAGATTCATCCACATGACGCCGAGGAGCGTGGTATTCGCGATGGCGACTGGGCGGGCGTCATGAGTCGCGCGGGTGAAACGGTGCTCAGGGCTGAGGTGACGACGCGGGTGCAGCCCGGTGTCGTCTATACGACCTTCCATTTCCCGGAATCGGGCGCGAATGTAGTGACCACCGACAACTCGGATTGGGCAACGAACTGCCCGGAATACAAGGTCACTGCGGTGCAAGTCGTGCGCGTCACGCAGCCGACGGAGTGGCAGCGCCGGCATCGTGAACAGGAAGCGCTGCAGCAACGTATCAGGCGAAATTCCGATGCCACCATCGCCTGACGAGCAGCATGCGCCCAAGCCGTTGCCGGCGACTTCGCACACCGTCGCCGTTCGTCGTTGGCGAGCCGGGCAGGTTGAACAGGTGGCGGACGAAGTGGCCGAGGAAGTCCCGGTCGCGTTTACCTATCACGGCATTCCGCACGTGGTCATGCTCGCCACACCTCAGGATCTGGAAGACCTCGGCACCGGCTTCACGTTCACCGAAGCGCTGGTTGATAGTGCTGCTGAAATCCGCGGTGTTGAAGTCGTATCGCATGGCGATTCCTGTGAACTGCGCCTGACGATAGCGGCAGAGCGATTTTCGGCGCTACTGCGCAGGCAGCGGAACCTGACAGGTCGTACCGGCTGCGGGCTTTGCGGCACCGAGACTATCGAACAGGCGATCCGTCATCCGGTGCCAGTGGGTACAGGCATCACTATGAGTTCCGCGGAACTCCATGCCGCGCTCAAGGACCTGAAGGCCCGCCAACCACTGAACGCCCGTACGGGGAGCGTGCATGCCGCCGCATGGTGTCGGCCACAAGCCGGCGTGCAGGTCGTGCGTGAGGATGTCGGGCGGCACAACGCGCTCGACAAGGTCGTCGGCTCATTGCTTCGTTCCGGGACCGACGCCGCTTCCGGCTACTTGCTGGTGTCGAGTCGCGCGAGCTACGAAATGGTCCAGAAAGCCGCGACGGCCGGGATCACGCTGATGGCCGCAATCTCCGCGCCGACGGCGCTCGCCATCAGACTGGCCGATGAATGCGGCGTGACACTGATCGGCTTCGCCCGCGATGACAGCCACGTGGTCTATACGCATCCGCACAGGCTCGTGACATGAACATCGATCACCTCGTCAAGATGGCCAACGAGATCGGCGCGTTCTTTGTCACAGCCAACGATGAAGACACCGCCGCAAAGCTGATCGCCGATCACCTCCGCCGTTTCTGGGATCCGCGGATGCGCAAGCAGATTGCCGCTTACTGGCAGCAGGGCGGAGCGGGGTTCGAGCCTGCGGTGGGGAAGGCAGTCGGCCTGCTGACCAGATAGCACTCCCGATGGCAAGAGTGTCCATCGGACAGGGATTCAGCAATAATCGCCGCCTGTCAGCCGACCATCCCTCCGGAGTCGATCAATGGCCATTCCAGAGCGCTCGGACAAGCTCATTCCGCCCAACGCCCAGAGCCAGTACACGGTAACGGCGGCGGATTTGCCGCTGTCCTGCCCGTCGCCCGCCATGAACCTGTGGAATTCCCACCCGAAGGTGTTCTTGCCCATAGAGAAGACCGGCTGGGCAAAGTGCCCCTACTGCAGCGCCGAGTACACGCTGAAGCGCTGAAGCGTCGAATCAGCGAACCATCTTGATGGTGTAGTCCGACCACTCACGAATCTTGCCGTCCTTGATGAAGAAGACACCGACACCTTCCCAGGTGAACGGCATTTCCTTGAACGCGAAACGGTCGATGCGGTGATTGATGACCATCGGGCCCTTTGCGTACGTGTCGAGAACCTCGAAGGTCACCGTTTCCGCTCTCTCGATCGCATCCTTGAGTCGCTCCGTCACGCCGGAATGGCCAGTGACCGCGGGCGTGGTTTCCGACATGCGATAGGAGCAGTCCTCGCTCAGGTAAGGCAGGATCTTTGCCATGTCCTTCGTCGCCCACGCAGCACAGAAATCGTTTACCAGCTTGACGTTGGTCTGTTCGTCCGCGCTCAAGGAAGGTGAGGCTGCATCGCTTGCCGGACTCAGCAGCGTGGCCACAGCACCCATACTGGCGCCTGCGAGGAATGTCCTGCGGTCGGTTGCAGCGTCATTGGCATTGCGCATGGCCAGTCCCCTCGTTCACGTCTACCTGTAGTCGGCGTAGCTCTTTTCTTCGACAATCTTCGAGCCCAGCTTGTCGTTGATGACGCGCTTCACCTGGGCCCGCTCGTCGTTCGTCACGTACACTGCCCGTGCGAGTTCGATGAACCTGGCATCAAACGCCCGGGCGCGCTCCTTGTCACGGAT
Organism: uncultured Pseudomonadota bacterium; assembly: GCA_963819685.1. GTDB lineage: Bacteria > Pseudomonadota > Gammaproteobacteria > Steroidobacterales > Steroidobacteraceae > CAIUGU01. The sequence continues at coordinate 71,484 of CAWFXI010000002.1, forward strand.
GTCGTCCTCGATCACCCACAGTTGCTCGTTGATGTGCTTGAGTCGCGCCCACTCGGCGCTGATGTCGGTCGCCGAGTAATCAGAGGCCTGCCAGGTCGCTTTGAGCAGACCCAGTTCGTGCCGGACATTGGCGACCTTCTTTGCGTCCGTCATGCGCTCGGACTTGATCTCGAGGATGGTGATCTTGTCGATCAGCTCGCCCGGGCTGATGGGTACCTGGATTTCGGTCACGCGCTACTCCATCCTTTTGCGATGCCAGTCAGTATATCGCGGGCGCTTGCTGGTCACTCAGCGGTTCAATGGCGCTCGATCCCGTGCTTTTTCAGCAGCCGGTGCGCGAGGTCGAGGGACTCCGGGTTGGTGCGCATTTCGTAATATCGCAAACGCTTGTAGACCGCGTAGTTCGCTGCTACATGGGCGACGATATAGCCGCGGGCCCCATCGAGAAAAGCGCGGCGCAGCACGTAGTCCTTGAAGAAAGTAGTCAGAAAGACAAAAGGGGCTTCCCACAAGCGCGGCGAGCGGCCACGATCCAGCCAGTCCCGTGCCTTGAGTTCCGAATACTTCAGCATCTTGAGCTGCTCGTGAACCAGCGTCGGGTTGTAGTAATGCCGGAACGGCGCATCGAAGTGCTCGACGCGGCCCTCGAATCGCAGGGACTCGTGGACGCGGGCATCGGTCCAGCGGGCACGCCTGCGATGATAGAGGCGGGCAATCTTCTCGCCTACCATGGGCTTGTACCAGCGCATCGGTGCGCCGAGATACCACGCTTCGCGACGCAGAATCGCGCCGGCCGCATCCGAACCCATCAGCGCCGGCAAACGGGTCTTCAAGAGACCTGAGCAGCTCGGGAGACAGGCACTCATCCGCATCGAGGAACAGGATCCAGTCGTGCGACGCCACGGTGCTGGCGAAATTGCGCTGCGGTCCAAAGCCCAGCCAGTCCTGATGGACGACACGGGCGCCGTGTCGTACTGCGATAGCGCAGGTCTCGTCGGTACTGCCACTGTCGATGACGATTTTTTCTGCGGCAATGGACACACTGTCCAGGCAACGGCCGATGCTGTCGGCTTCGTTGTAGGTCATGACAAGCAGTGTCAGGGGCAGCGTTGCCATCGCGTCACCGGGTTGGGGGGTATCGTGTCTGGTGAGTCAGGATGGCACTCAGCTTCTTGATGACTTCTTCAGGCTGAATCAGGTCCATCACGCCGGGTTCCTCGATTTTTGTGGTCCATGGAATTTCTGCCGCGGGCTTGTGCAGGAACTTGCGAGCTGCTGCATCGTAGCGATCCACACACCATTGCCTGCTGAGGTAAGGACCACTGCGGGCAGGGTTGGTGGCAGCATACAGGCCGATGACAGGAGTCCCCACGGCGGTTGCCATGTGCGCCGGGCCAGAGTCCGGAGTCAGCAGTGCTGTCGCCCGTGCAAGGGTGGCCAGCAGGGCTGGCAAGGTGTCTTTGCCAATCACGTCGGTGCAGGGTTCGTGCATGCTGGCGAGTATCGCATCGCCCACCTGTCGCTCAAGGGGACTCGGTCCCCCGCACAACAGGATCTTCAGGCCCAACATGCTGGCCGCATGGTCGGCGACCTTCGCGTAGTACTCCGGGCGCCAGTTGCGCGCCTTGTGACTGGAGCAGGGGCTGATGACCAGCGTGGGCTGGCCCTCGGGAATGACGCGCGCCGCGTGCTCGAGTGCCTCCCTTCCGACCGGAATATCCCATCTCAGGAGCCGGTCATGGACGCCAACGTGGTCGGCAAAGCCGAACAGCCCGTCCAGTACATGCTGGCGCTCGGAGCGACGAATGCGGTCGTTGGTGAACAGCCATTGCAGTTCACGGGCACGGGTTCGATCGAAGCCCAGCTTGATGCGTGCCGGGATCAGAGCGCTTGCAACGCTGGCGCGAAGTGCGAGCTGCATATGCATGAGCAGGTCGAAATGGCGACCCCGCATGGCGCGGCGCAGGTCCAGATACGCGCGGAATCCCTGTTTCTTGTCGAAGACGATGAACTCGATTTCCGGTATGCCCTTGAGCAGCCGGGCCTCCAGTTTGCCGATCACCCAGGTAAACCGGGTGTCGGGCCACGCCTGCTGCAGCGTGCGCACGACGGCAAGCACATGGCAGACATCGCCGATCGCGGACAGGCGCAGGATGCAGACTTCGCGGGGCGGGGTGGTAAACAGGGTGTTATCCAGAAAGGGTCACTGGCTTGTTGTTATCGTTCAGGCTCAAGAACCCGAAGGTTTCGTCGCTGCCGTGTGTACGCGACAATACAGTCAATCATGAAGCTGAACACATCGTATTCCGGACCCGACCATGAGTGAAGGCCAGATTCGGACTGCAGTCGGGGGCATCCTATACGATGACTCCCGCGTGGTTAAGCCCGACGACGGGTTGTTCACTCGAGAATATTGGGCCAATCGCAGCGAAACGGCCGCTGGTGGCCGAGGGCAGGTGGTGTTCATCCGTGATGGGAGCCGGCGCTGGGTGCTGAGGCACTACCTGAGGGGCGGCTTCATCGCCAGGTGGGTCACCGATTCCTACCTGTGGCTGGGCGAGGACAGAACCCGGTCGTTTCGTGAATGGCGGTTACTGTCGCTGCTGCACAGCGAAGGCTTCCCGGTCCCTGCCCCGGTGGCCGCACGGTATGTGCGCTCGGGCTGCGTTTACCGTGGAGACCTGATCACCGAAGAACTTCCCGAGACTCGCACCCTGGCCGATCGGATCACGGGCGCCGCGTTGCCAGACACTCTGTGGGAGGAGATCGGCCGGATCATCGGGCGCCTGCATCGGCGTGGCGTTCATCACGTCGATCTGAACGCGCACAACTTGCTGCTCGGCGCCGATGAACGTGTCCATGTCATCGACTTCGACCGGGCGAGGGTCAGACCACACGGTCCCTGGACTGAGCAGGTGCTTGAGCGGCTCAAACGCTCGCTGGAGAAGGTGAAGGGGCAGCGCGTCGATGTGAGGTTTGGTGAGGCGGAATGGGCGGCAGTGATGGTTGGATATAGGGGCGGTGGCAAGGGGATAGGGGATAGGGGATAGACCAGGAACAAGGCACCTCCTGAGCCTTTCACTATCCCCTATCCCCTATCCCCTTTTCCCTCTTGTAGTAGTCCGGGTAATCAGGCGTAGTGCCTTTGAAGCGACGGTGGATCCACAGGTACTGGTCTGGAACCCTCTCAATCTGGGCTTCGATGAGGCGATTGAACCTCAAGGCATCGACGGCGGGGTCGTCGCTCGGGAAGCCTGCAAGGGCTGGCTGAATGACCATCCGATAGCCCTTGCCGCCCGGGAGGCGCTCAGGAAAATAGGGAAGCACTGCCGCACCCGTCAGCTTTGCCAGCCGCGACGTCGCTGTATTGGTTGCGGCGGGAATACCGAAGAACTCCACCATCTCCGCACCCTTCTTGCGATACGCCTGGTCTGGCGCGTACCACACGACCTCATTGGCCTTGAGCGCACTGATCAGCGTGCGGATGTCATCCCGCGGAATGGCGCGCTTCGCGTGCCTGCCGCGGTTTTCCTTCAGAAAGTGTTCCAGCACAGCGTTCTTCGTCGGCCGGTACATGATGCTGGTCGGGCGGCGGGCGCAGATCGCGCGCGCACCGATCTCGAGGGTCGTAAAGTGAGCGCTCAGCAGGATCGCGCCCCGGCCGCCGCCAAGCGCAGCATCGAGGTGTTCAAGTCCTTCGACCTCCGTCAGTGCAAGAATCCGTTGCTCGGAACTCCACCACGTGATGCCGGTTTCGAACAGGCCTAACCCTAAGCTCAGAAAATGCCTGGCAAGCAGTGCTTCGCGTTCCTGTGGGGATAGCGCCGGATAACACAGTTCCAGGTTGCGGCGGGCGATGCGCTTGAATCCGGTCGGCACCCAGAACAGCAGTCGCCCGAGGCTACGGCCGAGCCATGACTGCAAGGCATAGGGCAGGGGTTCGAATACCCGCAGCAACGCCAGCGCAGCCCACGTGGGCCAGTATCGTGGCGAGAGGCGTGAGGCCATGCCGGATTTGGGCGCAGTCATCGGTAGATGTCGCCGTTGGGTCCCGCCAGTTTGAAGCGCTTGTAGCTCCACAAGTACTGCTCGGGGCAGCGGCGCACGTGGGCTTCGATCAGAGCATGAAAGCGCTGTGCGTCCGCGATGGGATCTGCAGACGGAAAGTCATTGAGCGCTTCGCCAATCCGCATGACATAGCCCGATCCATCGGCGAGCCGCTCTGGAAAGTAGGGCAACACCCTCGCACCTGAAATGCGTGCCAGCCTCGACGTGGCGATATTGGTGGCGGCGGGTTGCCCGAAGAACGGCACGATGGCACTCATTTTTTCCGTATAGCGCTGGTCCGGCGCGTACCACACCGTCAGGTTCCCGGAGAGGCTGCGCAGGATATCGCGTACCTGGTCGCTGGCAATCGCGCGCACGGCATGTCGGCCGCGGCTGCGTCGGGCAAATTCCGCAATGAGGGGATTCTGCGGAACCATGTACATGATGCTCGTTGGCGTATGCATCGTCAGCGCCCGGGCCCCCATCTCGAGGCACGTGAAATGAGCGCTGAGCAGAATGGCGCCTTTGCCCTCCTTGAGCGCGCGGTCAAGGTGTTCCTTGCCTTCGATCCGGATCCATGGAGTGAGGCGTGCATCGCTTGCCCACCAGACCAGCCCGGTTTCGAATACTGCGCAGCCGAGGGCTTCGAAATGACGCCGTACCAGCCGCTGTTGTGCGGCAGCATCAAGTTCCGGAAGGCACAACGCGATGTTGATCCGCGCGATGCGTTTCTCGCGGCGGCTGACGACATGGGCGACCCGGCCGAGTCCCCGCCCACAGGCCAGGATCAGCGGAAAGGGCAGCAGCAGGACCAGACGAATGCACGCCAGGCCCAGCCAGACCGGCCAGTAACGGGGACCGAGAAAGCGATTCAGGGAGGTCGACGTCGGGAATCTGGCGGTTGGGACATGCAGGTATGAAGTCAGCGGTACCGAATATCGCATGCGCTTCCTCTATTCCCTGCTGATGTATGTCGCCGCGCCGCTTGCCTTCCTGGTCCAGCTCGGGCGTGGGCTGCGAGGATCGCAGCTACTGGGAACGGGCCGGAGAGCGCTTCGGTTTTGTACCGCATTTTGCAGCCCCCACGGTGTGGGTCCATGCCGTTTCAGTCGGTGAAGTGCGGGCAGCCGCGATTCTGATACCGCGCCTCATGGAGCGTTGGCCCGGATTGCCGATTGTGGTGACCACCACCACCCCAACGGGGGCCAGACAGGTTCGTGACCTGCTTGCAGGTAAAGTCAGCCACTGTTACCTGCCCTTCGATCTGCCAGGCGCGGTGAACCGGTTCCTTGCCCGCGTGCAGCCACGAGCCGGCATCATCATGGAGACCGAGCTCTGGCCAAATCTCTACCTTGCATGTGGCAGGCGCGGGATTCCGCTGACGATCGCGAGTGCCAGGCTGTCGGCGCGCTCGGTAACGCGATATCAGCGGCTGTCGGGACTGCTGCGCCAGGTCTTTGCTGGCGATGTGACCGTGGCCGCGCAATCGGCTACCGATGCGCAGCGCTATGTCGCGATCGGTGCCGATCCGGGAAAGACTCATGTCACCGGCAACGTGAAATTCGACCTGACCGTGCCCGACAGCATTCGTGTCGAGGGTCGGTCTTTGCGTGCTGGCATGGTGGGCATTGGTCCCGTCTGGATAGCAGGAAGCACCCGCGACGGCGAAGAGGAGGTGCTGCTCGATGCGCACGATATCGTTCGCGCCCGGCAGCCCACCGCGCTGTTGATTCTCGTGCCCCGTCATCCGCAGCGGTTCGCGGAAGTTCAAACGCTGCTGACCCGACGTGCGCTTGCGTACGTCACGCGCTCAAGCAAGGCGCCAGTAAAGCCGGAAACTGCCGTCCTGCTGATCGATACGCTGGGGGAGTTGATGAGCTTCTACGCGGCTGCCGATGTTGCCTTCGTGGGCGGCACGCTGGTGCCCATCGGCGGGCACAATCTGCTGGAGCCGGCGGCGCTGGGGCTACCCGTGCTGACGGGGCCGCATGTCTTCAACGCGCCGGAAGCAGCCAGATTGCTGCTCGATGCGGGCGCGGCCATCGAGGTTCATTCTGCCGAGGAGATTGCTGTCACCGTCCTCAGGTTGTTTGACGATGCTGCAGAGCGCAGACGTCGGGGCGATGCGGGGCAGCGCGTAATCGAGGAAAATCGTGGGGCGGTAGAGAGGGTGCTGAAGATCGTGGAGGCGGCGTTGCGTGTGAAGGCGTGATGTACGTGATTTCTGCGGCTTGCGGGAAGGTAATACCACTGTCAAATCACGCGCGGCCGACGACATCACGCCTTCACGTCATCACGTCGTCTCGCTCTCTCATTCCCTCAGCCACTTGTTCATTTCAACCAGATCGTCGCGCGACAGTGTGCCGGCCGCGAGCCGCAACTGGATGATGCTGAGGATGTAGTTGTACTTGGCGCCGGCATAGTTGGTTTCGGCAGTGAGCAGTTGGCGCTGGGCATCCAGCACGTCGACCGTGGTGCGCGTACCGACCTCGAAGCCGGCCTGGGAAGCCTCCAGTGCGGTGCGGCTCGATTCCACGGCCTGGCGCAGCGCCTGGACCCGCGAGATGTTGCTGTTGACCCCGAGATAGGCATCACGGGTGGCACGCTCGGTTTCACGTGCGGTACGTTCCAGCCTTTCGCGTGCGGCCCGATACCTGTACACCTGCTCGCGTACCCTGGATGAAACCGCGCCACCCGCATAAATCGGTATGGTCAGCTGCAGCTGGATCGAGTCCTGCAGGATGTCGCTGTTTGCGGGGGATGCCAGTCCGTTGTTCACCTGGTCGGCATCCTGCACGTTGTTGAAACGTGTGCCGATCAGATCCAGCGTGGGATAGTGACCGGTCTGCGCGTTGTTCACGCCTTCCTTGGCGATGTCTGCGCCGAGGCGACTCGAGATCAGGCTCAGGTTCTGCTCCATCGCTGCAGAGACCCATTGATCTTCGCTCGCCGGGCTCGGGCTGTTGAGTGGCATGTCTTCGCCGGGCGCCGCGAGGGTCGTGTACAGCTCGCCGGTCAGTTCGCGCAGCAGTTCCTGGTTGGTTGCAAGTGTGCGCTTGGCTTCGATGACAGCTGCCCGCGCGTTGTCGGCCGCGGCGCGCGATTCCTGCACGTCGGTAATGGCAGTCAGGCCGACTTCAAAGCGCTGCTCCGCCTGCTCGAGCTGCCGGTTGACTGCCGTCGTCGCGCCTTCGAGCGCAGAGAGCGAATCCCTGGCTGCCAGCACGTTGAAGTAACGCTGGGATACCCGAAACACGAGGTTCTGCTCGGCAGCCTGGAAATCGGCTTCAGCCTGCGCGACCTGTGCATCTGCTCGCCGCAGGGCCACCCAGCGGTCCCAGCGGAACACGGGCTGCGTCAGCTGAATCTGGTATTGCTTGATCGTTGCGTCGATGGTCTGCGTGGTGACACCCACGACGGGGAAGCCGTTGACGACGGCGAGCGTGCTGTTCTCGCCTTCCTGATCGCGTTCGATATAGTTGCCGGAGACGTTGAGTGTCGGCAACAGTCCGGCGATCGCCTGGGGCTTGGCTTCCAGCGTTGCCAGCCGCGTGGCTTCGGCTTCACGGATTTGCGGATCGCTCTGCAATGCACGCTGGTAGACCTCGACGAGATCCGCACCGTGGGCAAAAGGCGTTGCCAACGTCAGGGCGAGGCTGAGCGCGTAGCGCAATGTCTTTCTCATCGGAATTTGTCCTTTGGGAACCTCAGCCCGCGGGCTGGTCAATCAACATTCAGCAGGCAATATTCAGCAGGATATTCAGTAGGTCGGCAGGCCGGGATCGACATCCCTTGACCACGCGAGAATGCCGCCCGTCAGATTCGCTGCCCGAAAGCCCTGCTGTTGCAGCAGTCGCGCGACCTCCAGACTGCGCCGGCCTGAGCGGCACAGCACGACGGTTTCCACCGATCGATCCAGTTCACCCAGGCGCTCGGGCACCTCATTCATCGGGATGTGCAGGATTCCGGGGACGCTCACGATACCCAGCTCCCAGGCTTCGCGCACGTCAAGAAGCGTCAAGTTTTCTCCGCTTTCCCGACGGGCGATGAATTCGGCGGGGGTAATCTCTGGAATGCTCAAGGGCGTATCCTGGTTGGGCCCGGATTTCGCGGATTCAGAACACGAACCGCGAAGGGCGGTGTGAGTTGACCAGCGCCGGTATGGAAGTTTCGAACAGGCTGACGCGGGACCATTCACTAGCCCCGGTTCTGGTTACTTGCCACGCTTCCATGACAGGAGCTTCCCCAACGACGATGAACAACCGGCCGCCGGGCTTGAGTGCTTTCTCGAAGCGATCGTCGTAGACCGGCAATGAACTCGAGACTGCGATGGCGTCGTAGCGTTCCGACTCGGTGAGCCGGGTGGCATCGCCCTGCTCAACAACGACATTGTTGGCTGCGAACTCCAGCAGATTGCGCGTGGCCAGTTCCGCGAGATCCGCGTGGATCTCGATCGACCGGACGCGTGCGGCAAGACGGCCGAGGCAGGCAGCAAGGAAGCCGCTACCGCTGCCGATATCCAGCACGGTGTCGGTGAGCTTCAGCGCAAGGGCCTGCAGGATCCGGCCATCCACTTTCGGCGGCAACATGACTTCACCATGCCCGAGTGGAATGGGCGCGTCGGCGAAGGCGAGGTTGTTGAATCCGGCAGGCACGAAGGCTTCGCGGCGAACCTTGCGGAGCACGGCGAGTACCTGGGGGTCGAGTACGTCCCAGGCGCGCACCTGCTGCTCAACCATCTGCTCACGAGCGACTTCAATGTTCGTGTTGACCAGGCTCATTCGGACTCACTTTCGGAAGGCAGCGGGGGACTCGAATTGTCAGGATCACTCCTGGCGAAGCGGCGCAAGTGTAAAGCACATCGGCACTTCTCCCCAACAAGGCTGGCCGGCGGACCTCACCGTCATTCGTGACTCGGGGACCTGAGGTGCTGGAAAGGGTTTTGCGGCTGCCCGCCAACCATTATGGTCAATACTCCAAAGTTGCGACTGGGCCATCAGATATGCTGTATGAACCGCTTTCGACCCCGACTTCTGCTTACGCTGTCTACTACAACTCAAAAGGATTGACCCGCAAACCCTCATGCCCGGCACCCTGACCCTCCTGCTTATCCTTCTCGCTGCCGCCCTGGCTGGATTGCTCGTCTGGTGCAGACGCAACGGTCTGGCACTGACTCGCGCCGCCCAGGAGCTGAGTGGCATCGTTCGCACCGGCCGCTTTGCGGGAAGGGTGACGAACGGGGGAACGGCAGAACCTTTCGCCACAGCAGCCAACGAGCTGCTTGACCACGTCACCAGCTACGACCGGAAACTTGAAGCGCGTGAGCAGGTCATCACGGATGTCCTGGGCAGCATCCATGAGGCTGTAGCGGTCCACCGCGATACGCTCGTTTTTGCCAATGACCGGTTTGCCGCGCTCGTGGGTGCCAGAACCGGCGCGGACTTGCTCGGCAAGCCGCTGGCTACGGTGGTTCATCCGGACTTTGAAGGATTGGTACGGGAGTACCTGAGGCGCACGCTGCGTGAGGAACGGGCGCCGGTCCGCCTTGAAGTCGAACTGCACCCGGTCGCCGACCAGACGGCCAGGGTCGAGCTGGCCAGCACCCGAATCGACTATCAAGGTGAGCCAGCTCTGCTGCTCACGCTGGTCGAGATGGGGCCACGGACTTCCGCTGCCACGTCGGTCAGTCGCGCCCGGCCTACGGCCTGGGAGACGCTCGATTCCATTGGTGAGGGCGTTGTCACGACCGATGCGGGCGGGCACATCGACTACATGAACCAGGCAGCCGAGCAGCTGATGGGTGTCGCCGCACCCGATGCGCTCGGCAAGCTCGTGACCGAAGTCATCGTCCTGGTGGATGAAAATGACCGCCGCTCGCTCGGAGATCCGGTCAAGCAGTGCCTGGCGGCGAAGACACGCGTCACTGTCGGACGCCGGGGTCTGATGATCTCCCGCGGTGGTGAAAACGAACGTTCGGTGGAGCTGTCGGCCTCGCCGCTCAAGAACCAGCGCAATGAGGTCGTCGGGGCGGTCGTGGTCGTTCGCGACGTCAGCGAGATGCGCGGTCTGACGCAACAGATGTCCTATCAGGCGAGTCATGACGCACTGACCGGCCTTGCCAATCGTCGGGAGTTTGAACGCCGCGTACAGGATTCGCTGGAGTCGGCGCGCGCCAACTCTGCCCGCCACGCGCTCTGCTACCTCGACCTCGACCGCTTCAAGGCCGTCAACGACTCGTGTGGGCATGCGGCAGGCGACAGCATGCTGCGCGAGGTCGCAGCGCTCATCAAGGATACCGTCCGCGATTCGGACACAGTCGGACGCCTGGGAGGTGACGAGTTCGGCTTGCTGCTGGCCGGCTGCCCGCTCGAAAAAGCCCGGCAGATTGCGGACGATGTGGTGCAGAAGATCAGCGACTACCGCTTCGTCTGGAAGGACAAGATCTTCACGATCGGTGTCAGCGTGGGTCTCGTCGAAGTGTCGAGCGAGAGCGGAGCGCTCGAGGATGTCATCAGTGCCGCAGATTCGGCGTGTTACGTCGCCAAGAAACAGGGCAACCACGTGCATGTCTACTCGGTACGCGACGAGGCGGCGGCGCGCAATCGCGGTGAAATCCAGTGGTTGCAGCGCCTGCAGGCTGCGCTCAAGGACGGCCGGTTCGAACTGCTCTTGCAGCCTATCGTTGCCACTTCGACCACGACCGGGGAAGGGCCAGCATTCGAGGTACTGCTGCGGCTGCAGGATGACCTGGTTCCCGGTGGCATCGCACCTGCCGAATTCCTGCGCGCGGCCGAACGCTATCGCCTGATGGGAGAAGTCGACCGCTGGGTGGTGCAGACTGCCTTTACAGCGCTTGGACGGGGCGGTATCCGGCTACCCGTTGGCCGCAGCCTGGCGATCAATCTTTCCGGCCAGACCCTGGGTGACCCGCAGTTCCTGGAGTACGTCGTCGACTGCCTGGACCGTACAGGCGTGTCGCCGCATCAGATCTGCTTCGAGGTGACCGAAAACGCCGTCATCTCCAATATCGAACATGCCCGCCGCTTCATCGGTGTGCTGCATGGCATGGGCTGTCATTTTGCTCTCGACGATTTCGGACGCGGCCTGTCGTCGTTCGGCAATCTGAAGAATCTGGCGCTCGACTACCTCAAGATCGACGGCTCCTTCATCAGCAATCTCGCCGCCGATACGGTGAATCAGGCGCTGGTCGCTGCCATGATCAAGCTGGCCCGAACCCTCAAGTTCAAGGTCGTGGCCGAGCACGTCGAGGACATGGGTGCCCTGGAAGCCGCCAAGCGCATGGGAGTGGATTTCGTGCAGGGCTACCAGCTTGGACGGCCGCAGCCCATGGCACGATTTGCAGCCAAGGCAGTCTGATCCGGCAACGCATGCCGGCATTCGACGCGCAACGAAAAACGGCGTAACTCGCGTTACGCCGTTTGTTTTCTGGCCGAAGCTGGCGCCGCCAGCGTCCCGTTTTACAACAGCGGGACCAGCAGCAGGGCCACGATATTGATGATCTTGATCAGCGGGTTGATGGCGGGTCCTGCGGTGTCCTTGTAGGGATCGCCAACCGTATCGCCCGTAACAGCCGCCTTGTGCGTTTCCGAGCCCTTGCCACCGAAGTTGCCTTCCTCGATGTACTTCTTCGCGTTGTCCCAGGCGCCGCCGCCCGTGCACATGGAGATCGCGAGGAAGATGCCCGTGACGATCGTGCCGATCAGCAGGCCGCCAAGCGCCTTCACGCCCGCGCCAGGTCCCATCAGGACGTTCATGCCAAACCCGACGACCACCGGCACCAGGATGGGCAACAGCGATGGAATGATCATTTCCTTGATCGCCGCGCGGGTCAGCAGGTCGACGGCCTTGGAGTAGTCCGGCTTGGCCGTCCCTTCCATGATGCCCTTGATCTCGCGGAACTGACGACGGACTTCGACCACCACCGAGCCGGCGGCGCGCCCGACGGCTTCCATCGCCATGGCGCCGAACAGGTAGGGGACCATGCCGCCGATGAAGAGGCCAATGATGACCGCCGGATCGGACAGGCTGAAATCCTGCAGCTTGCCGATGGCATCGAGGTTATGCGTGTAGTCCGCGAACAGCACCAGCGCAGCCAGGCCGGCAGACCCGATGGCGTAGCCCTTGGTGACAGCCTTCGTGGTGTTACCGACGGCATCCAGTGCGTCCGTGATCTTGCGAACGTCCTTTGGCAGGCCGGACATTTCGGCGATGCCGCCGCCGTTGTCGGTGATCGGGCCATAAGCGTCGAGCGCGACGATCATGCCCGTCATCGACAGCATGGCCGTTGCCGCGACGGCAATGCCATACAGGCCTTCCAGCTGGAAGGCGCCCCAGATTGCGGCGCAGACAGCCATAACGGGCAGAGCGGTCGACTTCATCGAGATCGCGAGACCAGCGATGACGTTGGTGCCGTGGCCGGTTTGAGAAGCTGCAGCGACGTAGCGGACTGGAGCGTATTCCGTCGCCGTGTAGTACTCGGTGATGACGATCATGGCCGCTGTCAGGGCGAGGCCGATGAGCGCGCAGAAGTACATCCCCATGGCGTTTTCACCCATCATCGAGGTCGTGACGGGATAGAACGCGATGGCTGCCACGACGGCAGACACGATGACGCCGCGGTACAGCGCGTTCATGATCTTGCCGCCGTCTTTGACGCTGACGAAGAACGTGCCAACGATGGAGGCGATGATGGAAACCGCTCCGAGCACCAGCGGGTAAAGCACCGCGTTCGGGCCGACTTCACCGACCAGCAGGCCGGCAAGCAGCATCGTGGCAACCACAGTGACGGCGTAGGTTTCAAACAGGTCCGCCGCCATGCCGGCGCAGTCGCCAACGTTGTCACCGACGTTGTCGGCGATTACGGCGGGATTGCGGGGGTCATCTTCCGGGATACCGGCTTCGACCTTGCCGACCAGGTCGGCGCCGACGTCAGCGCCCTTCGTGAAGATGCCGCCGCCTAAGCGCGCGAAGATCGAGATCAGCGAACCGCCGAAGGCCAGGCCCACCAGCGAATGCAGGGCCGTATCCCCATCGGTGACTTGCAGCATCACGAGGTAGTACGCAGCAACCCCCAGCAGCCCGAGACCAACGACCAGCATGCCGGTAATGGCGCCGCCGCGGAAGGCAACCTGCAGCGCGGGATTCAATCCCAGGCTGGCAGCGTGGGCTGTCCGCACGTTCGCGCGCACGGAAACGTGCATGCCGATGTAACCTGCGAGGCCGGATAGTACTGAACCGACCAGGAAACCGCCGGCCGTCGGCCAGTTCAGCGCAAAGCCGAGTACCAGGAACAGGACGACGCCGACCAGGGCGATCGTCGAGTACTGACGATTCAGGTACGCCTGCGCACCTGCCTGAATGGCGGCGGCAATCTCGGCCATGCGCGCGTTGCCTGCAGGCTGACGCACGATCCACTGCGCCGAAAAAATTCCGTAGATGATGGCCAGGATTCCGGCGCCAATGGCCAGCCAGAGCCCGTAAGTGCTCAACATGAGTCCAGTCCTCCCAAAGTCGAATAACAATCAAGCCGACAACAAGCCGCGGATCGCGTCGCCCGCCAGTTGTCAGGTTCAATGCGGGGCAAACGATTGATTCTGATTGGAATTAACGCCCCAGCGGGCCGAAAAAAAGCGGCCAACTATACCACGCTAGACGGCGAAGTCCGCCTGCAATTTGCGCTTCACGGGCACGTTCTTCAGGACCACGTATTGCGGCAGGCCGTCCCGATAGGGGGGATAGTCTTCCCCCTTGATGAGCGGCGCGAGGTACCGCCGGGCCTTGGCCGTGATGTGCATGCCGTCCGCCGTAATGAAGTCACGAGGCAGTTTCTTTTCCTGGTTGGCGACGTCTTCGAGCCGGGCGACGCCGATCTTCCAGCGATAGGGCTTGTCCGATACGCGGACGATTGCGGGCATCACCGAATTCGCACCCTTCAACGCCAGCTCCACCGCGGCCTTGCCAACTGCGTAGGCCTGCTCGACATCCACCTTCGATGCGATGTGGCGGGCTGCGCGCTGCAGGTAGTCGGCGACCGCCCAGTGGTACTTGTACCCGAGCCTGCGCTTGACGATTTCCGCCACCACCGGGCCCACGCCGCCCAGCTGCGCATGACCAAAAGCGTCGCGAGTCCCCGCATCGGCCAGGAATTTGCCCTCGCTGTTCTTCACCCCTTCGGAAACCACGACGGCGCAGTACCCGTACTTATCCACGCATTCCTTGACCCGCGCGCAGAACTTCTCTTCATCGAAGGAAATCTCTGGAAACAGGATGATCTGCGGGGAGTCCCCGGCCTTCTCGGCTGCCAGGCCGCCGGCAGCCGCGATCCAGCCTGCGTGACGACCCATGACTTCCATGATGAAGACCTTGGTCGACGTGCGCGCCATCGAGGCCACATCGAAGCCGGCTTCGCGGATCGACACGGCAACGTACTTGGCGACCGACCCGAATCCCGGACAACAATCGGTGAGCGGCAGGTCGTTATCCACGGTTTTGGGAACATGAATGGCCTGCAGGGGAAAGCCGAGGTGCCCGGCCAGTTGCGCGACCTTCAGGCAGGTGTCGGCCGAATCGCCCCCGCCGTTGTAGAAAAAATAGCCAATGTCGTGTGCCTTGAACACTTCGATGAGGCGTTCGTACTGTGCCCTGGAGTCCTCGAATTTCTTCAGCTTGTACCGCGCGGATCCGAACGCGCCCGCCGGGGTATGGCGCAGCGCCCGGATGGCGGCCGCCGATTCCTTGCTGGTATCGATCAGGTCTTCCTGTAGCGCGCCAAGAATGCCGTTGCGGCCGGCGTACACCTTGCCAATGCGGTTCCCGTGTCTGGCACAGGTTTCAATGACGCCGCAGGCGGATGCATTGATGACGGCGGTGACCCCGCCAGACTGCGCGTAAAAGGCGTTCCGGGGTTTGGCTTTTGGCATAGTGACTCCAAGGGAAAGCATTGAGCTTTAGCCATTAGGCTATAGCCGCAGGGGCTTTAGCAATTGGGCTTTAGGCTTAGCAAGGATCAGAATCCTTGAAAGCCCAAAGCCCAAAGCCCAAAGCCCAAAGCCCAAAGCCCAAAGCCCAAAGCCCAAAGCCCAAAGCCCAAAGCCCAAAGCCCAAAGCCCAAAGCCATTCCTTTCCCTGATTGGCTATCCGCCGGCTTTTTAGTAGGGTACTGCCCGTGCCTTCCCCCTGCGAACAATAAGAGGTATTCAGACCAATGAGAATCGTATTACTGGGGGCGCCGGGTTCTGGCAAGGGCACACAGGCACAGCGGCTGCAGACGAAGTACCGGGTGCCGCAGATCTCGTCAGGTGATCTGTTGAGGGATGCTGTCGCCCGGGGTACCGACCTCGGCCTCAAGGCCAAGGCGGCGATGGATGCGGGCACACTGGTCTCTGACGACATCGTTCTGGGGCTGATCCGGGAACGGCTTGGGTCCAGGGACGCCAAGGCCGGATTCGTCCTCGATGGCTTTCCGCGCAACAGCGACCAGGCGAATGCGCTGAACGCGATGTTGATCGAACTCGGTGCTCCGCTTGACGCCGTCCTCTTCATGGACGTCCGCAGGGAGACATTGATCAAGCGCCTCGCGGGACGACGCATCTGCCGGACCTGCGGGCGTGTATTCAATATTTCGTTTTCGCCACCGGGCACTCCGCCCCGGTGCGACACCTGCGCGGACCATCCCGAGTTGTATCAGCGGCCCGATGACAAGGAAGAGGTCATTGCCAATCGACTGGAAGTCTATGCAGCGCAGACGCAGCCGTTGATCGAACACTACCGGAAGCTGGGGTTGCTGCGCGTCGTCCAGGGTGAAGGTGAACTGGGCGAAGTCTTTGCGCGCATGGAAGCCGCTGCGCGCGCAAAAGCCGGCTGGAACCAGAGCCAGGAAAACGAACACGCGCCGCAAGCCCGGAAAGAAAGCCGTGAAGAAGAAGGCCGGCAGGAAAGTCGCGAAGAAGGCAGCGGCGGCAAAGCGTTCAGTCAAAAACGCCAGGCGTCCGGTTGCAAGAGCGGCAACCAGGAAGGTGCCGGCAAGGCGAGCACCAGCCAAAAAGGCAAAAGCACGCAAGCCACCGAAGAAGACGGGCACAAAGAAGAAGTCAGCCAGGAAGAAAAAGTCAGCCGGAAAGAAATAAGGACTGCGCGAGCAGTCGTAGCCGACTACTTTCCAACCAGACCCAGAACCTGGTCACCGACGACATCCTTGCGCCAACCTCTGGCGAAGATGCCGGGTTCACCTCCATACACCAGCTGCTCGACATCGCGGCGCGTGGCCAGCAGTTCCGGGCTCAAGCCCAGTTCAACACCCATCTCGCGAATCAGCGCGCTGATCCGCTTCACGAGGGCAAGTTCCTCCGATTCGGGGCGTTGGGGCCTGAATGCAGGAGCTTCACTACCCGACTGGTCACGTGCGCTGCGCACCAGCTCAAGAAGTTCATCGCCGACCTTGCGGACGACCGCCGGAGGCATGCCGCGCGCATCGCCCAGGCGATCGAGCGTGTCCGGCAGGGTTTCAGCAATGGCCCGCAACGTGTCGTCGTGCAGGATCCAGCCGCGCGGCTTGTCATGCTTCATGGCGCGCAGTTCACGCCATTGTGCCAGCGATTTCGCGGCGGCCCGCTGTTCGGGTTGCAGCCGCTCCAGCCCCTTCAGTCGTTTCCACGCGTCCGCAGGTTGCACCCGATAGAGATCCGGGTTCTCAAGCAGGCGTGTCTCTTCCTCAAGCCAGGACAGACGACCGGCAGCGCTCAACGCTTCCCGCAGATCTTCGTACAACGGGACGAGATAGCGGACATCATCGGCTGCATAAGCCATCTGTTCATCGGACAAGGGGCGACGGGTCCAATCCGTGCGCGCGAGGCCTTTCGTCAGGTTGACACCGAGGCGGCGAGCCACCAGGTCTCCGTAACCAATCTGCGCTGGCAGGCCCAGCAGCGCCGCGGCTATCTGAGTATCGAAAATGGGTCCGGCAGGAGGCTGGCCGCTCGCCAGGCTGAGGACTTCCAGATCCTGGCGTGCGGCGTGCAGAATCTTGGTCTGCGAGCGTCCGCGCAATTGCCTGAACAACGGTTCCAGCGATTCAAGCGCCAGCGGATCCAGCAATACACAGGTGCCCGAATTGGCAGCCTGTATCAGGCACAGCTTCGGGTAGTAGGTGCTTTCCCGCATGAACTCGGTGTCGAGCGTCAGGAAGGATTCTGTGCCGAGGGCAGCGATCGCGTCGTCGAGCCGGGATAAGGACTGTATGAGCATGCCGTGTACAATTTGAACAGATGTTCGCACTACTAGCTACCTTCAGGGATATTGCCTTGTGCCGTCGCGGGCCGGAGGACCTGCCCGTGTCGCGTGCACTGCTCGCGCTGTTGCTGCTGTTTTATGCCGTGCTCAATTTTGTCCAGGCGCGTCTGTCAGGGTGGACGCTGCAGGGAGTTGCCCCGCTGGTCATCGTCGAGATCGCGATGTTGCTGGCGTGGGTGTGGGTACTCCTCGCGTTCTACGGGCGACGGCCGCGCTACCTGCAGACCATGGCCGCAGTGCTCGGAATCGCCATGCTGCTGACGATTCTGGATCTCGTGCTGCTGGTGCTGGATCACCTCGTCGGGATGCCGGACTCCGTGTCGGATGGCTGGAGTGTGATCCGTCTCTTCGTGATGGTCCTGCTCGTAGGGCGCGTGCTCATGATTGCCATTGAAGGCGGCATGCTCACGGGCTTTGCCTTCACGATGATGATGATTCTGTCGATCATTTATGTCGGCCAGCTCTTCAGGCCGGGAATAGGCTAATGCACGTACACATTCTCGGCATCTGCGGCACCTTCATGGGGGGCATTGCCGCCCTTGCGCGTGCAGCAGGCCATCGCGTCACCGGTTCCGACCAGAACGTCTATCCACCGATGAGCGACCAGCTGGGAGCGCTCGGCATCGACCTGATCGCCGGCTACGACCCGAAGCAACTGGAGCTGAAACCGGATGTGGTGGTGGTTGGCAACGTCATGAGTCGTGGCAATCCACTGATCGAGGCATTGCTCGATAGCACCATTCCCTACACTTCGGGGCCGGAGTGGCTCGCGCGGCACGTGCTGGCCGACCGCTGGGTGCTTGCCGTTGCAGGCACCCATGGCAAGACTACGACCACCAGCATGCTGGCCTGGATTCTCGAGTATGCGGGCCTCGATCCCGGTTTTCTGATCGGTGGAGTGCCGTCCAATTTCGATGTCACCGCGCGCCTCGGGTCAGGGGTGCATTTTGTCGTCGAAGCGGATGAATACGACACGGCGTTTTTCGACAAACGTGCCAAGTTCGTGCACTACCGGCCGCGCACCGTCGTTCTGAACAACCTCGAGCACGATCACGCCGACATCTATCCGGACGTGGCCGCCATCCAGTGGCAATTCCATCAGCTGCTGCGCATGGTGCCGCGGCAGGGTATGGTCATCGCGAATGGTCGGGACGCCAATGTCACAGAGGTCATCAGGCAGGGATGCTGGACGCCTGTCGAGCGGTACGGCGTCGCGCCGGGCACCGAGCTGGGCTGGCACGCAGTCATTCAACCCGGTGCTGATGGCTCATCTTTCATTGTCGTACATGGCAGCAGTGAAATCGGCGAAGTGGCCTGGCCTCTGCTCGGCCTGCACAACGTCGAGAATGCATTGGCAGCGATTATCGCCGCGCGGCATGCGGGCGTGGACCCGCAGGTCGCAATCGCTGCACTCAGCGAGTTTCGCGGCGTCCGCAGGCGGATGGAGATTCGCGGCGTCGCGGGTGACGTGACTGTCTACGATGATTTCGCCCATCACCCCACTGCGATCGCCACGACGCTGGACGGTTTACGTCGCAAAGTGGGCAAGCAGCGTGTCATCGCCGTGCTGGAGCCACGCTCCAATACGATGAAGCTCGGGACGCACCGCGACGCGCTGGCTGCCTCGCTCAAATTGGCGGATCGCGTCTGGCTTTACCAGGGGCCGGACGTCAAATGGGATGTGCGCAGTCTGGCCGGATCATTGGGTACCGACGCGCGCGTGGCGACTTCGATTGATGAGCTCGTGACCGCAATCGCCGACGAAGCGGCTCCGCAGGATCACGTGCTCGTCATGTCAAACGGCGGCTTTGGTGGCGTGCATGACAAGTTGCTTGCAAAGCTCGGCGAGAAGTCGGGGCGTAAGGCTTGCCGACGGCAGATCAGAACCGGTAAACGTGCCCGACCGCATCCCGCTGTTTCCGCTCAATACCGTGCTTTTCCCCGGTGGTCGCCTGAGCCTGCGCATCTTCGAGCCCCGCTATGTCGACATGGTGCGGAATTGCATGCGTGAATCCTCCGGATTTGGCGTTGTGCTCATCAGGGACGGAGTGGAAGCAGGCGGCCCGGCGCAGACATTCGACGTAGGCACGCTGGCGCGGATCGTCGATTTCGACCAGCTGGAGCAAGGGCTGCTGGGAATCACGGCAACCGGCGAGCGACGGTTTCGCGTGGTGAATCGGCAGGTACAGAAGGATGGATTGAATGTCGGTGGTGTCGAGTGGCTTGCCGAGTCCGACATCCAGTCGCCGACTGCCAGCATTGCGCCCTATGCGCAGCTGCTTGAACATCTGCTGCCCGAACTGGGCGACCTCTATACCGCGGTCGCACCGCGCTTCGAGGACGTCGATTGGGTGGTCGGCAGACTGCTGGAAATCCTGCCGTTGCCGTTGCCAGACAAGCAACTCTGCCTCGAGCTTGATGACCCTGCGAAGCGGCTCGACATGCTCAGGTCGCTGGTACGAATTACATCGAGACCGGCAACCCCCGAGGATCCGGAGCCTTCGCCGTTATCGTGAGAAATGCCCCGATCACGACAATCATCAGCAGGAACGCACCCCAGCCGATGACCCCGTCATAGGCTCCCACGAGCCAGCTCCAGTGCGTACCCGAATGATGGAGCGTGGTCGATTTCAGCAAGGTGATCACGCTTATCAAGCCGGCGTGCAGACCTATACAGGCTGCAATCGCGCCGGTATACCGCCTGACGAATGCGAGCAGCAGACCCACGGCGAACAGTGCGAGAAATGAATCCAGCAACATCAGCGGCGAGGCAAAGCGTTCGAACAGATTGGCAAGTACGACAAAGCTGCTGCTCCATTCGATCTGGTTTACTGGCAGCGACACCTTGCCACCCAGAAAGTGGACGGTGGCATACACGATGCTGGGGAGCACGATCGCAAGACGAGGCGCAGAATCCCTGGTCATGACTGTCTGCATGGCGCCGCGGAAGAACGTCTCCTCGATGAACCCTACAGCCAGGCCTGTGAGAGCGCCCTGGAAGAGTTCTGCGAGCAGCAACAGCGGCTGCCATGCCAGCTCGGGCTTCAACTGCCGCACGCCAAGATTCAGCAACAGCACTACCAGAGGTGTCATCAGCAGCAACCCGGAGCCAAATCCGACCGCCAGCTGCCTTAGAAACTCTCCCTTGGGCAGGGTGTAGCCGAGCGCTTCCCGGCTGCCCAGTTTTTCGTAGCGCAGCAGCCAGATGAGGCCGACGGCGGCCACTGCCATTGCTACCCGATCCAGCACCCGATGCAAGGGCTGCTGGGACACGAGGTTCGTGGCCAGCCACGCCGGATACGTCAGCAGTGCTGCCACGAACAGCGAGGCAGCCATCATCGCTATCAGTCTGTAGAACGCTCGCATCGATTCACCTGCGGATGAAAATCAAAGCGCAAATCTGCACAGACGCGCAGGTTTCCGCACTATGTCTCAGGCTGCCGGCATGATCGAATTGCATGCACGCGAAACCCGCTTCATTGCCCGAACTCAAGAGTAAAGCAATCATGGACGACTCAACGACACGCGCCAAGCTGAGTGCAATTCTTACCGCCCTGGCCGAAGGGATTCATCCTCTCACCGGGGAAATCTTTCCGGAAGGTTGTCCCTATCACTCGGCCGAGATCGTGCGGGCACTTTACACAACCGTCCGCATTCTGGAATCACCGAAGACATCCGGAACGCAGAGTAAATCTGCCGACCGGCCCCGGGACGGGGCATTGGCCAATGTCGGCAAGCAATGGAGTGGCGAAGAAGACCGCCAGTTGCTGGTCGAATTCGATGCAGGCAAGTCTCTGAGAGAGTGCGCGACACTGCATTTGCGAACGGTCGCCGGTATCGAGGCAAGGCTGGAGAAACTCGGTTTGCTGAAAGCGGAAGACAGAACGACCTCGCGCCGTTACCCACCGGCAAGCCGGGGAGCGGATGGACAAGGTATCGGATCGGGTAGCAGGTGACGCAGACCTGACGGCCTCCTGAACCCCAGGATCGGTCGTTGCTTACATCTGGTGCGTGCGGCCGCGCTAGAATGAGGCAGTGAATCCGAATCCACTTTTCCCGCAACCGGATCCCTTGCAGCGGATGCTGTACCGCTTCTGGCCCAGCCAGCGGCTCAATATGGACCCGCTCGCCACGCACCAGGTGGAGGGGCGCTACTTTCCAGTCACGATCGCGAACTGGAAGATGATTTCGCCCGTGGCCTGCCTGATGCTGGCAAGACGGGTTCCCCGGCCGCTTGACTTCCGTACCGATGCGCGCTTGACCGTGGTCATTCCCTTTCGTGACCGGGACGCGCATCTTGCGGAATTGCTTCCCCCACTCACCGCGAAACTGGTCGAGCAGGGTATTCATTACCGCATTCTCGTTGTGGAGCAGGAAGCAGGCCTGGCATTCAATCGCGGCAAGCTCATCAATGTCGGCTTTGCCCACGCGGCTGCCGACTCGGATTACTACTGCATTCACGACGTCGATGCGATTCCGGTGGAGGCCGACTACCGCTGCCCGACGCAGCCGCTGCGGCTTGTCACTCGCCTGCTCAGTACCGAGCGTCCCGAAAGTACGTGTCCCACGCACTATTTCTCGGGTGCCATCAGTGTGTTGAAGGAGCAGGTGTTTGCGGTCAACGGTTTTTCGAATGAGTACTGGGGCTGGGGCAAGGAAGACGACGAGTTCCTGTTTCGTCTGCAGCTGGCCGGGTATCTGTGCTATTTCGATTCGCTGGGCGCTTACCACGATCTCCCGAATCCCACTGCACAGCAGGTCGAGCGTCCCGCCATTCGCCGGCCTCCCCACGTACGGCTGAACCGTGCCCGCCGCAGCAGGCTGATGCGGGGCCTGGTGGATCCGAGTGAAGATGGCCTGACTACGCTACGCTACGATTTGCTGGCCAGTGAAGATCACGAGACGCATGCAAGAATCCGCGTCCGGATCTGACAGGTTGATGCAAGAGTCTGTCCATGCCTTTTGCATCCGGATCCAGCGAACAGCGTGGTTTTCACTGGATCCCGAAATCAACGAGCTGGAACTCGATGACAGGCCCAGGCCGTCCGTGGCTCGGAATAACAGGGTGCCGCAAAGAGTTTTGCAGCACCCTGTTAACATGCACGGCCATCTTGTGCCATTACTGTTGCGGGTCGTAGCGAGCGCATGAAGTATCTGCCGGGAATCGTTGCGGTTGCGATCGTCACCTTGTATGCGAACGTCGCGGGCGCTCGCGGTGTGACGCCCTATCTGCCGCTCAATCTGGCGCCAGAAATCGAGCGACAGATCGAACGCGTGTTGATACTGGGCGGGCAGCCGATTACCCGACGGCCTATCCCCGCAGCCGTTGTATTCGATGCCTTGCCCGAAGCCTGCAAGCGAGACCGCGCGTTGTGCGCCGAAGTCCGTGCCTATCTGGATGGGTACATGCGCGACGCGGGTGTAACGCAGCTGCAAGTGAGCGGGGGCGCGGTAACGGGCGACTCCGACCGGGCAATCCCCAATGGCCACGGACGCGCGGCCGATAGTTACTGGCAGCTGGTTGCCACTGCGTTTTATCAACCCAGTGACTACCTGTTGCTGAATGTGGGTGGCATCGCGTATGACGGCCGCGCGACGGCGACAGGTACGACCTTAAGTGCCGGCTTTGATTTTGCGCAGCTGGATATCGGTTATCGGGACCACTGGCTGTCCCCACTCGCGGGCAGCAGCCTCCTGATCAGCACCGAGGCACCGACCATGCCTTCCGTGACGTTGTCCAATTACGAGCCGATCAGCCCTCTCGGCTTTACGTACGAAGTGTTCGCCGCGCAGATGTCGTACCAGGAGAACATCAGATACTACGACACCACTACGAGCGGTCATCCAAGCCTCGCGGGCGTACAGTTGGGGTTCGCACCTGCTGGTGGCTATGCGCTTACGCTCAATCGCATCATGCAGTATGGAGGCGGCGCCCGCGGTGGCGGGGGCTTCTCTGATTTCTGGGATGCGTTGATCCAGAATTCCAATCTGCCGGACAGCCTGCAGAGTGAGGAGTTTGGCAATCAGATCGCCTCACTGACCGCCACCCAGGTGATTCCTGCCAGCATTCCGTTTGCGATCCACATCGAGTATGCGGGCGAGGACAACTCCTATGGCGGGAACTATCGGCTGGGCGATACGGCCCTGTCGCTGGGCATCGACTTTCCGCTGATCGAGGGCCGCTACGATCTGAGCTTCGAGGCGTCCGAATGGCAGAATCGTCTGGTACGTGCATCACCTGTATCCTGAAGGCATGACCAACGAGGGCAACGTGCTCGGCCACTGGTTCGGCGACCAGCGCCAGTTCGGTGACTAAGTGGGTGGATGGAGCGCGCTACTGCAAGCCGGATACCGGACGGACTCCGGTGAGTACTGGCGTGCGAGCTACCGTACGCTGGACTTCGTCACATCCCTTGGCTATCAGACGCAGCCGGAGTTTCCCTACAAGCAGCTGCACGAAGTTTCGTTGCAGTATTCGCGACAATGGCGCGGCTTCCCGGTCAATGCGGAACTTGTTGCGGGACGCGACGCCCTGGGGGAATCCTTCGGGCGGCTGATGGGGACGATCGATTTCGCGATGATCGGCAATGCCCGGAGGGTCGAGCCATCAACCCGGAGCTCCGCCGATGGCAAGGGTATCGAACTGTTTCTTGACGTGGGTGCAAGTAACAGCCGCGTCTACGAGATCCTGTCGGGACCAACCCCGGATGCCTGGACTGATCGCAGCACCGGCTACCATTTCAGCGGCGGTGTACGGCGCCAGGTATCCAAACGGGGTGACCTGGGTGTAGCGCTTGAGATCGACGACATCGATGATGACCTGATGCTTTCCGTGCGGGCGCTCGACTATCGCTATCGCATGACACCCCATATCGCCGCGAATGGATTCTTCGGCGTAGGCAGATACGACCGCGGTGCACCGGCCTATGGCTGGTACCTGGGTGCGGGATTGCAGTGGCGCAACCTCTTACCCGATTGGGACCTCGGCATCGAAGGTCGGTACTACGACAAGCTGTCGCGCAATCGGGTGGCGCCGGGAGATCCGAGTCCCGTCATCGATCGCCCCCGTATTCATTACGATGTGGAGAGCGTAACGCTGTACCTCAGCAGGCACTTCTGAACGGGACCGGGAGGTTGCAGGCACGTACGTGCAGTGTCAGCCGGACACCGCAAGAATTTCATCCAGCGAGTATCCAAGGCTCTGAAAGATGGGCCGCCAGTCGTCGCGGTGCAGTCTGTCCCATGCGTGACAGCCGAAAGGTAGCGGTGAACTGCAGTAGCGGGCCGCCACCGTCGGAAAGGTCTCCCACGAGAACTGCAGGGATTCCCGAAACCCCGGAATTCTGACATGTTGCCGGTAACGGTTTGCTTCCACGCAGAAGAAGACATCTTCCGCCCAGGGAGTGCGGGTTCCACGTCGATACGGCTCGGCGCGGTCCGGCATCTGCTGCAGCACCTCGCGCATCGTCGCGATCCTGCGCAGTGAGAAACCGCCATTGCCGGCGGCGTAGTGCTGTTGGCCGTGGTGATCGCCTTCGCGGCTGCGGTATTGTCGGCTCGTCAGACGGAAGTATCTGCGCCTGACGGCCGCCTTGAGCAGCTTCAGGGCACCCGGAATCGTGCCGTTCGGGATCCATGGAGCGCCAACATAATCGTATCCGCGCGCGCACCAGGAGAGTAGTTGATCGGAGAATACGAAAGCGTCCAGTTGATGGATCAGCATGTATTCGTAACCAGCGAAGCGCGCGTAGAATTCGTCGGCAAGCAGCAGCCGGTTGTAATCCTTGATGCTGGCGAAATACCCGGCCGGGAAGGTCTCCTGCAGAAGCCGGGGAAAACGGCTGCACAAAGGGGTGATATCGATGGTGTCCGGAGCCGCCAGAATGATAGGGTGCGAGCCCAGAATCGAGACGCAGCGTTCGAGTGACAGCCACTCGGAGGGCACGAGGTCCGTGCGGTATACCGGTACGATGATGCAGACAGGTCGGGTCACGTGGGTCGCAGTTCAAATGCCCATGGCACGCGGAAGTATGCCACGGCAATGTATTGATGGAGGGTCCGCGGGCCCGGGCAGAGGCAGGCAGGTTGCCGCGTGAGCAGAGTCTATTTCGACATCACCGACATCATTCAGTTTGCCGGCCGCAATACCCGGTTGACGGGGATTCAGAGAGTCGTCTTCAACATCGTCAATATCCTGTCGCACAAACACGGTGGAGACAGGGTTCGGTGCGTTTACTACGACCGGAACAGACAGGCGATGTTCGACGTCGATCTCTCCATGCGCAAGCCTGATTCGGAGTTCGACGCAGAAGCACTGCTGGTGGATCTGGGACTCGCGCGCGCGCCGGGCTTTTTCCCGACCACCGTGCGTATCAAGAGCTACCTGCGCAACCGCGCGAAGAACAAGCTGCACAGGCAGCTGCTCAAGATGCGTCTTTTTGCGTGGTCCCTCATCGACCGGCAGCGCCTGCGCGCCCTCGATCTGCTTCCGGCTGAGCGGAGCAACCGGATTGCGGCGGCGATGGTTCCCAGGAGAATTACGCAGCTGCCAGCAGAATCCCATCTCGTGCACCTGGGCTCATCCTGGTTTTTTCCCGAGGTGTGGCGGTTCTCGGCAGAGCATCGCGCGCGCGGGGGTGATGTCGTGCAGTTTGTGCACGACCTGGTTCCGGTCACGCACCCGCAGTTCATGCCGGAAAAGGAGCCCCCGGTATTCGTCAACTGGCTGGATCGCGCGATGGAGTATGCGGCCCGCTTTCCGTGCAACTCGCAATGGACCGCGCAGAGTCTGGTGAGCTATGCCGCGAGCCGGGGCAGGAACCTCAAGGTGGACGTTACGCCGCTGGCGCACGAGTTCATCGGCTATGCCCGAGACGAGGATGTGGTTCTGCCCGCGAGGCTCGCGCCATTGTCTGGCAAACCCTTTGTGCTGTGCGTGGGCACGCTCGAAGCGCGCAAGAACGGATTGTCGCTGTTGCGGGCATGGCGAAGGCTCACAGCCGGGCTTGAGCAAGCGCCACCTGTGCTCGTATTCGCTGGTCGATACGGCAAGATCGGCGGCGCCATTTTTCGCGACGAACTGGACGCGGATGCGCAATCCTCCGACGGGATTCGTGTGGTGGACATGCCTTCGGACAATGAGCTTGCCTGGCTCTACCGGAACTGCCTGTTTACGGTTTATCCGAGCTATGTCGAAGGTTGGGGATTGCCGGTTGGCGAGTCCGTGTGGTTCGGCAAGTACTGTATTGCATCGAGCGCGAGTTCCATTCCGGAAGTCTGCGGATCGTTGATCGACTATATAGACCCTCAAGATGTTGACAGCATCAGGACCGCCATTCTGCGGCCCCTCCTCGACAGCGCATTCCTGCGCGAGCGTGAACAGGCTATCGCCGCCGCACACCTGCGGAAATGGAGCAACGTGGCCGACGACGTGTATGCGTACGTGACAGGCTAGTCAGGCGTTGCCGCTGTGCGGAGCAGCCTTTTTGCACTTGCTCTGCAGATGTGAGAGCTGTAGCCAGCGCAGACGCCTGGTCATGCCATCGGGGAGGTGCTCCAATGCCGCGCGGGCAATGTCGATCTGTTCGCGAGCGCCCTCCAGACTGCCAGACTCGAGTATCCGCTTGCAGTCGCGCAGATGCAGACTGACCAGGCGTCGATAGGCGCGAGACCGAAGCCGGTTCCGCGAGTCGGGTGGAATGTGCTGCGAGAATATCTCGATGGCACGCAGGGTATCGGCGCCAACCATGCCGGATGCAGAGAGGCGCGTTGTCTCGCTGCCGCGGTGGCGGCGATAGCAGGCGAGTATCTTCGGTTCGTACCAGACGTCGTAAGCTGCGGCGATCCGCACCCACATCTCCCAGTCGAGTGCGTAGGTCAGATCGGAGCGGAAACCCCCCAGGCTTTCATAGACAACGCGGCGTACGATGGCTGCAGGGCATTGAATCAGCTGACGGCGACTGATCCCGGCGAGCCAGTCCTGCAGGATGCCCGCATGCCAGCGTTCGCGATGCGAGCGGCGAGTCCAGTGTCCTGCGTCGTCGACGAAGGCGTGGCGGCAGAATGCCATGCCCGCGTCAGGTGCGGTTGCAAAGCCCTGCAGGAGGCGCGAATAGAAGCCTGGCAGAATCAGATCGTCCTGGTGCAACAGATGCACCAGTTGGCCACGAGCGAGCCGGATCGAGCGATTCCAGTTGCCTGCGAGGCCGAGGTTGGCCGGATTGCGATGGATTTCAATGCGACCAGCAGGGGCGACTGACGCAATCAGTGCCTCGATATCCACCACAGGCGATGCATCATCGACCACGGCGATCTGCATCTGCTGCTGGCCCAGGTCCTGCGCCAGGATGCCTCGCAACGTTTCCAGAATGAAATGTCCAGGCTCGTACGTCGGAATCATCACCGACAACAGCGGTCTTGCCCGGTCGCTGGCAGGCAGTGGTGAGATCGGAGGCGGGTCGTGCAGGCTCACATCAGGGCATGACTTCAGGCTGTCTGTCTGAACGCGCGCTGCGCGGTCTCGATCGTGCGCGCAATGTCGTCCGCCGAATGCGCCTGGGACATGAAACCCGCTTCGTAGGCGGAAGGCGCCAGATAGATCCCGGCGTCCAGCATGGCGTGAAAGAACCGCTTGAATCGCTCGACGTCGCAGTTCATCACCTGTCGGTAGTACCGCACGGACGGTTCTGCAGTGAAGAACAGTCCGAACATTCCACACACATGATTGGTCGAGAATGGCACCCCTGCGGACCTGGCGGCCTGCAACAGGCCTTCCACAAGCGCCGTGGTTTTCTGGGCGAGACTGGCATGAAATCCGGGTGCCGACAGCAGCTCCAGCGTCACGAGGCCTGCGGCCATGGCGATCGGATTTCCGGAGAGCGTGCCTGCCTGGTAGACGGGACCCAGTGGCGCGAGATATTCCATGATCGCGCGCTTGCCGCCAAAAGCGCCGACCGGCATGCCACCCCCGATGATCTTGCCGAGCGTGGTGAGGTCCGGGCGAATGCCATAGAGTTCCTGTGCACCGCCACGGGCTACGCGAAAACCCGTCATCACCTCGTCGAAAATGAAAACGCTGCCGTGCTGGTCGCAGAGCCCTCGCAAGGCCTCCAGAAAACCGGGTACCGGTGGGACGCAGTTCATGTTGCCTGCGACGGGCTCGACAATGACACACGCAATTTCGGCGCCCATGTCGTGAAACAGTTGCTGGGCCTGCGCAATATCGTTGTAGGCGAGCGTAATGGTGTGGGCCGCCAGACCCGACGGTACGCCGGGTGAAGTGGGCACGCCAAGCGTCAGCGCACCGGACCCGGCCTTCACGAGCAGCGAATCGGAATGGCCGTGATAGCAGCCTTCAAATTTGACGATCTTGTCCCTGCCGGTGTAACCACGCGCCAGACGGATGGCGCTCATCGTCGCTTCGGTGCCGGAGCTGACCATCCTGACGAGTTCGATGGAAGGCATGAGTTCGCAGACCTTCCGGGCCAGCTGCGTCTCGATCTCCGTGGGCGCGCCGAACGACAGTCCAAGGGCCACGCGCTCCTGCACGGCCTTGACGACGTCGGGATGCGCGTGCCCGAGAATCATCGGACCCCAGGACCCGACGTAATCGATGTAACGCCGGCCGTCGGCCCCGGTGACATAGGCACCGCTGGCGCTTGCCATGAAGACGGGGTCGCCACCGACCCCGCGAAAGGCCCGGACCGGCGAATTCACCCCACCCGGAATGTAGAGGCAGGCATCCGCAAAAAGGCTGGAGGGGTTGAGGCTCACGCACGCTCTCCGTCAGGACTGGCGGGGAAGTGTAGGGCGGAATGGGGCGAAGAAGAAACGTGTAATCGTGAACAGTGAGCCGTGATCCGTGAAGCGCCAGAGTCTCGGTTCAGAACTCCATTCTGCCGAATTCCGGTTCCGGTTCTGACGGTTCACGGCTCACCGTTCACCCTTCACGGGTCACCTTTCACGTCCGTGCCAGTTGCCGCCCGCATGCATTCCCGGTTTAATCGCGCCACCTCCGACCTCCTCTGGCGCGACCTAATGAAAGCCTACATGTGTGTAATTTGCGGTTATGTGTACGAAGAAGCCAGGGGAGACGCTGCAGCCGGCCTGCCACCCGGCACACTTTGGGCAGACGTGCCGCTGTCATGGCGCTGCCCGGATTGTGGCGCGGGCAAGGAAGACTTCGAGATGATTGAGATCTAAGCTGATTCGCAAAGTATCGGCTTTCGGCTTCCGGCTTCCGGCTTCCGACTCCGATTCAGATCAGAATCCTGGAAGTCCAAAGCCCAAAGCCCGAAGCCCAAAGCCCGAAGCCTGAAGCCCGCAACGCAATGCCCACTCTTTTTTCCTATCTGCTGGTTGGTATCGGCAGCGCCTTAGGCGGCATGGCTCGCTACTGGTGCACTGGCTGGGCGGCTTCGCGCTGGGGATCGGGCTTTCCGTGGGGCACGCTGCTCGTCAACGTCGTGGGATCGTTCCTGATCGGCCTGCTCGCGGCCTGGCTGGTTCCCGGAGGGCGTTGGGTGCTGCCGGTTCCCGCACGTGAATTGCTGATCGTGGGAGTTCTCGGCGGCTATACGACTTTTTCTGCGTTCAGCCTGCAGACATTCAACCTGCTGCTCGAGGGCCATTGGCTGAGAGCCGGTGGCAATGTGCTGCTCTCGGTGGCCTTGTGCCTGGCTGCAGTCGCAACAGGCTATTTGCTCGGGAGTGGCGTGCGGCCGGCTTGAAAAGCTCCCGGCGCCGATCGACAATCAGGCCGCGTTGTCTGCCACCCAGACGACTTCTGTTGCGATTGAACCGTCAGGCATCAGTTCCAGTACCCGGTAGCCTGGTGGAAGTCGATCGAGCGCAAACTCTTTGCTTCGCGGCAGGAATTGAGTGCAGGTTGCCGGCGATGCCATGAAGCGCACACCCTTGCTGAACTGATCCAGCGCCTGATGCACGTGACCCCAGAGGACGCCGCGCACCTGCGGGTGCCTGTCGATCAGTGCCAGAAATTCCGCGGCATCTTCGAGGCCCACCGCGTCCAGCCACCGGCTGTTCATCGCGATGGGGTGATGATGCAGGCAAAGCAGGACGTGCAGCTGCGAGTGACTGGTGAGCAACGCTTCCAGCTTCGCCAGCTGCTCCTGGCCGAGTCGGCCGCCAGCCTTGCCGGACTGCCACGTATCGAGCATGACGAGCAGCCAGCCTGCCGCGATGGCGGTTCCGCCGACCTGGAACGGCGCACCGCGCAGAACGTTGATCATGTCTTCCGGTATATCGTGATTGCCGGGCAGGCAGTACACGGGTTCCTTCGACGCCAGGAAAGTTTCGCGCAGCAGCGCATAGCCGCCAGGATCCTCCTGCACCAGGTCGCCCGTCAGCAGCACTGCATCGCGTGCCGGGAAGTACTGATCGGCATGGGAGATGGCTGCTTTCAGGGCAGGCAGCGTAGCGACACCACGCAAGGTCCCGTCGGCGCTGCCAAACAGGTGCGGATCACTGAATTGAACCAGGCGAAGGGAGTTGGCCACGGGCGGCATCGGGGGCTTGGAGAAGTTGCCAGAGATCTTAACAAGCCGTCGCTCACGAAAAGGTGACTTGTGTCGTGGAGGAAGGACAGGCGACCTCACAGTCCTTGTAATTACTACCCTGGAGCAAGGCGCGCAGACGTGGACACACATGTGCGGGGCCGCTTCCCGACGGTAATCGGCGACAAAAAAAGGCCGGCATTTGCCGGCCTTTCTGGCTACAGCCTACAGCCTCTGCTAGTACTTGTAATGCTCCGGCTTGAACGGGCCCTGGGTCGGAATTCCAAGATACGCTGACTGCTCGGCGGTCAGTTTCGTAAGCCTGGCGCCGATGCGCTCCAGGTGCAGCTGGGCAACCTTCTCATCCAGATGCTTAGGGAGAACGTACACGTCGTTCTTGTACTTCGCGCCGTACTGGAACAACTCGATCTGTGCGAGGACCTGGTTCGTGAACGAATTCGACATCACGAAGGAAGGGTGACCCGTGCCACAGCCCAGGTTCACGAGACGCCCTTCAGCCAGCACGATGATCCGCTTGCCGTCCGGGAACACCACATGGTCGACCTGCGGCTTGATGTTTTCCCAGGTGTATTTCTTCAGCGAGGCGATATCGATCTCGCTGTCGAAGTGGCCGATATTGCAGACGATGGCCTGGTGCTTCATGCGCGCCATGTGGTCGTGAGTGATGACATTCAGGTTTCCCGTCGCGGTGACGAAGATGTCTGCCTTGTCACAGGCTTCATCCATGGTCACGACGCGGTAGCCTTCCATCGCAGCCTGCAGTGCGCAGATCGGGTCGATTTCCGTGATCCAGACCTGTGCCGACAATGCGCGCAAGGATTCAGCGGAGCCTTTGCCGACGTCACCATACCCGGCCACGACAGCGACCTTGCCCGCGACCATCACATCGGTCGCACGCTTGATGGCGTCCACCAGCGATTCGCGACAGCCATACAGGTTGTCGAACTTGGATTTCGTAACCGAATCGTTGACGTTGATGGCAGGGAACGGCAGGTGGCCGTCCTTCGCGAGGCTGTACAGCCGCTTTACACCCGTGGTGGTTTCTTCGGTGACGCCCTTGATCTGTGCCAGACGCTTTGAATACCAGCCGGGCTGCGAATCCAGGCGCTTCGCGATCGAGGCATACAGAGACACCTCTTCCTCGTTGGCGGGCTTCGCGATCAGGGAACGATCCGTCTCGGCACGCGTACCCAGCATCAGCAGCAGCGTCGCGTCACCGCCATCGTCCAGGATCATGTTGGCATACGACGGAGCGCCATTGACGGAGGGCCACTCGAAAATGCGGTGCGTGTATTCCCAGTATTCGTCCAGCGATTCACCCTTGTAGGCGAATACCGGTGTTCCGGAGGCGGCGATGGCCGATGCCGCGTGATCCTGCGTCGAGTAGATGTTGCAGGACGCCCAGCGCACATCCGCCCCGAGATCCTTGAGCGTCTCGATGAGCATCGCGGTCTGGATGGTCATGTGCAGCGACCCGGCAATGCGGGCGCCCTTCAGGGGCTTGGTTGCAGCGTATTCCTTGCGGGTAGCCATGAGACCCGGCATTTCGGTCTCGGCGATGGCCATTTCCTTGCGGCCCCAGTCGGCGAGCCCAAGGTCCTTGACTGCGAAATCAGTGAAATTCTTCGACACAACAGCGTTCACGTATCGGTACTCCCGTGAAAGCGAGCGCAGTTGAGTTACGGGCCGTTGCATCGAGCCTGGCAGGCCTCAAACCTGCTGCAGCGCTCCTCGACCAACGGCCGGAAAATTATCTGATGCCTGCGGCCTGCCGCAGCTCCTCGGCCTTGTCTGTCCTTTCCCAGGTAAAGGCGGTGAATGTGGTGCTCTTTTCGACCTTGCCGGCTCCATTGGATTCAGTCCAGCGGTAAGTCTGTTCCACCGGCGCGCGGCCGAAATGGCCGTAAGACGCTGTGGACTGGTACATCGGATGCACAAGGTCCAGCATCTGGATGATGCCGTAAGGCCTGAGGTCGAAATGCTTCCTGACGAGCTTCTCGATCTTCTCGTCCGGAATCCTGCCTGTGCCGAATGTGGTGACTGAAATCGAAGTGGGCTCTGCGACACCAATGGCGTAGGAGACCTGGATTTCACAGCGCTCGGCAAGGCCGGCAGCAACGATGTTCTTGGCCACATAGCGCGCCGCATAGGCGGCTGAGCGATCGACCTTGGAAGGGTCCTTGCCCGAGAAAGCGCCACCGCCGTGGCGAGCCCAGCCGCCATAGCTGTCCACGATGATCTTGCGGCCGGTCAGGCCGCAGTCACCGACAGGACCGCCGATGACGAACTTGCCGGTGGGGTTGATGTGAATCTTCTTTGCCGGCACCTTGTCGAGCCAGGCCTTCGGCAGCACCGGCTTCAGTATCTGTTCGAATACGGCCTCTTTCAGGTCCTTGTACTTGACGTCGGGGTCGTGCTGCGTCGACAACACGATGGCATCGATACCCACGGCCTTGTCGTTCTCATAGCGCAGCGTGACCTGCGACTTGGCATCCGGGCGCAGCCATGGCAGCGGCGATTTCTTTGCTTTACGGACCTTCGCCTGCTGCTCCACCAGCCGGTGCGCGTAGTAAATCGCCGCCGGCATGTATTCCTTCGTTTCGTTCGTGGCGTAGCCGAACATCAGGCCCTGGTCGCCAGCGCCTTGCTCTTCCGGGTTCTTGCGGTCAACGCCCTGGTTGATGTCGGGTGACTGCTTGCCGATCAGGTTCAGCACGCCGCAGGTGGCGCCGTCGAAGCCGACATCGCTCGACCGATAGCCGATGTCCGTGATGACCTTGCGGGTCAGGGCCTCGAGGTCGATCCATGCCGAAGTCGTGATCTCGCCGGCAACGATGGCCACGCCGGTCTTGACCAGCGTTTCGCAGGCAACCCGGGCCCGCTTGTCCTGGGCCAGGATGGCATCGAGCACGGCATCCGAGATCTGGTCAGCGACCTTGTCCGGATGGCCTTCGGAAACGGATTCAGACGTAAAGAGGTAGCTGCCTGACATGCTGGGACCTTGGGATATGCTTTAAGTTAAGGGAGGAACAGGTTGGGGGAGTAGCTTCGCGGCGCAGGAGTATACCGGGCGAGGCCGGCGGTCCGACAGGGAGTCATGCCCGTTTTCTCGTTGCCCGAACGCGGGCCGATGGTCCAGAATGCGCGGCTTTCACGCCATTCCTTCACACCCAGGGCCGCCGAAAACCTGATGCCTAGCCGCCGCGAGCTTGCCAACGCCATTCGTGCCCTCTCCATGGATGCCGTCCAGGCGGCCAATTCCGGTCATCCCGGCATGCCCATGGGCATGGCGGATATCGCCGAAGTCCTCTGGAACGACAACCTGAAGCACAATCCGGGGAACCCGCTCTGGTTCGACCGCGACCGGTTTGTGCTGTCGAACGGGCACGGCTCCATGCTGCTCTACTCCGTGCTCCACCTGACGGGTTATCCGCTCCCGCTCGACCAGTTGCGCAGGTTTCGTCAACTGGGTTCGCACACTGCCGGCCATCCTGAGCGCGACCCCGCGCTCGGCATTGAAACCACCACCGGCCCGTTGGGGCAGGGACTGGCCAATGCCGTGGGTATGGCGCTCGCCGAAAAGGTGCTGGCGGCGAATTTCAACCGGCCAGGATTCGACATTGTCGACCATCACACATGGGTGTTTCTGGGCGACGGGTGCCTCATGGAGGGCATTTCGCACGAAGCGTGCTCGCTTGCGGGAACGCTCAAGCTCGGCAAGCTGATCTGCTTCTACGACGACAACGGCATCTCGATCGATGGCGAAGTGCATGGGTGGTTCACCGATGACACTCCGAAGCGATTCGAAGCCTACGGATGGCATGTCGTGCCGGAGGTCGATGGGCATGATCCCGATTCGATCGCGCGAGCGATTGCGGCAGCGAGGGCAGACAGCCGTCCATCCCTGATCTGCTGCAAGACCATCATCGGGTTTGGGGCTCCCAACAAGCAGGGAACAGAATCGACGCATGGCAGTCCGCTGGGAGCCGATGAAGTTGCTGCCGCCCGCAAGGAACTGGGCTGGTCATTTCCCCCGTTTGTGATCCCGGATGAGATTCGCGCGGGCTGGAATGCCCTGCAACGCGGTGCCAGTGCCGAGCAGGAATGGCAGCGCCGTTTTGCAGCGTACCGTGCGCAGCATCCCGACCTCGCGTCGGAGTTCGAGCGCCGCATGCTGGGTCGTTTCCCGCAAGGGTGGGGTGCGGCGCGGGATGCGTATCTCGCCGAGGCTCCGCAATCGGGGGCCAGCATTGCGACACGCCAGGCCTCACAACAGGCGCTGAACGCCTTTGGACCGGTGCTGCCGGAGCTGTTCGGTGGCTCTGCCGATCTGACGCCGTCGAACAATACATTCCGCAAGGATTCCAGGGTGGTGACCGGTGCGGATGCCAGCGGCAACTACGTGCACTTCGGCGTCCGCGAGTTCGGCATGTCAGCGATCATGAACGGCATGGCGCTGCATGGTGGTTTCATTCCGTACGGCGGCACGTTCCTGGTGTTTTCGGACTATGCCCGCAACGCTTTGCGCATGGCCGCGTTGATGCGGCTGCGCTCGCTGTTCGTTTTCACCCACGATTCCATCGGTCTCGGCGAGGATGGCCCTACTCACCAGCCAGTCGAGCATGTCGCCAGCCTCAGGCTCATTCCTGGCATGTCGCTCTGGCGGCCCTGCGACACGATCGAGACTGCGGTGGCCTGGGCCGCGGCGCTTGAACGGACCGACGGTCCCACCTGCCTCGCTCTGACGCGCCAGGCATTGCCGTTGCAGTTGCGCAGCCTGCAGCAGGTGGCCGATGTCCGTCGCGGCGGGTACGTATTGAGTGATTGCGGAGAAACGCCAGAATGCATCCTGATCGCCACCGGATCGGAAGTGGCGCTGGCGACGGAAGCAGCGCAGGCGCTGGCAGGGCGGGGTCGAAAGGTTCGGGTCGTTTCGCTGCCCAACGTCGGTCTGTTCGAGCAGCAGGATCCCGCCTGGCGCGAACGCGTGTTGCCTTCTTCGGTCGCCTGCCGCGTTGTCGTCGAAGCCGGTGCGCGGGATGGCTGGTGGCGCTACGTCGGTGCGCGGGGTGCGATCATCGGCATGGACACGTTCGGTGCCTCGGCGCCGGCCAAGGAGTTGTTCAAGCGATTCGGTTTCACGGTCGACAATGTGGTCCGTACCGTGGAGATGATGATCGGCAGCGAGGCCACAAGGCACTAGCAGGCGAAGGCACAGGCCTGCGGCAGTCGGATCGGCAGCGACGGTGCGTAAGCCTGGATAAGTTCGCCGGCAGCCGAGGCAGTCAGGAATTTCAAAGAGAGGAGCAGCGGAACATGAGCATCAAGGTTGGCATCAATGGCTACGGGCGCATCGGGCGAAATGTCCTCAGGGCCCTGTATGAGTCGGGCCGGCAAAAGGAAATCCAGATCGTTGCGATCAATGATCTCGGCGATGCCCAGACCAATGCCTACCTGACGCGCAACGATACGGTCCATGGCCGGTTTCGTGGCGATGTCAGCGTCGACGGCGACGCGATGGTCGTCAACGGCGACCGCATCAAGGTGCTGGCCGAGCGGGATCCGGCGAAACTGCCCTGGGGCCAGCTCGGTGTGGAAATCGTGCTCGAATGCACGGGCCTGTTCACCAGCAAGGCGAAGGCTTCCGGTCACATCGCAGGGGGGGCCAAGAAGGTCATTATCTCTGCTCCGGGCGAGAAGGATGTCGATGCCACGGTCGTCTATGGCGTCAACCATCAGGTCCTGAAAGCCACTCACACCGTCATTTCCAACGCGTCCTGCACGACGAATTGCCTTGCACCGCTCGTCAAGGTGCTGCACGACAAGATCGGCGTCGTGCACGGCGTCATGACCACGATCCACTCGTATACGAACGACCAGGTGCTTACCGACGTCTTCCACAAGGATCTGCGCCGTGCACGGTCGGCCACGATGTCGATGATCCCGACCAAGACGGGTGCCGCCGCGGCTGTGGGCCTCGTGCTGCCCGAACTGAATGGCAAGCTCGACGGATTTTCAGTACGCGTTCCGACAATCAACGTGTCGCTTGTGGACCTGACATTCACCGCGGCGCGCGCGACGACAGTCGAAGAGATCAACGCCGCGCTGAAGGCAGCCGCTGCCAGCGGCCCGCTGAAGGGCATACTGGCGTATACCGATCAGCCGCTTGTGTCGGTCGATTTCAATCACGATCCAGCCTCGTCCACCTATGACGCGACCATGACCAGGGTAATCGACGGCACGCTGGTCAAGGTGTGCAGCTGGTATGACAACGAGTGGGGATTCAGCAATCGCATGCTGGATACCACTGCGGCGCTGGCAGCGGCCAAATAGCGCGGGCATTTCTGCCGGAGTCCGCCAATGACCTTTCTGCGCATGACCGACCTCGATCTCAAGGGCAAGCGTCTGCTGATCCGTCAGGACCTCAACGTGCCCGTGCAGGACGGAGTCGTGACGAGCGATGCGCGCATCCGCGCTTCCCTGCCGACGCTGCAGGCCGCGCGGGATGCCGGCGCGCGCGTACTCGTGATGTCGCATCTCGGCCGACCCGAAGAAGGCGTCGTTGATGCGGAGTTCTCGCTGGCGCCGGTGGCGCAGCGACTGTCCGAGCTGCTTGGCTTCAAGGTGCGGTTCGAGAAGAACTGGCTCGAAGGTGTCACGGCTGCGCCGGGCGAAATCGTGCTGCTCGAGAATGTCCGTTTCAACAAGGGCGAAAAGAAGGACAACGAGGTGCTGGCGCGGAAGCTTGCAGCGTTGTGCGATATCTTTGTCATGGACGCGTTCGGCACTGCGCACAGGGCTGAAGCCAGTACTCACGGTGTCGCGCGTTTTGCGCCCGTTGCCTGTGCAGGGCCGCTGCTTGCAGGAGAACTCGTCGCGCTTGAAACCGCCCTCAAGAATCCGCGGCGGCCGCTGGTCGCCATCGTCGGCGGATCGAAGGTGTCGACCAAACTGACCATCCTCGAAAGCCTCCTCGCCAAGGTGGACCAGCTGATCGTTGGTGGCGGGATCGCCAATACCTTCATCGCAGCCGGTGGGTCGCCTGTCGGCAAGTCGCTGTATGAAGCAGACATGGTGCCGATTGCCGGCAAGCTGCTCGCGCGGTCAAAGGAGCTTGGAGTCGGGATTCCCGTGCCCACCGACGTCGTGGTTGCCACTGAGTTCGCTGCCTCTGCCGAGGCGGATGTCGTCCCGGTTGCCGCGGTTGCGGCGAACCAGATGATTCTGGATATCGGTCCGGATACCGCAGAACGCTTCGCGCGCATCCTGGCCACTGCGGGTACCATCGTGTGGAACGGCCCCGTGGGCGTGTTTGAGTTCGACCAGTTCGGTGAAGGTACGCGTGTCCTTGCCCAGGCCATTGCCCGCAGCCCGGCGTTTTCCATCGCGGGCGGCGGCGATACGCTTGCTGCCATCGAAAAATACCGCATCGGCGATGACATCTCCTATATCTCGACCGGGGGCGGGGCGTTCCTGGAATTTCTCGAGGGCAAGACATTGCCTGCGGTAGCGGTGCTGGAGGAGCGGGCCCGGGAAAAGGGGACAGCGGACAGAGGCTAGTCTGCGGCCTCAAGTTCCGTTCCAGGTCGTCTACACTAGACCTGATCGCCAGTTAGCAACATCGTTCCTCGTAAGGTATCCATGCTCCGCCGCACCAAGATTCTGACGACGCTGGGCCCTGCAACCGACAACCCGAAGGTGATGGCCGAGATGATCCGCGCCGGTGCGGATGTCGTGCGCGTCAACTTTTCGCACGGCAAGGCGGAAGAGCATGCCCATCGCGTCCGCCTTGTACGTGAAGCGGCGCTGGCTGTCGGCAAGTGGGTCGGCGTGCTCGGCGACCTGCAGGGACCCAAGATCCGCATTGAACGATTTGCCGAGGGTCGCGTGGTGCTGTCCGAGGGCGCTGAGTTCGCCCTGGACGTTTCGTTGAACACGGACGACGGTACGGCGCGCGCTGTGGGTGTCGCTTACAAGACACTCCCGAAGGATGTGCACGCGGGCGATGTGCTGTTGCTCAATGACGGGCAGATCGTACTCGATGTGGTCAGCGTCAATGGACCGCGAATCGAAACCCGCGTCGTGGTGGGTGGCGAACTGTCCGATCACAAGGGGATCAATCGGCAGGGTGGCGGACTTTCGGCGGGGGCCCTGACCGACAAGGATCGCGCCGACGTACGACTTGCCGCCCAGCTGGGGGTTGATTACCTCGCGGTTTCGTTTGTCCGCAATGCGGAGGATATGGAAGAGGCTCGTGCCCTGCTGCGGGCTGCCGGCAGCAATGCACGCCTGGTCGCGAAAATCGAACGCAGCGAAGCCATCACCAATCTGCGCGAAATTGCCCGCGCCAGCGATGTTGTCATGGTGGCCCGCGGTGATCTTGGCGTTGAAATGGGCTACGCGGAACTTACTGGTCTGCAGAAGCAGATCATTGCGGAGACCCGTCGGCAGAACCGGGTGGTCATCACCGCCACCCAGATGATGGAGTCCATGATCACAAACCCCATTCCGACGCGCGCCGAGGTGTCGGACGTCGCCAATGCGGTCATGGATGGCACCGATGCCGTGATGCTTTCAGGTGAAAGTGCAGTGGGCAAGTACCCGGTCAAGGCTGTCGAAGCCATGGCCCAGGTCATTCTCGGCGCCGAGAAGTACGATATCGCCAATCAGGCGGTCCGCCATCGGGTTGAATCCGATTTCACCCGCACGGACGAGGCGATTGCGATGGCTGTGATGTATACCGCCAATCACCTGCACGTGAAGGCGATCGTCGCGCTCACCGAGTCCGGCTCCACTCCGTTGTGGATGTCGCGTATCCGTTCGGACATTCCGATCTATGCGTTCACTCGTCACGAAGAAACGCGCTGCAGGGTGACGCTCTATCGGGGCGTCTATCCCGTGCCTTTCGATATCACGCAGCCGAGTCCGGAAATCGTCTATCCCGCTATTTTCCGTACACTGATCGACAAGCATCTCGTTGCAGTCGGCGACAGAATCATCGTGACGAAGGGCGAATTCTCCGGCATTTCCGGCAAGACGAACTCGATGAAGATCCTGGAAGTGAGGCTCTGAAGAGGGGCAGCTACGGGCTTCCGGCATCCGGCTTCGGTCAGAGCCTCAGATCAGAGGGCACGCAGAACCTGAGTAAACGGATTGATCTCTTTTGCTGTAGCCGGTAGCCTGTAGCTCTATCCTGCTTTCTGCTTTGCCATCAGTGTCTTCAGATCCGCAATCACCATCGCGGAATGACCTTCAGGTTTGACGTCGAGGTAGTGCCTGGCGATTCGCCCCTCGGGGTCGACGAGAAAGGTCTCGCGCTTCGCGACTGCCATGATCCCGAACAGCCTGGTCAGCACTCCATAGTCCGTTGCTGTCTTTCGGGTGCTGTCGGCCAGGATCCTGAAGGGCAGGCCGTGCTTCTCCGCAAATTCCCTGTGCGAAGCGACGTCGTCTACGCTGATGCCGAGGATCACTGCTCCGAGTTCGCGGAACGCGAAGATGTTGTCGCGAAAGTCGCAAGCCTGGGTGGTGCAGCCAGGGGTTTGATCCTTTGGGTAGAAGTACAGCGCTACCCACTTGCCTCGATACTGCTCGAGCGTATGCCAGTCCCCATTCTGATCCTGCAGACGGAAGTCCGGTGCGGCAGTCCCCAGCGTTGGGCCGGCCCCGAATGCGACACTGCAGCAGACGAACAGGGCGGCGAGTCCGGACAGCATCGACCTGCGACTATTGATTCCCTTCATGGCTCCGTTCCGTTCCGTCCGTTCTGAATGACCAATCACACTTTGCTCCGATTTACTCGGGGTCGCGCGCGGGCGCGCCCCGGTCCTGTGCCATACTAATCGCGCAACGTGCAGCAATTCCAATGACTTTCGCCACCTCGAAACCTGGAGGGACTGTCCAACCGAGCGGCGTGCCGGGGCTGGTCCTTGCCGGTGGCGGAGCGCGAGCCGCGTATCAGGTCGGGGTCCTGAAAGCGATTGCCGAGCTGCTTCCGGCTCATGCGGCCACACCGTTTCCTGTCGTTTCAGGTACCTCGGCGGGCGCCATCAACGCGACGGAACTGGCCATCCATGCACATCGGTTCCGGCTGGCCGTCGGCAATCTCGAGCGCGTCTGGCGGAACTTCCATGTCGGTCAGGTGTTCAAGGCCGACAGTGCCAGCATGTTGCGCGCCGGCACGCGCTGGCTGATCGCGGTGATGTCGGGAGGCTGGCTCCTGCCACCGCCGAAATCGCTGCTTGATAACTCGCCGTTGCGCAGCCTGCTGCGAAATAACTATGACTTCGGCTGCATCCGGCAATCCATCGACGCGGGGCACCTGAGGTCCATAGCAATCTCGGCATCAGGCTATTCGAGCGCACGATCCGTCGCGTTCTTCGAGGCCCAGCCGAATGTCGGGTCGTGGGCCAGGGTGCAGCGCGCGGGACAGCCCTGCACGCTGACGCTGGACCATCTGATGGCCAGCGTCGCCGTCCCGTTCCTGTTTCCGCCCGTGTTGATGGCGAACGAATTTTTCGGCGATGGCTCGATGCGCCAGGCAACCCCGTTCAGCGCCGCCATTCACCTGGGCGCCGATCGACTGCTGGTCATAGGCACTCGCAGCTCCGGTCCACGCCTGGCACCGGCCATGCCCACGGCCCCCAGTTTCGGCCAGATTTTCGGGTACATGCTCGATGCGCTGTTTACCGATGGCCTCTATACGGACATGGAGCGACTGATGCAGATCAACCACATGATCGAGCAGGTCGAGCAACAGAGTGGGCAGGAGGCTCGCAGCGCCCGGGGCGTGGAAATGCGCCGGATCGGCATGATGGTCATCCTGCCCAGCAGGGATCCTTCGGAGATCGCCAGAGCCCACCTCGGGTCATTGCCGAGAACATTGCGTATTCTGCTGCGCTCCATGGGGGCGCTCAATGCTTCCGGTGGGCAGCTGATGAGCTACCTGATGTTCGAGGCCGGTTATACCCGTGAACTGATTTCACTCGGCTACCACGACGCCCTGACGAGGCGTGAACAGATTGCGGCCTTTCTGCACGGCGATGAAGCCCTGCCGACGGGCGCAACGACCATCCTGCGCCGCCTCTCGACCACGGAGTGATACGGAAAAACGGCGCGGACAGTCTTGCGCATCATCCCGCTGATCAGTCAGGTCAGAAACAGCGTTCCCAGCCCCAGCAACGATGCGAAGCCGACGGTGTCGGTGACGGTGGTCAGGATGACGCCGCCTGCCAGGGCCGGGTCGATGCCCAACCGCTTGAGCGTCAGAGGCACACCAACGCCCGCAAGGGAGGCAGCCAGCAGATTGATGACGAGCGCTGCGAAGATGATGAGTCCTATCTGCCACTGACCGAACCACAAGCCGGCGGCCACACCAACGACGGTTGCCAGCAACGTGCCGTTCAGCAAGGCCACGGCGACTTCCCGGATCAGCAGCCAGCGGGCGTTAGCCTGCTCCACCTGCCCCAGGGCCAGGCCCCGAATGATCAGTACCAGCGTCTGGCTGCCGGCAATGCCACCCATGCTGGCAACGATCGGCATGAGAATGGCGAGCGCCACCACTTTCTCGATCGTGGCCTCGAACAGCCCGACGACATTGGCCGCGAGCACGGCCGTCGCGAGGTTTACGCTGAGCCACACTGCACGTCGTCGCACGCTTGGGATGACGCCCGCAAACATGTCGGCATCTTCGCCGAGGCCGGCCATGCTCATGACCGAGTGGTCCGCTTCCTCGCGGATGACGTCGACGACGTCATCGATCGTAATACGGCCGAGCAGCCTGCCATCGCTGCTGACCACAGCAGCCGATACGAGGTCCCGATCTTCGAACAGCTTGGCCACCTCGTTTGCAGGCGTGTCAGGCGAAATGCCGGCGACGGTGGCATCCAGCGTATCCGCCACCGTGCGCTCCGGTTCATCGGTCAGCAGGCGCGTAATGTCGAGCGCTCCCAGGTACTGATCGTACCGGTTCACCACGAAGAGCCGGTCCGTGCGTACGGGCAATTCGCCCCGCATGCGCAGATACCGCAGGACCACCTCGAGCGTCACGTCGGGGCGGACGCTGACGGTGTCCAGATTCATGAGGCCGCCTGCGCTGTCTTCCGAGTACGCCAGTACGGCAGTGAGCCGGTCGCGGTCCTGGGTATCCATCGACCGCAACACCTGCTGGTTCACGGCTTCAGGCAGGTCACCTATCAGGTCCGCGAGGTCATCAACCTC
Organism: uncultured Pseudomonadota bacterium; assembly: GCA_963819685.1. Taxonomy (GTDB): domain Bacteria; phylum Pseudomonadota; class Gammaproteobacteria; order Steroidobacterales; family Steroidobacteraceae; genus CAIUGU01. Next base: position 114,593 of record CAWFXI010000002.1, read on the forward strand.
GAGATCCTCAGTGGCGGCAATCAGCTCCTCGGCATCCATGCCGCTCATCAACTCGGCTCGCACTTCCTCGTTGAGCTCGATGAGGACATCGCCTTCGATCTCCGGGGCCACGAATTCCCAGACGATTTCACGCCGCGCCGGCGGCAGGGACTCGATGAGCGACGCGATTTCCGCGGGATGCAGTGAATTGACCAGGCGATCCGCATGGCGCATCGCGCCTTGCTCGAGCGCTTCGCGCAATGCGGCGAGCCGGCTGGTTTTCGGGGCGTCGGTCATGGGCGGGCCGTCAGAGTGGGACGGCGCGCAGTGTAGCGATGCCAAGTGACCGAAGAAAGGTTACAGGCTACAAGTCACAGCCAGAATGAAATCAGAACAAAGCGGAGCTCAAATAAGCGTCTCCGCCTCTCTCACCTGTAGCCCGTAGCCTGTAGCCTAGGGCCTTGGACCGCCCACGACCTGATGCTTGGCCAGTACCGAAGGGTACTTGTGGGCGAAGTGTGCAGCCAGCTGTTCGACCAGGTACACGGAGCGGTGCTGGCCGCCGGTGCAACCGATTGCTACCGTCAGATAGCTGCGGTTCGAACCTTCAAACTCCGGAATCCAGTGCTCGAGGAACCGTGTGATGTCATCGAGCATGCGAGCCACCGGGGCATGCTTTACCAGGAACTCGATGACGGCAGGGTCGCGACCCGTCAGGTGTTGCAGGCCGGGCTCCCAGTGAGGGTTCGGGAGACTGCGTACATCAAAGACGAAATCGGCATCACCAGGCAGGCCGTGGCGGTACGCGAATGACTCAAACAGGATCGACAATCGACCTGCAACCCTCTCACCGACGCGCTGGCGCACCAGTTCACGGAGGCCATGGACGCTGGTGCGGGTGGTGTCGATCACCAGATCCGCAGCGGTCGCAATCGGCTCGAGCAGTTGCCGCTCGAGCCTGATGGCTTCTGCCAGCCCGAGGTTGTCGCGGCTCAATGGATGGCGCCGCCGGGTTTCGCTGTAACGCTTGAGCAGCGCCTCGTCATCGGCCCGCAGGAAGATGACCTCGCAGTCGAGACCGCTGCGCTTCAGCTCGGCGAGCAACTGCGGAACCGAAGCGATCTCCGGCGGGCGGTTGCGGGCATCGACGCCGATGGCCGTGAGCTGGTACGAAGGTTCGTTCGAACGCACCGTGTGGGCGATGAACATCGGCAGCAGTCCCGCGGGGATGTTGTCGACGCAGTAGTAGCCGAGGTCCTCGAGCATGTGCAGCGCCACGCTCTTGCCCGAACCTGACAGACCACTGACGATGACAAGGCGCATTGTTGATGACTGTTGATGCGTGAACCGTGATGAGTGATGAGTGATGCGTAAATTGCCAATCCGCGTCGCGCCGCCGCTGCTTGTGCGTCACGCATCACGGCTCAGCGCTTCACGACCCTCTGCTATGGCCTCGCCACCTTCTGCGCTTCCTCTGCATGGTGGTCGCCGAGCTTTTCCTTGTGCTTCTTGACGCTGCGATCGAGCTTGTCGGCCAGCGCGTCGATGGCCGCGTACATGTTCTCTTCGGTCGCGTCGGCAAAGATCATTCCGCCATTCAGCATGACCTTCGCTTCAGCCTTGTGACGCAGTTTTTCCACTGTCAGGATGCAATGGACGTCGATGACGTGGTCGGAATGTCTCACGATGCGGTCGAGCTTCCGCGCGACATAGTCTTTCATGGCGGGTGTGACATCCACATGGTGACCCGTGACGTTCAATTGCATGTGCCTCTCCTTAATCGTTCAGTCAGTCGATACCATCAACTGTCTAACAGGCTGATGCAAAAGTCTATCCCTGCCTTTTGCATCCGGATCCAGCGAAAAGCGTGGTTTTCACTGGCTCCCGAAATCAATGAGTTGGAACTCATCGATTTCGCCGAGCCGTCCGTGACTCGTATTCGCAGGGTTTATGCAAAGAGTCTTGCATCACCCTGTAACCCCTGCCGGCGTTGCGCTTGCGCTCGCTGGACGGCGGGATACCCAATGCTTCGCGATATTTTGCAACGGTGCGGCGTGCCACCTGGATACCTTCCTCCGAAAGAATTTCGGCGATCCGGCTGTCCGACAGCGGCTTGTCACCCGTTTCCTGGGCAACCAGCTTGCGGATCTTTGCCCGGATGGCGGTCGAGGACAGTTCGGTGCCGCCGGCTCCGGCAACGTGGCTCGAAAAGAAATAGCGGAACTCGAACACACCGCGGGGCGTGTGCATGTACTTGTTCGTGGTGACACGGGAGATGGTCGACTCGTGCATCTCGATGGCTTCCGCGACATCCTTGAGGATCATTGGCTGCATGTGTTCCTCGCCGAAATCGAGGAATGCGGCTTGCCGCTGCACGATGGAGCGCGCCACCTTCAGCAGCGTTTCATTGCGGATTTCCAGGCTGCGGATCAGCCAGCGGGCCTCCTGCAGCTGGGTACGCAGCATTGCGTGATCGGCTGAGCGGCCGATCAGTCCCGCATAACTCTGGTTGACGCGAATGCGGGGCAGGCTCGCCGGATTGATCTCGACGATCCAGCCATTCTCGGTCCTCCGGATGAACACATCGGGAACGATGTATTCCGCAGGCACCGAGTGGATGCTGGAGCCGGGCCGAGGCTGGCATGCACGCACCAGCGCCAGCGCATCGGCCAGTTCTTCCTCGCTGACTCTGAGCTGGCGTCTGAGGAGCGCGTACTGCTGCTCAGCCACCTGGTCCAGGTATTGTTCCGCAATGGCGAGTGCCGTATCACGTCCCGGCACTTCCGGATCCATCTGCTGCAGCTGCAGCCGCAGACATTCTGCGACAGAGCGCGCGCCGACGCCGGCCGGATCCATCGCCTGGACGTGGCACAGGACGCGCTCGATATCGGCGACGTCTGCAATGACCTCCGGCTGCAGATTGCCGGCAATCTCGCCTGAGCTCTCGGTGATGTAGCCGTCATCGTTGATCGCATCGATGATCGCGGCACCGATCTTCATGTCGCGCTCGTTGAGCCGCGCCAGCCCGAGCTGCCAGAGCAGGTGGTCGTGAAGGGTCTCGCCGCGGGAATCCGAGAATTCCTGGGAGCGGTCGTTGTCGCCTGACCATGGGGTCTCCGAGGGGCCGGTTACCGGGGCATCCGTCCAGTCGGAATCGTCCGCCACGTCGACTTGCTGTTCAGCCGGTGTCTCCGTGGCAGCGGTGGCCTCGATGCCCTGTTCGTACTGCTCGAACGTGGGCTCGCGCGTCTCGGGGGTCTCGACGACGGCAGTCTCGTCTTCCGCCTCGAGCATGACATTGGATTCGAGGGCTTCCCGGATCTGTGCCTGCAATTCCAGGACAGGCAGTTGCAACAGGCGAATCGCCTGCTGCAACTGGGGCGTCATCGTGAGCTGTTGACCGAGTTTTAGCTGGAGCGCCGGCTTGAGCATCTTCTGAAGAAAGTTCCGCCGGGAAAGAGGTCACCGGACCTTAGGGTTAATCAGATATATAACCTCCACCACACAGGTTCCATGTGACAGTGCTGCCAGGCCTGCTGCACCCGGCCGGCAGCGCGTTAAGCGCGCCAGCCCCAGAGTCTAGAGTCTGAAATCCTGACCCAAGTACACCTCACGGACCTCCCGATTGGCAAGGATTTCCTCCGCAGATCCGGCGGCAATCAGCGACCCGCCGCTGACGATATACGCCCGGCCACAGATGCCCAGTGTCTCGCGTACATTGTGATCGGTAATCAATACCCCGATATTCCGGGCACTTAGGTGCCGGATGATGCGCTGGATGTCGAGGACCGAGATGGGATCGACACCCGCAAACGGTTCATCCAGGAGTATGAAGTGGGGGTTGGCAGCCAGTGCCCGGGCAATTTCCACACGACGCCGCTCGCCCCCTGACAGGCTTTGCCCGAGGCTCTTCCTGATATGTCCGATGTGCAGCTCCTCAAGCAGGGATTCCAGGGCCTGCTCTCGAGACTGTCCCGGAGAGGGTGGGCAAACCTCCAGAACGGCGCTGATGTTATCCTCGACGCTGAGTTGCCTGAAGACGGACGCTTCCTGCGGGAGGTAGCCGAGCCCCTTCTGTGCACGCCGGTGCATCGGCAGGCGCGTGAGGTCCTCGTCGTCGAGCAGGATAGTGCCCCGATCGCAGGGAATGAGCCCGACGATCATGTAGAAAGCGGTCGTCTTGCCAGCGCCATTGGGCCCGAGGAGTCCCACCACTTCGCCACTTGAAACCTCGACCGACAGATCCTTGACGACCTCACGCGATTTGTAGCGTTTGGCGAGACCAGAGACCTTGAGCCGGCTCATGGAGCCGGATCCGGCACAGGCGTCTTGGGCACCGACAACGCGCGCGGATTGATGGTGATGCTCACGCCGCCCGGGTCCTGCTCCCCGGGATTGGCGAAGACCCGCTCCTTCAACATGTCGTAAATCAGAGTCTGGCCAGTAATCTCGTTCTTGCCGTCGCTCAGCCAGGCCTTGTCCTTGAGCTCGACGGTGCCGCGCGCGATATCGTATTCAATCGTTCCGGCTCGCCCCCGGGCGACCTGCTGCTCGGTTCGCCGTTGTTCGAATGTCGCCGGTGATCCCGAGATCCGGGCGCGGGTGATCTGGTTGCTGCGGAAAGTGACCGTTGCCGCATCCGAGTCGAGCAGCCCGGTGGGCATGCGTATATGGACCGAACCGCTGAACTTCCAGTCACTGTTCTCGAAATCAAGGCCGGTTGCGGTGGCCTCATCGGCTTCTACCGACATGTCACCCTGCGCGATCCGCACCTTGCGAAACGTCAGCAGGTTATTGCGATAGTCGAAGTCCGAGGACGCGGCATCGAGCGAGATGGGCTGCGTCGCGACCGCGAGCGAAGCACCGATCGCTGCCGGGGCGGTTGAACCCGCGAGGCTGATGGCCAGCGCAGCGGCCAGCAGGCCGCCATGGCCCCGCGAGGTCGAAGTATTGTTACTGAAAATTGCCATTGACCGCGGATTCCAGTTCCAGACGCTCGTTCTTCATGTCTGCCCTGAGGCCCGTTGCATGCAGGTGGTGACCGGCAAACTCGATTTCCACCGGCTGATCCGTGGTCGCGACATTGGTTCGCGTATCAAGCGCCAGCGATTCCGTGCGGATGACTCCGCCCTGCTCAGTCTGCAGGCTGCGCACTTCGACATTCCCGTTGAACACGACAGTCAGCAGGTCCGCTGGAACAGCCGCGTGATCAGAAGTAAGCGACCAGGGTTTGCCGGTCACAGCAAGGTAGTCCACGCGCACTCCCTCCGCTCCGTAGCTCTTGTCGGCAACCTGCTCATCGATGCGTTTGGCAATGAGCTTGATGCGCGGTGAGCCGTCCGGCTGCGTGATGGTCAGGATCGCATCCTTCAGATAGTAACCGGGTTGCACTCGTCTTTCCCTGCTGACCGAATCTTCGTCCGGATTGCCTACCAGCACTCCGTAGGTCGCAATCGCCGCGGCAATCAGGCCCAGCATCCATACCCATTTCCAGTTGATCATTGAGTTCACGTGGCCAGGTTGCCCTGTGCCGCGAGGATCAGATCGCAGACTTCGCGCACGGCACCCTGGCCGCCGGCCAGGCGCGTCACATAATGGGCCCGTTCGCGCACTGACGGATGGGCATCGGCAACGGCCACTGCCAGCCGGGCGTTGTCCAGCAGCGGCAGATCCGGGGTGTCATCCCCCACACAGGCAACCGCCTGGGGCCCGATCCCGAGGAGACTGAGCAGCTCGTTCAGGCAGCCGAGCTTGTCGTGGATGCCCTGCCTGACCCATCTGACACCGAGTTCCGACATGCGCCGCTCGACCGCCGCGGTATTCCTTCCGGAAATCACTGCGACCGCCAGCCCCGCACGCAGCAGTTGGACAATGCCAGCGCCGTCACGCACATGAAATGCTTTCAGATCCTCTCCCTGTGCCGAGAAATACAACCTGCCGTCGGTCAGCACGCCATCGACGTCCAGCACGAGCAGGCGGATGTCAGCGGCACGCTGGTGAATGGAATCCACGGAGGAGGTTCCCCTACATCACGCCGGCACGCAGCAGGTCGTGCACATTCAGTGCACCGACCAGTACGTTGCTGTCGTTGACCACGGGCAGCGCCGTGATTCGATGCGTCTCCATCAGGTGCACGGCTTCCACTGCCAGCATACGCGGCTGCACGGATTTCGGATTTGCAGTCATGACATCGCGCATGCGCACCGTATTCAAATCCAGCGACTTGTCGAGTACCCGACGCAAGTCGCCGTCCGTGAATACACCGAGGAGATGTCGGGGCCCGTCCGTGACCGTCGTCAGCCCGAGCCCTTTCCGGCTCATTTCAAGCAGGCCTTCCTTGAGTGACGCGTCGGGAAGCACGACCGGCAAGCTGGTCCCGCTGCGCATGACATCCTCGACGTGCAACAGCAGGCGCCGTCCGAGGCTGCCCCCCGGATGAGACATTGCAAAGTCCTGCTCAGTGAAGCCACGTGCTTCGAGCACGACGACCGCCACTGCATCGCCCATCGCCAGCGCCGCGGTGGTGCTTGCCGTGGGAGCGAGATTGAGCGGACAGGCCTCTTCAGCAACACTGACGTCCAGAACCACTGTAGCGGCCCGCCCCAGCGTCGAGTCCACGCGGCCGGTGAGTGCGATGAGCGGAGTGGCGATCCGCTTGATCACCGGGAGGATCTTTACCAGCTCTTCCGTCTCTCCCGAATGGGAGAGAGCAACCACCACATCGCGCCGCGTGATCATGCCAATGTCACCATGGCTGGCCTCGCCCGGATGCACAAAGAAAGCGGGAGTGCCGGTGCTGGCGAACGTGGCGGCAACCTTGTTCGCCACATGTCCGGACTTGCCCATTCCCGTGACGACGACCCTGCCATCGCACTCCAGAATCAGCCGACACGCCTCGACGAACCCGGGGCCAAGGCGAGGTGCAAGGGCCGCGACTGCCGCTGCCTCGATGGCGAGCACCTTGCGGCCGCGATCCAGCAGAAGGGCAGGGTCTTGATGCGGTTTCACAATGAGCGCGTTCCGGATGCGACTGGCGACGGGGGCATGATACCGCGTCGTTCCAGTGGCGTGATGCAAAAGGCACGGACAGCCTCTTGCGTCAACCGGTCATCGCCCACCGAAAATTCCGACTGGGATGAGCGGGTCGCTGGCGTGGAGCCTCGGCCTGCTAATATGCCAGCTGGTTCCCAAATCTGCGCACCTTCCCATGAATGCCCTTTCCGTCCAGCAATTGATCGAGGCCGGGCTGCCCGGCGCACGCGTCCAGGTTGAATCGGACGACGATACACATTTTGCTGCCGTCATCGTGGCGCCCCAGTTTGCGGGGAAACGGATGATCCAGCGCCATCAGCTGGTCTATGGGACGCTGGGCAAGCTGATGGGGCGCGAAATTCATGCGCTCAGCATCCAGGCACAGACGCCTGACGAATGGCAGGCCGGTCGCGCAACCCCGGGCTCAAGCGCCTGACAACAGCCCTTAAGGTTTCATGGACAAACTGCAGATAACGGGCGGCATTCCGCTCAACGGCGAGATTCGGGTTTCCGGGGCCAAGAATGCGGCGTTGCCCATTCTTGCCGGTACATTGCTGTCGAGTGGTCCTGTCAGCATCGGGAATGTGCCGCATCTGCATGATGTGACGACGATGATCGAGCTGCTGGGCCGCATGGGGGTTGGCGTTACGATCGACGAGAAGATGCGCATCGGCGTTGATGCGACCACATTGAGGGAGACGGTTGCGCCCTACGAGCTGGTCAGAACGATGCGTGCGTCCATCCTCGTGCTGGGCCCGCTGCTTGCCCGGTTCGGACACGCGGACGTGTCGTTACCCGGTGGCTGTGCAATCGGCGCGCGGCCGGTCAATATCCACGTTGCGGGGCTGCAGGCCATGGGGGCTGATATCCACATCGAGAATGGCTACATCCGTGCCCGGGCCGAACGATTGCGCGGGGCAAGGCTCGTGCTGGATACAGTGACGGTGACCGGCACCGAGAATCTGATGATGGCCGCCGTGCTGGCCGACGGCAGAACCGTTCTCGAAAATGCGGCGCGCGAACCCGAGGTGGTGGACCTCGCGAACTTTCTCATCGCGATGGGGGCAAAGATTCGCGATGCGGGTACAGACACCATCACCATCGACGGTGTCGAAACGCTGGGCGGCACGCACTATGAAGTGCTGCCGGATCGCATCGAAGCCGGCACCTATCTTGTGGCGGCAGCGATTACCGGCGGCTGGATCAGGCTGAAGAACACCCGACCCGACCATCTCGATGCGGTTCTCGCAAAACTGCGCGAGGCCGGCGCAAGCATCCTGGCGGGCGATGACTGGATCGAGCTGGACATGCGGGGTCGACGACCGCGTTCCGTGGACGTGCGAACGGCGCCCTATCCGGCGTTTCCGACCGACATGCAGGCGCAGTTTGCCGCGCTCAATGCGGTTGCCGAAGGCGTTGCCACGGTTATCGAGACCATTTTCGAGAACCGTTTCATGCACATGCTCGAGATGAGGCGCATGGGTGCCGAGATCCGGCTGGAAGGGAATACCGCCATCATCAAGGGCGTGCCCAGGCTCACGGCAGCACCAGTCATGGCCACGGATCTCAGGGCTTCTGCGAGCCTTGTGCTGGCCGGGTTGATTGCAGACGGCACCACAGAGATCGATCGCATCTACCACATCGACCGCGGGTATGAGCGAATCGAGGAAAAGCTGGTGCAACTCGGCGCGCAGATCAGGAGAATCGTGGCGACGAAGGGCCGTCGCGCGACGGATTGACTGGAAACTGTCGAGCGTTCTGCATCACGCGGCTAACCCTGGGGCCGCTCTTCGACGGTGGTTTCCAGTTCGATAGCCTTTCCGGCCCGCCAGGCGCGGATCTTCATGGAGGTACCCGGTGTCGTGCCCGCCACGCGATTCAAGCCTTCGCGCATGCTGCGCACCGGTTGACCATTCAGGTGCGTGATGATGTCACCGACGCGCAAGCCCGCTTTCTCGGCAGCGCTTCCTGGTTCCACTGCCAGCAGTTCGACACCGGCGCCTGTGGTGATGCCGAGAGCGGCTGCGCGTTCCGGCGTGACGTCCTTTGGGCTCAGCCCGAGCCAGCCGCGGCGTACGTGACCGAATTCGAGTACCTGCTGCAAGACACCGCGGACCAGATTGACCGGAATCGCAAAGCCGATGCCTTCACTTTCCAGGGCACGGGCGAGCACCGCGGTGTTGATGCCGACCAGTTCCCCTTTCGTATTGATGAGTGCACCACCCGAATTGCCGACATTGATGGCGGCGTCGGTCTGAATGAAGTTCTCGAATGTCGTCAACCCAAGCTGCCCTCTTCCCGTCGCGCTCACGATTCCCTGCGTGACGGTCTGTGTCAGGCCAAGAGGATTGCCGATAGCCAGCACGACATCCCCGACCCGCAGATCGTCGGAACGGCCGAGCGGCATGACTGGCAGGTTCGGCAGTTCGATATGCAGGACCGCCAGGTCCGTTTCCGGGTCGGTTCCCACCACGGTTGCTGCGGCGACCTGGCCGTCGGAGAGTTGCAACCGGATCTCGCTGGCGCCCGCGACGACATGATTGTTGGTAATGACGTGGCCGGCGGCGTCAACGATGACTCCCGACCCCAGGCTTGCGGCGACACGCTGGCGGACCGCAGGCCATTCGTCACCGAAAAAGCGGTCCAGCTCGGATGGCCTCACGCGTTCGGTGATCACCCGAGCCGTATAGATATTGACGACTGCCGGGCTCGAGCGAGCCACGGCATCGGCAAAAGAGGTCGCAAGGGCGGCGGACTCCAGCTCCGGCGAGTCAGTGGCAATGTGGGTCGGGTCGGAAGAGACAGGAACTGCCGGCGAGCGCTTGAGGTATGACTGCGCCTGGGTCACGACAAAAGCAACGGCAAGGCCGATAACGACCCAGCGCGATACAAAGCCGAGCAACTGGCGGAACGCCGGCATACTTTCAGAGGTTCCCTAGTGTCGGCTTCCCGGTAAACCGTCGTCCGCCCGAGGATGCCCGAGGACAAGAGCCGAGCCGGAGGATGCGATCGCCTGAGGCTTCAAAGAGCGCCTTTCGATGTGTGTATAATGCTTAATTCCGTGAATCTTTGAAACCTTCGAGGCGTGCAATTGCCCGGTGTGGCGACTCCGCCTCGGCGTTCCTCGTGTAGGACCTGCCCTGTAGAGGGCGCGCCCCGTGGTGGGTGGATTCGGTGCGGAATGAACTGCCGGAGAAAGTTCTGATGAGTCTTGAAGCAAAAGCGCTGGATGATCGTGTGGATGGCGGCAGGCGTCACTTTCTCCTCGTCGCCACGACCGTAACGGGTCTGGCTGGCGCAGCCTTTACCGCCGTGCCGTTTCTTGCCTCCTGGAAGCCGAGCGCTCGCGCCCAGGCCCTCGGTGCTCCGGTTGAAGTCGATATCGGCAAACTTGAGCCGGGAGCGATCCTGAAGGTGGAATGGCGCGGCCAGGCCATCTACATCGTGAGGCGTACGCCGGAAATGCTCGCTACGCTGTCGAAAGACTTGAGCGTGCTCCGCGACCCGGAGTCTCAGGAGTCGGAGCAACCCGAGTATGCAAAGAACGAGAATCGTTCGCTGAAACCTGAATACCTGGTTCTGGTGGGCGTCTGTACCCATCTGGGCTGTGCGCCGCTCAATCGTTTCGAACCCGCCGATGCCGAACTGGGTGCAGACTGGCCGGGCGGATTTTTCTGCCCTTGTCACGGTTCGAGATTCGATCTCTCCGGCCGTGTGTTCAAGGATGTGCCTGCACCGCTCAATCTGCGCGTGCCGCCGTACCAGTTCCTCGCGGATTCACGCTTGCTGATCGGAACTGACACGGGAGCTGCCTGAATGAGTTCGCAGCCTGATTTCTTCGACCGGGTAGGTATGCAGGTGACGGCCTTGGGTGGCTGGATCGATGCCCGCTTTCCGATGTCCAAGCTCTGGAAAGAGCACATGTCGGAGTACTACGCGCCGAAGAACTTCAACTTCTGGTACTACTTCGGTTCGCTGGCACTGGTCGTGCTGGTCCTGCAGATCGTCACGGGAATTTTCCTGACGATGAACTACAAGCCCGCGGCGGCGGAGGCGTTTGCCTCGGTCGAGTACATCATGCGGGACGTCGAATGGGGCTGGCTGATCCGGTACATGCACTCAACCGGCGCCTCCGCGTTCTTCATCGTCGTCTATCTGCACATGTTCCGCGCCATGCTGTACGGCTCCTACAAGGCCCCGCGGGAATTGCTGTGGCTTTTCGGCATGATCATCTATCTGTGCCTGATGGCGGAAGCATTCATGGGTTACCTGCTGCCCTGGGGCAACATGTCCTACTGGGGCGCGCAGGTCATCGTGTCGCTGTTCGGCGCAATCCCCTATGTCGGCAACGCGCTGGTCGAATGGATCCGGGGTGACTACTACATCTCCGACATCACGCTGAACCGGTTCTTTGCGCTGCACGTGATCGCACTGCCGCTCGCGCTCGTGTTCCTCGTGATCGCGCATATCCTGGCGCTGCACGAGGTTGGCTCGAACAATCCGGACGGCATCGAAATCAAGAAGCACAAGGGTCCGAACGGCATCCCGCTCGATGGCGTTGCGATGCATCCGTACTACACGATCAAGGATCTGGTCGGCGTCATCGTGTTCGCCGCGATATTTGCTGCCGTGATGTTCTTCGCGCCGGACATGGGCGGGTACTTCCTTGAGCATGCGAATTTCGATCCGGCAAACTCCCTGCAGACGCCTACCCATATTGCGCCCGTGTGGTACTTCACGCCGTACTACGCCATCCTGCGGGCCGTACCGAACAAGCTGTTCGGTGTCATTCTTATGGGCGCGGCGGTGCTGTCGTTCTTTTTCCTGCCGTGGCTGGACCGGGCCAAAGTCAAATCGATCCGCTACCGCGGCTGGCTGTTCAAGGCGTTCCTGACTGCCTTCGCCATCAGTTTCATCGCGCTCGGTTATCTTGGCATGCAGCCGGTCACTCCGGAATTCACGATGGCGGCGCGAATTTTCGCGGTGATCTACTTCGGGTTCTTCGTGCTCATGCCGTGGTACACGCGCATCGATGCGACGAAGCCGGTTCCGGAACGGGTAACTTACGATGCACATTAAGAAGGCGCTGCTGTGGCTCGCCCCTGTCTGTCTCGCGGTGGCCGGGCCATTCATGATGCCTGCTGGTGCCCTGGCGGCTGAAGGGGGGGCTGCGCTTGAGCATGCGAATGCCGACGTCTCGAATGTCGCGTCGTTGCAGCGTGGCGCACGCAATTTCGTCAACTATTGCATGGGCTGTCATTCCGCCCGTTACGTCCGCTACAACAGGCTGGCTCGCGATCTTGAACTTTCCGAGCAGCAGGTCATCGAAAACCTGATGTTCACCGGCGAGCGCCCTTTCGACACGATGCAGATTGCGATGCCGGTGGCCGATGCCCGGACCTGGTTCGGCAATCCCCCGCCCGATCTGTCGCTGATCGCGCGCAGTCGCGGAACGGATTACCTGTATACGTTCCTCAAGTCGTTTTATCTGGATCCTTCGCGGCCGACCGGTGTCAACAACCTGGTTCTGCCGGGCGCAGCGATGCCTCACGTGCTGTGGGAATTGCAGGGCTACCAGAAAGCCGTGTATGAGGGCGAGACGGACGCCCAGGGAAACGTGCACAAGACATTCAAGGGATTCGAGGCAGCCACCAAAGGCAAGCTCGAAACCGAGGAATTCAACCAGTTCGTGCGTGACACGGTGAATTTCCTGTCGTACATCGGCGAGCCGGTCCAGTTGCAACGCCGCAACCTGGGCTTTCGCGTGCTTGGATTCCTGCTGGTTTTTTTCCTTTTCGCCTATTTCCTGAAGAAGGAAATATGGAAGGACGTCAAGTGAGTCAAACGGGTCGCAGGTACGCGCGACCCGTCTGGATGACCGCACTTGGATAACATCGTGCGGGGCGAAGTCAGAGGTTCTCTCGCTTGATGACGCTCTTTTCCAAGGCCTCGGATCCGTGGAGTCACCGCACCCGGCTGGTGCTCGCGGAAAAAGGCATTCCCGTCGAGGTCATCGACGTGGAGGAGGGCAGACTGCCCGAGGATCTACTCGATCTGAATCCCTACCACAGCGTGCCCACGCTGGTGGACCGGGAACTCGTGCTCTATGACTCGCGGGTGATCATTGAGTATCTGGACGAGCGTTTTCCGTACCCACCGTTGATGCCGGTGGATCCGGTGGCGCGGGCGCAATTTCGCCTTGCGCTGTTCCGGATTGAGCGCGACTGGTACAGCCTGGCTGCACAGATCGACGATCCGGCGGACCGCAAACTAGGGGTAAAGGCCCGCAAGATACTGCGCGACACCATTGTCGCGACAGCAGATGTGTTCAAGGCCAAGCCGTATTTTCTGGCCGACGAGTTTTCGCTGGTAGACGCCACGATCGCGCCGATCCTGTGGCGCCTGCACTCCTGGGAAATCGAGTTGCCAGCACAGGCTCAGCCGGTGGTCCGTTACGCCAACCTCGTATTTGCCCGACCTGCATTCCGCAACTGCCTTTCCGAGGCCGAGCAGGAAATGCGCCTGTGATGCGCCGATGACGGACGCTCCGGTCACCTCCCGCAGGCCGTATCTGCTCCGCGCAATGCACGAGTGGATTACTGACAACAACCAGACGCCGCACATCGTGGTTGATGCCGCGGCCACGGGTGTGCAGGTGCCTCCGCAGCACGTCAAGGACGGCAAGATCATCCTCAACGTCAGCCTGAGTGCAGCGCAGGGTCTTTTGCTGGGCAACGATGCATTGAGTTTCCGGGCGCGGTTTGGAGGCGTCAGCCAGGACATCGTTGTCCCTGTTGCAGCGATCATTGGAATCTATTCGCGCGAATCGGGCCAGGGCATGATCTTCGGTGACAACGAGAGTCCGGCCGGCTCGCCACCACCGTCACCGCAGTCTCCGGCGCCTGCATCGCCAACGCAGCGTGCACCGGGATCGCGCAAGTCGCACCTGAAGGTCGTCAAGTAGTCGACCGCAAGCGAGTCACTCAGAAGCGAAAGGTATAGTTCACCTTCGCAGTCAGTTCCGCAAACGTCGACTGGAAGCCGCCTGTCGTCGCAGGCTCCTGCAGATTGTGATTGAAGACCAGGAACACCTCCTTGCCGTCCTCGGGAATGTAATGCAGCCGGCTGTTGATACCGACCACTCCTGACACATTGTCGTACTGGACCAGATTGACCCAGGACAACCTGGATGAAAAAACGATATCCGCGCGCAGACTCATCAACCGCACGATGAAGTCCCCCTGCGGCAGGTTCACATCGTTGTAATCGTAGGTGAGGGTCGCGCGAAAGTGCTTTGCCGGCCTGTAGGTCAGTTCGCCGATGAGATTCGTATGGTCGCCGTCATAGAACTCTCCCGCCCGGTACGTGAGCCTCCCACTGACACGACGCTGTGCGGTCGGAGCAATCTCGATCATTCGCTCATCGAACGAGTAGTCGCCGGGTGGCAGAATCACGCCGGGGGAAATTGCAAACGGGATGAACAATACTTCGCGGTTGCGAATCAGCAGAGCCTTCATGAAGTCGCCGGACTGGTTTGAAGTCTCAAGCACGCGTAACGCAATCGTTTCGGTCTGCAGTTCGCCGGAAATGAGTTCCACTCGTCGACCATCGAGGCCCGCAAACAGGAAGCGGACGGGTCTGTTGAAAGGCCGATAGGTGTAGCCGGCTTCCGCGGTGTATTCCCTGATTCCCGCCTGGCTCAGGAAACCGAGTCCGGGATTGAAGCGGGTATCAAGTTCCTTGAAGCCGATTGCGCCGCGCCAGCCTGTATTGTTAGGCACGCGCAGACCAAGACCGAATGCCGAGTCATCACCTTCCAGGCCGGTTGTCTGCGTAGTCTGCAGCCACCCTTCGGCCTGGATCACGCTGCCGCCGGGAAGACGGCTGTTCTGGTAGAGGAAGTCGGCACCGACGAGGCTGTTATCAACGTTCGACCGCGGGTTGCCGTGGGTGGCGATGACGCCGACACTGGATTCCGCCAACACATTGGCGCTGAGTCTGCCGACGAACAGGTCCGAGCTGTCGATGGTCCCGAATGCATCCTGCCGGATGCCGAGTGCGCCGATGCTCCATCGTCCGACGCGACCGGTCAGCTTGCCGCCGTAGTTGAGGTCGATGGGATCGCCCGTTGCAGCGAGGCCGATCCGGCGCGAAAAGAAGGGCCTGCCGTTTTCACGTGAAGCACGGGTCGTCGTGGTGTTGGTGCCTGCAAAGCCGGTGTTTTGCGGCCCGATGTGGCCGAACTCGAAGATATCGAGATCAGTGAGGAAGAAATCCCGCTTTTCCGGAAAGAACAGGCCGAAGCGTGTCAGATTGACCTGGCGATCATCCACTTCGGTTGCCGAGAAGTCCGTGTTGAACGTCAGTGCACCGTTGAGCGTGGGTGTGATCTTGTAAAAGACATCGAGTGACGGCCGCGTCTTGATTTCGCTCCCCGCCGGATCGAACTCCCGCCGCTGACTGACACTGGCCGCGGGCACGACGTCGAGTCCGAGTCCGCGTTCGAGACCCGAGAAGCCCTGCACGACACCCACGATGCTCGGATCCTGGGCGCGATTGCGCGAGACCCAGCCGATTCTTTCGTTGACTCCGGCGATCACGCGAAAGAAATTGATGCCCCACGTATCGCCTTGCGGGTCGAAGGAGATGGTCTTGTAGGGAATGGCCATCTCTGCGACCCACCCGTCGTCGTCCTGGCTGCCGGTGGCATCGAAAATGCCATCCCAGTCGTACTGGGCCTGCGTGACGTTCTGGTAGATGGCGTTGACACGCACTCCGTTCGCACCGACAACGAACATGTAGCCGCTGCGCCGGTCGTTCTCCGGATTCAGGATCACGCCGAAGTGGTCATCTCCATTCAGCAGTTCGCCCTGGCGGAGGATTCGCGCGGTGACCGGGTTCGTGTCCCACATCCGCGCAGCGATATAAAGCGCATCCTTGTCATACAGCAGATAGATCTGCGTGCGCTGCGTCGGCGGAGCAAACTCGTTGGGCTGGATCTGTTGCAGGTCCTCGATCAACGTTGCGCCCGCCCATTCTTCAGGGTCGATATGGCCATCGATCACCGGCACACGCGCCGCGCGCACGATCGTGGCTGACTTGATTGCGACCGAAGCAGGGTCGCCAGCCAGAGCCAGTCCCGAAAGCATCGACAGAAGGATCAATCCGGCCGCAAGCGCAGCACGCCTTGTATCTGTATGCGTCATTTATGGCAGTCTGAAGGCGTCCTTGATCCAGCGAATCTGCACGGAAGGACCTTCCGGTTCAAGTGTCACGACGTCAAACCGGAAGGGATGACTGCGCAGTTCGGTGCGCACCAGCGTGAGATACCGCGCCGCTGCAATCAGTCGTCGCTGCTTCTTCCAGTCTACCGAGCCCGCGGCGCCACCGAAGTGACTGCTGCTGCGCATGCGTACTTCTATGAGCGCGACGACGCGTCCGTCGCGCATGATCAGGTCGATTTCACCCGTGCGACAGCGGAAATTCTTCTCCAGCAGCTTGAGCCCCTGTGCCTCGAGCAATCTGCACGCTGCGTCCTCTGCTGCAATGCCCGCATCCTTGCGATCCATGCAGTTTCCTCCTTGCTGTCAGCGAATCACATCGCTCGCCGTGATGATGGCCAGTGGTCGTGGGCGCCCATTCTCGACTTGTGCCCAATTGAGTTCACGGCGGACGCGACCCCGATCATCCACCAGCAGCCTGCCCGTCATGCCCCCTATGGGTATTGCGGTGGGCCGTGTGCTGCGCAGTACAGGTATCAGGTGGAACGCATCGAAACCGAAAGCGTACAACCTGCCCCGACCTCTTGACCGGTTCGGCCAGTACGACGCCAGCGTCATGCGCAGATCATTCGCCGCAGCATCCGGCGAGATAATCCAGGGCATGTCCGGGAAAATCACGCCGTCGAGATCCGTATTGGCATTCGAATCAGGCTCAAACACGTCGGAGGTCGCATATACCGGGAGGTCCTGCGACAGGTGAAATTTCAATGCGGGACGCAAGGATCTGCCTTGCAGGGGCTGGGCACCGATGAAGACGAACTGCACGTCGCTGCGGGCCCGGGGTTCGAACTCGAAGCGTGTGCCAAGCGCGGTAGCCAGTGCGTTCGCGCGTGCCCGACTCTGGTCGATCAGCAACAGGCGGGTGATGGGGAGCGAGTAGTCGCGAGCCGCCGTGTCGTACAGCGTACGACCGACCAGTGTGCCGCCGGCAACCGCGAATTCGGCATCGAAAGCGCGCAGTAGACGCTGTCCCCAATCGTTGTCAGGCACGAGGGCTACGCCGTGGGTTCGGCCGTCGGCGATTGCGCGCCGCGCCACCTGTCTCGCTTCGTCTTCCGGATCGAGGGCAAACTGGAACAACAGCCCGGGGGGCAGCGCGTTTTCCGGCAGGTAGTTGAGCGCCAGTGACGGCACGGATACAGCACCCGAATCAGCGACTGCCTGCACTTCCTCCTTGGTCAACGGGCCGACTACAAACTGCGCACCTTCGGCAACTGCGCGTGCATAGGCTGCCGTCGCGCCAAGGGCTGCGGAATCGTAAACATTCACGTTGGCGCGATGGGTAGCGTCCTGGGCCAGCACGGCGGCGAGAAATCCGTCGCGCACTGCGATCCCGGCGGCCTGCTGCCGTCCAGACAATGGCAGCAACAGCGCGATCTGGTTCGGGTAGTCGAGCGCGCCCGCAACAGTCGGAGCACCCTGTGGGATCGTCTGTGCTGTCGCTGGTTCGCGTGCTGCCCGGACCTCAGCCGACGTTGCGTCGACTGCAGTACCGGCACTGCGTTGTGACGGATAGGGACTCGTGCAGGCAACCACTGCGAGCATGAACAGGACGGAAAGGGCCCTTGAACTCACAATCCCCTGGCGCGAGATCCGATGCCGGAAAGACTGTTGGGCCGCATGACGCAGGTCGCCGGGTAAGGCATGTGACAGGTAGCGGGCCTGTGACACCGGCAGCGATGTGAAATACTCGGACATTGGTTTCAGGTCAATTCAATTCAATTCAGGGGTCCCAATCGTGTCTGCCCGCTCACCCGCGACTGGTGCTGCCAGAGTCGATCTTCCCGCGGCACTGTACGTCGTCGCGACACCGATCGGAAACCTGGGTGACCTCAGCGAGCGGGCCCGCCAGGTACTGGCCAGTGTGGCGATCATAGCTGCCGAGGATACCCGTCACACGCGCACCTTGCTGCAGGCTTTCGGCATCGAGACACCCCTCGTATCGCTCCATGAACACAATGAAGCTGCCCGAACCGGACCTCTCGTTGGCAGGCTGCAGCGCGGCGAAGCAGTGGCGCTGGTGTCGGATGCCGGTACTCCGCTCGTCAGCGATCCGGGATTCGAGCTGGTCCGCGCCGTTCTCGAGGCGGGCATACAGGTATCGCCTGTTCCAGGACCCAGTGCAGCCGTGGCCGCATTGTCCGCTTCCGGTCTACCCACCCAGCGCTTTGCATTCGAGGGTTTCCTGCCCGCCAAACCCGGCGCCCGCAAGGCGGCATTGCTGGCGCTCGCACAGGACACGCGCACTCTGGTTTTTTACGAGGCGCCGCACCGTTTACAGGAAGCGCTCGATGATATGACGCTGGCGTTCGGCGGCGACAGGCGCGCAAGCATCGGTCGCGAACTGACCAAGCGCTTCGAGTCGATGTACTACGGTGCGCTGGAGAAGCTGGCCGAGCGGACCAGACAGGATCCGGACATGTCGCGCGGGGAGCTGGTGATCCTCGTTGCAGGGTGTCCCAAAGAGCCGACATCGCTGGCGGTCGATGCGGACCGCGTGCTGCGGGTCCTGCTTGAAGAACTGCCTGTGGCGCAGGCCGCAAAGCTTGCCGCGCGCATAACGGGTGAGAAGAGGGCGGTTCTCGTATGAGAGGGCCGTGAAGTTGGGCGGGAGGGGGCAGAAATAGGCGACAGGCTACGGGCTGCAGCCGAAAAAAAGCCCCATGCACCGGGCTCGCAAGAATCCTGCGGTCCTCTTAAGCCTGTAGCCTTAAGCCTGTAGCCCCCGCATCCATTGCTTGCGCTACCCGCTCTGTGCCCGCACCATGCGCGCCGGGAGTCAGCCAGGCAACCGCGGTGTCCATCTTTACGGGTGGGCATGGAGGAAAGTCCGGGCTCCATAGGGCAAGGCGCCAGGTAACCCCTGGGGGGCGTGAGCCCACGGAAAGTGCAACAGAAAGCAAACCGCCTAAGTTTCGTCCTCGTGGCGGAACCGGTAAGGGTGAAAGGGTGCGGTAAGAGCGCACCGCGTCGGTGGTAACACTCGACGGCACGGTAAACCCCGCCTGGAGCAAGGCCAAATAGGGGGGCAGGCGGCTTCGCGCCGCGCGTGTGGCCCACACGTGCTCCCGGGTAGGCTGCTTGAGGTACGCGGTGACGCGTATCCCAGATGAATGGTTGCCCACGACAGAACCCGGCTTATCGGCTGACTCCCTTCTCCCTCCGGATGGTTCTGCTTGCCCCACTTCGGCCTGCTCTTGCGACGCTGAGGGCGGCCAGGGCAAAGCGTTGTACATTCTATAAGTCAATAAAAACTAACAAATAGTCTATTTATTAGTTACAATTCTGTTTAGATCTCAATATTAATTAACTGTTTTTCGTCATTTTGCCGCGCTGCTTTGCGCGCGAAGGCTAGTCGGGACGATCAATGGGCCTGCCGGCCGGCGATTCCGGGCTCCAGCCACTAATTCATCATTTCTATCAAGAATCGCGCATAAGACGCTGATTTCGATGCAGCCTTTCAATTCCTGTCGCTTCATCCCGACGCAAGTTCGATCTAAGTGGCTGTGGCCTATGGAGAAATTCTCAGGTCTTCGTTGACTTAATCAGGCACGCATCCCTATAGTGCAAATGAGTGGGAAAAAGTGGGATGAAATGGGCCACGAGGTCGGCTTACGACCTCTTGCGTTCGCTCGGGGCTTGCCATGTTTCGCGGTGCCAACAAAGTCACGCTGGATGCCAAAGGGCGCCTTGCGATGCCGACCCGTTATCGGGAGCGGATCGTCGAGCGTTCCAGTGGCCGACTGGTTGCGACCGTCGATCGGTCGGATCGCTGTCTGCTGATCTATCCCCTGCCCGAATGGGAGGAGATCGAACGCAAGCTGATGCGTCTGCCGACGCTGAACCCCGCAGTGCGTCGCCTGCAGCGGCTCATGGTCGGGCATGCCACCGAGATCGAGCTCGATTCGCATGGCCGCATCCTGATTCCTCCCACTTTGCGTGAATACGCGGCGCTGACCCGCGATGTCGTCCTCATCGGCCAGGGCAGTCGTTTCGAGCTCTGGGAGGGGTCGCATTGGGACCAGAGCCGCGATGCGTGGCTCAAGGTTGCGGAAGCGACCGAGGAGTTGCCGCCGGAGCTCGAATCGCTGTCGCTCTGATGCTGGATCACGCGCCGGTTCTGCTCGGCGAGGTGCTGGAGGGATTGAACGTGCAATCCGGCGGACGCTACCTCGATGGGACATTCGGTCGGGGTGGGCATACCGCTGCTCTGCTCGAGCGACTGGGTGGCAACGGCGCGGTGGTGGCGTTTGATCGGGATCCGGATGCGATTCGTGCTGGCCGCGAACGCTTCGATCACGAGCCGAGACTGACTTTGATCAAGGGAGCTTTCGGCCGCCTGACCGAGCTGCTTGAGGCAGCGGGGCAGCCGGCGGGGTTTGACGGGATGTTGTTCGATCTGGGTGTGTCCTCGCCGCAGCTGGACAACGCTGCACGGGGTTTCAGTTTCTTGCACGACGGTCCGCTCGACATGCGCATGGATAATGAATCGGGGATTACGGCTGCCGCGTGGCTTGCGCGAGCGCCGGAACACGAAATTGCAGCGGTCATCCGCGACTACGGCGAGGAACGCTTCGCCAAACGAATTGCTCACGCCATCGTGACGGCGCGCCGCAGCCAGCCGCTGACTCGCACAGCCGAACTCGCGAATCTCATTGCCACCACAGTGCCGGTCCGCGAGCCCGGCAAGCATCCGGCGACGCGCACCTTCCAGGCGATTCGCATCCACCTGAATGCGGAGCTTGGTGAACTCGATGCAGCGCTGGCGCAGAGTGTTGACCTGCTCAAGCCGGGCGGGCGGCTGTGCGTGATCAGCTTTCACTCGCTCGAGGACGGCAGAGTGAAGCGATTCATGCAACGCCAGTCGCAGGAGGATCCCGTCTATGCGGGGTTGCCCGACGTGCCGGCCCATGCGCGACCGACGATGCGTCGTGTAGGCAAGGCAGTGCATCCCGCAGACGCCGAGATCAGTCGTAACCCTCGAGCCCGCAGCGCCATCCTGCGCATCGCGGAAAGGCTGGCAGCATGAACGCACTCGCGCGCATCGCGGTCCCGATTCTCTGGGCCCTTGTGTTCGCCTCCTGTATTGGCGTCGTCTGGAGCAAACACCAGGCGCGCAGTCTGTTCGTCGAGCTCCAGAATCTGGAAGCCAGTCGGGATCAGCTGAACATCGAATGGGGTCAGCTGAAGCTTGAGCAAAGCGCCTGGTCCACCCACGGAAGAGTGGAGCAGATGGCCCGCGCCGATCTCAAGATGATCATTCCGCGTCCCACCGAAGTGCGCCTCGTACAGCCGTGATGCACGGCATGGTCAAAGCAATCGGAGTGGGCACGCGGTGATCGGCACTTCCGTCCGGCACGGCGAGAGCCGGTCATTTACCTTCGACCAGTTTCGCAGTCGGCTGCGCGTGGTGTTCGTGCTGATCCTGCTGTTCGCGGGCGGCCTGGTGGCGCGTGCGGTGGATCTGCAGGTCCTCGACGATGGCTTCCTCGAGGGCCAGGGCGAGGCGCGATCGACCCGGGTTGCCAAGCTGTCGGCACACCGCGGCAGTCTTCTCGATCGTCACGGTGAGCCGCTCGCTGTCAGCACTCCCGTCGATACCGTCTGGGTCAATCCCAAGGAAGTGGCCCAGGCGCATGCCTCGGATCAGATTCCGCGACTCGCCGAGGCGCTCAACCGCGATCCACAGTGGGTGGCACGCCGCATCACCGGCAATCTCGATCGCGAGTTTGTCTATCTCGTGCGGCATATGCGTCCACAGGATGCGGAGCAGGTCAAAGCGCTCGGGATTCCCGGCGTCTATCTGCTGCGCGAGTACCGTCGCTACTACCCCGCGGGTGAAGTGACCGGCCATGTTCTCGGCTTCACCAGCGTCGACGATGTGGGTCAGGAAGGACTTGAGCTCGCCTACGACCAGTGGCTGGGAGGTGAGGCGGGCGCCAAGCGCGTCATCCAGGATCGCTATGGTCGTACCGTCGAAGACATCGAGAGCATTCGGTCCCCTCGTCCTGGTCAGGATCTCGTGACGAGCATCGATCTGCGGATCCAGTACCTCGCCTATCGGGAATTGAAGTCCGCAATCCAGCAGCACAATGCGAAAGCGGGATCAGTGGTGGTTCTCGACGTGACGACGGGTGAAGTGCTGGCAATGGTGAACCAGCCTGCCTACAACCCGAATGACCGCGATCAGTACACGGCTCCCCGCTACCGCAATCGCTCGGCGACTGACATCTTCGAGCCGGGTTCAAGCATCAAGCCCTTTGTCATTGCCGCGGCATTTGCCGAAGGCAAGTTCCGGCCCAACAGCATCATCGATACGACACCGATTCGAGTGGGCATCAAGATGATCACGGACGAGCATCCCCTCGGCTCCATTCCGCTCACGACAGTCGTCGCGAAGTCGAGCAACGTCGGCATGACGAAGATCGCCCTGTCGCTCAAGCCCGAAACGATGTGGGGAATGCTGGATGCATTCGGCTTTGGCAAGGTTAGCGGCAGCGGCTTTCCCGGTGAGTCGGCAGGACTGCTGAATCACTTTTCGCACTGGCGCCCCATCGGCCAGGCAACCATGTCCTACGGCTACGGATTGTCCGTGACACCGCTGCAACTCGCCCACGCATACGCGGTGCTTGGAGGAGAAGGCATCAGTCGCCCCGTCACGATGCGGCGAGTCGAAGGACCTGTGACGGGCGAGCGGGTCATCGACGAGCGGGTTGCACGCGAATTGCTGAAGGTCATGGAAAGTGTCGTCTCGCTGGACGGCACAGGCAATCGTGCCGCGCTGATCGGGTATCGGGTTGCAGGCAAGACCGGCACTGCAAAGAAAGCGACTCCCGGAGGTTACTCCGAGGATGCGTACTTCGGAGTGTTTGGTGGAGTGGTCCCTGCAAGCAATCCGCGCCTTGCCGCCATCGTCGTGATCGACGAACCCCGTGGCAAGCAGTACTACGGTGGTGAAGTCGCTGCACCTGTGTTCTCCAATGTGATGGCCGGCGCGCTGAGGCTGCTGGGTGTGCCGCCCGATGGGCTCGAAGCCGTGCCCGCCACCACGCTCGTACATTCGTTGCCGGTCGAGTAGGGCTCATTGCGGATCCGATGCCACTGCCTGCCATGACACTCAGTTCCGACATGCAAACCAGCGGACCCGGCTCGCTGGCGCATCGTGCGGCGAATCTGCGCCAGTTGCTGGCCGGACTTGCCGAGGTTGCAGTTCCGGAGATTGCAGTGACGGATCTCTGCATCGACAGTCGGGAAGCAATTCCCGGCTGCGTGTTCTTCGCAGTACCAGGCGCCAACGGACATGGACTTGCGTACCTTGGCCAGGCGGCGGCGGCTGGCGCGAAGGCGATTCTCTGGGAGCCAACGCCGGACGTCGCGGCCCCGTCAGCCAGCGGCGATCTGCTGGTTGTCGCAATCCCCAGGCTCAGGCAGCTCATCGGCCGAATCTCGGACCGCTTTTTCGATCATCCTTCGGCACGCCTTGAAATCGCCGGCATCACCGGGACCAATGGCAAGACGACCACCGCTCACTTGCTGGCAGCTGCAATGGCAGTTGATGGCCAGCCCACCACCTACGCGGGAACGCTTGGCTATGGCCGCATCGGCGAGCTCAAGCCTTCGGCGCATACGACGCCTGATTGCATCATGGTCCACCGGCGCCTTGCAGAACGCAGTGAGGCTGGGGATCGACACGTCAGCATGGAGGTTTCGTCGCACGCACTTGATCAAGGCAGGGTGGATGCGGTGCGGTTCCATACCGCCGTGTTCACGAATCTCACGCGTGATCATCTCGACTACCACAAGACACTGTCTGCCTATGCTGCGGCAAAGGCCCGGCTTTTTCATACGGATGGCCTCGATCATGCGGTTATCAATGTCGGCGACGCGTACGGCAATGACCTGGTCCGGCAACTCGCGGGACGACTGGCTGTCACCACCTACCACGCAACTCCTCCGGGAGAGAGCGTGCCGGCCGGGCGTCAGTTGTTTGCTCGCAGCCTCGAGCGGGGCAGCGCCGCAGCCGGTTCGCCGGGCGCCGGACTGACATTGCACTTCGACGGCAGCTGGGGGCAGGGCACGCTGCGCTCCCGGCTCATCGGTGATTTCAATGCGGAGAACCTGCTTGCCGCCCTCGGGGTGATGCTCGGCTGGGAAGTGCCGCTCGACCGGGCAGTTCGGGCACTGGAGCGGAGTGCACCTCCGCCGGGCCGCATGGAAGTCCTGCCGTCGACAGGTCCGATGGTGGTGATCGATTACGCCCATACCCCCGACGCACTGGCCAAGGTACTGCGCGTGATACGCCAGCACAGCAGCGGGCGCCTGATCTGCGTGTTCGGCTGCGGTGGCGAGCGGGACAGGGGCAAGCGGCCTCTGATGGGTGCCATCGCGGAGGAACTCGCCGATATCGTGATTCTGACCGATGACAATCCCCGCCGCGAAGACCCGGAACAGATCATCGCGGAGATCAAGGCAGGCATGCAGAGAGCCGGGTCTGCGCGGACAGAGCGACAGCGCAGCCATGCGATCGACGAAGCGCTGCGTCTGGCGGGCTCAGGCGGACGCAGTCCTGATTGCTGGCAAAGGCCATGAAACCGGACAGGTCGTCGGCACCGACACGCTGCCGTTCAACGATCGCGAGAGTGCCCTTGAAGCGTTGCAGTCGAGGGGGTTCTCCTCATGACGTGCACGCTGGCAATGCTGTCCCAGATCACGAGTGGGCAACTCGACGGCCAGGACGGCGCCTTCACGGGTGTGTCAATCGACACCAGGACGTTAACCAGCGGCGCCCTGTTTGTCGCGCTTCGCGGCCCCAACTTCGATGGCCATGCCTTTGCCGCAGAGGCACTCAAGCGGGGCGCGGCTGCTCTCCTGGTGGATCATCCGGTGCCTGTCGATCTGCCGCAGGTCGTCGTTGCCGATGTGCTTGCGGCGCTCACACGCTTTGCCGGTGAGTGGCGCCGACGGTTCAGTCTGCCGCTTGTCGGTGTGACGGGCAGCAATGGCAAAACGACGACCAAACAGATCCTGGGCACCATTCTGGCGAGAGCGGGGGCTTGCCTCATCACGCGCGGCAATCTCAACAACCACATCGGTGTGCCGCTGATGCTGCTCGAGCTGGCGTCATCCCATCGCAGCGCTGTGATCGAAATGGGGGCGAGTGGTGAGGGGGAAATCGCTCACCTCGCGGCGATCGCGCAGCCAACGGTTGCGCTCGTGACCAACGCGGGTGCCGCTCATCTGGAAGGTTTTGGAAGCCTCGATGGCGTGGCTCGTGGCAAGGGCGAACTGTACAGCGCGCTCGCTGGCCGGGGAACCGCGGTCATCAATGCCGATGATGCATACGCGCCGCTATGGAAGGAAATGGCAGGAACAGCCCGGGTCGTCACGTTCGGGATCGACGCGGCAGCAGATGTGGTGGCACGCGACGTGAGGCTTGAAGCTGGACCGTCGGGATTCCGCTCCAGCTTTGATCTCGTGATGCCTGCCGGCGTACGAACCGTATCGCTGCAGCTCGGTGGCCTGCACAACGTTCGCAATGCTCTGGGAGCAGCGGCTGCTGCTTCCGCGGCGGGGGCGAGCTTCGACGACATCGTGAGTGGCCTTGCCCAGGTCCGTGCCGTGGCGGGACGCCTTGAGATCAGGCCCGCGCAACATGGCGCGGCACTGGTGGATGATTCCTACAACGCGAATCCAGCTTCGCTCAAGGCCGGGCTCGAGACCTTCAAATCGCTTCCCGGGCGCCACTGGCTCGTGCTGGGCGAAATGCGCGAACTGGGGCCGGGAGCTGATGAACAACATGCGGACATCGGTCGCTTTGCAAGGTCGACCGGTATCGAACGGCTGTTTGCCGTGGGCGACCGCGCGAAGCTGGCGGCGGAAGCGTTCGGTAGCGGAGCCGAATGGTTTGCTGACGTCAACGAGCTCATCAAGGCAGTGGAAGGCAGGCTCGAATCCGGAATCACCCTGCTGATCAAGGGCTCGCGCAGCAACCGCCTCGAGCGGGTAGCTCAAGCCCTGTCGACGGAAGCTGCATCGGAAAGCGTTCGGGGACACTAAAAGAAGAAACGCATGCTGCTCTACCTGACTCACCAGCTCGCACAGACCATCACGGCTTTCAATGTCTTCGGCTATCTCACGCTGCGGGCCATTCTTGCATCGCTGACGGCACTGCTGATTTCATTGCTCGTTGGGCCGTGGATGATTCGCACTCTCGCCCAGCGCCAGGTGGGGCAACGCGTTCGTGACGATGGCCCCAAGTCCCACTTGCCCAAGGCGGGGACTCCCACGATGGGTGGTGCGCTCATCCTCGTTTCGATTGGCATAGCGACGTTGCTCTGGTCCGATCTCGCAAACCGCTTTGTGTGGATCACGCTGGGCGTCACGCTGGCATTCGGGCTCATCGGCTTCTGGGATGACTACCTCAAGCTCATCGTCGGCAATTCCCGTGGCCTGATCGCCCGCTACAAGTATTTCTGGCAGTCGGTCGCCGGCCTCGGTTGTGCCGTGACGCTCTATGTCACGGCGAGAAGTCCTGCAGAGACGACGCTGCTGCTGCCGTTCTTCAAGAATTTCATGCTGCCTCTCGGCGGCCTGTACATCCTGATCACCTATCTCGTGATCGTCGGAGCGAGCAACGCAGTGAACCTGACGGATGGCCTCGACGGTCTCGCCATCATGCCCTCCGTGATGGTCGGCGGTGCACTGGGTGTGTTCGCGTATGTGACCGGCAATGTCGTGTTTTCCGGGTATCTCGGCATTCCCTACGTTGCCGGCGCGGGTGAGCTGCTCGTGTTCTGTGCAGCATTGGTCGGTTCCGGTCTCGGCTTTCTCTGGTTCAACACGTATCCCGCCCAGGTATTCATGGGAGATATCGGCGCGCTCGCGCTGGGAGCGGCACTCGGCGTGGTTGCCGTCATCGTGAGACAGGAGATCGTACTGTTCATCATGGGTGGCGTCTTCGTGATGGAAACCGTGTCGGTGATGCTGCAGGTCGCGTCCTTCAAGCTCACCGGCAAGCGCATCTTCCGGATGGCGCCCATTCACCATCATTTTGAACTCAAGGGCTGGGCCGAACCCAAGGTCATCGTGCGCTTCTGGATCATTACCGTCGTGCTGGTGCTGGTCGGTCTCGCAACCCTGAAGGTGCGTTGACGGAATGAACATGGCTGCTCGCAAAACGGATTTCGCAGTTGCTCGACTTCCCGCTCTCGCGGGCAGGACGGTCATCGCTGGCCTCGGCCGGACCGGCCTGTCCTGCGCGAAGTATCTGCAGGCGCAAGGACTTGAATTCACTGTGACGGACAGCAGGCCACAGCCTCCGGGCCTTGAAGCAGTACAGCAACTGTTGCCGCCTGCAGCGATCCGCGTTGGTCGATTTGATGTCGATCTGTTGCAAGGTGCGGCGCAGGTCATCGCGTCGCCAGGAATCTCCCTTGAGGAGCCGCTGCTCGCGGCGGCCGTTGCGCGCGGCATACCGGTGTTCGGCGACATCGAGTTGTTTGCACGAGCCGCTACCGCGCCCATCGTCGGTATCACCGGCACGAATGGCAAGAGCACTGTGACGACCCTCGTTGCGCTGATGGCGGAGGCTGCAGGGTGCAAGGCTCTCGCCGGCGGCAATCTTGGCCCGCCTGCACTCGACCTGCTCGATGAGCCAGTGCCTGATTTCTACGTGCTCGAATTGTCCAGTTTTCAGCTGGAGACCACCTCAAGCCTGAAGACTGCTGCTGCGGCCGTGCTGAATGTGTCGTCCGATCACATGGATCGCTACGCGACTCTGGCTGAGTACGCAGCGGCCAAGTCGCGTGTACTTGATCAGGCGGCTACCGCTGTGATCAATCTGGATGATCCATTGGTGCGCGCAATGCCGCGGCCCCGCCAGCCTGTCCTGGGGTTCAGTCTGGAACAGGCAGCTGACTACTCGGTCGGGGCCAGGGATCACGATCCCGTGTTGTTGCATCGTGGACAGCCACTCGTCGCGATGTCCGAGTTGAAGATCGCAGGACTGCATAACGCGGCGAATGCGCTTGCAGCATTCGCAATGCTGGAAGCCATGGGCCTGCCTCCCGAGTCCGGTGTGCAGGCCCTCAAGACATTTCCGGGATTGCCTCATCGTTCGCGGTGGGTGGCTGACGTGGCGGGAGTGCGTTACGTCGACGATTCGAAGGGAACCAATGTCGGAGCGACGCTCGCTGCGGTGGCCGGCATGCCCGGACCTCTCGTCGTGATTGCCGGCGGCCAGGGCAAGGGGCAGGACTTCTCGCCTGTGGCAGGTGCTTTTCGCAACAAGGTCAGACACGCCGTGCTGATCGGGCAGGACGCTGCGTTGCTTGCTGCCGCACTACAGGGTGTCTGCTCCATTGAGTTCGCCCGCGACATGGATGAGGCGGTATTGAAAGCTGCGAATGCGGCCCGGACCGGAGAGACAGTGCTGTTGTCTCCGGCCTGCGCCAGCCTCGACATGTTCCGCGACTATGGTCATCGCGGTGACGTGTTTGCCCAGGCGGTCAGGAGGCTTTCACCATGACCGCCGCCACCCTTACCTACGCGCGTTCCACCGGCAGGCCGCGACGTTTCATGTTCGATCCAGTGCTGCTGCTGGTAGTCGCCGGGTTGTTACTGATTGGCCTTGTGATGGTCGCGTCGGCATCCATCGCGACCGCCGAGCGTGAATTCGGCAATCCTTTCTATTACCTGGAGCGGCAGTTGCTGGCGGTCTTTCTTGGCCTCGCGTCAGCAGGAATCGCCATGTTGATTCCATCGACGGTATGGGAACGGCTGTCCTTCCCGTTGTTGCTGCTCGCGTTCCTGCTGTTGGTGCTGGTGCTCATCCCGGGAGTGGGGTCCGAGATCAACGGCAGCCGCCGGTGGATACCGCTCGGCGTATTGAATCTGCAGGTCTCTGAAGTGACGCGGGTGTTGCTGCTCACGTATCTCGCCAGTTACATCGTCCGCAGACAATCGGACCTCAAGGACACTCTGCAGGCGTTCCTGCGTCCGCTGGGTGTGCTGATGGCGGCGGCGCTGTTCCTGCTTCTGGAACCCGACTTCGGCGCTGCCACGGTGCTGATGGCGACAGGTCTCGGCATGCTGTTCCTGGCGGGCGTCAAGCTGCGGCACTTCTTCGCGCTGGTTGCGATCGCGGTGGGCGGGATGGGGGTCATTGCGGTCACCTCTGCCTACAGGCTGAAGCGGCTCACGTCTTTCCTGGATCCCTGGGCGGACCCCTTCAATTCGGGCTTCCAGTTGACGCAATCGCTGATTGCGATTGGCCGGGGCGAGTACTTCGGCGTTGGCCTGGGCGCGAGCGTGCAGAAGCTCTTCTATCTGCCCGAGGCCCACAACGACTTTGTGTTCGCGGTGCTCGCGGAGGAGTTCGGGTTGATTGGCGTCGTGGTGACGCTGGCCCTGTTCATCCTGCTCGTCGTGCGCAGCTTCCATATTTCACGCCAGGCCGCGCAGGCGGGCCTGACATTCCAGGCGTATTGCGCCGCCGCCTTCGGCATCTGGGTGGGTGTGCAGGCTTTCATCAACATCGGCGTGAACATGGGCCTGCTGCCGACCAAGGGACTGACGTTGCCGCTGTTGTCCTACGGCGGTTCGAGCCTGATGGTGACGTTGGGATGGCTCGGAATGATCATGCGCATCGCCCACGAAGCCAGCCTTTCTGGCCGTTCTGCTGTACCCCGCAAGGAGCGTGCAACATGACGGGCCGTACCGTATTGATCATGGCCGGTGGCACAGGTGGGCATGTATTTCCCGCGCTTGCCGCTGCGCGCGTGCTTCGCGAGCGCGGCTTCGATGCAGTCTGGCTCGGTACGCAGCGAGGACTTGAGGCGCGGCTCGTACCCCCACACCAGATTCCCATCGAATGGATCTCGGTGACGGGCCTGCGTGGGAAGGGCCTGGCGTCCTGGATCATGGCCCCGGTGAAGCTGGTCGTGGCCCTCGTCCAGAGTCTGGCCGTGATGCACCGGCGCAGGCCCGACGTAGTGCTGGGAGCGGGCGGGTTTGTATCGGGGCCTGGCGGCATTGCTGCGTGGCTATCGCGTCGGCCGCTCGTCATCCATGAGCAGAATGCAGTGGCTGGAGTGACGAACCGGATCCTGGCGCGCTTTGCGAAGCGCGTTCTTGAAGGGTTTCCCAACAGCTTTCCCGGCAACGTCCACGCGGAACACGTCGGCAATCCCGTGCGCCGCGAGATTACCGCACTGCCGCCGCCTCAGGAACGATTTGCCGGTCGTTCGGGAGCACTGCACTTGTTCGTTTTTGGCGGCAGTCAGGGTGCGTCGCGTTTGAATGCCGCGCTGCCTGCCGCGCTCGCATTGCTACCGGAAGCGCAGCGGCCGCAAGTGCTGCACCAGGCAGGTCAGCGACACCACGAGCAAACGGTGTCGCTGTATGCGGAGCAGGGTGTGAAGGCAGACGTGCGCGCGTTTGTCGATGACATGGCGGCTGCGTATGCCTGGGCGGATCTCGTTGTCTGCCGCTCCGGCGCGCTCACGGTTGCCGAGATTGCGGCGGCGGGTGTAGGTGCGCTGTTCGTGCCATTTGGTGCCGCAGTGGATGATCACCAGACGCGCAATGCCCGATTCCTGGCTGCCGCGGACGCCGGCCGGATCCTCCCGGAGCCCGAACTCACGCCCGAGCGCCTCGCTGCCGAACTCAGCACGCTGTTTGCTGCCGGGCGGTCACGACTTGCCGAGATGGCGGGTAACGCTCGCCGCGTCGCCATCGTTGACGCCGATGTACGCCTTGCCGATGCATGTGTGGCCGCGGCCGGGGGTGCGCCATGACCGATCGCATGCGCCGGATCCACCGCATCCACATGGTGGGTATTGGCGGCAGCGGCATGGGTGGCATTGCCGAAGTGCTGCTCAATCTCGGTTATGCCGTGCAGGGCTCCGATCTCAAGCCGAACGCGGTCACTCGCCGCCTGGAGTCGCTCGGGGCCCGCATCGTCATGGGCCATTCTGCCGACAATGTGCAAGGCGCGGATGTCGTGGTCATTTCGAGTGCGGTGAACGCAGCGAATCCGGAGGTCGTTGAAGCGCACGCGCATCGTATTCCTGTCGTACAACGAGCCGAGATGCTCGCGGAATTGATGCGCTTCCGGTTCGGCATCGCCGTTGCGGGTACGCACGGCAAGACGACGACCACAAGTATGGTGGCCAGTCTGCTGGCAGAGGGCGGGCTTGATCCCACGTTTGTCATCGGCGGGCGCCTGAAGAGTGCCGGCACGAATGCTCGCCTCGGCACCGGGCGCTATCTGGTAGCCGAAGCAGACGAGAGTGATGCGTCGTTCATGCATCTGCAGCCGATGATCGCGATTGTCACCAACGTCGATGCCGATCACCTGGCAACGCATGAAGGCAGTTTCGAACGATTGAAGCAGAGCTTTGTCGACTTCCTGCACAACCTGCCCTTCCATGGTCTGGCGGTCGTTTGTGCCGATGACAAGGAAGTAGCGGCCCTGCTGCCACGCATCGCTCGCCCCATGGTCACCTATGGCATCGAGCAGCCTGCTGATGTACGTGCGGTCAATATCGTTCGTTTTGGGCTGCAGTCGACTTTCGATGTGATTCGCCCTGGGCTGGACAAGCCACTCCCGATCCGGCTGAACCTGCCCGGCACGCACAACATCCTGAACGCCCTCGCGGCGATCACTGTCGCAACCGACCTCGACGTCCCGGATGTTGCGATCCAGACGGCGCTGGCGCACTTCCAGGGAATTGATCGTCGCCTGCAGCAACTCGGCGATGTGGTGACGGAGGCAGGGACCGTTACGCTGGTGGATGACTACGGGCATCACCCGACCGAGATTGCCGCTACGCTGGAGGCGGTCAGGCAAGGATGGGCGGGAAGGCGCGTCGTGCTGGTCTTTCAGCCGCATCGCTACACCCGCACGCACGATCTGCTCGACGACTTCGCAAGGGTGCTGGCCGGCGTGGACGCCTTGATAGTCAGCGAGGTCTACGCGGCAGGCGAGGCGCCGATTTCCGGGGCTGATGCCAAGGCGATCTGCCGGGCCGTCCGCTCGCATGGACGAGTGGAGCCCGTCTATCTCGACAAGATCGAGAAACTGGCTTCGGCATTGAAGCGCATCGTGCACGACGGCGATGTCGTCGTGACGATGGGTGCGGGCAGCATCGGTGCGGTGGCCAGCGAGCTGCCGGTCGCGCTGCGAAGCGCAAAGCTGGCGAGGCAGAGACCATGATCGCCATGTCGTTGCCGCCTGGAATCGATACCCGCGTACTGCGGAACGAGTCCATGGCAAGGCATACGTCGTGGCGAGTCGGCGGGCCGGCGGATCTGTTCTTCCGTCCGCTCGACGTGAATGACCTTGCTGCGTTTCTCGCGACGCTGGCGCCTGACAAGCCGATACTGTGGGTCGGCCTCGGCAGCAATCTGCTGGTCCGCGATGGCGGCGTGCGTGCAGCAGTGATCGAGACTTACGGCGCGTTCGGCGAGCTCGATCGCCTGTGTCAGACGGATGTCTGGGCAGGAGCGGGTGTCTCCTGCGCGAAGCTTGCCAGGCAGTGCGTTCGCTGGGGGCTGGGTCCGGCAGAGTTTTTTGCGGGAATCCCCGGAACAGTCGGTGGAGCGCTGGCGATGAACGCCGGTGCGTTTGGCGGCGAGACCTGGCGGCACGTCGTCGAAGTCGAGACGATCGATCGCAAGGGCAAGCGGCGACGCAGGCCGGCGAGTGACTACGCAGCCACCTATCGGCACATTGACGGCCCTCCAGGCGAAGGATTCCTTGGCTGTCGGTTGCGCTTCGAGCCGCGGCGCAATGCCAATGAGAACGAAATCCGCCGACTGCTTGCGAAGCGCAAGGCGACTCAGCCTATTGGCGAACTGTCGTGTGGCTCCGTATTCACGAACCCGGAGGGCGATCACGCCGCACGCCTGATAGAAGCAGCCGGACTGAAGGGCTTTCACATCGGCGGCGCCCAGGTTTCCGAGAAGCATGCAAACTTCATCATCAATGCCGGCACGGCGACCGCTGCCGATATCGAGCGGCTGATCGAACACGTTCGTTGGACGGTTGAATCCGTACACGGGATCAGGCTGACGCCTGAAGTACGGATCGTCGGCGAGCCGCTTGCAGCAGGCACACAGTCATGACCCGTATCAGTAATCCTGCTGCATTTGGCCGGGTTGCCGTTCTCATGGGAGGCACTTCCGCCGAGCGTGAGGTGTCGCTGGACTCCGGCCGCAATGTCCTCGATGCACTCAAGCGGCGGGGGGTCGACGTGCAAGCGGTCGATGGGATCCCGGCGCTACGCGATGCGTTGCTGGAAAAGAAGTTCGATCGCGTCTTCAACATCCTGCACGGCAATCGCGGCGGAGGCGAAGACGGCGTTCTGCAGGGAGTGCTGGACGCCTTCGGTATTCCCTACACGGGTTCCGGCGTTCTGGGCTCGGCGTTATCGATGGACAAGATCCGCACCAAGCAGGTGTGGATGGCGTTGGGTCTGCCGACTCCACGACACGTGGCAGTGTCACCGGGCGGAGATGTTCGCGCTGCCGCACTCAGTCTCGGTCTGCCGGTGATCGTCAAGCCGGCCTGCGAGGGCTCCAGCGTCGGCATCAGTCGGGTATTCAACGTCGGCGATCTCGCCGGCGCAGTGCAACTGGCCAGCCGTTATGGCGGAGACCTGCTGATCGAGGAGCTGATCGTCGGCGGCGAATACACGGTAGGCATTCTGGGGAACGAAGCGTTGCCCAGCATTCGCATCGTGCCGGCAGGCGAGTACTACGACTATCACGCGAAGTACGTCGCCGAAGACACGCACTACATTTGTCCGGGGCTTGAAGGTGCTGCGGAACAGGAGATGCGTGACCTTGCCATGCAGGCGTTCCTGGCTGTCGGATGCGCCGGTTGGGGTCGCGTCGATCTGATGCGCTCGCAGGAGGGCCGCAACTATCTGCTGGAGGTAAACACCGCACCAGGCATGACGAGTCATTCGCTCGTTCCCAAAGCGGCGCGTGCGCACGGCATCGAGTTCGATGAGCTCGTCTGGGCGATTCTTGAACTCAGCTGTGCGACTGACAATGGAGCACCCCGTTGATGCTCATGCAACTTCGCAAGCGCAACCGCAACCGACGCAAGGCTTCCGAGCCCCTGTTGCGCCTGCCTCCAGTGAACTGGCAAAGGCTTGGGGCCGGGATCGCATTGGTGGGATCGGTAGCCGCAGTGGGCTGGTTATTGTCCATGGCACTTGATCGCCCCGTGCAGCACGTCGAAGTGGAAGGCAGGTTCCAGAGGGTGGCGCCTGTGGAGATCGAGCAGGCGGTAGCACCTTTTGCCGCCACCGGCTTTCTGTCGATTGACCTCGCAACTGTGCGCCGCTCGCTCGAGAAAATCGCTTGGGTCGACCGGGCACAGGTCGAGCGCAGCTGGCCGAATGGCCTCAGGGTTTTCATCACCGAGCAGGTTCCCGCGGCCAAATGGGGCGTCGACGGCCTTCTCAATACGCGGGGCGAACTGTTCCTGCGCGACGCGCGCCATATGCCACCGGAGCTGCCGCAGCTCGATGGGCCCGAAGGCAGCGAGGCGGAAGTCGCCAAGCTCTACCTCGATACGTATCCACGCTTGCTGGCGGTCGGAATGCGACTCGCAAGCGTGGAGCTCGATCCCAGAGGCGCGTGGGAACTGTCACTCAGCAATGGCGTGGTCGTGCGGCTGGGTCGCCAGGACGTCGCGGAGCGGCTCGAGAGATTCATCACCGTGGCGAGTCCGCTGGTCGCCACACGCGCCGCAGAGATCACCTACGTGGATCTGCGCTATAGCAACGGATTTTCGGTCGGCTGGGCCGCGGGCGCGGTGCCTGACGGCACGACACGCAACGCATCCGGACCGGTGCGAACCGTACGACGCACTGAGGGCGTGACACCTGATGTCTAGAAAGACTGAAAGAAACCTGATCGTGGGTCTCGATATCGGCACCTCGAAAGTGGTGGCGATTGTCGGCGAGATTTCCAATGACGGCGTCATCGAAGTAGTGGGCATAGGCTCGCATCCATCCCGCGGCCTGAAGAAGGGCGTCGTGGTCAATATCGAGTCGACGGTACAGTCGATCCAGCGGGCAGTTGAAGAAGCAGAACTGATGGCGGGCTGCGAGATTCACTCCGTATATGCGGGTATTGCCGGCAGCCATGTCCGCAGCCTGAACTCGCACGGCATAGTGGCCATTCGCAACAAGGAAGTGACTGCCGATGACGTGGATCGCGTCATCGATGCAGCACGCGCCGTCGCCATTCCCGCGGACCAGAAGATCCTGCATATCCTGCCGCAGGAATTCATCATCGATAACCAGGAAGGCATCCGCGAACCCATCGGCATGTCCGGCGTACGTCTTGAAGCCAAGGTTCATATCGTGACCGGCGCCGAGAGCGCCGCGCAGAACATCGTGAAATGCGTGCAGCGCTGCGGTCTTTCTGTAGATGACGTAGTGCTCGAGCAGCTGGCTTCGAGCTACGCGGTGCTGGCCGAAGACGAGAAGGAACTGGGCGTCTGCCTGGTGGACATCGGTGGCGGCACGACGGATATCGCCGTGTTCTGCGGTGGAGCGATCCGGCACACGGCAGTCATTCCGATTGCGGGCGACCAGGTCACCAACGATATCGCCGTGAGCCTGCGTACGCCGACGCACTTCGCCGAAGAGATCAAGATGAAGTACGCATGCGCGCTGTCGCAGCTTGCGAATTCCGATGAGACGATCGAGGTGCCGAGTGTTGGCGATCGCCCGCCGCGTCGACTTGCGAGGCAGACGCTGGCCGAAGTGGTAGAGCCGCGCTACGAGGAGCTGTTCGCGCTGATTCGCGAAGAACTGCGTCGCTCGGGCTTCGAGGAAGTCATTGCTGCCGGCATCGTGCTGACGGGTGGCAGCTCCAAGATGGAAGGTGCGGTGGAGCTGGCCGAAGAAGTCTTTCACATGCCGGTACGCCTGGGAGTTCCGCAGCATCTGACGGGCCTCGTGGAAGTCGTGCGCAATCCCATACACGCCACCGGCGTCGGGCTGCTGCTGTACGGACGCGAGAACTTCCTGCGCGGCCGCCGGGCCTCACCGCTCGCCGGCAACATGCGGGGTCTCTTCGACCGCATGAAGGCGTGGTTCCAGGGCAGCTTCTGAATCAGGGGACGAAGGACAGCTAAAGCGATGGGCAACAAACAGGGTACGCAAAGAAAGGCATGGCCGGCGTCACGCGCGCAGAGCGGCCTGCTTGCCGGCACCTCCTGGCATGAACGCAGTGTGGAATTCACCTTTTCTCCGAAGGAGAACTCTTCACTCCGGCCCGGCCGGTGGCACCAGGTTCTGAAGGTTCAAGGTCTCGACATCACGGTTCATGGGTTTTCATTTCAGCAACGAGGGGAACAGCAATGTTTGTACTGGCAGATTCCGAACATCAGGGCGCGGTAATCAAGGTCTTCGGTGTTGGCGGCGGCGGGGGTAACGCTGTCGCCCACATGGTTGCGACGGGAATCGATGGCGTCGACTTCATCTGTGTGAACACCGATGCACAGGCCATCAAGCACGCGAGGGTAAAAACAGGCTTGCAGATCGGCTGCAACATCACGAAGGGACTCGGAGCGGGCGCTGATCCGGAAGTGGGCCGTCAGGCGGCAATGGAAGATCGCGACCGCATCATCGAGCTGATTGAAGGCTCCGACATGCTGTTCATCACCGCCGGTATGGGCGGTGGTACAGGCACGGGCGCAGCGCCGGTCGTCGCCCAGGTTGCCAAGGAACTCGGCATTCTGACTGTGGCGGTTGTGACCAAGCCGTTCGATATGGAAGGGTCGAAGCGACGAGCCATTGCGGATCAGGGCATCGCCGAACTCGAGAAGCACGTCGACTCGCTGATCACGATTCCGAACCAGAAGCTGCTGACCGTTCTCGGTGGCGACTGCACGCTGCTCGACGCATTCAAGGCGGCGAACCAGGTGCTGCAGGGTGCGGTCCAGGGCATTGCCGAACTGATCACGCGTCCCGGCATGATCAACGTCGACTTTGCCGACGTGCGCACCGTGATGGCGGAAACCGGCATGGCGATGATGGGTTCAGGATCGGCTCGTGGCGAGAATCGCGCGCGCGAAGCGGCGGAATCGGCCATCTCGAGTCCCCTGCTCGAGGACGTGAACCTGCAGGGCGCTCACGGCCTGCTGATCAATGTCACTGCGGGACTGGACCTGCGCACGAGCGAGTTCAGCATCGTCGGCGATACGGTCAAACAGTACGCATCCGAAGACGCGAACGTGGTGATCGGTTGTGTCATCGATCCGGACATGACGGATGATATTCGTGTCACCGTCGTTGCCACGGGGATTGGCCGGGCTTCGGCGCAGGTGCAACCGCAGCCTGACAGCCGCAGGATGACTGCCATTGCTGGCGGACGCGGCGGCCGCACGGTGCCTACCCTTGATGATCTCAACGTGCCGACCTATATAAGGAATCAGCGGGAACAGCCGCAATCCGGTCGGCGTGCCGTGGGGGATGGACTGTCCATGAGCGACGACAGCTCTCTGCTCGACATCCCGGCTTTCCTGCGCCGGCAGGCGGATTGACGGCAACCGGTGACGACGGTGCAGGGCTTCAAGGCGCCGGCCTGCAGCCCTGCCGCCGCAAATCATGGTAGCTTACGCAACACAGTGGCGCGTAAGCCCGTTCAGTGCTTGCTCCTCTTACAGGCTGGATCTGCCATGGTGCGACAAAGGACGCTGAAGAACACGATACGCGCGAGCGGTGTCGGGCTGCATAGCGGCAAAAAGGTCCTGATGGTCCTGAAACCCGCCCCAGTGAATACCGGGGTTGTATTCCGTCGGGCGGACATGGACGGCGCGGCCGAGGTCCGGGCCTATGCCGAGAACGTGGGCGACACCATGCTCGGCACCACACTGATGAATGGCGATGTCAAAGTCTCGACGGTGGAGCATCTGCTGTCCGCCTTTGCGGGGCTCGGCATCGACAACGCTTACGTGGAACTCTCCGCCGCCGAAGTGCCCATCATGGACGGCAGTGCTGCGCCTTTTGTATTCCTGCTGCAGTCCGCTGGGATCGACGAACAGGCTGCGCCCAAACGTTTCGTCCGCATACTGAAAACAGTGCGGGTGGAGGAAGGCGACAAGTGGGCGCAGTTCGAACCCTTCAATGGCTTCAAGGTCAATTTCCAGATCGAGTTTGATCACCCGGTTTTCAAGAAGCGCTCGCAGACCGCGACCATGGATTTTTCGACAACCTCATTCCTGAAGGAAATCAGTCGAGCCCGCACATTTGGTTTCACGCGAGATCATGAGTACCTGCGTGCGCGCAACCTCGCGCTGGGCGGAACGATGGACAATTCCATCGTGCTGGATGACTACCGCATTCTCAATGAGGACGGCTTGCGCTACGAAGACGAGTTCGTCAAGCACAAGATTCTGGACGCCATCGGTGACCTGTATCTGCTAGGTCACAGCCTGATTGGCGAGTTCAGCGGTTACAAGTCCGGTCACGCGCTTAACAACCGGCTGCTCAGGGCCATGATTGCCGACAAGGAATCGTGGGAAGAAGTGACCTTCGACGACGTTCGCGATGCCCCCATCTCCTATGTGGGGGCGGCTGCTACGGCCTGATGGCCTGCAAACGCGCGTAGTTACTTGCCCACCTGTGCGGTGCGGCCTACTCTGACCTTCAATTTGACGAAATCCGGCCCCCCGTTTGCTTTCAGGTTCTTGAGGAGCGTGGCGGCGCCAAAGTGCACCTGGGGGCACCAGGCAGCGGAATCCATGGTCACCGACAGCGTGTCATCGCGATAACTCGCTGATAGCAAATGACTTCTGTGTTCGGATGCCAGGCTCGCGCGGACCTGTTCAGTGAGCGAAAGGGCCGCCTGGGCTCTGGTTTCAAGGTCGGAGATCCTGCCCGGGAGGGAGAATCCGAGTGGCTTGAGCGCGTCAGACATAACCCGATTTTCACCTTGCCCGGCGCGGGAATGCGGGTCATACGCTTGATCTTTTGGCGGCCTCTTCTGCATAGTCCTACCCACTGTACAGGGCAAACCCCTCCCGCCGCCTGCCCGATTCCACTGCGAGGCCATGATCGCATGAATGTCATTTTTTACTCGAATCGCGGTGGTCGCGCCCGGCAGTTCCAGATCGATCGGCGACTGGCGTTGGCCGGGGGCCTGAGCCTTCTGGCCATATTGATCGCCATCGTCTTTTTCGCAGGTATGCGCCTGGGCGGTGGGGGTCTGTTCCTGACTCCAGCAGCCCAGGTTCTGGAATGGTCGGAACAGCTCGACGCGCAACGCGCGCAGATGCAGGATGTCCGCGCGCAGCTGCAGGAAAAGGTCGATGCACTTGCCAGCCGCGTGGGCCAGATGAATGCCCAGGTCATTCGCCTCGACGCACTCGGGCGCCGACTGACTGAAATGGCGGATCTGGACAAAGGTGAGTTCAACTTTGACACGTTGCCAGCCCAGGGCGGCCCGGAGGGAATCCTGGGTGGCGTCGCAGCCGCTGCGCCTGACCTGTCCGCCATGCTCGATGGCCTGGCGCGACAGCTGCAGGACAGGGAGCGTCAGCTCGGCGTGCTCGAAAGCCTGATCTCGACCCGCAATCTGAGTCGCCAGATTGTCCCGGGAGGGCGCCCTGTCAGCCAGGGCTGGATTTCTTCCTATTTCGGCAGTCGCGCAGACCCTTTCACTGGCCGATCAGCCTTTCATGCGGGGCTCGATTTCGCCGGTAAGGAAGGCTCGCAGGTTGTGGCTGTAGCCTCGGGCGTCGTCACCTGGTCCAAGGATCGTTTCGGCTATGGCCGGACGGTCGAGATCAATCACGGCAATGGATATATCACCCGGTATGCGCACAACGCGAGCAATCTGGTAGCAGTAGGGGCAACCGTGCAGAAGGGCGACCCCATTGCGCTGATTGGCTCGAGCGGACGCTCCACGGGCCCGCATCTGCATTTCGAAGTGCTGAAAAACGGCCGCCCCGTCAATCCGATGACGTTTGTCGGCAAGTAGCCCCTGGGGCTTGGTCCCCTGACAAACGGTTTGTTCCACCCCCTTTAATACGCGGTCGGCAGCCCACATCTGAGGGTCAAGCCCGGTGGCTGCCATGCCCTTCCCCTCCCGGGAACGGGGCCTTTGGCCGTGTACAATACGCGGCCTTGAATGTACGGACCGACGGAGTTTCCGAGTGGCGAATTGGCTTACCAGGCTGTTTGGCAGCCGCAATCAGCGGGTAATCAGCGGTTATTCAAAGCTCGTCAGTCGCATTGGCGCGCTGGAGACTTCTCTCGCGGACTTGAGCGACGAGGCCCTGAAAGCCAGGACTGCCGATTTTCGTCAAAGGCTTGCCAATGGTGAGACGGTTGACGACCTGCTGCCCGAAGCATTTGCCACGGTGCGCGAGGCGGCGAGACGCACACTCGGGATGCGTCATTTCGACGTGCAGCTGATCGGTGGCATGGTCCTGCACCAGGGCAAGATATCCGAGATGCGTACGGGCGAAGGCAAGACGCTTGTTGCCACGCTGCCGGCCTACCTGAATGCGCTGCCCGGAAAGGGCGTCCACGTCGTCACCGTCAACGAATATCTGGCACAGCGCGACGCTGACTGGATGTCGCCGGTCTACCGTTTCCTTGGTCTTGAAGTCGGTGTCATCAAGAGTGGCCAGACCACCGCGGAAAAGCGCACTGCCTATGCCGCCGACATTACGTATGGAACGAATAACGAATACGGATTCGACTACCTGCGTGACAATCTCGCGTTTCGCCTGGAAGACCGCGCGCAACGCACGCTCTCCTACGCCATCGTCGACGAAGTGGACTCGATTCTCATTGACGAAGCTCGCACACCCCTGATCATTTCCGGTCCGGCGGAAGAAAGCACCGAGCTGTACCTGAAGATCAACCAGCTCGCGCCACGACTCAAGCGCCAGGAGGCAGAAGAGGGCGACGGCGACTTCTGGGCGGACGAGAAGGGCCGACAGGTCCACCTTTCCGATTCCGGGCATGAGCGCGTTGAAGAGCTGTTTCTGGAAGCGGGGTTGCTGCAGTCGGGGCAGAGCCTGTATGACGCCGCCAACATTCGTTTGATGCATCACCTCAATGCGGCGTTGCGCGCACATTCCCTCTATCGCCGCGATGTCGAGTACATCGTGCGCAATGGCGAAGTGATCATCGTCGACGAGTTTACCGGTCGCACGATGCAGGGACGACGCTGGTCTGACGGCCTGCACCAGGCAATCGAGGCGAAGGAGGGTGTGAGGGTTCGCGAAGAGAACCAGACGGTCGCGTCGATCACCTTCCAGAACTTTTTCCGCATGTATACGAAGCTGGCAGGCATGACCGGCACAGCCGATACCGAGGCATTCGAATTCCAGCAGATCTATGGACTTGAGGTCGTGGTTGTCCCGACACATCGGCCCATGATCCGCAAGGACCACGCCGACTATGTCTATCTCACGCAGAACGACAAGTTTGCCGCCATCATCGAGGACATCAAGGACTGCGTGACGCGCGGGCAACCGGCTCTCGTTGGCACAACGTCAATCGAAACCTCCGAATACCTGGCGGGACTGCTTGAAAAGCAGGGCATTGCCCACCAGGTGCTGAACGCCAAGCAGCACGACAAGGAAGCCGGTGTCGTCGCCCAGGCCGGCCGCCCTGGCACTGTTACGATTGCGACGAACATGGCAGGACGCGGCACGGACATCGTGCTCGGCGGCAATCTCGAAGTGGAACTGTCGACGATGGATCCCGGTGATGAGTTGGCACGTCAGCAGGCCCGGACTGCCTGGCAGCAGCGTCACGATGCGGTGCTCTCTGCCGGAGGCCTGCACATCATCGGCACCGAACGCCATGAATCCAGGCGTATCGACAACCAGTTGCGCGGCCGGTCGGGTCGACAGGGAGATCCGGGATCGAGCCGCTTCTACTTGTCGCTTGAAGACAACCTGATGCGGATTTTCGGCGATCCGGAGCGCACCAAGCGCTGGCTGCAGACCGCCGGCATGAAGGAAGGCGAAGTCATCGAGAGTCGCATGCTTTCAAAGCAGATTGAACGCGCGCAGCGCAAGGTTGAAGCACACAACTTTGATGCACGCAAAAACCTGCTCGAGTACGACGACGTGGCGAACGACCAGCGAAAAGTTGTGTACCAGCAACGCTCCGAGTTGATGGCTGCAGAGGATGTCGCGGATGCCGTTGCCGGCATTCGTCGCGAAGTCGTGGGCACCATGATCGAGCGGTTCGTGCCGGCCGACAGCGTCGAGGAAATGTGGGATGTCGATGGCCTGTCGCAGGCCATCGAGCGGGATTTCGCTACGCGCCTCGACCTCAAGAACTGGCTCGAGACAGAGAAGAACGTAGGCGAGCCGGAGTTGCGCGGACGAGTGCATGCCGCCGTTGACGCTGCTTATGAGATGAAGGTGCAGGAATACGGGGTTCCGGTCATGCGGCATCTCGAGAAAGCCATCATGCTGCAACAGGTGGATCTGCACTGGCGGGAACACCTCGCTGCGATGGACTACCTCCGGCAGGGCATCCATCTGCGCAGCTATGCACAGAAGAACCCCAAGCAGGAGTACAAGCGGGAGGCCTTTGAGCTTTTCAGCGCCATGCTGGATCGCATCAAGCACGATACGATCTCGATGCTGTCGCGGTTGCAGGTGCGCAGTGAGGCCGAGATCCAGGCCGAAGAAGCCGAGCGGCAGCGCCGACTTGAGCGGGCCATGCAGCTGCAACACGCCGCGCCGGAATCGATTACGGCTCAACCAGCCCAACTGGAGCTGCCAAGTCAGCCCCAGGAACAGTCGGTCACGCCGTTCGTTCGCGATGGCAGGAAAGTAGGCCGCAACGAACCTTGTCCTTGCGGCTCGGGCAAGAAGTACAAGCACTGCCATGGGGCGCTGGAGAGCTAGCTGGCGTGACGCAAGGTCCTTTGCATCACTCCGATAGCTCTGCTGGCGAGATCGACCGGCTCGTTCACCCTGCTGTAGTTCATGTGCTGGCTGGCGCCTTGTTTGATGCTGATAACCGCGTGCTGATCGCGGAGCGGCCTCCGGGCAAGCATATGGCGGGGCAATGGGAGTTTCCCGGCGGCAAGAGAGGCGCGGGAGAGAGTCGCCTCGATGCGCTGCGGCGCGAACTCGACGAGGAACTGGGTGTAACGCTCGTCAGCGCCGAACCCCTCATCAGCTACGAACACCAGTACGCCGACAGGAGAGTTCTGCTGGATCTGTGGCGCGTCACGCACTACACGGGTCAGCCGCACTCCCGGGAAGGCCAGAAGCTCGCCTGGGTTCGGGTTCAGGATCTGGACCAGGCCGACCTGCTGCAAGCCGATCGACCGATGATCGAAGCGTTGAAAAGTTGGCAGATAGAGCAGGCTGTACCGTAGGCTGTAGGTACAGAATCCCTTTGCCATGAACACGTCTTGTCCGACTTGTGGCCGGCCTGTCGAATGGGCGCCCGAATTTCCGTGGCGACCG
Source organism: uncultured Pseudomonadota bacterium (assembly GCA_963819685.1). Taxonomy (GTDB): domain Bacteria; phylum Pseudomonadota; class Gammaproteobacteria; order Steroidobacterales; family Steroidobacteraceae; genus CAIUGU01. The sequence goes on from CAWFXI010000002.1 coordinate 158,366, forward strand.
TTCTGCAGCGAACGCTGCAAACTCATTGATCTTGGCGCGTGGGCCAGCGAAAAGCGGTCGATTCCAGGGGACAGTTCGTCAGAGATCACCGACGACAGCGAATCGAGCGATGAGGATTTGACCTAGCTGGCGCCAGCAAAGATTCTTGCTGACTACAGCCTACAGCCTGTCCTCACGTGCATGTGGTCAACAGGAAGGGGACGTTTTCCTCTGTCTGCGTCGGGCGATTCGACGCCACGTTGGCCCCGACCAGAAAGCGGATGGTGCAGCGATGGTGACTGCCACTGATTTCAGGAAAGAATCCGGTCTCCGCGGGCAACGTGACTCGCAGCAACTGGCAAGGTGTTTCACGCTCCAGGGCCAGCAGGAACACACCTGCGTTCGCCACTTCCCGTCGTGGTCGGGCAGTCTGGCGAGTCAACCACAGTAGTTCGGTCACCGCATCGCATAGGGGTCGCAAGACATCGAGCCAGTCGTCGAGTGCTGCTGCGCGAACGGTGTACGGCTGATTGAGCCAGCAGAAGAAGTCCGGCAGGTCGAACTCGCAGGTCCCGCCCGGAATTGCATTGCGGTGCTTGATCGCGTTCAGGAACTCGGAATCCCGCAGTTTCTGCATGAAAAGCGCGCCGGCGGAATTCAGCTCAGTGCGCAGTCGCGCCAGGTTTTCGAGCACTGCATGCAGTCTGGTGGTGTCGACGCCGGGACGGGACTGGTACTCGTGCATGGTCGCCATTTGCCGTTCCAGCTCCTTGAGTACATCGCTGCGGATGTCGCCGCGCGCCGTGATGGCCAGGATCTCGAGGATTGACGTAACTGCGGCCCGCGCCGCCCAGGAGTCCATGTGTTCCCGGTGATAGAGCGTCTGGTTGTAGAGGAATTCAAGACGCAGGAAAGTCCGCATTCGCTCATTGAGCGGCTGCTCATAGACAATCGTTGCGGCATTCCGCTGCGTCGGATCGGTATTCTGACCGGTTTCTGGCATCAGCCTATTCTGCGGCACGCAGGCGGAGATGGCTAGAAGGAAAGGCTACGGGGCTTGCGTCTGCCGTAACCCGAGGTACTTTTCATGCAGTTGCTGCACCTGTAATCGCAGGTCGGCAAGGCTGCCTGTATTGGTGATGACGTCGTCGGCAGCAGCCAGCCGGGCCGCGCGTGTAGTTTGAGCAGACAACATCCGTCGTGCCTGTTCCAGACCCATGGCATCGCGCGTCTGCAGGCGTTCGAGTTGCGTCTCTTCCGGCGCATCGACGACCAGGATCCGGTCAACCAGGGTCTCGAGCCCATTCTCGAGCAACAGTGGGATCACGAGGATCTGGTAAGGGCCCGTTGTCTCCAGCGATCGCCGACTCAGCTCCAGAACAACCGCCGGGTGCAGCACGGCTTCCAGAAGTCTTCGTTGCTGCGGATCAGAGAAGATCCGCTCGCGCAATCGGCGTCTGTCCAGTTGGCCGGCACCATCAAGTACGTCCGCGCCAAACAGTTCGACGATGCGGGCAAGGGCAGGTCGGCCTGGTTCCACCAGTTCCCGGGAGATTCGGTCTGCGTCGATGATCTCAATGCCGAGGGCCGCGAATGCATCGGCCACGGCGGATTTCCCGGTCGCGATGCCGCCTGTCAGACCGATGCGATATGCCGGTTTGGTCATCATGGCAAGTGAACAGGTGATCAATAAACCGGGCTACCCCAGTCGACTGAGGTAGGCATCGACCAGTTGAGGACCCCACATGAGCGCGATCCAGCCCGCAGCCGCAAGATACGGTCCGAATGGGATTGGAATATTCCGGTCGCGCCCTCGCAAGACAATCATCAGGATGCCGACTACCGCGCCTGTCACAGCCGACAGCAGAATGACAAGCGGCAACATTTTCCAGCCGAGCCAGGCACCGAGTGCTGCGAGCAGCTTGAAATCGCCATAGCCCATGCCCTCCTTGCCGGTCAGCAATTTGAACAGATGATAGACCAGCCACAGGCTCAGATACCCGGCAGCCGCCCCGACAAGACTGTCGTGCGAGCCTACAGGCAGTGCTGCTGGATTCGCCGCCGAAGCAGTCAGGCTGATCAGCAAGCCCACCCACATCAGTGGCAAGGTCAGGTTGTCAGGGAGAATCTGATGATCGATATCGATACCCGAGAGGGCAATCAGAACCCACGTGAGCAATAGCGCAGCCGCAGTATAGGCAGTGACCCCGAATTTCCACGCTACCAGTGCCGACAGTACCGCCGTTCCCAGCTCAACGACTGGATAGCGGACCGAAATGGGCGCACTGCAGTTTCTGCAACGCCCCTTGAGCAACAGATAACTCAAGACCGGAATGTTCTGCAGTGCCCCGATGGGGCTGCCGCAATGAGGGCAGGCCGAGCGAGGCACGACAAGGTTGTATTTGGGAGGTGCTTTGGACTTCAGGCTTTGGGCTTCAGCCAGAGTTGAGTCAGAGGCCTGGACAAGCAGCTCGGCAGCCTGAGACTTCCATTCCCTGTCGAGCATGATCGGCAGGCGATGAATGACGACATTCAGAAAACTGCCCACCAGCAGACTGAGCAGAAATACCGAGCCGACAAACAGCCAGAGGTTTTGTGCGAAAGCGTCGAAAATGGTCATGAGTGTCTGCGCTTGCCGCTTCGTTACGTTCTGAAATCGCTGGCCAAAAAAATGCCGCGCAGTGCGCGGCATTCTCGTACTACACAGTACTTCGAGCCTGCGGCCTGTCCGTCAGACCACGGCGCCAAGCTTGAAAATTGGCAGATACATGGCAATGACGAGCCCGCCCACCAGGACGCCCAGAATCGCCATGATCAGCGGCTCCAGCAGGCTGCTCATGCCGTCGACGGCGGCGTCCACATCAGCCTCGAAGAAGTCAGCGACTTTTGCAGACATCGCATCCAGCGAGCCGGATTCCTCACCGACCGCAATCATCTGCACGACCATGTTCGGAAACAAACCCGTGTTCTCCATGGATCGCTGCAATCGCTGGCCGGTAGCCACTTCGTCGCGAATTCGCAGAGTGGCTTCTTCATAAACGATGTTGCCGGTCGCGCCGGCAACCGACGTGAGATGCTTCCACCAGCGGCACGCCTGCCGCAAACATCGTTGAAAGGGTTCTCGCGTAACGGGCAATCGCCGCTTTGGTAATAATGGGACCGATGATGGGTGCTTTCAGCATCGCCTTGTCCAGGAAGTGGCGCATTTTTCGAGATCGCTTCTTGAAGTAAAAGAACGCATACCCGGCCGCACCTGCCAGTGAACGCCATCCACCAGCCCTGATCCTGAACGAAGCGGGAAAGATTGATCACCATCTGGGTAAAGGCCGGAAGGTCAGCACCGAACCCCTTGAAGAGGCTTTCGAACTGAGGAATCACGAAAATCAGCAGGATGACCGTTACGATTACTGCAACCGCCAGCACGGCTGTTGGATAGAAAAGGGCCTTCTTGATCTTCTTCTTCAGCGCTTCTGTCTTTTCCTTGTAAGTGGCGATCTTGTCGAGAAGTGATTCAAGCGCGCCCGCGTGTTCACCAGCTTCAACGAGATTGACGAAGAGGTCATCGAAGTACAGCGGATGCTTGGCAAGAGACTCATGCAAGGTCGTTCCTGATTCCACATCGGACTTGATCGCCAGCACGAGCTTCTGTACCGATGGCTTGTCATGACCATTGCCGATGATGTCAAAGCACTGCACCATGGGAATGCCAGCCTGCAGCATGGTTGCCAGCTGCCGAGCAAACAGCGCGATGTCCTCGGCATTGACCTTCTTGCCGCTCTTGAAGAGTTGCGACTCCTTGCGGACCTTCTTGGCGACGACGCCCTGCTTGCGCAGGTCGGTTCGAACGTCGGCTTCGGTTGCGGCCAGCATGCGGCCCTTGAGCCGCTTGCCCCGCTTGTCCATGCCTTCCCAGACGAACGGGAATTGCTTCGACCGAGATGACTTCTGCCATGTCCGTAAATCTCTTTAGTGACCGTACGTCGCAACCAGACCCAGTTCAGCTCTCACTCGACAGTGCACTGATTGATTTCGTCGAGGCTGGTGATGCCGTTGCGCGCCTTCTCGAGGCCCGCCCGGCGCAAGTCCCAGACCCCTTCCTTTTCCGCTTCATCGGCGATATCGACTGCATTGCCACCCTGCAGGATGATGCGCCCGATGCTTTCTGTAACTGCCATGACCTGGTAGATGCCGCAACGGCCCTTGTAGCCGTCGGTGCACTGGTTGCAGCCGACCGCCTTGTACAAGGTCATTCCCGATTCCACTTCTTCCTTCTTGAAGCCTTCCTTGAGCAGCGCCTCCATTGGGAGATCGACGCGGACCTTGCAGGCGTTGCACAGTTTGCGGGCAAGTCGCTGTGCAATGATCAAGGATACGGATGTCGCAATCGCGTAGGGCTTGACGCCCATATCGATGAGGCGCGTGAGTGTCTTGGGAGCGTCATTCGTGTGCAGAGTGGACAGCACCAGGTGACCCGTCTGCGCGGCCTTGATGGCGATTTCCGCCGTCTCAAGGTCACGGATTTCGCCGACCATGATGACGTCGGGGTCTTGACGCAAGAACGCGCGTAGCGCGGATGCGAAGGTCAGGCCAACTTTGGGATTCACGTTCACCTGGTTGACGCCGGGCAGATTGATTTCAGCCGGGTCCTCCGCAGTGGAGATATTCGTGTCTTCCTTGTTCAGGATATTGAGACCCGTATACAGCGAAACGGTCTTGCCGCTGCCGGTCGGTCCAGTGACCAGGATCATGCCGTGAGGACGCGCAAGGGCATCCATGTACAGCTTTTTCTGGAACTGTTCATAGCCGAGCGCATCGATGCCGAGCATCGCGCTCGAGGGATCGAGAATACGGGCGACAATCTTTTCCCCGAACAAGGTGGGGCAGGTGCTGACGCGGAAGTCGATCGCGCGGTTCTTCGAAATGCGCATCTTGATGCGCCCATCCTGCGGTACGCGGCGCTCCGCAATATCCAGGCGCGACATGACCTTGATGCGGGCTGAGATCTTCACGGCCAGCTGTACCGGCGGGCTGGCCAGCTCCTTGAGCATGCCGTCGATGCGCAGACGGATGCGAAACATCTTTTCGTACGGCTCGAAATGGATATCCGACGCGCCTTTCTTGATGGCGTCGAGCAGCACCTTATTGACGAAGCGGACGATGGGTGCGTCTTCGACGTCATCGCGGCCGACAGCGTCCTTGTCCAGTTCATCTTCGCCGCCCGTGACTTCGAGATTGTCGAGATCAAGGTCGTCTTCAGCCAGCCCCGGCATCTGCGTGTCGACCTGCTCGATCGCACGGCCGACGATCTGCTGCAGCTTGTCGTCTTCGACCACAACGGCTTCAACCGACATCCCGGTCTGGAACTTGATCTCGTCGATCGAGTGCAGGCTGGTGGGATCCGAGACCGCTACGAACAGGCGCTTGCCGCGCCGCACCAGTGGCATGACCCGATGCTTCTGCAGGAGCTTGTCCGAAACCAGCTTGACGACATCCATGTCCGGGACGATGGATTCAAGGTCGAGCAGGGGGACACCGAATTCCTGGGCGGCAGCAATGGCGATCTCACGGGCATCTGCAATACCGTTCGCGACCAGGTGCGAAACGAGGTTGGTATTTGCGTCCTTGGACGCCGCAATCGCCTGCAGCATGGTCTGTTCGTCGACCAGCCCGTCCTGAATCAGGCGCTGCGGGAGGCCCTGCAGGGCGACCCGGGCAGTGCTTAGGGCTGGAGCGGCATTATCAATCATGGGGTTACGCGTGTTGCATCGGCTGGAAACCTAGCGCACTACTCATACCTGAAGCTGCGGCTGGCAATCAATTGTCAAATCACGCGCGATTCTGGCGGATGACGACAGCAAGAGGCGAGAGCTGTGTCACATCGGCCGCACCCTGTCGATCGCCGTTGGTAGATCCGCACTCATTCGGACTTGCAGGTCGGGCTTCAACCCGACATCCCTCTACTTCCAGCTAGCACCCCTCTCGATCGCCGTCCGAATAAATTCCGATCCACAGCCCCTGGCCACACTCCGAATGCATCGTTGCCGCTGCACCGCGACCTAAGTAGGACTTCCGAAAAGAAGAAGCCCCTCGGGACGAGGGGCTTCACCATTCCGCTCCATTCCGTTTCTTTACGAAGCAATGGAACTCTAGACGCGACAGTTCGACGGGAGGTATTTCGCGAGAATAGTCGAACCGTGCGCGGCGGCATTGCCAGCAGCCCATTCAACAGCTGAAGTGGGGGCAGCTTTGTCAGGCACAACACTTCCAGACATCACATCCTGATTGGCGCTGAATTGGCTTCAGGCCAAGAATGCTGTTGTTGATGGCATTGGTTAGCCTGATAGCGCACCGCTGCTGAATAAGTGATCTGTGACGATACCGTTCGCAATCGCGACGCCACTGACGTAATTGCCGGTCGGAGGCGTGGCTGCGCCGGCGGCATCAACGATACCGGCAGCAACGGATTGGCGGGCCACGTTCCGGTGTTGGCGTAAGTTTCGGCGACCGCTGCTTTGACAGACGCGGCCAAATTCAATCCTTCCGTCACCTGTGCGCGGATCGTGTAGTCCTGGTAAGCGGGAATGGCGATGGCCGCCAGGATGCCGATGATCGCGACGACGATCATCAATTCGATCAGGGTGAAACCCTTCTGGACCTGCTTCAACATTTGAATCTCCTAACGTTAATCAAAGGATCGAAAGTGGACGGCGATACTCGCCTGGGCCATGACAAAGCAAGCTCCGTGCCAGTGACCCGGACACCTGACAAGATAATGATTATTATGGTTATTCGCCGCTTTGGCGGAGCGGTGCTCTGGGCTCAGGCAATCCCCTAAGTGCCCAGGACTGACTGCGATGTGACATGAATTGTCACTTTCCGCCTCTGTTCCGCGACGTGCAGGTTCGCAGTCAGGTGCAGGATGCAAGAGTCGCCAGGACTAAGGTCGGCCGTATGCCGCCAAAACTGAAGGGTCCTATTCCAGCCCCAGCTTCTTGATGCGATAGCGCAATGACCGGAAGCTCATGCCAAGCAATGCCGCGGCTTTGGTCTTGTTGTAGCGAGTCTGTTCAAGCGCCCTGACGATTGCATCGCGCTCAATGTCTTCAAGAGCGTCGCCGAGCGGTTCGCCTGTGGTAACTGCGCCGACGGCGGCTCTGTCCAGCACACCTGTAGCCGGCCGCAGCTGCAGGTCTGTTACGTCGATATTCGTTCCCGCGCACAGGGTCGCTGCCCGTTCCAGCACGTTTTCGAGCTCCCTGACGTTGCCTGGAAAAGGATACTCACCAAGAGCCTTGAGTGCCGCGTTGGTCAATGCCGGTGCCGGTTTGCCCATGTCCTTGCCCAGCTTCCGGAGGATCGATTCAACGAGTTCGGGCACATCCTCCATACGTTCGCGCAGCGGCGGCACCCGTATTTCAATGACATTGACCCGATAGAACAGATCTTCCCGGAACCTTCCTGCGGCCACTTCGGCTGCAAGTGGCTTGTGGGTCGCACTCAGGATTCGGGCATCAACTGGCGACTCCTTTGCTTCACCCACGGCACGAACCGTCTTCTCCTGGATGACCCGCAACAACTTGACCTGCATGTGCAGCGGCAGATCCGCGATCTCGTCCAGGAAAAGCGTGCCGCCTTCCGCGCTCTGAATCAGACCTCGCTTATCGGCCACAGCACCCGTAAAGCTGCCCTTCTTGTGGCCGAACAACTCACTTTCCATGAGTTCGGTCGGGATGGCCCCGCAATTCACCGGAACGAAAGGACCCTCGCGCCGTGCTCCCGCCGCGTGAATGAGTTGCGCCACCAGCTCTTTGCCGGTGCCGGATTCGCCGAAGATATGGACGGGCGCCTGGCTGCGGGACACCTTTTCAATCATCTCGCGTAGCTGTGACATCGCACTTGAGTTGCCCAACAAGCGCATGCGGGGGAGATGAGCTGTTTCCTCCGGGTTGCCGGTGAGCTTGAGCGTCGCGGTAATGAGCTTGCGGAGTGCCGCGAGATCCAGCGGCTTGGAAATGAAATCGAACGCGCCGAGTTTCAGGGCTCGTACGGCTGATTCCACATTGCCGTGCGCGGTGATGACAGCAATCGGTAACTGCGGTCGGTTGGCTTGCACCCACTCGACCAGACTCAGGCCGTCGCCATCGGGCAGCTTCATGTCGGTCAGACACAGGTCAAACTGTCCCGCACGCAGCGAGCTGCGTGCCGACGTGAGGTCAGCGGCAGTCACGACCTCAAAATTCATCCGTTCGAGGGTGATGCCCAGTAGTTCGCGGATATCGGGTTCATCGTCGACGACGAGCGCTCGCGGAGTTCCCATGAATGTCAGGGTCCCTTAGATTTCCCAGCGCTGCGGATCCGCAAACACGATGCGGAAAATACTACCACCGCCCTGACGCTGCTCGTAGAAAAGTACGGCACGATTGCATTGTGCGAGCTCACGGGCGATGAACAGTCCAAGGCCCGTGCCGCCCGGGCCAGACGTGAAGAAGGGCTCGAAGATCTGCTCCGTATCGGGGACATCAATACCGGGTCCGCGATCGGCTACCTCGAGAAAGGGGCGCTGTGTGGAAACTGCCCGCCCGATGTTGACGTCGATTGAAACGTGGCCTTCAGTGGTACGGCCGTATTTGCAGGCGTTCTCGCACAGATTCCATAAAAGCTGATGCAGATGCGAGGGATCGACACGAATCTCGAGGTCCTGATCTGCAGGGTTGAAGCGGAGTTCCGCCTCGTCGAGCTGCAGCGTCTGTCTGAACTCCGCCAGAAAGTCCTTGAGCCATGCCGCGAGATCAACACGTTCCTGGCGCGTCGAGTCGCGCCGCGATAGCTGCAGGACATTTTCGACGATCGTGCTCACCCGAGAGCCATTCTCATGAATGATCTCGGTCAGGCGCTGGTCCTGAGGACTGAGCGAAGTCGATTCCTTGAGTAGTTGCGCCGCATGACTCATGGCGCCGACAGGATTGCGGATCTCGTGCGCGATGCTGGCGCTCAAACGGCCGAGAGCGGCGAGCTTGGATTGTTGAACCCGCTCGGCGATCATCGTCATGTCTTCGAGAAAGATCAGGGTCGGTCCCGAGTTTTCCGTCTCCAGCGATACGAAATGTGGCTGGATCATTGCGGTGCCCTGGGCGGACAGCAGCGAGAGCGTGCTGGATTGCCAGTCGTAGCTCTTGCGACGCCAGGTATCCAGCAGGTACAGCAACTTTGGCGCAACCTCGCCCAGCAGCGTGCCAGGCTTCACCGGGCCGCCTTTCAGCAGCAGTTCCGCTGAACTGTTGATCAGACGGATCCGGTCCTGCGCATCCACTACCAGAATGCTTTCCCTCAAGTGCTGGACAATGAATTCGTTGAGCTCAGAAAGATCAGCCAGATCGACGTCTTTCTGCAGGAGAAGGGCGTCGCTTTCCCGCAGCCGGCGGGCGACTGGATAGGCCCCGAGCGCCAGCATGAAAGCGATGGCGCCAACAATTCCCGCGGGAGCGAAATCGCCCCAATCGCCATGTCCCTGCAGGATCGAGAACCCTTGCTGAGTCAGCAGGCCAATCGTGGCAAGTGCGGCAAACATGAGTGCCTGGCGTGGAGGAACGATCAGGCTGCCAGCACCCACCGGCAGGATCAGCAGCACAGCCAGCCCGCTGATCAGTCCGCCGCTTGCAAACGTAAGCAGGTTGATGGCGACCATATCAGCGACGACATGCAGCAGAACCTGGGTTGACGCGTCGGGCCAGCGGCGCTTGAGGCTGGAAATGGAGAACAGGGCAAACAGGAAGTAGGCCGTCAGGATCCCGACGAAGAACGCCGGGTGGATCTGACCCACAGGGCGCGGTACCACAAAGGCGAATAGGCCCGTGAGTACCAGGGGGACCAGCAAGCGGAACAGGTTGAGCAGCGCAAGAATGCGCCAGGTCAGATCCGTCGCGGTGCTTCGAGGAGCTTCGGCCAGTGTTGTGCTCATGGTGGCGACGGAAATTAGCACAGGACCCGGTGGCGTAAGCAGGATGATGCAAAACCTTTCGCATCATCCCGGTTTGCCGGGTTTTTTGGTACTCCGCGGCGTCAGCTTCATCCGCTGGCCGTAACCGATACGGCCGCAGATGAAGCAGAACAGTTGAAGAATGACGCAGTACGGCTACTACTACCCAAAGATTTCTTCGTCAGTGGGCACTTGTCTGTTCGTGATGACTTTGCCGATCCGCGACACATTCATCAGGTGCTTGTAATCGAGATTCTCGGAGATCGAGTTACCTCCCCACGAGCCGCAACCGAGCGTCGTCGTCGGCGCGAAACCGTTTGTGAGTGAACCGCCCGCAGTGGTCGCGCTTGTCTGGTTCACGACGAGGCGGCTGATCGGCAGCTCGACGCCTGCTGCGCGGATATGTTCCTCGTTGTTCGAGTGCACTGCGGCCGAGTGGCCGGCGCCTTCGACGAGCAGGTTTGCTTTCGCTTTGCTTACGGCTTCCTTGAAGGTCGTGTAAGGCAGGATCGCGACAACCGGGCAGAGCTTTTCCTTCGCGAGAATATCGGCGGTGCCGGCCCCTTTGACGGGCAGAAGAATGATGCGTGCGGTCGCGGGTACGTCGATACCGGCCAGGGCGCCGATCTCGCGCGCCGTTCTGCCGACCACGTCCTTGTTCAGATGCCCGCCGACGAACACCACGTCGCGCAGCTTCTGGATCTGCTGCTCATCGGCGGTGAACCAGACCTTGCCAGTCTGCATGAACAACTCGATGGTCCTGGCGTAGTCTTCTTCGGGAGTCAGCACGAACTGCTCGTGCGAGCAGATGATGCCGTTGTCGAACGACGCACCCATGACGATCTTGTCCACCGCATCCTTGAAATCGACGCCACGGTCGATGATGACCGGCACGTTGCCGGCACCGACGCCATACGACGGTTTGCCGGAGGAATACGCAGACTTCACCATGCGCCGCCACCCGTTGCGACCACCACATCCACCGCACGCATGAGTTCCTGTGTCTTCTCGACGGAGCCGTTCCTGATGGTCTGAATGAGATTGTCGGGCCCGCCGTGCTGCTTGACGATCTTCATGAACTCCTTCGTCAGATGCTCGGTGCACTTCTGCGCCTTCGGATGCGGCGCGAAAACGACGGCGTTGCCGGTCTTGAGCGCGAACATGCCATTGCACATCGGGGTTGCGACCGGGTTCGTGACCGGGCACACGGCGCCGACCACGCCCATCGGCTTCGCAACGAATACGAGATTGTTTTCGACGTCCTCGCCGATGATATTGCGCGACTTTTTGCCCTTCAGGCTGTTCCAGATGACGCGGGCCTTGCCCTTCTTCTTGAGAACCTTGTCCTCGTAGTTGCCGAGGCCTGTCTCGTCGACGGCCATGCGTGCGAGTTGTTCGGCATTGTCGTACACGTATTTCGCCATGTCGCGCACGATGGCGTCGACCTGCTCTTGCGTGAAGCTTTCGTAAGCAGCTTGCGCGACGCGGGCTTTCGCAATGAGTTCTGCCACTTCGTTATCTATGGCGACGGCGCGTTCGGGCATGCTCATGACGGTTCTCCTGCTCGGAAAAAAATGGCGGCTGGTCGACTATTATCCGGTGCCTGGCGCTGATTCTGGCAACACACGTCAGGAGTCCGGGAGGCATCGTGACGAGAATTCCCACGAGCGAAATCCTGAAGGATGGCGGAACCGTGTCCTGTAAGGTGCCGGACAGCGTTGCGAGGATCGCCCTGAAAGCTGATCATACGCTTGACTATCCAGGCGAATCAGGGCTGACGCTCACCCCAAGATCGTTCAATACATCGACATTCGTGCCGCGATTCTTTGCATTTCGGGTCATTTGCTACAGAATACGCGCCCTTGAGCGCGCCGGAGCCGCGGCGCAGCATCACTCCCGATAACGACGTACTTGGCAGCCCTCATAATCCTTAAGCCCGGAACGACCCGCCGATGAACTTGCACGAATATCAGTCCAAGCAGCTGTTTGCGCGTTATGGCATCCCGGTTCCGACCGGCTACGTAGCGTCCACCCCGGCCGAAGCGGCCGATGCCGCCCGCCGGATCGGCGGTGCGAAGTGGGTGGTGAAGGCCCAGGTGCATGCAGGGGGCCGCGGCAAGGCGGGTGGCGTGAAGCTGGTCGACAGTCCCGAAGCGGCCGCAGAGGCGACGGCCAAATTGCTCGGCCGTCGTCTGCACACTCACCAGACGGGCCCTGAAGGGCTGCCGATTCACCAGGTATTCGTGGAATCGGGCTCGAAGATTGCCCGTGAGCTGTACGTGAGCCTGGTCCTGAACCGCGACAAGGGGCAGATTGCGTTCATCGTCTCGCCGGCGGGCGGCATGGACATCGAAGAAGTCGCCGAGAAGACGCCTGAAAAGCTGTTTCGCGTGAACGTGCACCCGGCCACGGGACTGGAGCCGTATCAGTGCCGCGTCATGGCCTTCGGCCTCGGCCTCTCGGGTGCACAGATCGATGAGTTCTCGAAGATCGCGCAGGCGCTGTATCGCCTGTACCTGGAACAGGACGCGAGCTTGCTCGAGATCAATCCGCTGATCGTGACCGGCGAAGGCAAGCTGGTGGCGCTCGATGCCAAGATCAACATTGAAGACAACGCGCTGTTCCGCCAGAAGGAACTGGCCGGGTGGCGCGATGAGACGCAGGAAGATGCGACCGAGCGTGCCGCCGCCAAGCATGAACTGAACTATGTATCGCTGGACGGCGATATCGCCTGCATGGTGAACGGTGCCGGCCTCGCCATGGCGACGATGGACCTGGTGCAGCTGCATGGCGGCAAGCCCGCGAACTTCCTCGACGTCGGGGGGGGTGCCACCAAGGAACGCGTGACCGAGGCGTTCAACCTGATCCTGTCGAACCAGAAGGTCAGGGCGATTCTGGTCAATATCTTCGGCGGCATCGTCCGCTGCGACATGATCGCCGAAGGCATCATCGCGGCAGTGAAAGACGTGGGGGTCAGTGTGCCGGTGGTCGTGCGAATCGAAGGCACGAATGCGGAAGCGGGTCGCAAGCTCCTGGCTGAGAGCGGGCTGGCGATCATCGCCGCCAAGGACCTGACCGACGCTGCCAAGAAAGTCGTTGCCGCGGCCAAGCCGGTGGGCAAGGGCAAGTGAGGCGGCTACCGGCTAGATCAAGCTACGAGCTACAGCCCGAAGCCGTTCCACGTTCAATACCTACAGAGCTTGAAGTCTTACCATGAGCATCCTCGTCAACAAGAATACCCGCGTCATCTGCCAGGGCTTTACCGGCAAGCAGGGCACGTTCCACTCTGAGCAGTGCATCGCCTACGGCACCAAGCTGGTCGGCGGCGTGACCCCGGGCCGCGGTGGCGAGAAGCATCTGGGCCTGCCGGTGTACAACACGGCGCGCGAAGCGGTACGTGCGACCGGTGCCACCGTCAGCATGATCTATGTGCCGGCCCCGTATGCGGCCGATGCGATCCTCGAAGCGGCGGACGCCGGTGTCGAGTTGATCGTGGCGATCACCGAGGGCATCCCGGTCAACGACATGGTGCAGGTCAAGGCCTCGCTGGCGAGCTACGGCAGCCTGCTGATCGGGCCCAACTGCCCCGGCATCATCACGCCGGGCGAATGCAAGATCGGCATCATGCCCGGCTTCATTCACAAGCCGGGCAAGGTGGGCATCGTGTCGCGTTCGGGCACGCTGACGTATGAGGCGGTGTACCAGACCACGAGCATTGGTCTTGGCCAGACGACCTGCGTCGGCATCGGTGGCGATCCGGTCCGCGGCATGAACTTCATCGATGTGCTGAAGCAGTTCGAGGAAGACCCGAAGACCGAAGGCATCATCATGGTGGGCGAGATCGGGGGCAGTGACGAGGAAGCGGCTGCCGACTTCATCCGCTACAACGTGCGCAAGCCGGTGGTGGCGTACATCGCCGGCGTGACGGCGCCTGCGGGCAAGCGCATGGGTCACGCGGGTGCGATCGTATCGGGTGGCAAGGGCACGGCGGCGGACAAGTTCGCTGCGCTCGAAGCCGCTCGGGTGCGGACGGTGCGTTCGCCGGCCGAGCTGGGCACTGCCATTGCGGAGCAGCTGGAGAAGCGGCGCATGCTGGTACAGCGTGCCGCGGCCACTGCGGCCATCAGCGTCAAGGCGACGAGGAAACCAGCGGGCAAGGCTGTCAGGACGTCACGCAAGAAAGCGAAGGCCGCCTCCAAGGCCAGCAAGCCCGCTGCCAAGCCGGCAAAGAAGGTAAAGGCGAAGGCAATGCCGTGAAGGCCAGGACCGGGAAGAAGGCTGCAGCCCGCAAGTCGAAGCCCGCAAAAGGCAAGTAAGACCCAAGGTTCACCTTCAAAGGCCGTGCCTCCCACACTTCGCATCGCCGTTGCTCAACTGGATCTCTTCGTAGGCGATGTAGAGGGGAATACCCAGCGCGTCATTGATACTGCCCGGCAGTCACGTGATGAGCTGGGTGCGGCTCTGGTCGTGTTTCCGGAGCTCGCGCTTTCCGGATATCCCCCTGAAGATCTGCTCTTTCACGCCGGCATGCGTCGCCAGGTCGCTCGCGGCCTCGATCGTGTGCGAGCCGAGACGCAGGGGATCGCCGCCATGGTCGGCTATCCGGAATATGCAGACGGCACCATCTACAACGCCGCTGCGCTGGTTCGTGACGGAACGAGCCTCGCCAATTACCGCAAGCAGCTGCTACCCAATTACAAGGTGTTTGACGAGAAGCGCTATTTCCGCGCCGGCACCGAGACGAGCATCCTCGAAATCAACGGTGTTCGGGTGGCGCTGCTGATTTGTGAAGACGTGTGGGAGCGTGACCCGGCTCTGGCTGCCGCCGCCGCTGGAGCTCAAGTGCTGGTAGTCAGTAACGGCTCGCCGTATTCGCTCAACTACCAGCAGCTGCGCGAGAGTGTTGCGCGGGACCGGGTGCGGGACACCGGCCTGCCGATTGTTTACGTCAATCTGCTGGGCGGCCAGGATGAACTGGTGTTCGATGGCGGTTCGTTCGTCATGAACAGTGCCGGCGAAGTCACGCAGCGACTGCCTTCGTATCGTGAAGCGCTCGTGCCCGTCGATCTTGACCTGGTCGATGGCAAAGTCATACCGCGTCCGGGTCCCATCGAGCCGCTGCCGTCGGAAGAAGCGAGCATCTATGGAGCGCTGGTCCTCGGTGTCAGGGACTACGTGAACAAGCACGGCTTTCCAGGCGTCGTGCTCGGCCTTTCGGGTGGCATTGATTCTGCGCTTACGCTTGCGATTGCAGTCGATGCCCTGGGAGCTGACCGGGTGCACGCCGTGATGATGCCTTCGCGCTACACCTCCCGGATGAGCCAGGACGATGCTGCCGCGCAGGCCCGGAATCTGGGCGTGCGATATGACGTGATTTCCATCGAAGGAATGTTCGAATCCGCACTGGCTGCTCTCAAGGAGGTTTTCGCAGGGCGCGCACCGGATACCACTGAAGAAAACATCCAGTCACGATGCCGCGGCCTGCTGCTGATGGGTATCTCGAACAAGACGGGACGCATGGTGCTGACGACCGGGAACAAGAGCGAAACCGCGGTGGGCTATGCCACGCTGTACGGAGATATGGCGGGCGGTTTTGCCCCGATCAAGGATCTGAGCAAGATCCTGGTGTACCGGGTCGCCCGTTTTCTGAATGCCCGAGCGGGCGTTGCAAAGCCGGTGATTCCGCAACGCGTGATCGACCGGCCGCCGTCCGCCGAGTTGCGCGAAGATCAGAAGGATTCGGATTCCCTGCCGCCGTACGACATCCTGGATCCCATTCTGGAGCTGTTTATCGAGGACGATCTGTCCGTCGATGAGATCGCTGCACGCGGCTTCGACCGGGCGACCGTCGGGCGCGTACTGGATCTGGTGAAGCGCAATGAATACAAGCGCCGTCAGGCACCGCCGGGCATTCGCATCAGCGATCGCGCATTTGGGAGGGATTGGAGATACCCGATTACATCGGGTTATAAGACGAGCAAGTAGGCAGGGCTACAGCCAGAAAAGTCGAATACCACGAAACTCAGTTGTCGATCCCGCCTCTCTTCCCTGTAGCCTTCTCTCACCAGAACTTCCACCAGGACTTGCCCGGTGTCGAACCACTATCGGCCGTCGCGGCAAAATTTTCGTTCAGCACCTTCTGCGCGTCGCTTGCCAGATCGGCCATCCCGAGACCTTTATATCCCTCGACCATGATGGCCAATGCATCATGGACTGCAGGCGCGCCGTCATAATTCTCGATGACGTACTTCGACCGATTGATGGCCCCGGCGTAGGCGCCACGATTCAGGTAGTAACCCGCCACGTAGGTCTCGTAGCTCGCGAGGCGATTGCGCAGAAAGGTCATCCGTTGCCGGGCATCCGGCGCGTACTCGCTGTTCGGAAACCGCTGCACGAGGGTCGCGAATGACTGGAACGACTTCGTCGCGTCGATTGGCGGACGCTCGGACAGGTCGGCCCGGAACCAGCGCTCGATGACATTCGGATTGCGCTCGAAGGCCACCAGGCCCTTGATGTAGTACGCATAGTCAATGCGGGGATGAGTGGGGTTTTCGCGGATGAACTGGTCGGCCTGATCGGTGGCCGATTCCGGCTCCCGGTTCTTGTAGTACGCGTACATGAGATCGAGGTGCGACTGTCGGGTCGCATTGCTGAACGGAAAGCGGGCTTCCAGCTGTTCGAATATGAAGATCGCGCGGGTGTAGTTGCTCTGCTCCATGTCCAGCTTGGCCATCCGGTACGCTTCGTCCGGATCGCTCAGTTCCTGGCTTTTATTGCTCTGGCAGCCTGCGAGAGTCGTCAGCGCGACCAGCAGCAAAGCGACCATCAGGTGCGACAGCGAAGGGGTGTGGCGATCGGGCATCGGAGCGGTCCTGTGGCTAGGCGGCGGAGTATAGCGGAGGAGGCCCGGCGGGTAAGTAAGGTTAGTCCGCCGCCCGGGGAGGATAGTTCGCTTACCCTTTCAGCAACTTGAATCCAAAACCCTTATCCTCCCCACCTGCTTACCTGGCTGCCCCGTCTACCCATGCCTTTCCACGCCCTGACCATCCCCCTGGAATTCGCCGGCCGCAGGCTGGACCAGGCCATTGCCGAACTCCTGCCCGAGTACTCGCGTACGCGCCTGAAGGACTGGATCGACGCCGGCAAGGTGCTGGTGGACGGCCAACCCTCAAAGCCGCGAGAGCGCCTGGCGGGGGGCGAAGCCGTGCGAGTCGAGGCCGAGCTCGAGGTACTCGATGAGGTCAAGAGTGAGGCCATCGGCCTGGACATCGTCTTTCAGGACAAGCATGTGCTCGTGCTGAACAAACCGGCTGGACTCGTGGTGCATCCCGGCGCCGGCAATCAGGCCGGCACGCTGCAGAACGCGCTGCTGCACTTTGATCCGGGGCTTGCCGTGCTGCCCCGGGCTGGAATCGTGCACCGGCTGGACAAGGACACCAGCGGGTTGATGGTCGTGGCTCGCACCATCGAGGCCCATACGGCCCTGGTCCGGCAGATCGAAGCCCATGAGGTCGAACGGGAATACGAGGCTGTGTGCGTAGGCGTGATGACGGCAGGGGGCACCGTGGATGCGCCGATTGACCGCCATCGTCTCGACCGCGTGCGCATGGCGGTGCGCCACGGTGGGCGGGAAGCGGTCACTCACTATCGAGTGGTCAAGCGTTTCCGGGCCCATACGCATGTCCGCGTAAAGCTCGAAACCGGACGGACGCACCAGATCCGCGTCCATCTCGCGCATATCAACTATCCGATTGTCGGCGACGGTGTCTATGGTGGCCGGCTGCTGATTCCCAAGGGGGCAACTCCTCTGCTCGCAGAAGGACTGCGGGCCTTTCGCCGCCAGGCCTTGCACGCAGCCCGGCTGGCATTTACACATCCCGTCACCGGCAAAGCGGTCGTCTGCGAGGCGCCGTTACCGGCCGACATGCAGGCGCTGCTGAAGCTGCTGGCGGCGGATGCCGCCGCGCAAGCCAGAGCCGCTGCGGCCCGGCGCTGAGGCCGATGCCCGCGGGGGAATCACGATGACTGACTCTGCGAAGGCGTTGCAGTGGCTCGTGCCGGACTGGCCGGCGCCAGCGCATGTGCGGGCGGCTTCCACGCTGCGCAGCGGCGGCGTCAGTCATGGGCCCTACGCGAGCCTGAATCTCGGTGCGCATGTCGGCGATCACCCGGCAGCCGTGCTCGAAAATCGACGGCGGTTGCGCGCAGCACTGCAGCTGCCGACCGAGCCTTTCTGGCTCAATCAGGTCCATGGCAAAGCAGTCGCTCAGCCGGCATGGCATGAGCGCCCGCCCACAGCGGATATCGGTCTTTTCAATGCGGCAGTGGGTGGATTGCCAGGTGTATGCGCCATCCTCACCGCCGACTGTCTGCCGGTGTTGTTCTGCGATCGGGCTGGAACGCGGGTCGCCGCCGCCCATGCAGGCTGGCGCGGGTTGGCGGGTGGCGTACTGGCCACCGCAGTAGCCGCCCTCGGCGTGCCGGGTGGGCAATTGCTCGCGTGGCTGGGTCCAGCCATAGGTCCCGCTGCCTTTGAGGTAGGCGAAGACGTTCTGCAGGCCTTTGCGTCCAGCCACGCCGAATCGGCCGCTGCGTTCGTACCGAACTCGAGGGGACGCTGGCAGGCTGATCTGTATGCGCTGGCCCGGCTGGAACTCGCGCGACTCGGGGTCCGCGATGTCTACGGCGGGGCACTGTGCACGGCGTCCGAGCCGGACAGCTTTTTCTCCTATCGGCGAGACGGCCAGACCGGGCGCATGGCAACCTTGATCTGGCTGGAGTAGCGGGGAGCGTCATGTCGATTCTTGCCTGGGTCATTCTCGTCACGGTACTGAGCGGTGCGCTGAGCGCGCTGACAGCGGGGTTGTTCCTGCTCGTTCCGGAAGATCGCCGCCAGCGCATGCTGCCGCATCTGGTCAGCTTTGCGACAGGGGCCTTGCTGGGCGCTGCACTACTGGGCCTGATTCCAGAAGCCATGGATCGGGCGGGTGCCGAGAACGCCCACCGGATCGGTTTCGCGTTACTGGCAGGCATCCTGATTTTCTTTGTGCTCGAGAAACTCGTGCTGTGGCGGCACTCGCATGGGGATCCCTTTGCGGACCATGCTCATGGCGGCCACCACCATGGTCCTACTCACCAGCATCGCGATGCCGCGTCGGCTGCGATGATTCTGATCGGCGACGGCTTCCACAACGCCCTTGATGGTGTATTGATCGCGGCGGCCTTTCTCACGGATGCGCATCTCGGGGTCGTCACCGCGGTCGCTGTGTTCGCTCACGAGATCCCGCAGGAGGTCGGCGATCTCGCCATCCTTCTGCAAGGCGGAATGAGCCGCTCACGAGCGTTGCTGCTGAATCTGCTGACGAGCCTGACGTCCGTTGTCGGGGGCATCCTCGGCGTTCTGGCACTCAGCCCCGTCCTGCAGTACCTGCCCTACGCACTTGCCGTAGCCGCTGCGAGCTTTCTCTATATCGCGGTAGCAGACCTGATTCCAGGCCTGCATCGCCGGGTCGATGGCTCGTCGGCGGTACAGCAGTTCCTGCTGATTTCCATTGGCGTCGCGCTGATCTACGTCACGCACTCTGCAGCTCATTAGCGGCCGGATAGCCGGTTCGAAAGCGTTCCAGCCCGACAGAATCGAACCCAGCCCTTACGCGGGATCGGCAGGAGTTCGATGCGTTCCAGTTGAATTAGCCCAAGTGGCCCCCAACTCCGCTTGCAAGCAATTAATCGATTCGAATCCGGAACGTACCGGTTGACCCGGGCGCTTCTGCAAGGTGGCGACAATGCGGATGGACAAGCTGACCAGCAAATTCCAGATGGCACTGGCCGATGCCCAGTCGCTGGCGGTCGGGCGCGACAACCAGTACATCGAGCCGCTGCATCTGATGACGGCGCTGCTCGACAGCCAAGGCGGGTCGGTGCGTCATCTGCTCGACAAGGCGGGGACCAACGTCAATCTGCTGAGGTCGCACCTGGGCCAGGCGCTGGACAGGCTGCCCAAAGTCGAGGGGGTTGGCGGCGATGTCCAGCTGTCCAGCGAGCTGGGCAAGCTGATGAACGTCACGGACAAGCTCGCGCAGAAGCGGGGTGACCAGTACATTTCCAGCGAGCTGTTCGTGCTTGCGGCCCTCGAAGACAAGGGCCAGCTCGGCACGCTGCTGCGCGATACCGGCGCTGTCAAAGGGGCGATCGAGAAGTCGATCGACGAAGTCCGCGGCGGCGAGAAAGTGACGGATCCGAACGCCGAGGAAAACCGTCAGGCGCTCGAGAAATACACCGTGGACCTGACGGAGCGGGCGAGCCAGGGCAAGCTGGATCCGGTCATCGGTCGCGACGACGAGATCCGCCGCACGATCCAGGTTCTGCAACGCCGCACCAAGAACAATCCCGTGCTGATCGGCGAGCCGGGCGTGGGCAAGACAGCCATTGTCGAAGGGCTCGCGCAGCGCATCGTCAATGGCGAAGTGCCGGAAGGTCTGCGCAACAAACGCATTCTGGCGCTCGACATGGGTTCGCTGATCGCGGGTGCCAAGTATCGCGGCGAGTTCGAAGAGCGACTGAAGGGCGTGCTGACCGATCTCAAGAAGCAGGAAGGACAGATCATCCTGTTCGTCGACGAGCTGCACACGATGGTGGGTGCCGGCAAGGCGGAAGGCGCGATGGATGCCGGCAACATGCTGAAGCCCGCACTGGCCCGCGGCGAGCTGCATTGCGTCGGCGCCACGACGCTGGATGAATACCGCAAGTACATCGAAAAAGATGCAGCCCTCGAGCGCCGCTTCCAGAAGGTGCTGGTCAACGAACCCTCCGTCGAAGACACCATCGCCATCCTGCGCGGCCTCAAGGAACGCTACGAAGTTCACCACGGCGTCGACATCACGGATCCCGCCATCGTCGCGGCCGCGACGCTGTCGCACCGCTACATTGCCGACCGCCAGCTGCCTGACAAGGCCATCGACCTGATCGATGAAGCGGCGTCGCGCATTCGCATGGAGATCGACTCGAAGCCGGAGGAAATGGATCGCCTGGACCGCCGCATCATCCAGCTGAAGATCGAGCGCGAAGCCCTCAAGAAGGAGAACGACGACGCGTCGAAGAAGCGGCTGGCCGCCATCAACGAACAGCTTGCGTTACTCGAAAGGGAATACTCCGATCTCGAGGAAATCTGGAAGGCCGAGAAGGCTTCGCTGCAGAGCGGTGCGCTGATCAAGGAAGAGCTGGAGCGCGCGCGACTCGAACTCGAAACGGCGCGACGTGCGCAGGATCTCGAGCGGATGGCCATGCTGTCCTACGAGCGCATCCCCAAGCTGGAGGCGCGCCTCACTGCTGCCGCGCAGGCGGAGCACAAGGAGACGCAACTGCTGCGCAATAACGTGACAGAAGAAGAGATTGCCGAAGTCGTGTCCAAGTGGACCGGCATCCCCGTGTCGAAGATGCTCGAAGGCGAGAAGGACAAGCTGCTGCGCATGGAGGAGTCGCTCGCGAAGCGCGTCGTTGGTCAGGAGGAGGCCGTCAAAGCGGTTGCTGATGCGATTCGCAGATCGCGTGCCGGTCTCGCGGATCCGAATCGGCCGAACGGCTCGTTCCTGTTTCTCGGCCCCACGGGTGTCGGCAAGACCGAGCTGTGCAAGGCGCTGGCCGAATTCCTGTTCGATACCGAGGAGGCGATGGTCCGCATCGACATGTCGGAATTCATGGAGAAGCATTCGGTTGCGAGGCTCATCGGCGCTCCTCCAGGGTATGTGGGCTACGAAGAAGGTGGCTATCTCACCGAGGCTGTCCGCCGGCGGCCCTATTCCGTGATCCTGCTCGATGAAGTGGAGAAGGCGCACAGCGACGTATTCAACGTGCTGTTGCAGGTGCTCGACGACGGCCGTCTCACGGATGGCCAGGGGCGAACCGTCGATTTCCGCAACACGGTCATCGTCATGACATCGAACCTGGGCAGTCAGGCCATCCAGGAACTGGCCGGCGAGCCGCAGACCGAGAAGACCTATTCAATGATGAAGTCCGCAGTCATGGACGTCGTGCAGAATCATTTCCGCCCGGAGTTCATCAACCGCGTCGATGACATCGTGGTCTTCCATGCGCTGGGTCGCGAACAGCTGCGGTCTATCGTCAACATCCAGCTGGGACTGCTGCGCAAGCGCCTGGCTGAGCGCGACCTCGACCTCGAACTCGACACAGCCGCGGCCGATCTGCTCGGCGAAGCAGGCTTCGATCCGGTGTATGGAGCGCGACCCCTCAAGCGCGTTATTCAGCAGCAGGTCGAGAATCCGCTGGCGCAGAAAATCCTGCGCGGCGAGTTCCGGCCAGGGGACCGCATCACGGTGACAGCGGATAAGGGTCAGTTGGTGTTTACGAGGGGACAGGGGACAGGGGACAGGACGGACAGTCAGAGATCGGAAGGCCGGGCTCGCCGGGTTCTTCCGCGAATCTGTGCGTTCCGCCGTCCCCGTCCGTCTCCCTGTCCCCTATATAATCGCTGCCGTCAAAGGCCAACAGCCCGTTCTCCCTATGCCGTTTTACGAATACCAGTGCAACGCCTGCAACGCCCACGTCGAAGTCCTGCAGAAGATCTCCGATGCGCCATTGCGCAAGTGCCCGACTTGCGGCAAACAGCAGCTCAAACGGCTGATTTCGGCGCCCGTCTTCCGACTGAAGGGCGGGGGGTGGTACGAGACCGACTTCAAGTCTGACAAGGAAGGCAAGCGCAACCTCGCCGAGCATCCGGACAAGGATTCCAGGGAGTCTTCAGGGGTCGATGCAACGGCCAAGCCGCCCGATACGAAGCCCGCCGATACCAAGGAGGCGCCCAAGCCAGCCCCGGAAAAGCCCCCGAAAGAGGTCGCATCCCGCTCGACTGCCAAAGCTGGCAAAGTGCCCAAGAGCCGGGCCAAGCCCGCCCCATTGAAGCGCAAAGGCGCCAAACGGTAGCTATGGTGCTGGCCGTAGCCCATAGCCTGTAGCCGTCCGCCTTTCATTGGCTTGCGCCCCATCAGGGCGCTCCGTAACATCCCGCGGCTTCGAGGGTCGGCTTCGGGCATCCGGCTTCAGGCTCTAGCCCAGACTTCTTGCCAAGCCCAAAGTCCCTAAAGCCCTTAAATTATCGAGTTCTCTGTCCCATGCGCACTCACTATTGCGGCCAAGTCAACGAATCCCTGACGGACAAGACCGTGGCCGTCGCCGGCTGGGTCCATCGCCGCCGTGATCACGGCGGGGTGATCTTTGTCGACCTGCGCGACCGGGAAGGCCTGCTGCAGATCGTTTTCGATCCCTCAAATGCTGCGGTCTTCGCCCAGGCCGAACGTCTGCGCAGCGAGTATTGCGTGCGCGTGACAGGCCAGGTGCGCGCCCGTCCGGCCGGCACGGCGAACGCCAATCTGGCCTCGGGCCAGGTGGAACTGCTCGCAGGTGAGCTCGAAATTCTGAGCCGTTCAGAGACGCCGCCGTTCCATCACGACGAAACGGTCAACGAGGAGCTCAGGCTCAAGTATCGCTACATCGATCTGCGTCGCGATGTCATGCAGAACCGGCTGCGGCAGCGCCATCGCATCACGCAGGCTGTGCGCAACTGGCTCGACGAGAACGGTTTCATCGACATTGAAACACCGATGCTGACCAAGGCGACACCAGAAGGCGCGCGCGACTATCTCGTGCCCAGCCGCACTCACCCGGGGCACTTCTTCGCGTTGCCCCAGTCGCCGCAGCTCTTCAAGCAGCTGCTGATGATGTCGGGGTTCGATCGCTACTATCAGATCGCCCGCTGCTTTCGCGACGAAGACCTGCGTGCCGACCGTCAGCCGGACTTCACGCAGATCGATATCGAGACGTCGTTCCTGACGGAGCGGCAGATCACCGATCTGATGGAAGCGCTGGTCCGCAATCTGTTCAGCAAGGTACTGAATGTGTCGCTGCCGAATCCGTTCCCGCGCATGACCTATGCCGAGGCCATGCGTCGCTACGCGTCGGACAAGCCTGATCTGCGCATTCCGCTCGAACTCGTCGATGTTGCGGATCTGGTGCGTGATTGCGAGTTCAAGGTGTTCGCAGGCCCGGCGTCGAACCCAAAAGGCCGCGTGGTGGCGCTGAATGTGCCGAAGGGCGGCGAGCGCTTGTCACGCAAGGAGATCGACGACTACACGACGTTTGTCGGTCGGCACGGCGCGAAGGGCCTTGCCTACGTCAAGGTCAATGACGTCGACGAAAGGCCGCGACGGACTGCAGTCACCGATCCTCAAGTTCCTGAGCGATGCGGCTGTGGCCGGCATCCTGTCGCGGACGGGCGCACAGACGGGCGATCTGATTTTCTTCGGTGCCGATACGGCGCAAGTCGTCAACGATGCAATCGGCGCGCTGCGGCTGAAGGTCGGTGCGGATCTTGGCCTTGTGGAAGCCGGCTGGCGTCCGCTGTGGGTCGTCGATTTCCCGATGTTCGAATGGGATGCGACCAACAAACGCTGGTCGGCGTTGCATCATCCGTTTACTGCGCCGCGCATTGACGATCCCGAGGTGCTCAAGAGCAATCCTGGGGACGCGTTGTCGATGGGCTACGACATGGTGCTGAACGGCTCCGAAATCGGCGGTGGCTCTGTGCGTATTCATCGCACCGACATGCAGTCGACCGTATTCGAGCTGCTCGGCATCAGCGCCGAGGAAGCGGAGCAGAAATTCGGCTTCCTGCTGGAAGCGCTGAAATACGGCGCGCCGCCTCACGGTGGGTTGGCCTTTGGCCTGGATCGCCTTGCCATGCTGATGTCCGGCGCCGACAGCATCCGCGAAGTGATTGCTTTCCCGAAGACGCAGACTGCTGCCTGTCCGTTGACCGACGCACCGACGCCGGTCAGCGATGCACAGCTCAAGGATCTGCATATCCGCGTGAAGCTGCCGGTCAAAGCGGAATGAGCCCTGCGGACTTTCAATCAACATGTCCGCGCCTGAACTCGTCATCCTCGTCCACGGCTTGTGGATGTCGGGCCTTGAGCTGGTCTCGCTTAAGAACAGGCTGAACGGCGATCACGGCTTCACGGCCGTCCCGTTTTCCTATCCATCGGTCAGCGGGTCGATGCTCGATCACGTCAGGGAACTGCGCGAGTTCGCTCAGGCGCAGAAGACGGAACGCATGCATTTCGTCGGTCACAGTCTGGGCGGACTGGTCGTACTCAATCTGCTTGAAGCCACTGCCGATCTGCCACCGGGACGAGCCGTATTACTCGGTGCACCGTTGCAGGGTAGCCGTGCGGCTCAAGGACTTGCCCGCTGGCCACTTGGCCGCGCGATGCTCGGAATCACGATGCGGGATGAGTTTCTCCCGGGCGAAGACCTTGCTCCGCGGACACAGAAAAGAACCTGGAACGATCGCCGCGAAGTGGGTGTCATTGCGGGATCGAGCGGCATTGGGCTCGGCCGGCTGGTCGCAAAGCTCGACGGCGACAACGACGGCACCGTGATGGTGGAGGAGACTGAGCTCCCCGGCGCTCGCGACCACCTGGTGCTGCCGGTCACGCACACGGGCATGCTGTTCTCGGACGAGGTGGCCCGGCAGACCGCGGAATTCCTGCGAACCGGACGGTTCGCCAGAGTTGATGCCTAGACCAGCTTCTTGAGTCGATACAGCGCCTCCAGCGCTTCACGCGGCGATAGCGAGTCGGGATCAATGCCATCCAGCGCGTCCGCCAACGGGTGTGGAGTTGCCGGCGCTGATACCGTCAGCGGCAGCTCCTGCTGCAGTCTTGGCGCGTGTGCTTCGGCGGAGCGGCGTTCCAGTTCGGCGAGATACTTCCGCGCTGCCGTGATCACTTTCGGTGGTACACCTGCAAGCGCCGCCACCGCCAACCCATAGCTCTGGTTCGCAGGTCCTTCCCGGACGGCATGCAGGAAGATCAGTTGCTCGCCATGCTCCGTCGCATCCAGATGAACATTCGCGCAAGCCTCGATTTCGGTGGCGAGCGCCGTCAGTTCGAAATAATGCGTGGCGAACAACGTGAACGCCCGGACGTGCCGGCCGATGTGAGTCGCGCAGGCCCAGGCCAGCGACAACCCATCATAGGTACTCGTGCCGCGGCCGATCTCGTCCATCAACACCAGGCTGTGCCGCGTGGCGTTGTTGAGGATGTTGGCGGCTTCGGTCATTTCGAGCATGAAGGTTGAACGGCCACCGGCCAGGTCGTCCGAAGCGCCGATGCGCGTAAAGATCCGGTCGATGGGGCCGATGCGTGCCTCCGTCGCCGGCACGAAACTGCCGATGCGCGCCAGGATGACGATCAGCGCAGTCTGACGCATGAACGTCGACTTGCCGCCCATGTTCGGGCCAGTGATCACAAGCAGCCGTCGCTGCTCACTCAGGCCAAGATCATTGGGGACGAATGGCTGGTCGATGAACTGCTCGACGACCGGGTGCCGTCCCTCGCGGATCTCGATGACTGCATCGTCGGTCAGCGTCGGCTTGGCCAATCGCAGCGTGACGGCCCGCTCTGCAAACGTAGTGAGCACGTCGATTGCGGCCAACGCCGCCGCACTGGCCTGCAATCGCGCAACACGTTCAATCAGCTGGTCCAGCAACGCGTCATACAGGAGTTTTTCGCGAGCCAGCGCGCGGTCGCGTGCACCCAGAACCTTGTCTTCGAATTCCTTCAGTTCCGGGGTGATGTAGCGTTCCGAATTGCGAATGGTCTGGCGCCGGATGTAGTCGGCCGGAACGCGGTCGGCGAGGCTGCGATTGATTTCGATGAAGTAGCCCTGCACGCGGTTGTAGCCCAGCTTCAGGTTGGCAATCCCGGTGCGCGTGCGTTCGCGGGCTTCGAGGTCCAGCAGATACTGATCGCTGTGTTCGCTGATCAGCCTGAGTTCGTCGAGCTCGGCATCGTACCCGGGGGCGATCACGCCCCCCTCACGCAGGATCGGTGGCGGAGTCTCGATGATCGCTCGCTGCAGCAGTGCGACGACATCGGGATGCGTGCCAGCTTCCAACGCCAGCGTTTTGAGCAGTGGCGAGTCCTGGCGCGCCAGCAGCGTCTGCAGCGCCGGCAAGCGGGCAAACGCATCCCGCAGCTGCGCCAGATCACGAGGTCGTGCCGACTTCAATGCAACCCTTGCGAGTGAACGTTCGATATCGCCTACGTGTCGCAACAGCTCGGTCACATCGCCCCAGGCGCGGTTGCCAACCAGCGTTTCTACGGCGTGCAGCCGCAACTCCACCGTTTGCCTATCACGCAAGGGCCGATGGATCCAGCGCCTGAGCTCGCGTCCACCCATTGCGGTCGCCGTGCGATCCAGGACTCCTGCGAGCGTGCACTCCGGCCGTCCGGTCAATGAGGTGTCGAGTTCCAGATTGCGACGGCTGGCTGCATCGAGCAGCACCGCGTCCGAACGCGCTTCGGTGTGCAAACTCTTGAGATGCGGCAGGGCACCCTTCTGTGTGTCGCGAACATATTGCAGCAGGCAGCCCGCGGCCCGCACGGCTAGCGGCAGTTCGGCACAGCCGAAGCCCGACAGATCGCGAGTTCCAAATTGCTGGCACAGGGCGCGGGTGGCCGATTCCAGATCGAAATGCCAGGGCGGTCGTTCGCGCTGGCTAGTGGCGATCGCGATCGGCAACGCTGCGGACTGCTCGGCAACGAGCAATTCAGCGGGGCGCAGGCGCTCGAGTTCTCCTGCCAGTGCCTCGGACCCAACGGCCTCAAGCACGCTGAACCGGCCGCTCGCCAGCTCAAGCCACGCAAG
Organism: uncultured Pseudomonadota bacterium; assembly: GCA_963819685.1. Lineage (GTDB taxonomy): Bacteria > Pseudomonadota > Gammaproteobacteria > Steroidobacterales > Steroidobacteraceae > CAIUGU01. Next base: position 186,045 of record CAWFXI010000002.1, read on the forward strand.
GCCAAAGTGATTGCCTTCGCGGCACAACGCCGCGAGCAGCGTGTCGCGACGCTCCTCGAGCAAGGCGTCGTCCGTGACGGTGCCGGGCGTGACGATGCGGACGACCTGACGATCCACCGGGCCTTTCGATTTGGCCGGATCGCCGAGCTGCTCGCACAGGGCCACGGATTCGCCCTTGCGTACCAGACGCGACAGGTAGGTTTCGACGCTGTGATAAGGCACGCCCGCCATCGGGATCGGTTCGCCGCCCGACTGTCCGCGCGCCGTCAGCGTGATATCGAGCAATCGGGCTGCACGCCGTGCGTCGTCAAAGAACAGTTCGTAGAAGTCGCCCATGCGATAGAACAGCAGCACATCAGGATGCTGAGCCTTGATGCGTAGATACTGCTGCATCACCGGCGTATGGTTCGCTTCGGTCATTTCTTCAGCTCGCTTTCCGGTACGCGCCTGACAGTTTAATATTCAATAATATCAATACTATAGCCATAAACCGTCAGCGTCGCACGATGCGCCGTGCGGTCCCGAGCCTCGAGTCTGCGCAATGACCGAAGATGAGCTTCAGGGTAAGGACGGTGGACCTGGCCCGATGAGCAGCAGCGATTCTGCACATCTGCAAGATCAATCGGCGCCTGCAGACTTGCCTTTCACGCAATGCTCCGCGTAGTTTGAATGTTGCTCCGCGATATGGCGATAGTAATGAAATGACAAAAACCAGCGAAGTCGGCGCGTTCGACATTGTCAGTCGCAATGAAATGCAGGCTGAGTCCGAAGTGGACACGTTTACCGTCTTTCGGTACGAGCAAATGGCGCGCCATATTCCACTTAGGTTCGAGCATCCCCGTGTGCTGGATGTGGGCTGCAACACCGGGCGAGGCGGGGCTCGAATGAAGGCCATGCTGCCACAGATCGATCTTGTGGGGCTGGATCTCGTGCAATCGCGAATAGATGCCCTACCTCCCGTCTACAGCACAGGGATCTGCAGTTCAGCGACGAAGATCAACGCGGCATCCGTCTCGTTTGATAGCGTGGTAGCTGGCGAATTCCTGGAGCACGTGCCCGCCTCAGACATCGACACAGTCCTGTGCGAGTTTCAGCGTGTCATCAAACTTTGGGGCAGGCTCATCATGACCACGCCTAACCCTGAATCCTGGGTGGCGATTTTCGCGCGCACACGCTTTGCCCCGAAGCGACTGAAGGATCATCGGACGATCATCGGCGGTGCCCATGTAACTCAGCATTGGCCGCGCCTCCTCGCGCAGCGACTCAAAATGCACGGCTTTCGCCGCGCGAAACTCTACGGCACGGGGCGAATGTCGCTCCATATTGGCCCGTATTTCCCGCTGGGACTCTATGGCTCGTTCCTGATCACCGCCGACAAATACTAGGCGTTAAAATCGATAGTGGTTTCGTGGAGGGACGACGAGGACATGACGGAAGGCTGTACCGTAGGCTGTAGACTGTAGGTAGACAAAAGGCCCGAGCCGCTTCCAGACTTTAGCGGCTCCTCTTTGGGCCTCGGATTCTACCTACAGCCTGTGGTCTTCAGCCTTTCCTATGCTTACCGACGACGATCTGTACAAGCTTGCCGCCAAAGTCGGCCACACATTGCTCGAGTCGAAGCGCCGCCTCGTGACGGCGGAATCCTGCACAGGTGGCTGGGTATCGAAGGCAGTGACGGACATCTCCGGCAGCTCTGCCTGGTATCTCGGAGGTGTCGTGGCGTACGACAACAGCGTCAAGCAGACCTTTCTCGGGGTGTTGCCCGCCACGCTGGAGGTGCATGGCGCGGTAAGCGATGCCACCGTCCAGGAAATGGCAATTGGCGCACTGGAAAAAGTCGGCGGGGAGATCGCGATTGCGGTGAGCGGCATCGCCGGCCCCGACGGTGGCCAGCCCGGCAAACCGGTGGGCACCGTCTGGTTTGGGTGGGCCTGGCGACACGGGCAGGCCATTCATCACCGTACCCGGCTCAAGATCATCGATGGAAATCGCGAGGACGTCAGGCGCCGCAGCGTTGCCACTGCGCTCGGCGGTGTTCTCGAACTCGAACTCTGAAGCAGGGCGCTGGTGCCATGGGGCGATCCACACCATTGAGGCTGTTCTTCGCGTTGTGGCCCGATGAAGCCCTGCGCCGGGCGCTGGCTGATCGGGTCCAGCCGCTCCTTCCAGCAGACTTGGGTCGACCGGTTCCTCCGCAGAATCTGCACGTGACGCTCGCGTTTCTGGGCAATGTTGCGCCTGACCGTATTCCCCTTCTCGAGGGGCTGGCCGAAAAGCTGGCGTGGCCCGCTGTCGACGTTGTTTTTGACCGTCTGGGAGTTTGGCCGAAGGCCCGCCTGCTGTGTCTTGAAGCCGCAACTCCGCCAGAAGCGTTGATCGCAGCGGTGGCGCAGCTGCACGATTCATTGCGGGAAGCCGGCTTTGAGATCGAGCGGCGGCCGTTCAGGATGCATATCACGCTGGTGCGGAACATGCCTGGCAACCCGATAGCGGGCGAGGGTCTGCGGGTGACACCGGAAATCGTCTGGCCAGTGCGGGGGATGGCTCTGGTGGCCTCGACGTCGGCTCCCGGGGGATCGCAGTACAGCGTATTGCGGCAGTGGTAACGGGTGCATTTGTCGGTCTTCGCAGCAGATTTGCCGTTCTGCCGGACGGGCCGTCTGTGCAATCATCTGGACCCTTCGGATGGGTGTACTCCTGGCGAGAGATCTGTATACTTACACAGTAGTTCTGGCAGTATTTCTGATTGGCCCTCCCAACACGTTCAAGGCAAGATCAAGGTTCACCACGATGGATGACAACCGCAAGAAGGCACTGGCCGCCGCCCTCGGGCAGATCGAAAAGCAGTTCGGCAAGGGCTCGGTCATGCGCCTGGGCGACGCCGGGGACACCTACGATGTGGAGGCCATTTCCACGGGTTCGCTGGGGCTGGATATCGCGCTCGGCGTAGGCGGACTGCCCAAGGGCCGCGTGGTCGAGATCTACGGGCCGGAATCTTCAGGCAAAACCACCCTGACGCTGCAGGTCATCGCGGAATGCCAGCGCGCGGGCGGCACGGCAGCCTTTGTCGACGCCGAACACGCGCTCGATCCCACGTATGCGGAAAAGCTGGGCGTCAACGTCACGGACCTGCTCGTCTCGCAGCCCGACACCGGCGAACAGGCCCTTGAGATCACGGACATGCTCGTGCGCTCCGGTGCGGTCGACGTCGTCGTGGTCGACTCGGTGGCGGCGCTCACACCCAAGGCCGAAATCGAAGGCGAGATGGGCGATTCGCACATGGGTCTGCAGGCCCGCCTGATGTCGCAGGCGCTGCGCAAGCTCACCGGCAACATCAAGCGTTCGAACACCATCGTCATTTTCATCAACCAGATCCGCATGAAGATCGGTGTGATGTTCGGCAATCCCGAAACCACCACGGGCGGCAACGCGCTCAAGTTCTACGCTTCGGTGCGTCTCGATATCCGGCGCATCGGTGCGATCAAGAACGGCGAGGAAGTGGTTGGCAACCAGACACGCGTCAAGGTCGTGAAGAACAAGGTGGCTCCGCCGTTCCGCGAAGCCGAATTCGAAATCATGTACGGCGCCGGCATTTCGCGTAACGGCGAGATCATCGACATGGGCGTGCTGCACGGGTTCGTCGAGAAATCCGGCTCCTGGTACAGCTACAACGGCGAGCGCATCGGCCAGGGCAAGGAAAACGCCAAGACCTTCCTCGACCAGCATCCCGAGAAGGCCCGTGAAATCGAAGGCAAGCTGCGCGACAAGCTGCTGCCGAAAGTCCTGAAGCATGAGGCTGCGAAGGAAGCTTAAGGCTGGTGACGAGAAGTTTGCGGATGGGTCAGAGCGCCGCTGCCGACCCGTCCCGCATCTCCGCTACCGCGCTGGGGTTGCTCGCGCGCCGCGAGCATGCAACCCAGGAACTCGAACGCAAGCTCGAAGCCCGGGGCTACGATGCCGATGTGACGTCTGCCGTGCTGGCGGAGCTGGCCCGCAAAGGCCTGCTGTCGGACGAGCGTTATGTCGCGAGTTTCATCACGCACCACGCTGCCCGTGGGCAGGGTCCGATACGCATTCGGGGCGAGCTGCGTGAGGTCGGCGTCGCCGCCGATCTGGTCGAGCGTCTGCTCGACGCGGCTGAGGTCAATTGGGTCGAAACCGCCCGCATCGTTCGCCGCAAAAAGTTCAGTGCAGCCTTGCCGGCCAGCTTTGCTGAACGTGCAAAGCAGTCCCGCTTCCTGCAATATCGCGGGTTTTCGCAGGACCAGATCCGGGCCGCATTCGGCCCAGAGGCCGAAGGGGTTGACCCCGATTTCGCCGCGGATCCAGGTCCGGATGACTAACCGGCGCGAGCAGCATGATCAATCCCAAAGCCACCACAGGGGCCAAGTCCGCCACGGGGGGTAAGCCCGTCACCAGCAGTGAGCTGCGGGCGCTCTACCTGCGTTTCTTCCGCGAACGCGAGCATCAGATCGTTGCGTCGAGCTCGCTCGTTCCGGGCAACGATCCCACGCTGCTCTTTACCAATGCAGGCATGGTGCAGTTCAAGGACTGCTTTCTGGGCAAGGAAAGGCGCAGCTACGTGCGCGCTGCCAGCTCGCAGCGTTGCGTTCGCGCGGGCGGCAAGCACAACGATCTCGAGAATGTCGGGTACACCGCCCGGCACCACACGTTTTTCGAGATGCTCGGCAATTTCAGCTTTGGCGACTATTTCAAGAAAGACGCCATCCGCTTCGCATGGGACTTCGTCACCGGCAAGGAGTGGCTCGGCATCGATCAGGACAAGCTGATGGTCACCGTGTATCACACGGACGACGAGGCGTTTGACATCTGGAACAGGGATATCGGCTTAGCCAAAGAGCGCATCGTGCGCATCGGCGACAAGCCGGGTGGGGGCTCCGACAATTTCTGGCAGATGGGTGAAACCGGTCCCTGTGGTCCGTGCACGGAAATCTTCTACGATCACGGAGCTGACATCCCGGGCGGCCCTCCCGGCTCTCCCGATGCCGACGGCGACCGCTGGATCGAGATCTGGAATCTGGTCTTCATGCAGTTCGACCGTTCGGCCGACGGCACGCTGACGCCACTGCCCAAGCCTTCCGTCGACACCGGTATGGGCCTTGAACGCGTTGCTGCCGTCATGCAGGGCGTGCATTCGAACTACGAGATCGATCTGTTCCAGGGACTGATCGCTGCCGCAGCGAACGTCACCGGGTCAACCGACCTGACGTCGGGCTCACTGCGTGTCATTGCGGATCACATTCGCGCGTGTTCATTCCTGATTGCCGATGGCGTATTGCCATCGAACGAAGGCCGCGGCTATGTGCTGCGACGGATCATCCGCCGTGCCATTCGCCACGGTTACCAGCTGGGGCAGACGCAGCCGTTCTTCTATCTGCTCGTGGCGGCGCTGGAAAAGGAAATGGGCACGGCATATCCGGAGCTCAAAGCCCAGCGTACGCACATCGAACGAGTGCTGAAGCAGGAAGAAGAGCGTTTTGCTGAAACGCTCACCCAGGGCATGACGCTGCTGGATGCCGCGATTGCGGCCCTGAAGGGCAAGAAGATCATCGCCGGCGAAACAGTCTTCAAGCTCTACGACACCTACGGTTTTCCGGTCGACCTTACGGCGGATGTCGCGCGCGAACGTGGACTCGAAATCGACCAGGCAGGTTTCGAAACCGCGATGGCAGCGCAGCGGGATCGCGCCCGCGCAGCCAGCAAGTTCAATGTCGATCTGCGCGGCGGTGCCCAGATCGAAGGGCAGACAGAGTTCTGCGGTTACGACGCGCTCGAGCTGCCGGCGCAAGTCACCGCGCTCCTCAATGAGGCGGGCAACGCAGTCAGTAGCGCGCAGGCGGGTGACGTCGTGCAGGTGGTCCTGGAACGCACGCCGTTCTATGCAGAAAGTGGCGGCCAGGTGGCGGATCACGGCTGGCTGTCCGGCCAGGGATTGCGCATTCACGTCACGGATGTGCGCAAGGCCGGCAAGTCGATCGTGCATGTCGGCAACGTGATCGATGGAACGATCACTGTGGGCTCGCAGGTCACTGCTTCCGTCGATGCAGAGCGCCGCGAAGCCGTGCGTCTCAATCACTCGGCGACCCATCTGCTGCACGCCGCGCTGCGCAAGGTGCTCGGCACGCATGTGACGCAAAAGGGTTCGCTCGTTGCACCCGACCGGCTGCGCTTCGATTTCTCGCACTATCAGGCGTTGACACCTGCCGAGCTGAAGGAAGTAGAGCGACTGGTGAACGCCGAGATCCGCGCCAACGCGCCAGCGGAAACACGATTGATGGGATATGACGCAGCAGTCGCATCGGGTGCCATGGCGCTCTTCGGGGAAAAGTACGACGACGAGGTCCGCGTCCTCACGATCGGTGATTTTTCGACCGAGCTCTGTGGTGGCACGCACGTTGAACGCGCGGGCGATATCGGTCTCTTCAAGATCGTCAGTGAAGGGGGCATAGCGGCTGGAGTGCGGCGCATCGAGGCTGTCACCGGCCAGGCCGCCCTCGATTGGGTGACGGGCGTGGACCAGGTAATCAGGGATGTGGCGGCGCTGGTCAAGGGCGCGCGCGAGGACGTGGAAGAACGGGTCCGGCAGCTCATCGAGCGTAGCCGCAAACTCGAAAAGGAACTGGCCCAGGTCAAGGTCAAGCTCGCGAGCGGGCAGGGCAGTGATCTGTCGGCGGGCGCTGTTGATATTGCTGGCGTCAAAGTCGTCGCGACACGCATGGACGGGGCAGATGCCGATGCCCTGCGCGCGGCGGTGGATCAGCTGAAGACCAAGCTCAAATCAGCGGCCATCGTGCTGGCGGCGGTGGCGGCGGATGACAAGGTCATCCTCATCGCCGGCGTCACGGCGGATCAGACCAGTCGCATCAAGGCTGGCGATCTGGTGAATGCCGTCGCGCAGCAGGTTGGCGGCCGCGGTGGCGGGCGACCGGAACTCGCCCAGGCCGGTGGCACCGAGTCCGCCAAGCTCGATGCGGCACTGGCTTCTGTCACATCGTGGGTGCAAGCCCGGCTTTCCTGAACGGGGGACCAATTGGAATAAGGGATTTACCTATCCCCCCAGGTCCGCGACTGGCATAGGCTGCACTTTGGGGCAAGGCGAATTCCATGCCGCTGGGCGGGGGCTTCGTTACAATCTAAAAAATCGACTGAAGGAGCAGAACATGCTGATTCTGACCAGGCGCGTAGGCGAAACGGTGATGATTGGGGAAAACGTCACCGTCACAGTGCTCGGCGTCAAAGGCAACCAGGTGCGCATTGGCGTCAATGCCCCCAAGGAAGTGGCCGTGCATCGCGAGGAAATCTTCGAGCGCATCAAGCGCGAGGAGCAGGACCCCGCCGCCCGCCCAGCCACCGGTTCGGGCACCTGACCGCGATTCTTTAGAGCATTCCAGCCTTTACGGGCCCCCTCGCGGCCAGTATCCTTGCCCCCCTTCGCGGCGGGGCT
>CAWFXI010000003.1:0-577965 GCA_963819685.1 uncultured Pseudomonadota bacterium
AAAGGTCCGTTCAGCGTGGGCGTCTGACCACGCGCATCTGGTTCAAAGAAGTCTGAAACAACATGGAGCAGCACAAGCGAATCCTGATCGGCGCTTTGGCCGGAGCGCTTGCGGGTATTCTTGCGAATAGCTTTGCTGGCGGCAGTCCGCTGCTTGCCGATGTCATTCACTACGTCAGCCAGCCGCTCGGTCAGCTTTTTCTGCGATTGTTGTCGATGCTGGTGCTGCCGCTGGTGTTCTCGGGTCTCGTTCTCGGTATCGCCGGTGCCGGCGATGTGCGCCGCCTTGGCCGAATCGGCCTGACCACGTTGGCGTACGCGCTGCTGCTCAGTGTCACTGCAGTGGCCCTTGGTCTGATCCTGGTCAATCTGATTGAGCCTGGTATCGGATTGTCGCCTGAAATTCGCGCATCGCTGCTGGCCAACGCCGGAGAACGGGCTGCGGCGATCACGCCAGGTGCCGCAACTGGGACCGGCTGGAATCTGTTGCTGCAGATCGTTCCCGACAATCCCATCCGTGCGATGGCGAATGGCGACATCCTTGCAGTGATTTTCTTCGCGCTTGCGATCGGTGTTGGTGTGGCGCTGACACCTTCGCCGGCTGTCGAGCGTTTCCGCGAAGCCATCGAAGGGCTGTACACCGTTGCAATGCGCCTGATCGGCTTCGTCATCCGTCTCGCACCCTATGGCGTTGCTGCGCTGCTGTTTACGCTCACCGCGCAGGTGGGGTATGAGGTGATCGTCGCGCTTGGACGCTACGTGTCAACCGCATTGCTGGCCCTGGCATTGCACATGGCGGTCACCTATTCGCTCGTGATCGGGTTCGCCGGGGGAATGACACCATGGTATTTCTTTACCAACATCCAGCAGGCCCTGCTGACTGCCTTTTCAACGGCTTCGAGCAGCGCGACGCTGCCGACTGCATTGAAGGTTGCCGAGGAGGACTTGCATCTGCCGGCGCATATCAGCCGCTTTGTACTGACGCTGGGAGCAACCGCAAACCAGAACGGCACTGCGCTCTTCGAGGGTGTGACAGTGCTTTTTCTCGCGCAGTTCTACGGTATCGATCTGTCTCTGGCAGAACAGGGCGGTGTCATGTTCATTTGTGTGCTCGCCGGAATCGGCACTGCAGGCGTTCCCGCCGGCGCACTGCCTGTGCTCATCCTGATCACCGGCAGGCTGGGCATTCCCGCCGAAGGGATCGGCCTCGTGCTCGGCGTCGACCGGCTACTCGACATGTGCCGAACCGCCGTCAACGTTGCAGGCGACCTGGTGATTGCCGCTGTGGTAACCGAGCGCGAACGCGATCGCGAATGAGTTCAGTAATTGCGAAAATCACGCTACTCGCCGAGCAGGATCACATGACGACTGCACTGTAAGAGTTACAAGTAATTGATCGACGCGGCGCCGCATTGTGCGCGGCACGGGCAATCCATATTGACAAACCACTTGGCGCAGGATGGACTCGAAAGCCCAGGGATCAACTCGCGAATGAGTCAACGCGAAGGTTTCAAAGGGAGGTACCCGTGCGGGCATGGCTCTTCTTCAATCGCGACCTGGGACCCGATGTTCCGGAGGCCGCCGAAGTCCTGCGCTTTCAGGAGAGTGCCGAACGGGCCGACGTTGACCTGCGCGTTCTGAATCCGCAGGACTTCGATCTGATCGTGGAATCCGGTGGCGACTGGTCCGCCGTCTACCAGGGAGAAAAGCTCCGCAAGCCCGACGTGATCATTCCCCGCACAGGCAGCGAAACCAGCTACTTTACCCTCGCCGTGCTGCGCCACTTCGAGCGGCAGGGTGTGGCGATGGTCAATGGCCCGTCTGCGATCGAGGCAGTTGCAGACAAGCTGCATACCATGCAGATCCTCGCCGCCTGCGGATTGCCGATTCCGAAAACGATTCTGGGCAAGTTTCCCGTCGATATCGATCTGGTCGAGCGGGAACTCGGATTTCCCGTCGTCGTGAAGACGCTCAAGGGAACGCGCGGCAGCGGTGTGTTGCTCTGCCTCAATCGCGAGCAGTTTCATGATCTCGCCAATCTGCTCGATGGCGCCAATCCCGGCGCTGACTTCATTTTTCAGGAGTACATCAAGGACAGCCACGGACGTGACGTGCGGGTACTGGTGGTCGATGGGGAAGCAAAAGCCGCCATGGAACGCCGCGCACCCGATGGCGGGTTCAAGTCGAACATCTCGCTGGGCGGGCATGGCTCCAGGTTTGATCTTCCGGAATCGATGGCGAATCTCGCCGTCGAGGTCACACGGGCCTTGGGCCTGGATGTCGCCGGCATCGACATTCTGCTCGATGGCGGCGGGTATCGGGTATGCGAGGCCAACTCTTCTCCCGGATTCGTAGGGCTGGAGAAGGCCTGCAGAATCAGTGTGCCTGACGTCCTCTACGCATCGATACGGGAAAAACTGGGAATCGCCTTGCCGCAATCCGCGGGGCTGAAGAAGGGCCTGCCCGGTACCCTTCGCAGACTGCTCGACTGGTTCTCGCGTCCCGGGAATCCGCTCGCATAACCCAGCCGGCAACCACGCGGGCAGCTACAGCACAGATCAAAGCAGGCCGCTGTTGGGAGCGCTTATAACCCCTGCGCGGTGTGGCAGTTCGAATCAGTCGATGCTGCGACGTGATTTTCACCGTTCTGCTACCGAACTGTAACCAGCGGATGCCTATGATATCCACGTGAGGTTCAAGGAGAACCATGATGCCCATTCAGACGTGGATTCACTGGCAGCAGGAAGTCGTCGAGGCCATTCGTGATCTCTATCACGAGCTGTTCTCCGACGTCGAACGGGAAGACATCGACTGGGATGCCTGGCGCCCGTTGTATGACGAGGGTCGGTCGCCTCTTGCCGCCGTCAATCGAGCTTTCGTGCAGGATTTCTGATGAACAACCCATTGAACTGGCAGGCAGCAGCAGTTGCCCTGTTCGACAAAGCCACTACTCGCCTGGGCGACGATGTTCGTCAGCTGCAGCAGACGGTATCGTGGCTGCGAAGGGCATCGCCCATCGATGCGCTGCGCGGCGATGCGTCCTGGCTTCAGGTGCGAGCCCGACTTCAAGCGGCAAGCCTGAATAGCGATCGCTATCGATAGCCCTTGGCTTGCAGCTTGAAGAGGTGGGCGTAGTGCCCATCCAGCTGCATCAGTTCATCGTGGCTGCCGCGTTCGATGATGCGCCCGTCGCGGATGACGACGATCTGGTCCGCCATGCGCACCGTCGAGAAGCGGTGCGAAATCAGGATCGCGATGCGATTGCGGGTCAGATTGCGGAAATGCTCGAACACGGTCGCTTCAGCGCCCGCGTCCATCGCTGCAGTCGGTTCATCGAGCACGAGAATGTCGGCCTGCGAGCGCATGAAGGCCCTGGAGAGGGCGATCTTCTGCCATTGACCGCCGGACAGTTCCCGGCCTTCCTTGAACCATTTGCCCAGCTGCGTTCCATAACCCTGCGGCAGCGTGTCGACGAAAGGCGTCGCCATGCCCTTGTCGCCCGCTTCGCGCCAGCGAGGTTCGTCTTCGAAATGGCGAACGTCACCGGCGCCGACGTTCTCACCCACTTTCAGCTGGTAACGCGCGAAGTCCTGGAAGATCACGCCGATGCGTTGCCGGAGTGCGGTCTCTTCCCAGGTGGCGAGGTCACGGCCGTCGAGCAGGATACGACCAGCGGTTGGCTGATAGAGGCGGGTCAGCAGCTTGATGAGCGTGGTCTTGCCCGAGCCATTCTCACCGACGAGCGCCAGTGACTCACCCGGGCGAATATGCAGTGAGATGTCTTCGAGCGCCGGCCGGTCCGCGTCGGGATACGTGAAGCTGACGTGCTCGAAGCGAATGCCATCTGCGGCATCGGTTCCCCTGATCTCGCTGCCCTTGAGCGGTGGAACCGGTGTCTCGAGATAGTCATACAGGGTCGACAGATACAGATTGTCCTCGTACATGCCGCTGATCGCCGACAGGCTGGCCGAAACGGCGGACTGTCCCTGCCGAAACAACATCAGGTACATCGTCATCTGCCCGAGCGTGATGCGTCCGGCGATGGTTGTCAGAGCGATCCACGCATACGCGCCATAGAGAGCCAGCGTGCCGATGAGCCCGAGGCCGAAGCCCCAGCTGTCGCGCCGGATCGTGAGGTCGCGGTCCTCTTTGTACAGCTTGTGAAAGATGTTCCGGTAACGCTCGAGCAGCAGAGGCCCCAACCCGAACAGCTTCACTTCCTTCGCATGATCCTCGCGGGCGATGACGGTCTCGAGGTACATCTGCATCCGTGTTTCCGGGGAGCGCCAGCGAAACAGGCGGAACGCATCGCCGGAGAACTTCGCTTCTGCGAGAAAGGCGGGCAGCCCCGCAAGGAACAGGATGGCCACGGCCCACGGCGAGAACTGGATGAGCAGCGTTCCGAAGCTGACGATCGAAACGCCGTTCTGGGCGAGGCCGAAAGTGCGCATCACGAGCGATAACGGGCGACTCGACGCTTCGCGACGCGCGCGCGTCAGCTTGTCGTAGAACTCCGAATCCTCGAACTGGGCGAGATCAAGCGTCAGCGCCTTTTCGAGGATCATCACGTTGACGCGCTGGCCGAGCTGGGCGCGCAACAGCGACTGACACAGCGAAAGTCCCCGTTGGGCGCCAGCTGTGGCGGCGACCAGCAGCCCCTCCAAAGCTACCAGCTCAAGCACGTACCGACTGGAGCCGGGCGCGTGGAGTCTGGATGGCCGCCACCACGGCATCGACAATCAGCGCACCGACATACGCGACGCCTGCCGGCAGGATGCCGGCCAGCAGGGTCAGCAATGCCAGGCCAATGGTCAGCGGCCGACTGGTGGTCCAGACCAGGTCGAGGGCCCGCCGGCTGTACTTGAAGACACCAAAGAAGCTGAGCCCGGCAGTGGGGCGGCCGTTTGCGAGGCCTGAGGGATGTGGGTGGGCAGCCATTGGGTCGGGTATTGGTTATTCGGTTATTCCAGCCAAGCGACAATAACCGAACCACCGAGTCCCGGTTTCGCGCCTTGAGATCGGTAAATTGTTCCGCATTCAGGCTATTGCAAGTGCTGGCAACCGCGAACAGAATGCGAATATTCAGTGAAATCGTTGCCGTTCAGGTTCGGCATCTTTAGCCATGAGCGATCCGAAGGACAAGAAGTCCGATCCCAAAGCGCCGCCTGCTGCGCCCGAGACCGAGAAGGGCTCAGGCCGGGTAGCCTTTGATGCGCGCGGCAATCCTGTCTGGGAATGGGAAACCTCTACCGGCATCTTCGGTCGCGAAGTCAGTACCCAGCGGTTGAAGAAACTGGAAGCGAAGGATCTCGCGATCGTCGAGACACCTCCCGCAGAGGCAAAGAAGAAGCCGCCAAAGGACAGGAGCTGTCGCTGGCCGAGCCGGGCAAGGCAAGTCGCGCAACGGGCTTCAATCCCTACGACAGCTCGTCCGCGGTCGGTCCCAGGTCCAAAGTCGCGGATGAACCCCGCAAGAAGCCTTCGGACCTGCGCAAGCTCGATCAGTGGATCAAGCTCAAGAAGGGACTCGACAAGGACAAGAAGTAACAGGCCGAGTCATGGAAGACTCGGCGAAATCGACGAGTTCTTGCTCGTTGATTTCGGGAGCCAGTAAAACCACGCCTTTCGCTGGTTCCGGAGGAATAAGGCACGGACAGACTTTTGCATCAACCTGTAAAGATCAGCGTGGTTTCCTGGCGACTTCCTGCCGGTACTTCTTGACCAGTTCCCCGAATTGCGGCGTCAGACCAACGTCTTCATAGATGGGATCACCCTGCTCATCGTGTGAGATGACCTTCGCGCCCGGGCGGTAAGGCATTGCGCCTTCCAGTTCCTGCAGCGCCACGGATAGCAGGTCCGTCAGGATGTCTTCTTCAGAATGGCCGGGGAACATGTCGGCCAGCGCATGGATTCGCGCGGCATCATCGACATTCAATCGCACCGCATATTCCCGCGCAGTCTTCACTGGACGGACAGTCTCGTTCCAGGAAGCAAGCAGCTCTTTGAATTTCATGACGGTACCGGGTTGCGGCTATTCGGTTATTCGCTACGCCAAGAATAACCGATTCCGTTCCACCTTCTAGAAAAACGTCGTCAGGTTCAGCGACAGGAAATGCGTGTCACCGGTATCCGGCGCATTCGGGGCGTCGGTCAGAAAGCGGCCCTTCATCAATATGACTGCGTCGACCTCGAAGCGCAGCGTCTGTGGAATCACCCAGTACCGCAAGCGGCCATCGAATTGGTGGCCCGCAAAGTCCCCGGAAGCCCCGGTGACATCTCGCACACCGGTGGTTGAAAAACTGTCGGTGCGGGACTCGAGCCACAGCGCACGATAGCTGGCCATGAAATCGAGCCGGGCCGAGGGGATTCCCTCCAGCCGCAAGCCCAGCGCCTGAAGGTTCGCGCGGCCAACCGCGTTATACATGCCTGAGGGTGCGAGGTCTGCCCGCCTCATGCCAAACAACGTGTCGAAGCGACCGTAAGTCGTGTCCGAGTCATCACCGCTGGCAACGTCGTACTCGAGGGCCAGGTGCGGCTTCCAGCTGCGCTTCCATTGATAGCCAGCCTCCAGGTGGTAGAAGGAGGCGGAAACATCCAGCTGTGGCGCAGTCGCCGCGGTGCTCGCGCGAACCGAGCCGGTCTGAAGAATCCCCTCCATCTCGAAGTCAAACCGCTCCGCAACCGGATCGCGGTAGATCCGAAGTCCAGCAGTGTGCAGATTGCGGTTACGGGTGGCGAGGTCTGCGCGGTCGCGTTCCCTGGCGGCAAACCACGAAGCTTCGATCGTTGCCGAAGGCAGGAGGTGCGGCAGGGCGGCGATGCCGCCCCATAACTCAAGATCAGTACTTTCGCGATCAAGCTTGACCTTGTTTTCGAGTACTGACTGCAAGTCATCCGGCAGCCGGACTTGTGGTTGCGTATAGATAAGAGTGGCCGTGCTTCCGCCTGTCGACTTGAGGTCCACGCGTAGCCCCGTGTATCCGTTGGTGGTGTTCCGATAATCGTCTGCCGCCACCAGGCGGCGTGACCCCAGGTTCAGGACGAACCGGCCGAGTTGCGTGGTCACCGCCGATCCCTTGCCGAAAGGCTCGCCAAGGTCGGCGATGACATAGGCCTGTACAGGCTCAAGCGCATTGACATCGTTGCTGCTGACGCCACTGCCAGGTTCTTTCGGATAGGCACGACTGTCGTAAAGTTCGGCGCCGAACTTCAGCCAGCCGGTCCGGTATTCAACGAAGAGATTCGACCGGAACGTCAACAGCTCTACGGTGCTGTCGAGACCGACACGAGACTGTCCATCCAGCGTTTCAAAACGGCCGCGCACGGATCCGGACAACCTCAGGGTGTCAGGCGCATCCAGTGCATCGTGGAGTGTCCATGAATTGGGTGCCGCGGCGGATGCAGAGCCGACTGGGCCGGCAAGTATTGCTGCAGCAGAGAGGTACAGGCATGCACGAGAGGCAACGGACGAGAGAGGTCGGGTCATGAGGAAAGGGTCGCGCGGTCGGATACGATCAGTGTGCAAATAATAGCGGAAGGAGTTGCGGGACAGGTCCAAAAAAGAGCCGCCGCTCAAGGTTGTCGAGCGACGGCTGGAATTCGCCCAGCTATTCACGGGGCGAGGGGGTCGGTGGGAAGGTCAACTGTTCCGGGTGCGGCAGTCTCCGTTCGATTACTTGGCTGAGTACACCTGATCAAATACGCCGCCATCGCCGAAGTGCTCTTTCTGGACCTTGGTCCAGCCGCCCAGCTCCGCGATCGTGACCAGAGGCAATTTGGGGTACGCGCTTGCGTATTTTGCAGCGACCTTGACATCGCGCGGACGATAGAAGTTGCGCGCAATGATCTCCTGTCCCTCAGGCGTATACAGGTACTCAAGATAGGCCTGCGCCACATCCTTGGTCCCGCGCTTGAGGGCGACCTGATCGACCACCGCGACCGGAGGCTCTGCCAGGACGCTGATCGAGGGCACCACGATCTGCAGCTTGTCGGCGCCGACTTCCTTGATGGCGAGGAACGCCTCGTTCTCCCAGGCCAGCAACACGTCACCGATCCCTCGCTGCACGAAGGTGGTCGTCGAGCCGCGCGCGCCGGTGTCGAGTACCGGAACATTCCTGTACAGCTTGCGCACGAACTCTTTCGCGGTGACATCACTGCCCCCTGGCTGCTTCAGCGCCCAGCCCCAAGCCGCCAGGTAGTTCCAGCGTGCACCGCCCGAAGTCTTCGGGTTCGGCGTGATGACCGAGATTCCCGGCTTGATCACATCGCTCCAGTCCTTGATGCCCTTCGGATTGCCCTTGCGAACCAGGAAGACGATCGTCGACGTGTAGGGGGAGCTGTTCTCAGGCAAGCGGCTCTGCCAGTTCACTGGCAGGAGCCTTGCGTTATTGGCAATGCCATCGATGTCGGCCGCCAGCGCAAGTGTGACGACATCCGCCTGCAGGCCATCGATCACGCCGCGGGCCTGCGCGCCTGAACCTCCGTGCGCCTGGTTGACGCGCACATCGTCACCCGTCTTCGTCTTCCAGTACTTCGCAAACGCCTTGTTGTAGTCGACGTACAACTCGCGCGTCGGATCGTAGGACACATTCAACAACGTGACATCCCTGGCGTGGACGTCTAATGATCCGATCAGAAGGACGCCGAGAGTCGTGGTGGTTGCGACACGACGCAGCCAGCTATGTCTGTTCATGGATTGCAAACGCTCCGGTAAGAATGTCGATCGACGCCGTCAGTCTCTGGCTGAAAAACAGTCTAGAGAGAGGCAGGTTACGGGTCAGTCGTTACCCGGTAACAGGATGGTTACAGAGCCGGGAATCGCAATGCGATCATGTTATTTCGACATGAGCAATTGGCAGTAGCGATCAGCCCATCCGCCACACATGTAACCGCTTTGTTACGCCCTCACGACTGCAATCTCACTCATCCCTGCCTAGCATGCTGATCTCACGTAGCGCAGGGGTGCGCTACAGCATCAACGTAGGGGTCAAGTGAGTATGAAGAAGCAACATGCCGGTTACGTGCTGGGTCTGGCAACGGCAATCGCAACCGTGCTGGCAGGCGTAGCGCCAACCACAGCGTCAGCCGCAGAGGGCCCGAGCGTCAATGACGAACTCGACAATGTCGTCGTGACCGCCCGTCGACGCGAGGAACGCTCACAGGATGTGCCCCTGGCAATCGCTGTGCTCAACTCCGCAACAATCGAGTCGACCGGTACCTTCAACGTCGGCAAGCTTACGCAGCTGCAGCCCTCCATCCAGTTCTATTCCAGCAACCCGCGCAATTCCGCTGCCACGATTCGCGGTCTGGGTGCGCCATTCGGTTTGACCAATGACGGCATCGAGCAGGGTGTCGGCATCTACATCGATCAGGTCTACTACGCTCGCAGTGCCACAGCGACGTTCGACTTTCTGGATGTGGACCAGGTTGAAGTGCTGCGGGGGCCACAGGGGACACTGTATGGCAAGAACACCACCGCAGGGGCAATCAACGTCACCACGCGCAAGCCGAGCTTCACGCCTGAGGGTCGTGCTGAAGTGACTTACGGTGATCTCGACTTTACGCAGGCCAGGGGCTCGATTTCGGCACCCCTGATTGATGACAAGCTCGCCTTCCGCCTGGGAACTTCGTACACGTCCCGGCGCGGCACCCTCTACAACGTGACCAGCGACAGGTACATCAACGAGCAGGACAATCTCGGCTTCAAGGGCCAGTTGCTCTGGCGCGCCACCGATTCGCTGGACGTGACTTTCTCGGCGGATTACACCCACCAGGACCCTTATGGCTTCGGCACGGTCTATGTACGCACGGGTTCCACGCAGCGTCCTCTCAATCGTCAGTACGAGGCGCTCTCTGCTGCCTCGGGCAATTACCTGCCTCCCAGTTTCAATGCCTTTGACCGGTTGACCGACATCGATGCCGAGCTCTCGGCGGAGCAGCAGTTCGGTGGTGGCTCGGTACTCGCGGAGTGGCAAGTCGGACCGGGTCTGCTGACTTCGGTGTCGGCGTACCGCAAATGGGATTGGGGTCCGGCGAACGATCGTGACTTCATTGGCCTGCCGATCACGACCATCTCGCAGAATCCTTCGAAGCAACGCCAGTGGTCGCAGGAAGTGCGGTATGCCGCCTCGAGCGCCAGCATCGACTATGTCGTCGGTCTGTACGGTTTCTATCAGACGATTGATACGGCCGGCGTGCAGGAGCAGGGACCGATGGCCAGCCGCTGGCTGCTGAGCGGGGCGAATGCCAACAACCCCGCGATACTGGACGGTCTGCGTGCCAATAATGACATTGGACTCAAGAACACGAGTGCGGCGGCATTTGGGCAGCTCACCTGGCATGTGACCGATGATCTGCGCATCCAGCCGGGATTGCGTTTCAACTATGACAAGAAGGAAGGCAAGTACATCGCGACAGTCACCAACTCGACCAACACGCCGCTCACCGCCGCGCAGCTGGGCGTCCTGGCGCCGCAGAATTATCAGCCGAAGTTCGATGACACGAATATTTCCGGCGACTTTACGGTGTCGTACGATCTGACCGACGATGTGCTGGCGTATGCGACTTATGCCCGCTCGTTCAAGTCAGGTGGCATCAACCTGTCCGGCCTGCCGCTCGACGCCAACAATCAGCCGATTACCGCAGTCGAAACTGTCAAACCAGAGAAGATCAACCACTACGAGGCAGGCCTCAAGACGCAGTTCCTGGACCGCAAGGTCACTCTCAATCTGGCCGGATTCTGGACCGATATCAAGGACTACCAGGCTACGGTGACCAACAGCCAGGCGAATGTAATCCGCGGCTATCTGGCAAACGCCCAACAGGTCCGCGTCCGTGGCATCGAGACTGACCTTTCGGTGCGTCCTACTGATCGCCTCAATCTGTATGTCAACAGCGCGATCACGGATCACGAATATGTTCGTTTCATCGACGCACCGTGCCCCCCTGAGCTCTCCGGCGGAACCGCGGCGTCGGCGGCAAACCCTCCGAGCGCGCCTGGCACCCCAGGTGGATTCAGTCCGGCCAACTGCGATATCTCGGGCCAGTGGCTGCCTGGCATCTCGGAGCTGGCATTCTCGTACGGTCTCGATTACACCCTGCCGACGCAGATCCTGGGTCAGGTAGGCGATGTCTATTTCGGATTTGACGGGACCTATCGTTCGGAATTCTCATCCAATCCGTCCCGCTCGCTTTACACGGATGTGGATGGATATGCGCTTGCAAACTTCCGTCTTGGATTCCGCACGGACAGTGGTTGGGACATTTACGGCTGGGTCCGCAATGCGTTTGATGAAGAGTACTTCGATTACCTCACGACTCAGTCCGGCAGTACCGGCCTGGTCGTCGGGCAACCGGGTGAGCCGCGCATCTACGGCCTGACCGCCAAAGTGTCCTTCTGATCCGTCGGGTCTTCTGCTGATGCTTGATGAGGGCCGCCATGAGGCGGCCCTCTGTTTTTGCATCACGCCGACAGCGATCAGCGAATCGGCAGCTGAATGTCCGCGAACAGGGCGTCGACTTCCTGCTGATTGGCGGTGATCGCGGCGCGATCAATCAGGCGGCGATTCAGGTGAGGCGCCAGCAACTGCACGAATTCGTACATGTAACGTCGGAGCAGCCCGCCGCGCGAGAAGCCGATCCAGGTCGTGTGCAGCGGAAACAGATGCGAGGCATCGATGGAGACCAGATCCTTGTCGGCTTCCGGATCCACTGCGACATCCGCGAGGATGCCGACACCGAAACCCAGCCGGACGTAGGTCTTGATGACGTCGGCATCGCGCGCTGTCAACGCGACATTCGCAGTCAGTCCTGCCTTCGCGAAAATCTGCGGGAGCGACGACGACCCGGTAAAACTGAATACATAAGTGACGATCGGATAGGCGGCGATCTGCGCCAGCGTTGGCTTCTTCACCTGCGCCAGCGGGTGATCGGCCGGTACCACGATGCGCCGGTACCACTGATAGCACGGCAGCAGGATCAGATTGGGAAACAGATCCTGTGAACCGGTGGCGATCGCGAAATCTATCCGGTCGAGCTCCGCCATCTCGGCAATCTGCTCGGATGTACCCTGGTGCAGATGCAGCCGAACTTCCGGGTACTTGGAACGAAACTGCTGGATGACAGAGGGCAGAACATAGCGAGCCTGCGTATGGGTCGTGCCGATGGAAAGCGCGCCGCGATGCTCGTCCTTCAGGTCATCCGAGATGCCCTTGATGTTCTGGACTTCGCGCAGGATCCTGATCGCCCGGTCGATGACCTGCTGGCCGGCCGGGGTGATCTTGGTCAGCGTGCGGCCACTGCGGACGAAGATCCGGAAGCCAAGTTCATCCTCAAGGAGCTTGAGCTGCTTGCTGACGGCCGGCTGCGACGTATGCAGCTTTTCGGCCGCAGCAGTGATGTTCAGGCCGCTCTGGGCCACGGCGGCGAGGTAGCGCAGTTGCTGGAGTTTCATTCTGAGTACAATAACCGAATCGTTACCGCGCGGCACTCATGAAATACTTTTTGGCATCAGCGCTTGCCCTTATCGTCCTGAGCATGGCCCTGGCGGGCTGCGAAGAGCCCGGCCCAAGCGCGGCCGACATCGCGGCCTCCCGTCAGCTGGAGTCGGCGCGTTTCAATGAGTTTCTGGCGAAGGCCTGGGAAACGCGCCTCGCCACCCATCCGGAACTCAGGTCGCGGCTTGGGTCGCGCATCGACTACGACAAATGGGACGATCTGTCCGCAGCGGCCAGCGACAGCCGCCAATACCAGACCCGGTTGGAGCTCGCCGAATTGCTGAAGTTCGACTACACGAAGCTCGAGCCCGCCGCGCGTTTGAGCTACGAGCTCTTTGAAGAAGAGGGCAACCGCCGTCTGGAACAGTATCGCTGGCGCAATCACCACTATCTGGTCGATCAGCACAATGGCATTCAGACCGAGGTGCCGGCGTTTCTGATCAACATCCACCAGATTCGCGACGAGTCCGACGCCCGAGCCTACATCGCGAGGCTGCGTGGCATTCAACCGCTGTTCAAACAAGCGGAGGAGCGTCTCGCTGCCAGTGAAGCCCTGGGCGTGATCCCCCCACGGTTTGTGTTTCCGCTGGTCGCGACCGATATCCGGAACCTTTTGCGCGGACGACCGTTCGATCGCTCACAGGCGGACAGTCCGCTCTTCAAGGACTTCAAGGACAAGGTGTCCGCGATCGACCTGCCGCAGGAAACGCGAACGGCACTGATCGACGCAGCCAGCGCTGCCCTGACGGAAGCGGTTCAGCCTGCGTACGAGTCGCTGTCCGCCAGGCTGAAGGCACTTGCAAGCCATGCAACTGACGATGCCGGCGTCTGGAAATTGCCAAATGGTGTCCAGTTCTACCGGGCCATGGTGCGCTGGTACACGACCACCGATCTGACCCCGGATGAACTGCATGACCTGGGCTTGAGCGAAGTGGCGCGCGTCCACGCAAGTATCAAGGCGCTCATGCCGGAGCTGGGTTTCACCGGCACGCTGCCCGGGCTATTCACTTATATGAGCGAACGTCCCGAGTCCTACTACCCCGATACGGATGCCGGGCGAGCGCAGTATCTGCAAGAAGCAACTGACCGGATTGAAGCCATCCGTAAGCGTCTCGGTACCCGGTTCAGCGTCACGCCACAGGATCCCCTCATCGTCAAGCGCGTGGAGCCGTTCCGCGAGCTGACAGCAGGCAAGGCGTTCTACAGCCGCGCAGCGGCCGATGGTTCGAGGCCTGGGACCTACTACGTGAATCTGTCGCGCATGGCCGATATGCCGAAGTACGAACTCGAGCCACTGGCCTATCACGAAGGTATTCCCGGACATCATCTGCAGCGCTCGCTGACGCGGGCACAGGACAACTTGCCGGAATTCCGCAAGCGCTTTCCTGCAACAGCGTTCACCGAAGGATGGAGCCTGTACGCAGAACGGCTCGCAAAGGAGCTGGGTGGCTACGACGGGGCGCAGGCCGAGTATGGCCGGCTGATCATGGAACTGAATCGGGCCGTGCGGCTGGTCGTCGATACGGGGATACACGCGAAAAAATGGACGCGGGAGCAGGCGATTCAGTATCACCTGGACAACACGCCGATGTCGCGTGCAGCGGCTACCAGGGCGGTCAATCGTTACATCGTGTACCCAGGGCAGGGAACCGCCTACATGGTGGGATTACTGCGCATCGTGCAGCTGCGCGAGCAGGCGGCGCGAGAGCTGGGGGACAGGTTCGACATCCGCGAATTCCACGACATCGTGCTTGGGCGAGGCCCGCTATCACTGAATGCGCTCGGACGGCAGGTGAATGCGTATATCGAGAGGGAACGCAAACTGATGACGGCTAGGAGCCTGTCCGAGTAATCTGGATCATGACGAGGGTGTGGCACAGCGAGCTATTTTCTGCGATCGTTTTCGGCGCATAGTGGTGACTATGTAACGAAAAGGATCGCAGAAAGAGCGCTGTGGTGCAGCCGCAGTCGATTCATGATTGCTCGGACAGGCTCCTAGTGCCGCAACGTTTCGACGGCGGTGAGGGCTGTCATGCAGAGCAGGAAGACACCGAAGACTCTGCGCAAGCCGTTTGCCGGGATGCGAGTCGCAAGCCATTGACCGCCAGCACTGGCGACAATGCCAATCGCGATGAAGATGCCGACCACGGACCAGTTGAGGGTTTGACCGGAAAGCGTGAGCAGATGCAAATGCTTGCTCAGGCCTATGACAGAACTCAGGGCGATCACGACAAGGCTCGTGCCTGTTGCGAGTCGCAGCGACAGTCCGCCGAGCATCATCAGTGCGGGCACTGCGAGAAAGCCACCTCCGACGCCGACCAGGCCACTGAGCGCGCCTACCGCGAGTCCCGCGCTACCCAGGCAGAAAGGCCGGCACATGTGCACCTTGAGTTCGTGGTTGCTGATCATTCTGTAGGCGGCAGGCAGCAGCAGTGCAGCGAAGATCAGCATCTGTGCGGTTCCGGACAGCCACTGCGAAACCCACGCACCCAGAAAGGCGCCAGCCATACTTGGCACGCCAAACAATGAGACGCTGCGCCAATCCACCTGCTTCATTGCTGTACTGGAAAGGGCGCCCACCGCAGCGATGGCCGAAACGATAGCCAGCGATTCCGGAATCGCGATCTTCTCCGCGTGACCAAGCACGAAGACCAGGATCGGTACCGTCAGGATGGAACCTCCCGAGCCAAGCAATCCGAGACTGGTGCCAACCAGCAGGGCGCCGACGAAGGGTGCGAGCAGGGGGATCATGTATTTCGCCTGGACTATTTCACGCAGAAGATGTCATGCAGAACCGCGAGTACGCGGCGCACTTCGCCATCAGGGACGGAATACAGGATCGTCTGACCCTGACGTTCGGCTGCAACGAGCCCGCCCTCGCGCAGTACCGCAAGGTGCTGTGACAGTGCCGACTGGCTCAGGTCCACCTGGCCATTGAGGTCACCCACAGACAGTGGTTCCTCCAGCAGGGTGCACAGGATGCACAGGCGCTGTTCGTTCGCGAGCGCTTTGAGAAACGCTGCGGCCTCACCTGCGTGCTTGAGCATTTCCGCTGCGGCAATCGACTCGCCAACTCCCGCGCTCCGTCTTGCCTTGTAAGAACCGCGGGCCTGGGTACGAACGGATGACTGTTTCATGGGGAAGGACTATACATCAGTATTGACTAAATTAGCAAATACTAATATAAGTCGCCATGGCTCTGCGAAAGCGGTCCGCGGATGCGCCCGGCCCGGTGTCTCTAGGTAGTTCACACGATCCTTGAGGCCATCGTACTGAGCGCACTCTGTTCCATTGCCCGAAACCACCTTGGGAGAATCAACATGACCATCGATCGCGCAGTTCTGGCGTTCGCCGGCACCGTGGTGCTGGCAAGCCTCGTCCTCGGTATTTACGTCAGTGCCAACTGGTTCTGGCTGACGGCGTTCGTGGGAGCAAACCTGCTGCAGTCGTCATTCACGGGTTTTTGCCCGCTGGCAATGATCCTGAAGAAACTCGGGGTTCGTTCTGGCGCCGCTTTCTGACCTGCCACGGGGTCAGCCTTCATGGATTCCAGAACATCGCATCTTCCCGTGAGCCGTTTCAAGGGTGTGTTCACGCCGCTGGCGCTGCTGTCGGCAATTCTGTCCGGCCCCGTGACAGCTGCGACTGACGGCGTGTCAACGCTGGTCGTACAGCGCGAGCAGACACCTCTGGAGCGACGGGTTGATGGCACCATCGAAGCTGTCAACCAGGGCACAGTCTCCGCACAGACATCGGGTCGGGTTCTCGAGGTGCTTTATGACGTGAACGACTTCGTGCCGGCCGGAGCGGTGATCGTCCGTCTCAGGAACACGGAACAGAAGGCAGGCCTGGAACAGGCGCAGGCGACACTGACCGAAGCGACCGCTCGCGAAGCCGAGGCGCGCACGCGATTCGACCGCGTTGCCGGACTGCTCGCGGATCGCGCGGTGTCGCGACAACAGTACGATCAGGCGCTCGCGGATCGCGATGCTGCGGTGGCCCGTCTCGCCGCTGCGCGTGCCGGGCTGGCCGCGGCGCGAGAGGGCGTCAGTTATACAGAAGTTCGCGCGCCCTATGCCGGCGTGGTAACGCGTCGCCTGGTGCAGGTCGGTGAGGCCGTCCAGCCAGGCACTCCTCTGATGAGCGGACTCTCGCTGCAATTCCTCCGCGTCAATGTGGACCTGCCGCAGAGCCTCGTGGAAAAAGTACGCGTGATTCGCAAGGCAGCGATCTATGTCGACGGCCGACGCATCGAAGCCACCCGGTTGACGCTTTCTCCACTGGCTTCCGAACGGACGAACACGTTTCGCGTCCGCATCGACCTGCCAGAGAATGCTGCCGATCTTTACCCTGGCATGTTCGTCAAAGTGGCCTTCGTCATTGGCGAAGCCGAGCGGCTGCTGATTCCGGTCAAGGCGCTCGTTGAGCGCAGCGAAGTCACCGCCGTCTATGTCCGTACCAGCGATGGCAGAACCGTGTTGAGGCACGTCCGAGCTGGCCATCGATTCGATGACCGGATCGAGGTGCTGGCGGGACTCGAGCCGGGCGAAACCATCGTGATCGACCCGCTGGCAGCGCTCGAACAGCTTCGACAGCCGCCGGTAGCGGACACAAGCAGATAGGGTTGACGATGGACACGCCCCAACTCGGGATCAGCGGTCGCATCGCACGGCTGTTTCTCCGGAGCGAGCTGACGCCGTTGCTCGCGCTGGCGGCAATGCTCCTCGGCGTCTTTGCCGTCCTCGTAACACCTCGCGAAGAGGAGCCACAGATCGATGTGACGATGGCCAATATCATCGTACCGTTCCCCGGTGCGAGTGCGCCGCAGGTCGAAAGTCTCGTGGCTTCGCCCATGGAACAGGTGCTCGGTGAGATCGACGGCGTCAAGCACGTGTACTCGGTCTCAAGACCGGGCGTCGCCATCCTGACCGTGCAGTTTGAAGTGGGTGAGCCACGCAACGAGGCCATCGTCCGCCTCTACAACGCCGTGTATTCGAACCGCGACTGGCGGCCCGAGGGACTTGGCGTCCTTGAGCCCCTGATCAAGCCCAAGGGGATCGACGATGTTCCGGTGCTGTCCATGACCTTGTGGACTCGCGATGCCGATCGCGGTGCCTATGAGCTGCGCCAGGTTGCGCATGCCATCGAAGCCGAGATCAAGCGCGTGCCGGGTACGCGCAACGTCTACACCATCGGCGGCCCTGATGACACCGTGCATGTTTCTCTGGATCCACAGCGGCTTGCCGGCCATGGTCTGACGGTGCTTGGCCTGCTCGGGTCGCTCAAGGCCGCCAATATTGTTCTGCACGCAGGCGATGTAGTCGGTGATGCCGGTGTGGTTCCTGTCCAGGCAGGCGAGTTTCTGGCCCATCGTGACGATGTTGCAGAAGTGGTCGTCGGCATGCAGGACGGTCGACCGGTCTATCTTGAAGACGTGGCCGACGTACGCGCGGGCCCCGATCAGCCGGAGCAATACGTGAAGTTTGGGGCGGGAGCCGCCTCCGCCGCTCGTGGCATTGAACTTGTCGGGGATGCGCCTGCCGTCACCATCGCCGTGTCGAAGCAGCCGGGACGCAATGCCATCGATGTCACTGATCAGGTCATTGAACGTGTGGAGGCGCTGAAAGGCACCTACATTCCCGAGGGTATCGAGGCAACCGTGACTCGCAACTACGGCGAGACGGCAAACGACAAGGCGCAGAAACTCATACAGAAGCTGATGTTCGCCACCGTGTCCGTGATCATCCTCGTCGTCGTGGCCGTTGGCTGGCGAGAGGCGATCGTCGTGGGCGCAGCGGTCATCGTCACGCTGGCAGCCACGCTATTCGCCTCATGGGCCTGGGGATTCACGATCAATCGCGTCTCCCTGTTCGCGCTTATCTTTTCCATCGGCATTCTGGTCGACGATGCGATCGTCGTCGTCGAGAACATCCACCGACACCTGCTGATGGGTGGCGGGTCTCCGGACCAGATTGTTCCCAGGGCCGTCGATGAGGTCGGCGGTCCCACGATCCTTGCAACCTTTACAGTCATCGCAGCGCTGCTCCCCATGGCGTTTGTGAGTGGATTGATGGGCCCGTACATGGCACCCATCCCCATCAACGCAAGCATGGGCATGCTGATTTCGCTCGCGATTGCGCTGGTCTTTACGCCGTGGTTGTCGCGCCGGCTATTGGCGAATCTGCAACCAACGCACGCAGCGCACGGCGCCGGTCCCTCGCGGATCGATGCGTTTGCAGAAACAGTCCTTGGGCGGTTTCTGCGAGGTGCCGAGAGTCGCAAGCGTCGCCATCGACTGTACGGCGGCATCGGCCTGGCCATCCTTCTGGCGATCTCTCTGGTCGGCGTGCAGTGGGTCGTGATGAAGATGCTGCCGTTCGACAACAAATCCGAGTTCCAGATCGTCGTCGACATGCCGGAAGGAACTCCGCTCGAGAAAACGGCCCGGGTTCTCGACGAGCTGGCAAGCGCCGTGGCGCAAGTGCCGGAGGTGACCGACTACCAGATCTATGTCGGCACGGCTGCACCCATCAATTTCAATGGCCTGGTCAGGCAGTACTACCTGAGGTCCGGTCCGAATGTCGGCGATATCCAGGTGAACCTGACCGACAAGCACGAGCGTGACCGCAAGAGTCATGAGATTGCGCTCGACGCCCGCCCGCGGCTCGCCGAAATCGGCAAGCGCTTCGGCGCCGTCGTGCAAGTGGTCGAAGTGCCGCCCGGCCCGCCAGTGCAGGCGCCCATCGTCGCAGAGATCTATGGACCCTTCTATGAAGCCATGCGATCGGTGACCCTGCAGGTTCGCGATGTGTTCCTGGAGACGCCCGACATCGTGGACGTGGATTCCAGCATCGAAGCGCCGGCCAGGCGCGTCATCGTGAGCGTCGATCGCAGCAAGGCAGCGCTGCTCGGAGTCAGCCAGGAAGCGGCGGTCAGCACACTGGCAGCCGCTCTTTCCGGTCAGGACGTGACGTATCTGCACGCAGGCCGGGAGCGCTATCCAGTGCCGGTGCGTCTCGAACTGCCAGTAGCGGAAAAGAGCGAGCTGGCGTCCGTGCTTGCACTGGAGGTTCCTGCCACAGGCGGCACCCGGATTCCGTTATCCGAAATTGTAACGGTCAGCGAATCGACGTGGGAAGGCGCCATCTATCACAAGGATCTGCTGCCGGTGGCGTATGTCACGGGGGATATGGCTGGCGATATCGACAGCCCGCTGTACGGCATGTTCGGCATCATCGGCAAACTGGGTGACAGCTACCCGGCGATTGAACAGCGCTACATCACCCAGCCTGCCAACCCGGAAGGATTTTCCGTCAAGTGGGACGGCGAATGGCAGATTACCTACGACACGTTTCGTGACATGGGGCTTGCGTATTCAGTCGGCCTGATTCTCATCTACCTGCTGGTGGTGGCGCAGTTCAAGTCATACGCGGTGCCACTGGTCATCATGGCGCCGATTCCGCTGACCATCATCGGCGTGATGCCGGGCCATGCGCTGCTCGGCGCGCAGTTCACCGCAACGTCCATGATCGGCATGATCGCGCTGGCCGGCATCATCGTGCGCAATTCCATCCTGCTCGTCGACTTCATCAATCTGGAAGTCGCCGCCGGGCGTGAACTCGTCGACGCAGTCATTCGCGCGGCCGCCGTGCGGGCCAAGCCCATCGTGCTGACCGGCCTGGCCGCAATGGTGGGTGCGTTCTTCATTCTTGACGATCCGATCTTCAACGGGCTTGCGGTGTCCCTGATCTTCGGAATCCTGGTCTCCACCGCGCTCACGCTCGTCGTTATCCCGATCCTCTACTACAGCTATCTGCGCAGGATCGTACCCAAGGCTTAAGGAGTACAACCATGGCACACATCGTCGTTCTGGGAGCAGGAGTTGGCGGCGTACCTGCCGCTTATGAGCTGCGCAAGCTGCTCGCCAAAGAGCACCGGATCACGCTGGTCGGCACCAGTCCCTTTTTCGAGTTCACGCCGTCCAATCCATGGGTGGCGGTGGGCTGGAGAACGCGCGAGGAAACCCGCGTTGATCTCGCTGCGCCGCTCGCGAACAAAGGCATTGAATGGGTACCGAAGCAAGCGACCGCCATTGACGCGGAAGGATCACGAATCACCATTGCCGATGGCACGGTTCTCAAGTACGACTATCTCGTGATTGCAACGGGTCCGCGCCTGGCCTTCGAAGAAGTCGCTGGACTCGGGCCGGATGCCTTCACCCAGTCCATCTGCACACAGGAGCACGCGGCATCAGCATGGGCCAGCTATCAGGAATTCCTGAAGAACCCCGGGCCGATCGTCATCGGCGCGGCCCCGATGGCCAGTTGCTTTGGACCTGCTTACGAATTCGCGATGATTCTCGATGCCGATCTGCGCAAGCGCAAGCTCCGTGACCGCGTGCCCATGACGTATGTCACCAGCGAACCGTACATCGGTCATCTGGGCCTGGGCGGTGTGGGCGACAGCAAGGGCCTGATGGAGAGCGAAATGCGCCAGCGCCATATCAAGTGGATCACCAACGCCAAGGTTACATCTGTGGAAGCGGGCAAGGTCAATGCCACCGAGCATGGTGAAGACGGTGTCGTGAAGAAGGAACATCAGCTGCCCTTCGCTTACAGCATGATCCTCCCGGCCTTCAAGGGTGTGGATGCCGTCGCAGCGGTGCCGGGCCTGTGCAATCCGCGCGGCTTCGTGCTGATCGATGCGCACCAGCGCAGTCCGAAGTACAGGAACATCTTTTCAGCCGGCGTCTGCGTTGCGATTCCGCCGGTTGAAGCAACACCCGTGCCGACAGGTGCACCGAAGACCGGCTATATGATCGAGTCGATGGCCAGTGCGCTCAGTCACAATATCGCTGCGGAAATCGAGGGCAAGCAGGCAGACGCGCGCGCCACGTGGAATGCGATCTGTCTGGCCGACTTTGGCGACAGCGGCGCAGCGTTCGTAGCCCTGCCGCAGATACCGCCCCGCAACGTCACCTGGGCCAAAGAAGGCAAGTGGGTGCATCTCGCGAAGGTTGCGTTCGAGAAATACTTTCTGCGCAAGATACGCGTGGGCGATGTCGCGCCGGTTTATGAGAAGTACGTTCTCAAGGCGCTTGGCATAGAGCCATTGAAATGAGACGCCGGGAAGCGGGGCGCCTTCCTTCGAGCCTGATGCTGGCAATCGGTGCACTGGTATGTGCTGCCAGCACACAGGCGGAGACACTTGAGGAAGCCTGGACCCTTGCCGAAGGCAGCGATCTCAGCCTTGCAGCGGTGCGCAGTGATGCCGAAGCTGCGCGCCTGGATGTTGAGGCGGCTCGCGGCGAGCGCTGGCCGGTGTTGATGGCGAACGGGACATTCACGCAGCTGCAGGACGCTCCGGCATTCAGTTTCGGCGTCCCCGGTCTGCCGGTCCAGCTTCCCGAGATCTTCGACAACGACAACTACGTGATGGCTGGGGTCAGCGTCAATGTGCCGCTCTATACGGGGGGACGCATTACCAGCCGGATTGCGGCAGCAGAGGCAGGTGACTCGGCCCGCAGCGCTGATGCCACGCGCGCGCAGTCGGACCTGCGACTCTCCGTTGCCGAAAGCTATGTAGACGTATTGCGCGCCGAACGCGCGCATGTCATCGCCCAGAGCAATGTTGCGAGTCTCGCTGAATACGTGAGTAATGTGCAGGCGATGTTCAGTCGTGAAGTGGTCCCGCGCAATGACCTGCTGTCTGCGCAAGTGGCGCTCGCCAATGCAGAACAGGGACGACTGCACACGGCGAACGGACTTGAGCTCGCCAGGGCAGCCTATAACCGCAGGATCGGGCAGCCCCTCGACCGGTTATTCGCGCTGTCGCCCGTTGCAGTGGCCTCGACTTCCGAACTTGAAAGCCTGACGGTTACCGAACTCGAAGCGAAGGCGCTGATGGCGAGAGCCGAGATTACCGTCCTTGATTCCCAGGGGCAGGCATTGGGGCATGCGGCGGAAGCCGAGCGCTCGCGCTTGTTGCCGCAGGTGAGCCTCACCGGCGGGTATCAGTATCTGGAGAACCAGGCCCTGGACCGGGATACCTTTACGATGGCAGGTGTGGGCCTGAAGTGGGCCTTGTTTGATGGGGGCCAGGTTCGCAATCGCAGTGCCAGCCTGCGACAGACACAGCGGGCAACTGAGCAGCGTCTGACGGACCTGCGTTCGACGATTGCGCTCGAGGTCAGGCAGGCCTGGTTTACGCTGCGGGAAGCCCGCGCCCGGACCGAAGTGGCACGAGGAGCAGTCGAGCAGGCGGAGGAAAACCTGCGTATCGCCAGGCAGCAATATGAGGCAGGGCTGGTCAACAGTACTCGCGTGCTGGAATCCGAGTCGCTGCGCGTGCAGAGTCTCGGCAATCGCGAGAATGCGGATCTCGATGTTGTACTCGCGCAAATGCGGCTTGCACGGACGGTTGGCCGTCTTTGAGGGACAGACCAGCAATGCTTCGCCTCGGGATTGAAATTGCGTCCCCGGATGACTAAAGAGCAAGCATGGAATCTGTACCCTCAACCCTGCACATCGTCTGCCCCGCCTGCAACGGCATCAATCGCGTTCCAGAAGCGCGTCTCGCTGACGATCCGCATTGCGCCAGGTGCAAGCAATCGCTGTTTCAGGGCAAACCAGTGCCATTCAATGCTGTCCAGTTTGACCGGCAGCTGACGCGCAGCGATGTGCCATTGATCGTCGACTTCTGGGCGGACTGGTGCGGGCCCTGCCACATGATGGCACCCGCATTCGAGAGCGCCGCCAGGAAACTCGAGCCGCACGTGCGCCTCGCCAAGGTCGACACCGAGGCGGAACGCGGCATCGCCAGCCGATATGCCATTCGCAGCATTCCCACGCTCATTGCGTTTCGCGGTGGCCGGGAAATCGGCAGGCAGTCCGGCGCGATGTCGCTTGAGTCCTTGCTTGCCTGGAGCAGGCAGGCGCTTGGTCTGAGGTAGGGCGCAATTACGAGGAGATAGGGGATAGGGGATAGGGGATAGGGGATAGGGGATAGCCAGATCAAATTCCTTGTGGACACTTTCCGCAGGAAAGTAAAGACTCTTGCACTGTCCCCTGTCCCCTATCCCCTATCCCCTTCATTCTTATGAGACATCGAGAACTTCATCGTGCGTCGCGCATCGGCTGGCTGCGAGCAGCCGTGCTCGGCGCCAATGATGGCCTGATATCGACAGCCAGCCTCGTGGTGGGCGTCGCGGCGGCCGCGGCATCACGATCCGAAGTGCTGGTTGCGGGCGTTGCAGGTCTGGTGGCAGGCGCACTGTCCATGGCGGCGGGCGAGTACGTATCGGTCAGTTCACAGGCCGACACCGAGAAAGCGGATCTCGCCCGGGAAAGTAAGGAACTGGAGACCGATCGCGCCTCGGAGCAGACGGAACTCGCGAATATCTACATCAGCCGGGGCGTCGAGCCGCTGCTCGCCGAAAAAGTTGCCTACCAGATGATGGAGAAGGATGCGCTCGGCGCACACGCGCGCGACGAGCTCGGCCTGTCGGAGATTACACGGGCCAGGCCCTTGCAGGCCGCATTGGCATCCGCTGCGACGTTTGCGCTGGGGGCAGTCATGCCGCTGATCGCCGTGTTGCTGCTGCCCGAAGCGACGTTGTTGCCCGGCATTGCAGTAATTGTGCTGATCCTCCTTACGGTGCTGGGAGCGCTCGCTGCCCGCACGGGCGGTGCACCGATATTCAAAGGCATACTGCGAGTGACATTCTGGGGCCTGGTTGCAATGGCAGTGACCGCCGGGGTTGGACGGCTGTTCGGAACGACTGCGTGAACGCCAGGATAGTGGGTGCATGGTTTTCAGGAATCGCCAGCCTTGCAGCCTGTGCGACAGCGGCCCCCTATGCTTCGCGGGAAGACGCTTCCCCTGCTGCAACGACAGCGCCATCGCCCGTCAATCGACGGGTGGACTGGAATCAGGCGATTGCCCTGCTGAAGGCGGGCCGCGTACGGGCGATCGTGCAGACGCATGATCTCAGTGTCACGCTGACGCTGGCGGAGGGCGCGAGCGTCATTACGCAGGAACCGGCAATCGACGCCATCCTTGCAGCGATCTCCATGTATGCCCCGAACCCGCAAGCGATAGTCGTCGCTACCGAGTAATCGGACTTTTGCACCGACTTGTTAAGGAATCGGTCATGAAGACGCGCGCTGTATTGCTCGCACTGTGCTCCGCGTTGATGTGCATGCAGGTGGCCGATGCCGCGACCGTAAAGCTCCTCAGTACCGGCGCAGTCGAACCCGGAATCCGCGTCGCCGCCGAACGCTTTGAGAAAGCGACTGGCCACAAAGTCAGTATCGCGATCCAGACGGCCCCGGAGGTCAAGCGTCTGCTCGAGGCTGGTGAGGTCTGGGACCTGGCCATTGCCACACCGACCACGATCGACGATCAGACCCGTGCAGGCATGCTCGAGAGTGGCGCGGTCACGCTGGGCCGAGTGGGGGTGGGCATCGCAGTGCGTCAGGGCGCCCCTCTGCCCGATATCGCAACGGTTGACGCCCTGAAACGGACGGTGCTCGAAGCGGACACGATTCTTGTCAGCCGCGGGAGTACCGGCCAGTACGCGGAAACCCTGATGAAGAAACTCGGGATTTTCGGGCAGATCGAGGGTCGCCTGGTCCGGAGCGATCGGGGCTCGGAAGCCATGCACCTTCTCGGCCAGGGCAAAGGTAGTGACATTGCGTTTGGTGCGTTGACGGAGATCGTGTTGTCGAGAGACGAAGGCGTAGTGCTGGTCGGGGCACTGCCTGCCGAGGTCCAGACCTATACCACCTATGTCATTGCCCAGCTCAAAGCGGCGCCGCAGCCCCAGGCCGCGGCGGCCTTCCTGAAATACCTCGGAACGGCCGCAAGTCAGGCCGATTTCCGCGCTCAGGGTATCCAGGAATAGGAGGGTTCAATTTTTCTTGAATGCCGCCATGAAGATTGTTGCCCGAGTGCCGATGTAAGGGGCGTAGAGCCTGCTTGCCTGAGCCGGATTGGGGCTTATGAGTGACGCACGCACCTTTTCAGAGCACGCCAACACTGGCATTCTCTGGGTTTAACGTAATGGCATGTCAATTGCAGCCGAAAACCCGTACTTCCGCCTTTCAGTTTGCGATGCGCCCTGATGCGCCGTCGCTGGCCGCGATTTACTCAACATGAGGCTATTCATGGAAATTCAAACCAGGCACGCCGGAGC
The DNA here is from genome assembly GCA_963819685.1 of uncultured Pseudomonadota bacterium. Taxonomy (GTDB): domain Bacteria; phylum Pseudomonadota; class Gammaproteobacteria; order Steroidobacterales; family Steroidobacteraceae; genus CAIUGU01. The sequence goes on from CAWFXI010000003.1 coordinate 25,689, forward strand.
TCGTCGACTGGCAGCCGCCATCTCGGCCATTCTTGCTACCGGTGCCGTCCAGGCGGCCCAACCGGCGGATGAACTCCCGGAGATCATCGTGACGGCTACCCGGCGTGCCGAGGATATCCAGGACATCCCCATCAACATCGCGGCCTTGAGCGGCGAGCAGCTGCAGCAGCAGGGCATCACTGATCTGGCGAACCTGGGGCGATCGGTACCCGGCCTGTACGTCATTGACCAGGGCAAGCGAACGTCCAACCAGATCGTCGTTCGCGGGCTCAATGTCAGTAACGTCGGTGCGCAGGACAGCGCGGGCAATGACGGTGGCAGCATCGTCTCCACGTACGTGGGGGAGATCCCGCTGTACATTGACCTCTTGCCAGTAGACATGGAACGGGTCGAAGTACTGCTGGGACCGCAAGGCACCTTGTATGGCGCTGGCACCATGGGCGGCGCCATCCGCTATATTCCAAACCGACCGAAGCTTGATGAGACGACACTGTCGCTGCGAGCGGAAGGGTACAGCCTGTCGGAGAGTGATGACCTCGGCATGAAAGGTGGTTTCACGGTGAACCTGCCGTTCGGCGACATCTTCGCGTTCCGCGCCTCACTCGACTACGCCGACGAACCGGGCTTTATCGACAATCCCTTCCTGGTCAATCAGGCAGGCCTGTCCGATCCCGAGCCGGACTTCACGAATGCGGCCGCTGTCGCGGCGAATCTGCATCGCAAGGACGACATCAATTTCACCAAGACTTTATCCGGTCGGGCGGCGTTTCTCGGGCAACCCATGCCGGGCCTCGACATCAACTTCACGTATTACTTCCAGAACATGGAAGCCGGCGGCCGGCCACTCCAACTCGGTCGCCGCCTTTGGCACGGGGCAATATGAATCGGGAATCCGGTACCTTGAGCCCAACGAACGAACGAACAGACTCGCCGCGCTCGAGATCATTGCGGACCTGGGTTTCGCGGACCTCACGTCTGCAACCGGCGTATCGAGATACAAGGACGACGGCAACCGCGACCAGACCGACCTGCTGATCACCCTTGAGCTCAGCTATGAGGCGTTCCCCACCTTCTCGGCATTTACGCACGACGTCTGGGACGAGCAGGCCTTCAACCAGGAATTGCGGCTGGTCTCGAAAACGACCGGCCCGTTGAGCTGGATAGCGGGGCTGTTTTACAACCGCCTCGAAAACACCAACTCAAGCAGCGAGTTTACTCCCCACTACGATGACTACCTGGCATCCTTCCTTGGTGGAACCGGCAGGCCCGACGATCTGGAATACTACGCGCCGGCAACCAACGACCTGACTGAAAAGGCCTTGTACGGCGAACTCGGCTACGACTTCACGGACAAATGGCAGGTGACAGTCGGTGCCCGCTGGTACAAGTACGACTATGCCACGACCAGCGGCTTTGACACGCCTGTGTACAACACTGCCGCCGGATTTGCAGGGCCGGATGAAATCAACGTCGTCCTTGAACCGGGTGGTCAGAAGGACGACGGTACGCTGTTCAAGTTCAATACGCGCTACAAGTTCACGCCGGACCTGATGGGCTACGCCACGATCAGCGAAGGCTATCGAATCGGCAGCTCGAATGGCGTGCCACCCTGCCCGGACGTGCTGACCGGGCAGCCACTCTGCGCGCAGCCGAACGAAATCGCAGTATTTTCCGGACAAGACAGTCAACTACGAGTTGGGTGTTCGCAGCCAGTGGCTGAACGGCACATTGACGCTGAATGGCTCGGTGTTCTTCATCGACTGGTCCGATCCGCAGCTGAGCAGCGCGACGGTGAATGGCTCCTTGCCGATCATCAAGAATGGCAAGGGAGCGGAATCCAAGGGCATCGAGCTTTCCTTTGCGGCTCAACTCACCGATCGACTGACGGTGAATGGCAGCTATGCGCACACTCAAGCGGAACTCTCGGCGGTTGCTCCCGATCTGATGAGGGAGTATGCACCGCCCGGGTTTTCCGGCACCTTTATCGATGGCCAGGCCGGCGACCGGCTGCCGGGTTCCCCCGAGGACCAGGCGACGCTGCTGGTTGGCTACCAGTTGCCGATCGGTTCGAGCTGGACGCTGGATCTGAACTACGGGCTGTCGATGGTGGGTGACGTCATCACCAAGACAGGGCTCAGGGCCGGGGGTGAAACGTTGCCGGGCTACACCGTTCACCACGCTTCAGCCACTCTGCGTGGCGACGCATGGTCGCTCGGTCTGTATTCGAAGAATCTCTTGAACAAGTACGCTGTGACAGGCACGCGTTCGAGTCGGGCGTTCATCCAGACGGTGGCGGATGAGAACGGCGATCCGGTGCGCGTCCGCAGCTATCTGGAAGATGTCCTGCGCCCCCGCGAGGTCGGCCTGCGCTTCACGTACGACTTCAATCTCTAGTTTCGATCTGCCTAGTTCCCTGGGCTATGATCCGGAGGCATGAACGCCTCCGGATCACAGGAAACAGCAGGCTGGCTGCGCGACGCTGAGCAGGCGCTCAGCCGTCGCGAGTATCGCGTCGCACATGAACTGTGCCTCAAGGTCCTGAACCTCAAGCCGGAGTCGCCCGACGCGTTTTTCCTGCTTGCGATGATTGCGGCCGCTCACGACAACTTCGCGAAGGCCGCCGACCTCATCGAACGCTCGCTGCGTCTCGACCCCCGCAATGCCGGGTACCACGCGCAACTCGGGCGCTGCCTGATCTCCCTGAACCGTCCACGGGAAGCGTTTGAAGCGGCAGCTCGCGCGCTGGCGCTGGAACCCAGAAACGCGCTGACGTTCGACACCATCGGTGTCGTGATGGCGAGAGCAGGCGCGCATACGGAAGCACTTGAACCCTTTCGCCGCGCGACGGCTCGCGATGCGACCAAGGCGGGTTACTTCTACAATCTCGGTGCGTCGCTGCAGTTTGTCGGTGAGTTCACTGAAGCGGCCGCGGCGTACCGCAAGGCACTCTCCATCGATCCCGGCTACTACCGGGCGTGGTCGTCGCTCGCACAGGTGGGGAGGGCACCGCTTTCCCGGGAGGAGGTCACCCAGCTCGAAGCACTGCTGGCCGAAAATTCACTTGATGTCGATGCCGAGTTGCAGATCTGCCACGCGCTCGCCAAGCAGAACGAAGACGCGGGCAATCATGCCAAAGCGTTTGGGTTTCTCGAGCGCGGCAAGCGACGCAAGCGTCGGGAGATCCACTATTCCTTCGCCACCGATCGCGCGCTGTTTGTGGCCGCCAGAGCCACGGCACCCTCGGCAACGAGGCCGGCATCGCACGGCTGCGAGTCAAACGAACCGATCTTCATCGTCGGCATGCCGCGAACCGGTACCACGCTGGTCGAACGCATCCTTTCCAGCCATCCCGCAGTGTTTGCTGCCGGAGAGCTGACCAACTTCGCACTCGTGCTGAAACGCCGGGCGCGTACATCGTCCCGATTGGTGCTTGATCCCGAGACGCTCGCAGCGGCAGACGACATCGATCTCGCTCAAGTCGGGGCCGACTACGTCGAGAGCACGCGGCCGCGGACGGGACATACGCCGCATTTCATCGACAAAATGCCGCTTAACTTCCTGTATGCGGGGCTCATCCATCGCGCGCTGCCGAATGCGAAGATCATTGCCCTGAGACGCAATCCGCTCGACACCTGTCTGAGCAATTACCGGCAGCTGTTTGGCACGAGTTTCATGTATTACAACTATACGTATGACCTGCTCGATACCGGTCGCTACTACATCGAGTTCGATGCGCTGGCAAAGCACTGGCGCGATACCATTCCCCGGAACTACTGCGAAGTGCACTATGAAGCGGTCGTGGACGATACCGAGCGGGAAGCACGGCGGCTGGTCGAGTTCTGTGGCCTGGACTGGGATCCCGCCTGTCTCACTTTCGAGAGGAACGCTGCCCCGGTCGCCACCGCGAGTTCCGTGCAGGTGAGGCAACCCATCTATCGCACGGCAGTCGAACGCTGGCGAAAGTATGAAAGCGAGATTGCACCGCTTAAAGCCCTGCTAACCAGTGCAGGTCTCATACCCCAGCAAGGAGAGAACCAAGGATGAGCACCCCTGTTCAAGCAGTCGCGCTGGTTGCAGCCGAAGCGCCGCCCCGCACCAAACCGTCGAACTACCCCGAACCTTTTGCGTCGATGGTGGCAGGGCGGGAGAAGCGACCACTGGGAGACCTCTTCGGGCTCACCAATTTCGGGGTCAATCTGACCACGATGAAGCCAGGCGCGATCTCCGCGCTGCGGCATACACACTCACTGCAGGATGAGTTTATTTACATCCTTGAAGGGGAAGTCGTTCTGGCCACCGATGCGGGTGAGACGACGCTCCACCCCGGCATGTGCGCAGGGTTCAGGGCGGGCAACGGCGATGCGCACCAGCTCATCAATCGCAGTGCCAATCGAGTGGTGTATCTTGAAGTGGGTGATCGGACAGTCGGTGATAGCGTCAGCTATCCTGACGACGACATCCAGGCTGTCATGGGGCCTTTGGGCAAGTGGAGCTTCGCCCACAAGGACGGACGAGCGTATTGACACGAGAGCAAGACCGCTCGTAAAGGCGACTGATTCTGGGGGGATCATGAGGAAGACGGGATTTGCGCGCGTGCGTCGAGTGGCGCTGACGCTTGGCGCGCTCAGCGCTTGTTCATGTGGGCAAACGGCAATCGCCCAGGAATCGGCAACCGCCGACGCGCGCTGTGCAGCGCTGGCCAAGCAGTCGCTGCCGAATACGAAGATCACGCTGGCCGAAGCCATTCAGCAAGCGGGATTCACGGTGCCGGGCACGGAAAAAAATCAGGGTGGACCTGTGATCGTGCAGACGGCGTTCTGCCGGGTTGGCGGAACGGTAGAACCCGCGATCAACTTCGAAGTGTGGCTGCCGCTTACCAACTGGAATGGCCGCTTTCAGGGAGTAGGTCTCGGCGCGCTGCTCGGGGCGATTCAGTATCAGGCAATGGCGGCATCAGTGGCCAAGGGCTACGCGGTCGGTTCAACGGATACCGGACATCGGAGCGGCGGCGGCGACGCTACATGGGTTATCGGGCCGGACGGCAAGATGAATGCGGGCCTGGTCAATGACTGGGCACATCGCGGTATTCACGAGATGACCGTGAAGTCAAAAGCCATCGTCACTGCGTTTTACGGCAATCCGGCTCGTTACAGTTATTTCACTGGCTGTTCGAGCGGTGGCCATCAGGCGCTGACCGAAGCGCAGCGGTATCCGGACGACTACAACGGCATTCTCGCGGGCGCACCGGCAAACTACTGGACTCACTTGCAGGCAGGGCAGATCGCCTTCGGCCAGCATACGCGTGTCGATCCTGCGACGGACCTCGAAAAGCCGATCGACAGGATTCCGTTGATCCATGACGCCGTGTTGCAAGGATGCGATGCGCAGGACGGCGTGCGTGACGGCGTCATCGAGAATCCGCTGCGCTGCGATTTCAAGCCGGCGAGCCTGCTGTGCAAGGGGGACGACTCCGCCTCGTGTCTGACAGCACCGCAAGTGAAGGCAGTCGAGAAGATCTATGCGGACGCGAAGGGTTCAGACGGCAAGAAGGTATTCCCGGGATTTGCGCCCGGCAGCGAGCCGGGCTGGCCGAGGATGGCCTCCATCCAGGTGCCGTGGGCGGAGAATTTCTATCGCTACTTCGTGTTTCAGGATCCGGCGTGGAAATACTCGACACTCGATCTCGCGAAGGATGTCGAGTTTGCAGACAGAACCATCGGCCCCATTCTGAATTCCATCAATCCGGACCTGAGCCCTTTCCGGGCCCGCGGCGGCAAGTTGCTGCAGTATCACGGGTGGGCCGACTGGGGTATCTCGCCGTACAACAGCATCAATTACTTCGAGAGTGTCGTCGCGAAAGCCGGTGGGAAGAAGACACGCGCTGCCGCATTGCAGGATACGCAGACCTTCCATCGACTGTTCATGATCCCGGGCATGGAGCATTGTCGCGGTGGTCCCGGTCCCGACACGTTCGATGGTTTGGGCGCGCTGGAGCGCTGGGTCGAGCAGGGCGTAGCGCCAGAACAGATTGTCGCTGCGAAGATCGTCGATGGTAAGACCACGCGCACGCGGCCGCTATGTGCTTACCCGAAGGTAGCGAAGTACAAGGGGTCGGGCAGCACGGATGAGGCGGCCAGTTTCGAGTGTGCGGTGCCGGAGTAAGAATGGCGTCACGCGCTTGCCTGTCGGCTGAGCCGTCGCGCGGCCGGGGTAAACGTTTGGCCTTTCCGACGACTGACGTCATGTGTGGCATCCGGTGGGTGTGTGTTTGGGGAAACCGCCTCATAATGTCGGAATGGTCAAGCACCCCGGCCGGGGGACGGCCATCCGGAAGTAGAAGTAAAAGAGAGAATTCCATGCGAACACTAATCGTCAGTCTCGGGCTGCTGCTTGCCGCGTCAGGTTGCACACAGAGGGCCATCCCCGTTGAAATGGAGTCCCATCACAAGACCCTCCTGCTGACGCCGGAAGTCAGAGTGCTGGACGTGACCATTCCAGTGGGCGACACAACGGTCGACCACTCCCACCAGTACGACATCGCCACCGTCTATATCGGACCCGCCGTTTCGCGGCTTCGATCACCAGGTGAGGACTGGAGTGCACCCCGGCCGCGCGAGATCGGGACAGCCACCATTACAGAATACGTCGGCAAGCCGGGAGTCCATGCAGTTCGCAACATCGGCACGACCCTCTACCATATCGTTGCGATCGAGAGTCGCCATACCACTTTCGACTCGACTGCGCAGTCGCTCGACAACCCGGCCCAGACAACCCTCGTCCAGGAATCGCGGGCGTTCCGTGCCTACGACGTCAAACTCGCTGCGGGCGATGGCCCGCTCAGCCACAAGCACACGCTTCCCACCCTGGTTGTCGTGGTTGAGGGAGAAGCGATGATCAACGCGGAATCCAGCGAGGGCACCCAGGGAAAGGCCAAGCCGGGCGAATGGCAGCTGGTTCCAGCGGGGGAGAGCCACCAGTTCAGTGCGCCAAATGGGCAACCTGTGCGTCTTGTCGAGTTCGAAGTTCGCTGACATTTCCCCGGAAGGAACCTCGATGATCGATCACACAGGTGTCACCGTCAGCGACTTCGCCAGATCCAAGGCGTTTTATGTCCGCGCCCTCGAACCTATTGGCTATCGATTGCTGATGGAATTGCCTGCTGCAGTGACGGGGAGCAGCGATGTCGCTGGATTCGGTGAACCCCCGAAGCCGGACCTCTGGATCGCGTCGGGCAAGCCAAATAGCCCACCGGTCCACATTGCGATTCGGGTTCCGACCCGTAACGCCGTCGATGCCTTCTTCAAGGCAGCAATCGCAGCTGGTGGTCGTGACAACGGCCCACCTGGAATCCGCGCTCACTATCATCCTGGTTACTACGGAGCGTTCGTGCTCGATCCGGATGGACACAACATCGAGGCCGTTTGCCACGAACCCGCCTTGCCGTGAAACGCGTCGGACCAAGAAACACGTCGCATGTCAGTCATTGAATCACTAGCAACCTGGCTCGAAGCGACACCGATCGCCGCAGTGGTTGGTCAATCGATGTGGACCATCGCCTTCCTGAGCGCGGTGCACGTGCTCGGCTACGCGATGGTCATGGGTGGCGCGCTGGTCTCAAACCTGAGGCTGATGGGTGTATTGCTGCGGAAACTTCCGGTCATCGAAGTCACCCGGCCCGCAAGCCGCGGGATCTCGTTGGGCCTCGTCATCAGCATCGTCACGGGAATATTGCTGGTCTCGTGGAAGGCTTCGATGGCCTTTGCCAACACTACCTTCCAGTTGAAAATGCTGTTGCTTGTTGCGGCAGCGTTGCTGCACTTCACGTGGCGGCGAAGCGTGATCCGACGCGAAGTCGACGGTGCAACAGCACTCAAGCTGACAGGCGCGATCGGTTTGGCTCTGTGGCTTGGCCTCGCTCTGGCCGCCTGCGCCTACATTCTGTTCGAGTAGCGCCCTCATGACGATCCCGCAAACACTCGAATGGCTGGAGAACACAGCGCCCGCTGTTCTGGCTCGTGATTCGCTGTATGGATTTCAGATTCTGGTCGGGATTCATCTCCTCGGCATCATCCTGTCGGTCGGCACGCTGATGTGGCTGGACTTGCGGCTGATGGGCGTGGTCATGCGGGGCTCCCGAGTCTCGGATCTGAATCGCACTCTCGCGCCCTGGTTCCTGGTCGGGTTCGTTTTCATGTTCGCAAGCGGCCTCATGCTGTTTACGGGCTACGCCAATGCGGCCTACGGGAACCTGTTTTTCCGCATCAAGATGCTCATCATCGTGCTCGCCGGCGTGAACGCTCTCGTTTTCCACTTCACAACCGGTCGCACGATGCCGGTATGGGACGATGCACTCCCGCCACCTCCGGCCGTCCGTTTTGCGGGTCTCTCTTCCCTCGTGTTCTGGACGATCGTGATCCTTGCCGGCCGGATGATGTCGTACACGATGTTTTCATCCGCTGGTCCGTCATGAGCAGGTTTCTGACTCGGCGCCGGGATGAGATTTCAAAGACCGCGCTGGCCTGACGGCTGAGCCGTCGCGCGGCCGGGGTAAACGTTTGGCCTTTCCAACGATTGATGTCATTCGTGACATCTGTTGATGGTGCCCGCCACGTAGTGTTGAGTTGTCGTCAGTGGTCAGGTACGCTTCGCATTACCGGCAGGGCGGTCGTGCCATCTGAAACGCGCAAAGCACCCCACACCATGGACCGGTGCCGCTCTGAAACGAGTTCCGCCAAACATTCACCCCGTCCACACGCCGGCTCCAAAGCCCGCGCGTTCCATGAGACATGCTTGGCTGACTAAGTCAGCAAGTCGGATTCTGGCCTGCTCGCTCTGCGAGCCATTTGTCGCGTCTGCGACCATTTGCCGATACCTTGTTTGATTGACTGATGTGGGCCTGTCTGTACGGAAATGGCAAATGCATACCCCGGCCGGGTGGCGGCCATCCGCTGGCTCATATCTTTGCTAATCGCTCCACTGTATCCGGGTAACGCTGCACCAGGCGAATGATGAGCGCCGCCTGGGCATTCGGTTTGGCGCGGCCCTGTTCCCAGTTCTCGAGCGTGCGCACGTTCGTACGCAGATACCCGGCGAATACCGCACGCGACAGATTCATCCGCTCGCGCAGCTTCACTACTTCCTCGCCCGTTACTCTTGGTGCGGGCTTTGTCTTGACCGTATAAGTACGCAGGGTGCGTTTGCCTTCGCGTTGCTGCCTGAGAGCGTCGAAGCCCTCGGTCAGCTCGGTGAACAGGCTTCTTTTCGCTTTCATGAATGCAGTCTCCCGCGAATCTCACGCCTGAGCAGATCTCGAAGTGTTTTGCGCTCCATCGGATTGATATCAGCCTGCATGGATAATATACGCAAGTTACGTATAGAATTGAAAGCTGATGATGTCGATATATGCCTTGGCCTCTGGCTATAAATTTCTGACCAAGTCAGCAAATCAGATTCTGGCCTGCTCGCTCTGCGAGCCATTTGTCGCGTCTGCGACCATTTGCCGGCAGGCCGTTTGCCGACGAAGTCGGCCGGTCTATCTTCGTGTCAAACGCATACCCCGGCCGGGTGGCGGCCATCCTGAGCAACCGCAATGCCGCAATTTTGGCGTCATGATCCCGCCATTGCGGCGCCGGCCCAGTTGGTCAAGAATCGCCCCTTTCCCGACCTGATCTAACCTGAATTGAGGCCACCATGAAGAAGTTACTGATCGGCGCTTTGCTTTCGACGGTTGTCGCCATCCCGGCGATGGCGGACCTGCAGCCAGGTGCAGCGGCTCCTGACTTCAATGCTCCGGCGTCCCTCAACGGCAAGACCACGAAGTTCTCGCTGAGCGAGGCGCTCAAGAAAGGCCCCGTGGTCGTTTACTTCTTCCCGGGCGCCTACACGAGCGGCTGCAATCTGCAGGCGCACACGTTTGCCGTCAACTACGACAAGTTCGCCGCAGCCGGGGCGACCGTCGTTGGCGTTTCGCTGGACAAGATCGAACGCCTGAATGAGTTCTCGGCGGATCCGGAGTATTGCGCCGGCAAGTTCGCAACGGTCTCGGATGCCGATGGCGCCATTGCCAAGGCGTACGACCTGGAAGTGGCCACGCGCGCCGGCATGAAGGATACGCAGGGCAAGGATATCGACCACGGCTTTGCCGAGCGCTCGACATTCGTCGTGACGCCGGACCACAAGGTGGCGTTCACGATCGGCGGTGTAGCACCGGTTGCCAACGTTGAAGCGGCACTCAAGGCCGTTGAAGGCCTCACCGGCAAGAAGAGCGGTTAGTCCGCTCTGAAGTACAGCGAGCGTCGATGGCCCTGACTCGCGGGCCGCAGCGGCAATCGCTGCGGCCCGTTTTCAGTGATGGCACACGATGGTTCAAAGTACTGCTCCCACCGTACCGGCTTACCTGAAGTCGTTGCCGCCAGAGCGACGATCGGTCATCTCCGCAGTTCGGAAAGTCATCCGCAAGCATCTTCCCAGGGGTTACGAGGAGAAGATGAACTGGGGGATGATTACCTGGCAGGTCCCCCTCAAGCGCTATCCCGACACGTACAACAAACAGCCGCTGGCGTTCGTGGCCCTTGCCGCACAGAAGAACAACTATGCCCTGTACCTGATGTGCGCGTACCAGGACAAAGCGTTCGAGAAGTCGTTGCTCGACGCCTACCGCAAGCTGGGTCGCAAGCCCGACAAGGGAAAGTCGTGTCTGCGTTTCAAGAGACTCGAGGATCTGCCGCTCGATGCAATTGGCGGCCTCATCAGCACCATCGAAGTCGAAGACTTCATTGCAACGTACGAGAAAAGCCGGCGGCGCTGAGTCGTCGCAAGCTGGGCGTCTGCTCCAGCGGCGAAGGCATTTACTCCTTCACGGCCGGTGTTTCCTTGCGGCCGGAGTGTCCGCGTTTCAATGGCGGAAATTCATGCATCACCTTGCCGTCGGGGAGCGTGACGGTCACGGCGAATCCACCCTTCAGCGATGGGTCGCGCAACGGATGAATCTGTCATGCTGACCTTGTCGCCTGGTTTCAGCGTGTTCTTGGTCCAACCCGCCCGCGTCAGCGCATTCGGACTCATGCCTTCGAGGCCCCAGGCTTCAACCTTGCCCTCTGCGCCCGTCACCTGGAGCTTGATCCAGGTATGCGGATTCGTGTAGTCGAACGACTCGATGACTCCTGTCAGGGTCTGCTCCTTGGTGAAATCGAACATCGCTATCGAATGGTGGGCCAAGGCGGGGCCTGAAGCGGCAAGCGAAATGCGCGAGTCCGATCGCCGTACTGTTGATCTTCCACATAGTTGTCACCTGTTGTTTCTCAATTCAGCCGCAATCCAGGACGCCCCTTCTCATCAGCGCTGTCCCGGTTACCTTGTTGGCAGACATACTCCAGGATGTCCCACTCCCGACTCGCGTGAGTAGGGACGGGTGACGACAAAGGGGGCCGTCAGGACTTGCGGGTCAGTGATGGTTGTCTGGATCTCAAGGCGGTCGGGCCCGGTGAGGCGCATGCGTTCAACGACGTGCATCTGTGGGCCATGGCCGGTGCCGGGCGCGTAGTCGTAGTTGTTCGCGATGGCAATGCTGTCGACGACCAGCGTGTCGCCTTCCCAATGACCCACTGAATGTCCCTGAAACGTTTCGACAGGATCCTCGGGATGAGCCCGTCCGTCCGTGAAGATCCGTCGCATCTGGCTGTAGGCTTCGATTGCCACGGTCACTTTGCCCGGTGTGAACAGGAACTCGATCGGATAGGGTTGCCACATGCTCCACGGCAATGCCGGCGGTATGCAGTTGGCTGTCAGGCTCTGCAGGTTCTCCCCCGTTGGCCTGGCCCGCGAGGTAGGCCTTGTTTCTGGCTTCGGCTGCTGCATTCAGCGGAGGCTTTGGATCTTTCATGAAGGAGGAGAAATCCATCTCCCAGACGCCGCTCCAGTCTGGCAGCTTGGCGATAGCGGCCCAGCTGTCGCCCTGCGCGCTGGCAGGCTCGGCACCCACCCCGATCGCTGGCGTGAAAGCCAGCGCGACGGCCAATGCAGCCGTCGGTGTAAATCTTGACATGACTCGTCTCCACTGATGTGTTGGCCGCCCCATTGCTTTCCTCAGAACCCGAATCTGAGACCAACACGGTAAGTCCGTCCGATCTGATCGTAATAGACGGGGTTGGTCGGGTACATGAAGTTGGGCGCGGAGGGTGGATCCTTGTCGAGCAGATTATTGACCGCGAAGAACAACTGGAGATTGCGGTCCTCGCTCAGCTGGAAGTCGAAATTGCCGAACAGGGACATGTAAAATGCGCTCGGCATGTGATTGTCGGTGACGCTGTTCGGATTCGTCAGTGAATAACCCGCCTCGTCAGGACCGACGTACTGGGCGTTGTAGGTTCCCGAACTGATGTACCGGCCCTGGGCCGTGATTGAGAGCGGGCCCGTCTGGTAGGTCACGTAAGCATTGATGAGCCAGTCCGGGGTGCCGGGCGAGCCAAAATGGACCCCGGTTTCGCCGGCACGATCCACCACCAGTCCGTAAGTCGATGTCTCGTTCTTCAGGGCATGGGTCGCGAGGGCCCGCAGCGTCAGGTTGCCCGGGAGATTCAAGCCATCGAGCCCCAGTCGATATTCGGCTTCGATGTCGATGCCTTCCGCCTGCAGATAGTCGAGATTGACGGAGATGTCGCGGATTTGTGCCAAGGTTGCGCCTTGCGGACCGGGCGGCCCGAACGTGATCTGCTCACAGGCGCGGGACACACCAGCGGCGCAGCGATCGACGGTGTTCTGCGCGCCCGCAGTTCCGATGTAGTCGTTGATGCGGATTTCGTACCAGTCGACGGACAGCCGAAGCCCTTCGGCCCAATGCGGTTGAAAGACCATGCCGAGCGTCGTGGTGTCGCCGATCTCGGGGTTCAGGGCAGGATTGCCTCCCTGGAAGACCGTTACGAAGCCCACGGCACCGCCCTGGAAGGGATTCGTGATGCCCGAGAAGTTGCTGGGAAACGCCAACAGGAGATCGGCGAAGTTGGGCGCGCGGATGTCGCGCGAGCGCGTCGCGCGAAGGCGGAACCAGTCGCTTGGATCGTAGACGAGACTCAGTTTCCACGTAGTCGCGTCGAACTTGCTGTCGGCATCCGCCCGCAGGTAACTGCCGAAACCCTCGATGTCATAGTGAGTCTGCCGGACCGCGCCGTTGAGGCTTAGCAATTTGGCGAACGGAGCATCCCTGGCGAGCGGCACTTCGGTTTCGAGGTAGCCTTCGATCACGTCCTGCCGGCCGTTGTAGTCCGAACCGAAATTCTGGAAGTACGCGTAGGCGTTTGACAGCGGATCGTGGGCGACGTCGATCGAGTCACGGCGGAACTCGACGCCGGTGGCTACCGACCAGGGACCCGCCGGGAGTTGCATGACCTCGCCCTGCACGTTGCCGGCGGCGACATGCTGGCTGATCGCAAGGTCCTCGACGAGCTTGCCGAGAACATAGTCCTGGGCCGCGGCGCTCGAGCGGCCGGGGCCGAACGGATCGAAGGGCACGCAACCGGCCGCGGCGGCACGAAGTGCGGGATCGGGACTGAGCAGAGCGCGACATATCGGAGCGCCTGTGCCCGGATCAGTCACCACATCGCTGGCCCAGGAGAAGTTTGCGTGGGAGTTCGGGTCTGAATTGCTCAACAGTGGGTTGCCCACGATCAGGTCGTTCTCGATGGACTGGTTCCGGCCGGTGTGTCCGTACTGGTAGTAAGCGTCCCAGGACCAGGCGCTGCTGAATTTGCCCTTCAGGCCCGTGGTGACACGGTAGACGTCGGCGTCAGAGACAGCGAAGCCACGTGCGATGTCGTCCCCGACTCGGGCCAGCTGGAATGCGGCGAGGAAGTCAGGTGGTCTTACGCCGCTTGCCGGGCCGGGGGGGCCGACCAGCGTGCGAATCGCCGCCGGGATGAACGGGTTGTCGCGAAAGATCGGGGAGAAAGCGAAGAAGGCCGTCTGCGGCGTCGAGCCCTCCACGCGACCGAATGAGCCCTCAAGAAATCCCTGGAGACTGTCCGAGAAGTCGTAGTCGGCGTGGCCGAAGGCCGTGTAGCGCTTCATGTCGACCATGAGATTCGAATCGGTGAAGGAGGGGTAGACGTCGCCACCGATCATGCCCAGGCCGAAGTTGTAGAGCGAGCCCATCTGGAACGGGATCGGAGTGCCACTGGAATCGAAGGTCACCCCGCCGGTGCCGAACATGTTCCAGATGGGCGCGGCGGCCGGGGAGAAGTTGTTGGCTGCATTCACCACGCCGCTGCTGTTGATCCACCAGCCGGCGTTGTCTTCCGCGCGGATATTCGCAGGCTGGCCGTAGCCGGGGAAGCCAGGGATGGCGAAGCCCGGGTTGGAGAAAAGCGAGTTGCGCTTGCACCAGCTGCGGGAGAAGCAGTTGCCGATGCTTTCCTGATTCTCGTACTCGCCTCCCGCGACAAAGTGGCCGCGACCACCCGCAAAGTCGGCTCCGCCGGCGAGGCTCGCGTGATAGTTCTTCCCGTCGCCACTGTCGGACACACCGTAATCGACCTGGCTGCGAAAGCCGGTCAACGACTTGTTGAGAATGACGTTGATGACGCCCGCAAGCGCGTCCGAACCATAGGCGGCGGAGGCGCCGCCCGTGACTGTCTCGATCCGCTCGACGAGGAGGCTGGGAATCAGATTCAGGTCAACAGTGCCTTCACGAGTCGTCGGCGCGAAGCGGCGTCCGTCGACGAGAACCAGATTGCGGGTCGGCCCCAGGCCGCGCAGGTCTGCAATCTGGGCGCCGACATTGAAGCTGCCAAAGCCGTTGGTCGTTGGTGCGATGCCCGGTCTGAACTCGGGAAGCTGGGTCAGTGCCTGACCGACGTTGATGGCGGCCGTCTGCTCGAGGAACTCCGCTCCGACCACAGTCACTGGCGAGGGTGTGGTGAAGCCGGTAGAGAGCCGAGAACCAGTGACCACTACCTCCTGGAGGGAATCGGCGTTGGTAGTTCCGGCGCCGGAGGGTGCGTTAGTCGCTTGCGATTGGGCGTGGGCCGGGCTGATCAGCACGCCGCCACCGAGGATGTTCACGAGGACCAGCGCTACGCATGACCGAAGATTCCGGCCGCGGATGAATTGCTTCATTTGGTGTCTCCCCACGGCGCGGCTCGCCCTCGAGTCTGCCGTTCTTGTTATCGATCGTTGTCGTTCGTCGACGCTACATCTGTATTCGTGTTCCCATGGCGATGCTCACTTGATGGTCCGTAAGGGTCCCATTGCTATTGATTGTTTGCCGATTCTGGATTCGGCTCACGTGAGCCCACGGGACCGGGTGGAACGGAAATGACGATCAGCAGAGCGCTGCACATGACCTCCCCGGACGGCGCCCACTTTGGAGTGGGCTGCGACGATCTTTTAATTAACCTAGCAAGATCTGTTGCCGAACGCAACATGTAAGTAATCGTCGTCGACAGGAACCGGCGCATCGCCTGGAAGCCGGGTACCGGCAGGGCGACGGGAGCGCACAGGTGGGTTCCGGTTCCTGTCGTCACGCTTACTTATTGCATTCAGCAACTAATCTTGCTAGCTTCGGCCAAGGTAGCATCGCGTCCGTTTCAAGAGTCGCGCTATCGTCCGCACAGGCCGGGCATAGGGGGCTTCCATGAAGAGCAGACTGTCTTGGCTATTCGGAGTCGTGGCGATCGTCACGGTCGGTAGCGCCTCGGCACACCATTCCTTCTCGATGTTCGATCCGATCGAAGACGGTCACCATCGAAGGCACAGTCAAGGAATTCCAGTGGACCAACCCGCACGCCTGGATCGAGGTGGTGGTCGCCGGCCCTGACGGTGAAAAGCAATACGGCATCGAGGCGTTCAACCTGCGCGGCATGCGCAATGCCGGCTGGAAGTTCGATACGCTCAAGCCCGGCGACAAGGTTACGGTGGTGATGAACCCGCTGCGCGACGGTAGACCCGGGGGCTCGCTGGTGACGGCAACGATCCCCGACGGCCGTACGCTCAGGCCGTTTTGAACCTGGCCGGCGACTCCCCATGAAAAACACCATTCCCCCGAGACTGTTCGGCTTCATCGCCAGCGCAGCCTGCTTTCTTCTGCTCGGCGCCTCCAACCACGCAAGCGCCCAGGCTCAAAATCGTGACAAGCGGGACGTTTCCGGAATCTGGACCACTTCCTCTCCCAACATCGCAGCGGGCTTCGACTCGAGGACCATCCGTGGTCAATTGCAGAAGGTGCAACTGACCCCCGAATATGACGCACAGTACAAGGCGTACTTTGCGGAGGTAACCAAGGCGGAGGCTGCGGGCAAGCCCATGGCCGACAACATGACCCGGTGTCTGCCCTCCGGAATGCCGCTGGTCATGGGCGATGTCTTTCCATTTGAGATCGTCGGCACCCCCAAGGTGATTTACGTGCTTCCCGAAGCCTTCGATCCGCCGCGGCGAATCTACATGGATGGACGCAAGCTGCCCGATCTGGAAGATGTGGAGCCCACTTACGAAGGAGTCTCGGTGGGGCGTTGGGAGGGCGACACGCTGGTAGTCGAGACCATCGGCGTCAAGACCTCGACCCGGATCTCGGGCGTGCCGCATTCCGATGCCATGCGCATCGTCGAGCGGATGCAGGTGGTGGACGACAACACGCTGTCCAATGAAATCACCATCACCGACCCCAAGGCCTTCAAGGAACCGTGGGTGATCAAGAAGTTGTACAAGGATTATTTTGTGCCCTTCTTTCCCTCGACGGACCCGTCAAAGCCCGTCGAACGCAGGCCCGCAGACATTACCGAATACATCTGCAACGAGAACAATCGCAACCAGCCTGACGCCAAAGGCGTCGCCGGGGCCCAGCTCAGCGGGGAATGATCAAGGCCAGTGCTCTGCCGCGCATGCCGCGTTCAGCAATCATGAGGACGGGCGCTCTTGACGCTTCTGGTTCGGGCCGGTAATACTCCGGGCCCATGAATACGCGTGCCCCCGTTCTCCGCTTGACCCGCTGGTGGTGGCTCAACTCTTGAGGGAGTGGGCCCGGGCGCGCAGCTTTTAGCTAAGACGAATCCTGAAAACCCATCTCCCGAGCTCCGGGGGATGGGTTTTTTCTTGCCCGCTCCTCGGGTCGCAGGCGATAAGGACCAACAGTCGAGGACAGAGGAGCCGAGTGAAACCGCCATTTGACATAGCCGCCGACCTGGATACCCCGGTCTCGGCCTACCTGAAGCTGAAGCCGTTCCAACCGCGCTTCCTGCTCGAAAGCGTCGAGGGAGGCGAGCGGCTGGCGCGCTATTCGTTCATCGGCTTTGGCGACTGCCTCGAAGTCCGGCTGGACCAGGACGGGCTGAAAGTCGACGGCCGCTCGATGCCGGTCCCCGGATCTCAGGCCGAACTACTCACTGTCATTGCGGGCTGCGCTGGCATTGGCACCGCAACCCCAGCCTGGAATTCCTGGCTTGCCATTGCTCGGCGGCCTGGTCGGAGTCGCGGGCTACGATCTTGTCCGTTATTTCGAGCGCTTGCCGTCCCTTGCCAAGGCGGACACCAAGGCGCCGGTGGCCCATTATCTGGCGCCGAAGTCGATGCTCGTGTTCGACCATCTGACCCGGGGCGTCGCACTATTGCATGCGGGCAGTGAGGCGGAGCGGCAGTCATTGCGCACCGAGGTGATTCGCGCGCTGCGCGGTGCATTGCCCACCAACGGCCGCAAAGCACAGTACTCCGAGCCGGTCGCCAGCCTCAGCAGGGACGAGTACATCGAGCGCGTGCTCAAGACCCAGGAATACATTGCAGCCGGCGACGTGTACCAGCTGGTGCTGTCGTCCCGCTTTTCCGGCCGCTGCGAGCTCGATCCTTTTGAAACCTATCGCGCGTTACGTTTGCTGAATCCTTCGCCGTACATGTACTACTGCGACCTTGGCGACAATGTCATCGTCGGGTCCTCACCCGAAGCTCTGGTCAAACTGATCGGCGGGCGTGCTTACTTGAGGCCGATTGCCGGTACCCGGCCACGCGGGCACGACGATGAAACGGATCGCACCCTGGAAGCGGAATTGCGTGCGGACCCCAAGGAAAATGCCGAGCACGTGATGCTGGTGGACCTGGCCCGCAACGACCTGGGTCGTGTGGCACGTGCAGGGTCCGTGCGCGTAGAGCCGTACAAGTCCATCGAACGCTACAGTCATGTCATGCACATGGTGAGTGGCGTGACCGGAGAGCTGGCGCCGGGCTACGACGCATTCGACCTGTTCGCTGCTGCGTTTCCTGCGGGCACGCTGGTTGGTGCACCCAAGGTTCGAGCCATGGAAATCATCGACGAACTTGAGCCAGTGCGGCGCGGCCTTTACGGCGGCACGGTTGGCTACTTCGGTCATGGCGGTGACATGGACCAGGCCATCACCATCCGGACGCTGGTATTCAGCGGCGATACTTACAGCTTCCAGGCAGGTGCCGGCATCGTGGCCGACAGCCGGCCTGATATGGAATATGAAGAGGTACTCGCCAAGAGTGCCATTCTGCGGCGGGCTCTCAAGCTCGCCGAGGAGGGACTATGACCACGCGGCTGCTGCTGATCGACAACTACGATTCCTTTACGTACAACCTCGTGCAGGCGTTCCTGATTCTGGGAGCCGACGTGCGCGTGCATCGGAATGACCAGATCACGATCGCTGAGGCTCGCGCGATCGAGCCGACGCATCTGTGCATCTCTCCCGGACCTGGTACGCCTTACGATGCCGGCATTTCGATGCAGATGATCGAGGCGTTTGCGGGGCGCATACCGGTATTCGGCGTCTGCCTCGGTCACCAGTCGGTGGTCGAAGTGTTCGGTGGCAAGGTGGTGCGTGCGGGACGCCTGATGCACGGCAAGACCTCCATGGTCACCCACGATGGCGGGGCGATTTTTCACGGGATGTCGCAGCCCTTTGAAGCCGGGCGGTATCATTCGCTGATCGCAAGGCCGGATTCGCTGCCCGCCACGCTCGAGGTGACGGCGCGGACTCAGGAAGGCGAGATCATGGGGGTGCGTCACAAGACGCTCACCGTCGAAGGCGTGCAGTTTCACCCGGAAAGCATCCTCACACCGGAAGGCCCGATACTGATGGGCAACTTCCTCAAGATGCATTCCGGCCAACGCGAAGCGGAGGCAGAGGGCCATGGCCTTGCGCAAAACGCTTGAGCAGTTGCTCGATAAACGGGATCTGACCGAGGAAGCCGCAGCCGAACTGCTGGTGGCCCTGACCGATCCCACTGTATTGCCGGCAATGGCGGGCGGGCTGCTGGTCGCGCTGCGCGCCAAGGGTGTCACGCCGGCGGAAGTTCGTGGATTTGCCAGTGCCATGCGCAAGCTGGCACGTCGCCCGCATATCGATCGTGGCGTGCCGCTGGTCGATGTCGTTGGCACCGGTGGGGATGCATCCGGCAGTTTCAATCTGTCGACGGGTGCTGCGCTGCTGGTGGCTGCGATGGGCCTCAAGGTCGTCAAGCACGGCAACCGTTCGATTTCGAGCCGCTCAGGCAGCGCCGACCTGATGGAAGCGCTCGGGCTCAAGTTGCCATTGGATGAAACCGCTGCCGGTGCCTGTCTTGAACAGACGGGGTTTACGTTCCTGTTCGCACCTTACTTTCATCCGGCAATGAAGGCCGTGGCGCCCGTGCGGCAGGCACTCGGCGTGCGGACTGTATTCAATATCCTCGGGCCGCTGACGAATCCGGCAGAACCGCAGTATCACCTGATCGGCGCCTTCAATCTCGACACCGCCAGGCTGATGGCCGACACGTTGAGCGGCATGAGTCTCGAGCGGGCATTCGTCGTTCACGGCGAGCCGGGGTGGGACGAAGCGACGCCGGTCGGCCCATTCACGTTGTTCGATGTTCGCCCGGGATCAGTCATCCGCACCGTTCGTGACGCCGCAGCCTTCGGGCTGCCACAATGCACTGCCGAAGATCTTCAGGGTGGCGATGCCGTCTTCAACGCTGAACATCTGCGCACGGTATTCGCGGGCAAGGAACGGGGCGCTCACCGTAACGCTGTCATTCTGGGTGCTGCGCTCGTCCTTGAGTTGACGGGAACCATTACCGATCCACGCTCGGCGGCCCGCGCCGCAGAGGCCGCGATCGATGCCGGGAAAGCCACCGCATTGCTGCAGCGTATCGCAGACTTTTCTGCTCACAACTCCTAGTCTTCACCGCTATCCCACTATCCCTATCCCCTTCACTCATGTCCGGCCTCCTCACAGAAATGGCGCAATCGAGTCTCGCGAGACTGCACGTCGCGCGCGCGCTCGAATCGGAAAAGGCGCTCTGGAGTCGGGTCACCGACCTGCCGCCGGCGCCTCGACTCGTGCTGTCGCCAGAGGGTTTCGACCTGATCGCGGAGTGCAAACTGAATTCACCTTCCGCAGGCGATCTCTCCGGACATACGAAAGATGTCGAGAGCCGCGTCGCGGCTTACGGGCAGGGCGGCGCGGCTGCAGTCTCGGTACTGACGGAGCCGAAGCGGTTTGGCGGCAGTCTCGCCCATCTGGCACAGGCAGCCCGTGTGCTCGCACCGCTCAACGTGCCGGTCATGCGCAAGGACTTCATTGTCGATCCGTACCAGGTGATGGAGGGCAGAGCTGCGGGAGCGAGCGGTGTACTCGTCATCGTTCGCATGCTGGATGCCACACACATCACCGGCATTCTCGATTGCGCGGCGATGCTGAAGATGTTTGTGCTGATCGAAGCCTTCGATGCTGCGGATCTCGAGATCATGAAAGAGATCCTGAAAGCCCGAAAAGGGCACGCTGAACAGGTGCTGGTCGGTGTGAACTGCCGTGATCTCGAGAAGCTCACTGTGGATCTCGGGCGCCTTGCGGAGCTGGCGGATCGGCTTCCCGACGGGTTCCCCAAGGTGGCGGAGAGTGGAGTCGCGAATGCTGACGATGTACGCCGTATCGTTGATCAGGGCTATGCGCTCGCGCTGGTCGGCAGCTCGTTGATGAATTCCGATGGGCCCCGCGAACTCGTCAGCGACATGCTGGTCGCCGGACGTGAACGCGCGCTGGCTCGTCGAGCGCGTAGTGTCTGAAGCACGCAGTGACAATGGCAACCCCTCCCCTCAGCCGGCAACCTGCAGCGCCTCATGCCGGGTTGTGGATCAAGATCTGCGGCATGACTACGCCAGAGGGCGTGGATGCAGCAGTCGCGGCCGGTGTCGATGCCGTTGGGTTTGTGTTCTATCCGCGCTCAAAGCGCTGGATCCGGCCGCAGGATGCCGCTCAGCTCGTGGCCCGTGTTCCGGACAGCATCCTGAAGGTCGCCGTGTTTCTGCACCCGGAGCAAAGGGAGCTGGATGAAGTCCTGACAGCGTTCCGGCCTGATATCGTGCAGACTGACCATGTGGATCTGGCAGGCCTCGCTATTCCGGCCGGAATAGCAGTGCTGCCAGTCCTGCGCAGTGGCCAGGTGTTACCCGCCGTATTACCGCAGCGAGCGCTGTTCGAGGGGCCCGTCAGCGGCGTCGGCACCACGGCCGACTGGTCGAACGCGTTGTCGCTGGTCCGGCGATGCCAATTGATCCTGGCTGGCGGCCTTGATCCCGGCAATGTGGCCGAAGCGATTCGTGTCGTGCGACCTTTCGGTGTGGATGTCAGCAGCGGCGTCGAAAAAGCGCCTGGCATCAAGGATCCCTTGCGTATTGCAGAGTTTGTCCGGTCAGCCCGCGTTGCCGGTCGCGGACCCGGAGCTGAACAATGAGGAAGCGATGAGAGCCGATCTGAAGTCCCTGGATACGAAGGCGCTGTACGCCAACGTAATGAATGACATGTATCCGGACGACCACGGCCGCTTCGGGCCCTTTGGCGGCCGCTACGTGCCCGAGACGCTGGTGCCGGCGCTCGATCGACTTGAAGCGGGCGTGAAGCGTTATCTGCGCGATGCGGATTTTCTGCAGGAGTTTCACGCAGAGCTGGACTCGTGGGTCGGCCGGCCGACCGCACTGACTCATGCTCGCGAACTGTCTCGACGGTGGGGCGCCGAAATCTGGCTGAAGCGGGAGGACCTCGCACACACCGGCGCGCACAAGATCAACAACTCCATCGGCCAGGTGCTGCTTGCCAAGCGGCTCGGTGCGAAGCGCGTAATCGCAGAGACCGGAGCGGGACAGCACGGCGTTGCTTCAGCCGCCGCGTGTGCGCGTGTCGGTTTACCTTGTGTCGTGTACATGGGTGCTGTTGATATGGAACGTCAGGCACCGAACGTCGGTCGCATGAAGCTGCTGGGAGCCACCGTGGTTCCTGTCACGAGTGGCGACAAGACACTGCGTGCGGCCGTCGATGAAGCCTTGCGTGACTGGGTGTCCGATCCGAATGGCACTTACTACTGTCTCGGTTCAGCCATCGGCCCGCATCCGTATCCGTACATTGTGCGTGAACTGCAATCCGTGATTGGTCGCGAAGCCCGTGAACAGATGCTGGAGGCGACCGGTGCGCTGCCCGACATCGCGATCGCCTGTGTAGGCGGCGGCTCGAATGCGATTGGCCTGTTCCATCCGTTCATCAAGGACATCAGTGTCCAGCTGCTGGGTGTTGAAGCCGGAGGAACCGGCACCGGCCTGGGTCAGAATGCGGCGTCTCTCGCCTACGGCAAACCGGGCGTGCTGCAAGGCTGTTTCTCGCTGCTGTTGCAGGATGATGACGGCCAGATCCAGGAGACGCACTCGGTCTCGGCGGGCCTCGACTATCCGGGCGTCGGCCCGGAACACGCACTGCTGCAGACGATCGGGCGGGTTCGCTATGAGGCAGCGACCGATGACGACGCACTGGCCACGCTGGCTGAGGTGTGCTCGGCTGAAGGCATATTGCCCGCCATCGAATCCTCGCATGCGTTTGCGGGTGCCAAGCGCTGGGCAAAGCAGAATCCCGGCAAGCGGGTGCTGATTGGCCTGTCAGGACGCGGCGACAAAGACATGCCAACCCTGCAGCGCACGCTCCTCAAAGGAGTGGTGTAATGCAGCTCAAGGATACGATCAGTGCCGCGATCCGTGCGGCACGTGCAAGAGGGCAGCCGGCCATCGTCGCCTTCATCACCGGCGGCTTTCCTGATCGCGTCACGTTTGCGAAGCACCTGCATGCAGTGGCGAGCGAAGCGGATGTCGTCGAGATCGGGGTGCCGTTTACGGATCCCATGGCCGATGGCACTACCATCCAGCGTTCCAGCCGTGCAGCCTTGGCAGCCGGCACGACGCTCAAATGGATCATTGCGGAACTTGCAGCCCAGAGCCCAAAGCCCAAAGCCCCCATTCTGCTGATGAGCTATCTGAATCCGCTGCTGGCTTTCGGTCTCGATGAGCTGCCCCAGGCGGCGGCAAGCGCCGGTGTGTCGGGATTCATCATTCCGGACCTGCCTTTCGAGGAAAGTGCCGATATGCGCGCTGCACTGGAACCGCTCGGACTGGCCCTCGTGCAGCTCGTGACTCCGGTCACTCCCCCAGAGCGACTTGCGATGCTGTGCAACGCCAGCCAGGGATTCGTGTATGCAGTGACGATGACTGGAACGACAGGCAAGAACGTTGCAGTTCCCGAGGAAGTCGTCGAGTACATGCAGCGCGTCCGGGCAGTGTCGCCGCTGCCGGTCTGCGCGGGCTTCGGCATCCGCAGCCGGGAGCAGGTTGAACGCATGGGTCCCGCGGTTGACGGTGTCGTCGTGGGTTCGGCGCTGGTCGAAGTGCTCGAACGCGGTGAAGATCCGGCCGCTTTCCTGCGCGGCCTGAAGTCAGTGCAAGGCGGCTAGCAGGGTGATGCAAAAGGCACGGACAGACTTTTGCATCAACGTGCCAGAGAAAATGCCCCGCCGCGACAGTTGATTCTGAAGATTCACAGAGGAAGAACGCCATGGCCAGACTTTCAGCTGAACAGCTCTCCGAGCTGCGCGAGGACTTTGCGTTCAACGACAAGAACGAGGACGGCCGCATCGACTTCGACGAGTTCTGCGATCTGCTCACCGATCTGGAAGCGGAAGTATCACCCGACGAAGCGCTGCTTGGATTCTACGAGATCGATACCAATGGCGGGGGCTCCATCAGTCTTGATGAGTTCGTCGCCTGGTGGACCACAAAGTAGCCCGGGGATCGCCATGCAAATAACGCTGCTGCAAGCGAAGCTCCATCGTGTGAAAGTGACGCAGGCTGATCTCGACTACGAGGGCTCCTGCGGAATTGATGAAGCGCTGCTCGATGCATCGGGCCTGCGTGAGTTCCAGTACATCGAGCTCTATAACATCGCCAATGGCGAGCGCTTCTCCACCTACATCATCAAGGCACCGCGGGGCTCGGGCGAAATCTCGCTGAATGGAGCGGCTGCCCGCAAAGCCGTGGTCGGCGATCTGTTGATCATCTGTGCCTATTCGGGCTACAGCGAGGCTGAGGCGGAGCGACATCAGCCGGTAGTCGTGCTGGTCGATGAGCATAATCGACCGCGATCGGCACCTATGCTCAAGGTGACAGGCTGACCCTTCATGGAGCTCATTACCTGGTTTGTCGACTTCATTCTGCACCTTGACCGGCATCTGACCGATCTGGTTGCTGCCTACCAGATCTGGATCTACGCCATCCTGTTCCTGATCGTCTTCGCAGAGACGGGACTGGTGGTTACGCCGTTTCTGCCCGGCGATTCGCTGCTGTTTGCGGTGGGGGCGCTGGCTGCAATCGATCAGACAGGAACGCTGAACGCCGTCTATGTCTGGCTGATGCTGATTGTGGCAGCCGTCCTCGGTAACGAATTGAACTACCGGATAGGCCGCTACATCGGCCCCCGCGCGTTCACCGGAAAGATTCCCGGCCTGAAGCGGGACTATCTGCTCAAGACCCAGGCCTTCTATGACAGACACGGGGGCAAGACGATCGTGCTCTCGCGGTTTCTGCCGATCATCCGTACGTTCGCGCCGTTCGTGGCCGGCATCGGCCACATGCGGCAAACCACGTTCTCCGCCTACAACTTTGGCGGTGCGCTGGCATGGGTGACGCTGTTCATCTGGGGCGGCTACCTGTTCGGCAATGTACCTGTGATCAAGAACAATTTCGGGCTGGTGACCATTGCGATCATCGTTCTGTCGCTGGTCCCTGTGGCGTGGGGGCTGCTGCAGTCGCGCCGTTCTTCGTAAGCAGTCCTGCGGAACAGGCATGCGCAAGATCCATACGGCCGAGTCACTCATCGAGATCGCGCATCTGCGCAACGTGCTGCAGGCTTCCGGTATTGCCTGCCAGATCCGCAATGACCGGTTGATGGGAGCCCTTGGCGAAATTCCCTTCGTCGATTGCTGGCCGGAGTTGTGGCTCGAGCATGAGCGCGATGCTCTGGCTGCCAGGGGCCTGATCGACGGTGAACTGAGGCCCGCCACGCGACGTGAGCCTTGGGTCTGCCCGACATGCAGCGAGATCATCGAAGGACAGTTCTCGGACTGTTGGCATTGCAGCCCGCCTCACGACTGACAACCCCATGAATGCAGTCGATCCCATTCTCGTTATTGAGCGGCGTTACAACGGGCCGGTGGAGTGCGGGAATGGCGGCTACGCCTGCGGACTGATCGCCGGCCTCATCGGGCAACAGGTGAAGGTTCGACTGCAACGTCCCTTGCCGTTGGCGACTCCCCTGACCATCAAGCGACTCAGCAGCGTTGCCTGGCAGGACCAGTGGCAGGTAGTGAGCGGCGAAGAGGTTTTTGCTACCGCGTACAAGACCGGACTCGTGATGGAGGCGCCCCCACCGCCTTCGTATCTCGACGCGCTCGCCGCATCGACGCATTACGCCGGGTTTCAAGAGCATCCGTATCCGATGTGCTTCGTTTGCGGACCGCAGCGCCAGCGAGGCGATGGACTGCGGATCTTCGCCGCCGCTGTTTCCGGCAGCGATCTGGTGGCCGCGCCGTGGTTGCCTGACGCGTCGCTGAGCGACCCGAACGGCAAGGTGCGTCCGGAGTTCGTCTGGGCTGCGCTCGATTGTCCCGGCTGTTTCGCAGCGGTTCCGCTCGGGCGTCCGGCATTGCTGGGTGAGTTCGCGGTGCACGTCAACCGGCTCGTCCACATCGATGAGCCTTGCGTTGTGACGGGCTGGAAGATTTCGGTCGACGGACGCAAGTACAGGGCAGGCACGGCGCTGTTCGATGAAGACGGCGAACTCTGCGCTGTCGGTCAGGCCACGTGGATCGCGATCGAGAAGAACTAGACTGACGCGTCCGCCCGGATCGGTCGGGGAAGTCTTTTCAGGACCGCCGTAAATCCATCCTTGGAGTCTTCGCAAAAACGTCCGGTGTTTTTGACGATCCTGAAAAGACTTCCCCGACCGATCCGGTCTCCCGCCTCTGGAGCGGCTCACGGAGACCGCACTTAAGGGCGTTTGTACCCGGAAGCAGCATCTCGGCGCGATTTCCGTCGGAAGTGATTTTCGAAACCTTAAAAAACAGGACGTTTTTTCAGGAGCCTATAGGGGTGGCGCGGTGAATCGTTGCGAAATGTATTTCGCCCGCGTCACGGGTGGCAACGGATTGCCACCCTGGTCCCTATGCGTAGCATGGACAGCGCAGCAGAGGGTATTTACGGCGTTTTCGAAAATCACTTGCGGCGGGAGTCGCGACTCTTAAAGCAGCACTGCCGTTGCGCCGGCGACAACTAAGATCGCGCCGGCAATTTCCCAGGGCGCGACGCGTTCGCGGAACAGGTGCCGCGAGACTGCCCAGGCAATCAGTACGTCAACGAGTTGTACGGTCTTGACTGCAGCTGCCGAGGGGCCAGTGGCAAACGCAGTGAACAGCATTGCCGATGAGATCGCACCTGCTGCTCCAGGCGTCAGAGAAGGACGCCAGGCGGCCAGCACTTCGCGAAACACACGACGATCGAACACAAGCAGCAGAAGCCCGACCCCCAGCGTTTGCATCGTGAGCGTCGAGATGAGTGCGGCAGCAGCGCCGATCCAGGGTTCTCCACCCCACGCCAGAGCCGCTGCCCGGTAGCCGACCGACGCAAACGCAAACAGCAACCCCGAGCCTGCGCCGGCGAATGCGGCGCCCAAAGCATTTTTGTCGACGCTGACATGGGCCATGATGAGGACGCCGACAGTGCCGATCACAGCGCCAAACCAGTCACCTGCGGAGAGGCGGTCGCCGATGGTCACCATACCGACAATGGCGGAGCCCAGTACTTCTGTCTTGGAGAGCGCGGTGGTCACCGCAAAGGCGCGAGAGCGCATGGACATCACGAGGGCAGCGGTGGCCGTCACTTGCGCGGTCGCGCCGACAAGGGTCCAGCCCACGAAGTCCCAGGACCACGTTCCACTTGGGCCGTAGAGCGCCAGCACGACTGCTCCCCACACCAGCGCGAAGGGGAGACCGTAGAGAAACCGGATATAGGTGGCGCCCCACAGTCCAAGGCGCTGGGTCAGGGATCGCTGGGCGGCGTTGCGCACGACCTGCAGGCCGGCTGCGCCAATCGCGAGATAAGGCCAGACGATCACGCGAGCAGGTGTCTCACGCGCTTCTTCTCGAGTACCAGTAGTTCAGTGACGCCGGCGATGAACAGCAGGTAACCCGGCCACTGCGGATCACGGACCAGCGCGAACCACAGCACGCCTCCAAGGCCCGCTGCAGCGGACAGGATCGTGGCGTCGCGACGCCTGGCGCTGTCGCGTGCCTCGTTACGCAGCTCCTCAAGATTTCCGGTCTGCACGGGTACCTGCAACCGGCCTTCGGCTGCACGCTGGATCGTGGTTTGCAGCAGTTGCGGCGTCAGTTTCAATGCCTCGATCAGGTCCGGCAGCTGGGTTCTGAAACTCTTCACCACGGCACGCACGCTGTAGCGGCTGCGCATCCACTCCCGCAGAATCGGCTGCGCCGTCTTCCAGAGGTCGAGCTCCGGATACAGCTGGCGTCCGAGGCCCTCGATCTGCAACAACGTCTTCTGCAACAGGATGAGCTGCGGTTGTACCGTCATCTCGAATCGCTGCGCGGTTTCGAACAACCGGATCAACACCTGCCCGAAGGAAATTTCCTTGAGCGGCTTGTTGAAGATCGGCTCGCACACGGTGCGCACAGCGGACTCAAGTTCGTCGACGCGGGTGCCGGCGGGTACCCAGCCGGAGTCCACGTGCAGCTTTGCTACGCGATGGTAGTCCCTGTCGAAAAACGCCATGAAATTCTCGGCGAGGTAGTGCTGGTCGCGCGGGTCCAGCGTACCGACGATGCCGAAATCGACGGCGGCGTAGCGTGGAAACTGCGGATCGTCGATCTGCACGAACACGTTCCCGGGATGCATGTCCGCATGGAAGAAGTTGTGCCGGAAGACCTGTGTGAAAAAGATTTCGACGCCATTTTCGGCGAGCCGCTGGAAATTGGTACCGCGCTTGCGCAATTCATCCAGGTCGCTGATCAGCACGCCGTGGATGCGTTCCATCACCATGACGTTCTTGCGGCACAGATCCCAATGCACGGCAGGGACATACAGCAGGCTGGAAGTGGCGAAGTTGCGCTTGAGCTGCGCTGCGTTGGCCGCTTCGCGCATCAGATCGAGCTCGTCGAGAATGGTCTTCTGATATTCCCGGACCACCTCTACGGCGCGCAGTCGATGGCCTTCGCTCCAGTACTTTTCGGCCAGGTGCGCCAACTCGAACATCACCTCGATGTCCTTGTCGATCAGCGCCCGGATACCGGGCCGCACGATCTTGACGATGACCTCGCTGTCATCCTTCAGTCTGGCAACATGTACCTGGGCGATCGTCGCCGCGGCCAGTGGATTCTCGTCAAATGACGCGAAGACTTCCCCGACAGGACGACCATAGGCGTCCTCGACGAGCTTGCGGGCGATGGCACCGGGAAAGGGAGGAACGCGATCCTGCAGCTTGGCAAGTTCATCGGCGATGTCGGTCGGCAGCAGGTCACGCCGGGTCGACAGCGTCTGGCCCAATTTCATGAAGATCGGCCCCAGCTCTTCGAGGGCCTGCCGCAGCCGCTGTGCCCGTGTGCCCGACACCTTGCCGCTGCTGAACCAGGCGCCCGGCGACAGGTAAAACGCAAACCGCAGTGGCCGGAACAGATGCGTGGCAAGGATGATGTCATCCAGGCCGTGCTTGATGAGCACGCGCTGGATGGTGAGCAGCCGGGAGAGAACGCGAAGTTTCATGTGTCAGTCGGACGCTTAGCGCATTCGAGCGCAAGCCTGGCTTCCACCCGTTCAACGTCATCGCGTATCCGGTCGACACCGGCGGTGAACTCATTGACCTCGAGACGGGTTGGCAGATCGCGGCTTTCTTCCTGCAGGTACTCGGTCAGGTTCTGGCCGAAGGTCCTGGCAGCCTTCTGGCCGAAGCTCAGTGCCCCGCGGGCCATGGAACCAATCTGATAAGCCGCTACATCCCCCACCAGATGCGACAACTCTTCCTCCAGATCGGGACGAGCCACCTTCAGCAGGTTCTGGAAACTCTGCGCCGCTTCGGCATCCCCTTCGATCCGCACCACGCCGGAACGGATCTGCGATTCCGGTGCCTTTGTCACCAGGCCAAGTAACGCAAGTGGACTTCCCGAGATCGATGCGTCTGGTTTGCCTGCGTGCGTCGTCGACAATGCCAGCTTCTGGCCATCGGAGCGGCAATAGATCGATAGCGCAAGGCCAGTGACATTGAGAGCCAGCACGCGGCCTTCCAGTTTCCGGCAGAGATTCGTGGCTGTCGTGGAATCCGCGAGCGTGCGATTGAGCAGCGCCTCGAGTGGCGAGAGCATCATCAGTATTTGAATCCGCGATGCAGCGCGACGATGCCGCCGCTCAGGTTGTTGTAGCGCGCCTGCTCGAATCCAGCGGTGCGCATCATCTCAAGCAGCTCATCCTGTTTGGGAAAACGGCGGATCGATTCCGCCAGATACCGGTAGCTCGCTTCGTCACCTGCCACCAGCTTTCCGAGCCAGGGCAGTACGCTGAACGAGTAGGCATCGTAGACCGGCTTCAGGCCGGGCGCCGTGGGATGGGAAAACTCGAGGATCAGCAGCCGGCCACCGGGCTTGAGCACGCGGAACATCGAAGCAAGCGCGGCCTGCTTGTCCGTGACGTTCCGCAGGCCGAAGCCGATAGTCACACAATCAAACGACTCATCCGCAAACGGCAGGCACTCGGCATTCGCCAGTGCGAATTCCACGCCGCGGACGATGCCTTGGTTGATAAGGCTGTCGCGACCCTGGGCCAGCATCGCCGCGTTGATGTCCGACAGGACGACCTTGCCCGCAGGGCCCACCTGGCGTGACATGCCCGCCGCCAGATCGCCGGTACCCCCGGCAACGTCGAGTGCTGCCTGTCCGGGCCGCAGGCCGGTCTGGCCCAGCGTAAACCGCTTCCACAGCCGGTGCATGCCGCCCGACATGAGGTCGTTCATCAGGTCGTACTTGCCGGCGACCGATTCAAAAACGGCACGGACGCGACGAGCCTTGTCGGCTACGGGAACTTCCGTATAGCCGAAGTCGACAGTGCTGGAATCGCTGGTGGGCTTCATGAATGCCGGGAAAGGGGGGACTGCCGGCATTGTAGCAGGGCGGTCCGCGGCTAGAGGTCCGTGTACTTCCGGCTGCTGCCCCGCGCTTTGTCGACCGGGTACTTGCGGGCATTCAGGACCAGCTTGGCCTCGGCGGCGGCCAGAAGATCGACGTCGAGCTTGTCCGCCAGGCGGATCAGGTACAGCAGCACATCGGCCAGTTCTTCCCGGATGGGCTGAAGCTGCTCCGGAGAGAGCGATCGACTCTGCTCATCGGTGAGCCACTGGAAATGTTCGAGCAGTTCGGCGGCTTCAACGCTGAGCGCAGCGGCCAGGTTCTTCGGGGAATGAAACTGGTCCCAGTCGCGTTCGGTGGCGAAGGTGCGCAGGGCTTCACGCAGGGCTTTGAGGTCAGCGTTCATGACGCTTGGCTATCACCGGTCTTCACGCCGGGCGTCGGGTACGGAATTCCCAGGTCCTTCAGGCGATCGAGGTATTGCTGCCACTTCGCCGCATGGTCCCTCCCCAGCTCCTGAAGGTAGGCCCAGGTGTAGAGCCCGGTGTCATGGCCATCATCGAAGATCAGCTTGATCGCGTAATGTCCCACCGGTTCAACCGCTGTGATCCGTACCAGCTCCTTCCCCAGCTGCAGGGTTTCCTGGCCTTGTCCATGTCCGCGTACTTCGGCTGACGGCGAATACACCCGCAGATACTCGAATGGCAACTCAAAGCGCGTGTCGTCATCGAAACTCACCTCCAGCAGGCGGGATTTCGTGCGCAGTTTGATGGCCGTGGGATGCGGCATGCGATTCTACAGGATGTACCGCGTCAGGTCTTCGTCCTTGACCAGTTCGCCAAGATAGCGGTCGACATAGTCCGCATCGACGGTGACCTGCCGCGCGCCTCCATCCGTGGCATCAAACGAGACCTGTTCGAGCAGACGCTCCATGACGGTATGCAGGCGACGGGCGCCGATGTTTTCCGTCCTTTCGTTGACCTGGAAAGCGACTTCTGCGATCCGCCGAACGCCACTCTCCGCGTAGTCAAGTTCAAGCCCTTCCGTTCTGAGCAATGCCTGGTACTGGGCGCAAAGGGACGCATCCGGCTCGGTGAGGATGCGGACAAAATCATCGACCTTCAGTGCCTCGAGTTCGACACGGATGGGGAAGCGGCCCTGCAACTCCGGAATCAGATCGGAGGGCTTGGCCATGTGGAATGCACCCGACGCAATGAACAGCATGTGATCGGTCTTCACCATGCCGTACTTCGTGGTGACGGTACTGCCTTCAACCAGCGGCAGCAGGTCGCGCTGCACCCCCTCACGGGAGACATCCGCACCCATGGTTTCCTGCCGGCGCGCGATCTTGTCGATCTCATCGATGAAGACGATGCCGTTCTGCTCGGCATTCCTGAGGGCGCGCACCTTCAGCTCGTCCTCATTGATCATCTTGCCGGCCTCTTCGTCGGTCAGCAGCTTGAAGGCTTCCTGCACTTTGAGTTTGCGGGCCTTGGTCCGCGCTTGCCCCAGATTCTGGAACATGCCCTGCAGCTGCTGGGACAGGTCTTCCATGCCCGGCGGTGCCATGATCTCGACGCCTGCGGGAATGGCGCGCACTTCAATCTCGATCTCCCGATCGTCGAGCTGGCCTTCACGCAGCATCTTGCGGAAGCGCTGGCGCGTATCGTTTTCCTTTGCCCCGGCTTCCGGCTCGGTCGTGAATCCCACTGATCGCGGGCGCGGCAACAGGGCGTCGAGGACGCGATCCTCGGCCGCATCCATGGCGCGGTGCTTGACCTTCTCCACCTCGATCTCCCGCGTCATCTTGACGGCGACGTCGAGCAGATCCTTGATGATCGAGTCGACTTCACGGCCGACGTAGCCGACTTCGGTGAACTTGGTGGCTTCCACCTTGATGAAAGGCGCCTTTGCCAGACGGGCGAGACGGCGCGCGATTTCCGTCTTGCCGACGCCGGTCGGCCCGATCATCAGGATGTTCTTGGGGGTGATCTCGGCACGCAGCGGTTCATCCACCTGCATCCGGCGCCAGCGGTTGCGAAGTGCGATGGCGACTGCACGCTTGGCAGCACCCTGCCCGACAATGTGCTTGTCGAGCTCCTGGACGATTTCACGGGGGGTCATGTCGGACATAGTGGAATGGGTGAGTCGGAGGCTGGGCTAGAAGCAGAAGGTACCGGCTTCATCAATCCCATTCCCATCTATCCCCTCAGCTCTTCGATCGTCAGATTCCTGTTCGTGTAGATGCAGATATCTGCGGCGATGTTCAGTGCCTTTTCGACGATGGCGCGGGCATCGAGTTCAGTATTCTGCAGCAGCGCACGAGCAGCGGCCTGCGCATAGGTGCCACCTGAGCCAATGGCCATCAGGTCCTCTTCGGGTTCGATCACGTCGCCGTTGCCTGAAATGATGAACGAATTGCGCACGTCTGCGACGCACAGCAGTGCTTCGAGACGCCTGAGGCTGCGGTCCGAGCGCCAGTCCTTGGCCAGTTCGATGGCAGCGCGGGTAAGGTTGCCATACTGCTGCAGCTTGTTCTCGAAACGCTCGAACAGCGTGAAGGCATCGGCGGTGCCACCCGCGAAACCCGCGAGCACCTTGCCGTCATACAGGCCTCGCACCTTGCGGGCATTGCCCTTCATGACGGTATTGCCCAGGGTAACCTGGCCATCGCCACCGATCACGACGACGCCATTGCGCCTGACGGACAGGATCGTGGTGCCGTGGAAATCTGCAGAGGAGAGGTGTGGTCATGGGCTCGATCAGGCTGAAGGCGTACACGCAACGGGCCTGCCGATCTGACCTGAGCTAGCCGCCCGCCTTGCGGCGGGCCCGTGGGTGGGCCGCGTCATAGGTCTTGGCGAGATGCTGGAAATCAAGGTGCGTATAGATCTGCGTGGTTGAAATATTGGCGTGTCCGAGCAGTTCCTGGACGCCGCGCAGATCGTGGCTCGATTCGAGCAGGTGGGTGGCGAACGAATGCCGGAACATGTGCGGATGCATAGGGATACCGATGCCCTGGAGTCGCGCCCAGCGCGCTACTCGCAGCTGGATTGCCCGGGGCCCGAGTCGCGTACCGTTGCGTCCGACAAACACGCTGGTTTCTTCAGCGCCCGCCAGCGCGACGCGTTCCTTCAGCCATGCCGACAGCGCGTTGATCGCCTGCGAGCCAACCGGAACGATACGGGTCTTGCTGCCCTTGCCGAGCACCCGCACCGTGCGATCCTTGAGGTCCAGGTCAAAGAGATCCAGCTGGACGAGTTCGGACAGTCGCAAGCCTGACGAATACAGCAGTTCCATCAAGGCCTTGTCGCGGGTATCGAGCCGATCGTCGGTGCGGAATTCCAGCAGCCGCGCCATCTGGTCCGCATCGAGCGTCTGCGGCAGCCGCTTGCGCGCCTTGGGTGCCTTGATCTCGAGGCCCGGATTCGCGCGGATGACCTGCTCGCGCAGCAGGAACTCGCAGAATGAGCGAACTGCGGCGAGTCGACGCTGGATGCTCGGGGGAGCCAGGCCCTGCCGGTGTTCACGAGCCGCGAAACTGCGGACCCGATGTCCATCCAGTTCGGACCAGTCCTCGATGCCGTCGTGATCGCAGAAAGCGGCAAATTTCTTCAAGTCCAGCGCATAGGCGGATGCCGTATGGGCCGAGAGGCGCCGTTCGCTCTTGAGGTGAGTCAGGAAGCGCGGAATCCAGGCGAGGGCGGAAGGGAGCATCGTGATTCGTGAAGGGTGAAACGTGAAACGTGAGAAGTCAGAAGCCAGAAGTCAGAATCGCAGTCTTCAGAACTCCGGACTCT
This sequence comes from uncultured Pseudomonadota bacterium, assembly GCA_963819685.1. Taxonomy (GTDB): domain Bacteria; phylum Pseudomonadota; class Gammaproteobacteria; order Steroidobacterales; family Steroidobacteraceae; genus CAIUGU01. The sequence continues at coordinate 59,954 of CAWFXI010000003.1, forward strand.
GGCTCATGGCTCACGTTTCACGGCTTCACGGCTCATGGCTCACGGCTGCACGCGCTACAGCGCCCCCACCGCCTCGCTCACGAGATCGCCGATGCGTGCCAGGAAGTCCGTGCTCATCGTGGGATGAAAGCGCTCGGCGTCCGGACTGCCGATCGCCAGCAGGCCAAGGGACGCCTCCGGCCCGATTGGGACGAGGGCGGCTGATCCAATGGTGACCGTGCCTTCCCCGAAGAGATAGTCGCGCTGGCTGTCGCGGATCTGCCCGCAGCGAGGTCGTGCCGATTCGAAAAACGTGTCGAACATCTTGAGGTCGCTGCTCGCGCGCTCCACGACCCTGATATGCCGGTTCGAAATCTGGTTCAGTTCGGGCACATCCGTTCGCGTCAGCACGATCAGCCATTGGGAGGCGCCGAAGTCCTCGCGCAGCGATGCTTCCAGCGTATCGAGCAGCTGCGGAGCGCCACGTGCGCGGATCAGGCGGCGGGCCAGGCGGTGAATCTTGTCCGACAGCGAATCGTTCGAACGAGCCACATCGACGAGTTCGCGCAGTTTGCTTTCGAGTTTCTGGTTCTTCTCCCTCAACACCAGCACCTGGCGTTCGACCAGCGAAACGGTGGAGACGCCACGCTCATGGGGAACCCGCAACCGGGCCAGGACGCCTGAGTTGCGTTCAAAGAAATCGGGATTCTTCTGCAGGTAGTCGGCGACGGCTTCTTCGGAGGTCGAGTCGGCATCAACGCCACGAATGTTCTGCTTGTTCATACTGTCCGCGCTACTGATAGGGATATTCTGAACTACTGCAATGTTGCACTAACTGCAGCATCACACATCCTGTATTTCAACCTGCTGCATCGAGGGTACCTTGCTGGAAGCAGGTCAATCCGGGCTTCCGTAGATTCAAACCTCAACCTTGCCTTCGTATACCTTTTCGGCAGGACCTGTCAGCCACAGGTGAGTGCCGGGTCCCGCCCACTCGACGGTCAGGCGACCTCCGGGCAGGTCGACCTGGACAGTGGCGCCCAGCAACCCCAGCCTGCGACCTACTGCCACTGCGCCGCAAGCCCCCGTGCCACAGGCCAGCGTTTCGCCGACGCCCCGCTCAAACACGCGCAACCGGATGTGGCCGGCATCGACCACTTCCATGAAGCCCACATTCGCGCGCTTCGGGAACCGCACGTGATTCTCTACCGCAGGGCCCACACTGTCCACCGGTGCGGAGGCTACGTCGGGTACCCGCAACACTGCATGCGGGTTACCCATCGAAACGGCGCCGATCTCAATGATCCGGCCGAGGACTTCAAGCGGATACAGGTCCGCCTCCCGCTCGGCAATGAACGGCAGCGAGGCTGGGTCAAAACCGGGGATGCCCATGTCGACGGCAACCAGTCCGTCTGCGCGGATCTGTGCGTCGACCATGCCACCCAGACTGTCCATGCGCAGCCGACCGTTGCTTGCGCGGCGACCGCTCACCAGACGCGCGATGCAGCGGGCGCCGTTGCCGCATTGCTCGACTTCCGAGCCGTCCGCATTGAAGACCCGATAGAACACGTCCGTACCCGCCTGTCGCGGGGGCTGCAGTACGAGAGCCTGATCGAAGCCGATGCCTGTGCGGCGATCCGAGAGTCTTCGCAGTGTCGCCGCGTCAGGGAGGCGCGCGTCCGCCGGAGCATCGAACACGATGAAGTCGTTCCCCACACCCTGCATTTTCGTAAAGGACAGCATCATGGGTGAAGGATACCGCAGACCTCAGGCGACGGGATGTCGTGATGCTCAGGCTCAGGAAGGTCAGACCGGTTGCCTCTTTCGTCATAACGACATCACATGCCTATGGCCAGCCGAGCGCGGTCCGGTCGACATAGATGCACCGGTTCATGACTACCGTCATGCCGCCGGCAAGGGCTCGTTCCGCGGCAATCTCATTGATGACGCCCAGTTGCAACCAAAGCGCCGGAAGCTTGAGTGCGAGGCAAGTATCGACGATCGCATCGACGGCCCCGGGCTGGCGGAAGACATCGACGATGTCCACCTTTTCACCGGGGCGTAGAACGGTGGGCAAGTGTTCGAGATCGGCAATGGCGGGGATGCCTTGCCATGTCTTGAGTGATGGATTGACCGGGATGATGCGATAGCCGAATCGTTGCATCGCCAGCGCCACCCCATAGCTCGGGCGACCAGGATCATTCGACAGTCCGACGACTGCAATCGTGCGGGCGCGCTTGAGTAGTGCAGCGATATCGGCGGTGGACGGATTCTGGAAGGGCATACGGGGGAACGCGTGGTCATTGCCGTAGACATTTTTTGTGTGCCCCCTTAAGTTACCACTCCCAAAATGAGGATGAGGGGACTCAATGCGCCACGTCATGGTCATGAATGCCAAAGGCGGCTGTGGAAAGAGCACCTTGGCAACGAACATCGCAGGTTACTTTGCCACGGAAGGAGTGAAGGTCGCGCTCGCGGACTACGATCCGCAACGCACCGCGCTCGATTGGCTCGATGCCCGCCCGGCGGAGCTGCCGAAGATTGCAGGCGTCGCGGCGTTCGATGACGGCTTGCGCAGCGTGCCGCGTGACACCGAAGTTCTCGTCATCGATGCGCCTGCGCGCACACACGGTGCAGAAATGAACGAGCTGGTGCGTCGTGCCGAAACCATCATCGTGCCGGTGCTGGCATCCCCGATCGACATGAAAGCGGCGGCGCATTTCATGGCCGAGCTGCTGGAACTGGGACGTGTGCAGCGGGAGCAGGCACGCCTGGCGGTGGTTGCCAATCGCGTGCGCGAGAACACGCTGGTTTTCGAGGAGCTGGATAAGTACCTGAACAAGCTGAAGGTTCCGTACCTCACTGCTCTCAGGCAGTCGACCAATTACCTGCGCGCCTATCAGCGGGGCATGAGCGTGTTTGAGCTGCCGGAATACCTCGCCTGGCCAGACTGGCAGCAGTGGGAGCCCGTCACCAAATGGCTCGGCAGCAAGAAGAGTCTACCCGGCTGAGCTACGCCACTCCGGGCGTACGCGCGGGTTGGCAATCGGAATGGAGCAGGTGCCGCTTCCGGGTTTCCTTCCTGGTCAGCGTGTTCTGCTTCCCCGGCCTTCCTCCTCCAGGCTCTGCCGGATTCCGTCATCCACCCGTGCGTACCGGAGCTTGACCCTGAGGTCCGTGAGTAACCTCTCGTTACTTACCCTTCTTGATTCATTGAGAAACGACAGCCGCGACGGACTCAAGCTCAGTTGGGCCTCATCCATCGAGATCTGCGGTGGCTCCGGAAGGCCGGCCAGATGGGCTACCCGCAACAGGAACTCTGTCGAATTGAGGGGTTCACCGTCCGTCACGTTGTAAACGCCCCGGGAATCGGGGTTGGTCAGTGCGGCGATGCACGTTGCGACCAGATCATCGACATGGATCCGGTTGCCGATGCCGGCCTCTGCAACACGCACCACAGGCTCACCCTTCACCAGCCGGTCCAGGGGTAGACGCCCGGGTCCATAGATGCCCGGGACACGCAGGACTACGCGCCGCACCTCGCGCTCGGTGCACCAGACCCTCACCATGTCCTCGGCAATGACTCTCCGGCGTGCCCGGGCCGTCAGCGGACGAACGGGGCTCTGTTCGGTCACTTCTCCGCCGTCCGCATCGCCATAGACCCCCGTCGTACTCATGTACACGAGTACGCCGGGACTGCCGGGGACGCGGTGCAGGAAGTGGGCGAGCCTCAAGTCGCTTTCGCCGTCAGGGGGCGGGGGAACGAGATAGAGCACAGCGGCGTCCCGAGCCCATTCGTAGGCCCGCGGGTCACCCTCTGCGTCGAGATCGACAGCCAATCCTGACAGGCCGAGGCCCTGCACTATGGACAGGCTGGCCGGCGAGCTAACGATCCCCAACACGTCGAAGTGTGGCCGCAGGGCCTGGCCGAGGCGCTTGCCGACGTAACCGCAGCCGACGATCACGACTCGCGCGGGAAGGCCTGCCTCGGCTGTCTGGTTTTGCATGTTCCTTGAGGCAGCCTACAGGACTATGCTTACAGGTCCAATCCGGCCCTTTTCAGCTGCGCGTCCGCGCAGGACTGGGTCGAATGGGTACCGGCTATTGCCGATACGCCTGACGCCGGCATCGACAACGGGGGTTCGCGATGAACATTCCACGTCATGCATTGCTTGCTGTGCTCCCGCTCCTCGTCTCTGCGCCGTTTGCAGGCGGCTGCAGTTCCGCCGAGCAAACACTGCCGAAGGAGGTCACTACCGCACTCGAAAACGCGTTTGCCGACAACGACGCAGCACTGGTTGCCGCCCAGTTTGCGGACGATGCCGAACTGATGCGGCCCAACGCACCTGTCATTCGCGGCCGCGCCAATATCGATGCTTACTGGGTGGAGCAGGTCCGCCCGATACTCTCGTGGGACATGACCACGGTCGAAAGCCGCGTGCTGGGTGACTATGCGTACCATTACGCGACCTACACGTTTCGCAACCTGCGCCGCGGCAACATCGTCGAGAACGGCAAGGTCCTCGAGATCTGGCGCAAGGTCGACGGCAAGTGGCGCATCCACCTGGCCAGCTGGAGTCAGGATGAGCCACCTCCGGCACCAACCGTGGAACCCGACGGCTCACCTTAGGGCGTGGCAGCAGCCTCGCGCAGTTTGGCAAGCGCGTCGGGCGCGTAGTCGAAGGAATCAAAGAACAGCTGGTCGGGCGGCAGGCCTGCCTGCGCAAACTCCTGGCGGATGGATTCCACCATTGCTGGCGGTCCGGCTGCGTACACATCGAAGTCGGCAAGCTGCGGATGGTCTTCAAGAACCGCTGCATGCACGAGACCCGAGCGTCCGGTCCAGGCATCCTCCGGTAAGGGGTCCGAGAGCACGGGAACAAAGCGCAGCCCAGGATGAGCAGCGGTCCAGCCGCGAACCTCCTGTTCCGCGTACAGGTCGACTTTCGACTTTGCTCCCCAGTAAAGCTCGATCTGCCGCGTATCGCCACGCTCAAGCAGATGTCGCAACATGGCCCGAAGCGGCGCATAGCCTGTGCCGCCGCCCACCAGCAGGGCGGGGCGCGGGGACGCTTCGCGAAACCAGAACTGGCCGAGCGGTCCCTCGATGCGCAACAACGCCTTTTCTTTCATCGATTCAAACAGCTGCTGCGTGAACTCACCACCGCGGACCCGCCGGATATGCAGCTCCAGCAGCTTCGCGTCATGCGGCGGATTGGCGAGTGAAAAGCTCCTGCGCCGGCTGCCCGGCAACATGATGTCGATGTACTGGCCGGCGACGAAAGTGAACTGCTCGGTCTGCGGAAGTCGCAGGGTGACAGCCATGACATCCGGTGCCAGGGTCTCCATGTGCTCGATCCGGCAAGGCACACTCCTGACCTGCACATCACCGCTCGGTGCTTGCGACTGGCGGACTTCAATCGTGAGCTCTGCTGTGAGCGGTCTTGCCTGGCACAGCAGCGCATAACCTTCCTGCTGCTCCTGAGCCGTGATGCCTGGCGGCGAGCCCAGCGGATAGTGGATGCGGCCCGCAATGATCCGGGCGCGGCACGAGGCGCAGTGACCGCCCTTGCAGCTGTGGGGGAGATTCAGCCCGGAGCGCAGGGCGGCATCGAGGATCGATTCCGACGCCTTGACGGTCACGACCTGCTGACCCGGCAGCAGGGTCACCTGTGCGTCGGTCATGAACGCCTGCGATCCGAGCTGTGCCGACGTTCGAGCAGACGCAGGGCGCGCACCTTCGGCAAGTTCGGTTTACGCCCGATCGCGAGCACCAGGGCTTCACTCATGGCCCGGAATGCCCGATCGCGGTCACCCAGTTGATCGAGCAGCGTCGCCAATGTGTGCAGTGTTTCCGCGCGCGGCCGGATCAGTGCACTGGCTTCGAGATAGCTCCGCGCCTTGCCATACAGTTCGGCTCGCGTACACAAGCGGGCGCAGGTCAGCAGCAATGCCGCGTCTTCCGGGTGTTTTCGTAACCACTTCTCGGCGGTTTCCAGTGCCTCCAGCGGTTCGCCCGGCTCAAGGTCGCCAAAGGCGAGCACTGCCGTTTCCTCCCATTGGCGATTGAGCAACTCGCGAAGCGCCTTGCCTGCAGCCTGGTGCTCACGACAAGCCATGGCCGCTCTCGCGTAGGCGACCACGACGTCGGGCCGGCGGGTGACCGAACCTGGTGCGGCCTCCCATGCGCTGCCGACCTGCGCAAACTGTCCGGAACTGCCGGCCGCCTTCAGGCGATCCAGATAGATCTGCACGACGATTTCATCGATCGCGGTTTCCGGAAGGCCACGCGCGCTCCGCAGCCGCGGCTCAAGTTGCTGCAGCCGTTCCCAGTCCCCCGTCTGCCGATAGATCCTTGCGAGCAGGACCAGGGCGCGGGTGTTGCGTTCGCCGCTGGCTTCCAGCTGTTGCAGCACTGTCAGGGCCGCCTGCGACTGCTTGTGCCTGAGCAGGATTTCGGCCTGCGTGATCAGCACCGGAGCGCGCTCGCCTGCGGTGGCGTCAAGCGCCTTCGCGAGCCATTCCTCGCACCGGCCCTGTTCGCCTTGCAGATCCGCGGCCCTTGCAGCCACCAGGTAATGGACGAGCGGATACTCACTGTCCCGCGCCGATCGCGTGACAGTCTCTTCTGCAGTCCGCCAATCGCCCTGTGACAGCTCGAGCAATCCCTTGAAGAGCGAGCCGCGAGCGCGGTCACGCCGTCTCGCACTTTGTGCTTCCTTCAGCAACCTGCGGGCCTGAAACAGACGGGCGACCAGGCGCACTGCGCCGTAGAGTGCCAGTAACAGCAGGACGAAAACCGGCACCGACATGTCCACCAGCCAGCCCCGCAGGCTGAATGCGACGTGTCCCGGATCTGCGAGCAGCACTTCGGCGAGTATCGCCCCAAGCACCAGCGCTACAGCCGTGTACCACGCTTTTTTCATGCGCCGGCTCGAGTGAGCGGCACCATCTGCTCGAGCAATCGCAGTGAGCCCGAGACGTCGGGCAGTGGCGGCGCAATGTTCACTTTCGCCAGCTGGCTCAGGTCTGCTGCAAGCCTGGCGACGCCTGCATCGGCCATGGAAAAATTGGCCTCGAGCCAGGAACGAGCTTCGCCAATAGCCGTGGCAAAGGCCTTCTGATCAACGCGGGCGATGGCGAGCCGCGCTTCCAGCAGCAACAACTGCATACGTTGCCGCTTGAGGTTCTGCTCGTCCCGGGTCAGCAGCGCGTCCGCGCCGGCGGCGGTACTGCGTACCGTAATCAGCGCGTTCAGCGCCTGCTTTGCCATTGCCCATGCTCGATCCAATGCGCCCTGTTCGACAGCGGCATCCGTCAGGGCGGGAGCGATGGGCTCCGCAGAAACCCCTGCCGTTGCCAGGCCTGCGGCATCGACCTCGGCCTGCCTGAGTTGCAAAGTGATGCTGCCGAGATCCGGTCGCGCAAACGCACGCAGAGTCTGCAGATCGACGGTCAACTGTTTACGCACGGTACTCAGGGCGGGTTCGCGCAAGCCAGCCAGACGACTGTCCGCAGTCACCATGGCATCGAGCGCTGCGTCGATATTGCGATCCACCTTGAGTTGCCGCTGCGCGAGTTCCAGCAGCGCCAGCGCTTCCGCCCGCGCCCACGACCGCTGCGGCAATGCCATCCGGTCTTCCAGTTCGGAAGTCGTGGTCTCGAGCGCAGCAACGTCGCGCGACAGACTGAGCAGAGATTCGATCTGCTTGGCTGTCTCCTCCGTAGCCAGTGTTTCACGCGTTGTCAGCGCGTTGAGTTCGTCCGCCAGCGCGCTGTGAGCCATGGCCAGCTGATTCGTCTGCGAACGCAGTGCGACGAGTCGATCGTCGATCAGCCGGGTGCTGATCGCTGCATAAAGTGCGATCACGAGCGCGATCGCGGCAAGCAGGAATGGCATCAGACCTGGTCGGCGAGGGCGAGGTTCTTCATCGGCATACAGGGCAGTTGAGGGGTCGTCACTCATCGGGGTACGCCGGCCAGGGTTCGCGGCGGAATTCCTACGGTGTGCAATCGTAGCAGGTTGCTCACGCAGTCCGCGCGCGAGTGCGCCAGCGCGCCAGCATACCGACGAGCGTATCGTCATCGGCTGCGGGTGCAACGAGGACTTCGCCGCTGCAGCCGAGTGCAACGGCCGCCTCTTTGATACGCGGGCTCACGACCAGCAGCGAGGTGGTGGATAGCAGCAGTCGGCCGGCATCGGTCAGCATCTGGTGCAGATTGTGCAGAATCTCGCCGCTGGTCGCCGTGACGACATCGATGCCGCCCTGCAACCAGCGCGCTTCCAGGGCTGACCGGAGCCCAGGATCGATTGCAGCTGGCACGCGTCGATACACTTCCAGGAAATCGACCTCGATGCCGCGCGCCACGAGCGCTTCTTCCAGGACTTCGCGACCCGATCCGCCCCGCACGATGAGGACGCGGTGGATGACGCCGGCCTGCAGGTCGGGAGCGGCAAGCAGAGCTTCGCTGGTGAATCCTGCCTCAGGAACGATTGCGGGCACGGCACCCGCTGCAGTCAATGCAGCCGCTGTGGACTTGCCAATGGCGGCGATGAGGGTAGCGGGACCGCGTGCAACCGCCTTGAGTCCATGGGTGACTGCATTCTGGCTGACGAAAATCACGACATCGTAGGGGTGGGGACCGGGCGCTGGATCGGTCGATACCAGCACTGGCTCAGCAAGGGGTTCGATGACGACCGTCGGCCACGGGACAGCCTCACCGCCCAGCGCCTCGATCTTGCGGCAAAGCGAAGCGCATGAATCTGCGGGTCGCGTGACCAGCACGGTCAGACCGGTCAAGGCTGGCGTCGGTGCGGGAATCAATAGACCTCGCGCCGCATTTCCTCGAGCAGCCGCTCGGCTCCCTCGCGCAACAACTGCTCCGCAAGGCCCCGCCCAAGAGAAGCTGCCATGGCGGGTGTACTGGCGACGCGCCCGCGGAACTGGCGCGCCCCATCCATCGAGCCAACCATGCCGCGCAATGTCAGCATGTTCCCCGAAAGCTCCGCATACCCTGCAATGGGCGACTGGCAGCTGCCTTCGAGACGGCGGGCAAAGCTGCGTTCTGCCGTGATGCAGATCTCTGCCGTCCGATCGTTCAGTACCTGCGTCAGTTCACGACTGCGCGCATCGTCCGTTCGACATTCGATACCGACAATGCCCTGGCCGACTGCTGGAATACTGCGCTCGACGTCCAGCAGTTCCGTGATATGCGCTGCGAGGCCAAGGCGAGTCAATCCGGCGCTCGCGAGCACGATGGCATCAAACTGGCCCTCTGCGAGCTTCCGCAAGCGCGTATCGACATTGCCGCGCAACATCAGTGTCTCAAGATCCGGTCGCAGTGCCTTCAGCTGGCACTGACGACGCGGGCTGGACGTCCCGACGCGCGCGCCTCTGGGTAGTGCATCGAAAGAGGCATGCTGCAGCGACAGGAATGCATCGCGCGGGTCTGCGCGCGCGAGCAGCGCGCACAACATCATTCCGTCAGGAAGTTCGCTCGGAACATCCTTCATTGAATGGACGGCAATATCGGCTTCTCCGGCAGCGAGTGCGACCTCGAGTTCCTTGACGAACAGCCCCTTGCCGCCGACCTGGGCCAGTGCCCGGTCCAGCACGCGATCACCCTGTGTCGTCATGGGAACAAGCACAACTTCGAGTTGCGGATGCGCGTCACGCAGACGGCCCGCAACGTGCTCCGCCTGCCACAGCGCCAGTTTGCTTTGCCGCGTGGCGATGCGCAGCGACGCTCTGGAATCGCTGGTCATGGCTCTCTCACTTTCGACCGGCCCTCCGGCTCGGGTCCCTGGAGCTCTCTGCGACGGATTTCGACTGCGAATTCGATCAGCGCAATGATCAGGGCGAGCAGCACGGGACCGAGAAACAGGCCGGCGGCCCCAAATGCCGCTATGCCGCCCAGCACGCCGATGAACACGGTCAGCGTTGCGACGGGCGCACGGCTTGAAACCAGGACCGGTTTCAACAGATTGTCGATCGTGCCAACGAGCAGTGCGCCCCACAGCAGCAGAAACAGGGCAGCGCCCCAGCGTTGCTGGCCCGCGAGTATCAGCGCGGCCGGACCCCATATCAGGGCCGTGCCTCCGAAGGGCAGCAGAGCAAGCAGCGCGGCCATCACGCCGAACACCAGGGGCGAAGCTGAACCCACGATTGCGAACGCAATGCCGACGAGCAGACCCTGCAGCAATGCCGTGAGTCCGGTGCCGTACACCACTGCGCGGATGACTGCCCCGAGATGCGAGAAAAGATGCGCCTTACGCCCGGATGACATGGGAATGAGGACGCGGACAGTATCGATCATGCGCTCGCCATCGCGGATGAAGAAGAACAGCAGGAACATCGTCAGACTGAAGGTAACCACGGTGCCTATGGCTCCCAGGAACACCTGGCCTCCCATGGACGCCAGCCTCTCAAGCACGTTGCGGCCGCCTTCGACGATCCACCCCTGGATCTGGGCAGAGGAGAGGCCGACATTGCGCTGCGCCCATTCGAGCAATGGGCCTATCCCGGGGACTTCCGTAATATTCCTTATGCCGACTACGCTGTGCCCGGTTACCGTGCCTTGTGCTCTCTGTAACAGATCGCCTGCCTGAGTGGCGATCGCTGCGGTGACTGCCGTGAGCGGCCCGATCAGAATGACGAACGTCGCGAGTGTCAGGACCAGAGCGGACAGCTGACTGCGGTTGCCCAGACGTTTCATCAGCCGCAGGTGCAGCGGATGGAGCAGGAAAGCGATGAACAGCGCCCAGATGATGGAGGAGAAGAACGGTGCAAGGATTCTGTACACGACCCAGCCCAGTACCAGCACCGTCGCGATGGCAAAGGTGCGCGTATAGAACGGTGGGGCGCGCTGTGCAGTATTGAGCTGTTTGTCTGTCACTTCGGTTTTCGTCCTGCCGACCAGGGGTTCCCGTGTGTAAGAAGTACCCTGGGTGGCGGGACATGCTAACACTGGCTAAGCCGTAGTTGTCCGGCACGACGTCATCCGTCACTCGGGGTATCATGGGCATGAAAAGTTCTTGCCTCACCCTGCTAACATCAAAGCAGTCGCGCCAACTCAGGAGACGGTTATGGTCAGAGCCTTGAAGGATGAAGAGGTCACCACTGACAAGCTGCTCAAGGATCTGCAGACCGTCGTGGCGGATGCCGAGGCGCTGCTGAAAGCCACTGCTGGACAGGCCGGCGAAAAAATCCAGGAAGCGAGGGCCCGGGCCGAGGCATCCCTGACTGCTGCGCGTGAACGCCTGAGTGGCGCGGAAGAGGATGCACTCAAACAGGCTCGCGAGCTCGTGACTGAAGGCGAGCAGTACATCAAGCAGAACCCCTGGGCTGCCTTAGGCGTAGCCGCCGGGGTTGGCCTGCTGGTCGGCCTGTTGCTCAGCCGTCGCTAGCCTTCAGACCGGCACCCATCAATGAGCCGCCAATGAGCCACCCATGAGCGAGTCCGGACAGGCCGAGGAGTCGGGCCCGATCAGCAGCCTGCTCGGATCGTTGACCAAAGTGCTGACGACCCTGGTCGGTATCGCGCAGACGCGGCTGGAGATTCTGTCCACCGAACTGCAACAGGAAGTGACGCAGGCCGTGCAACTGCTGATCTGGGCATTCGTGGCATTGTTTGCTGCCGGGATGGGGCTGTTTCTCGGTGCCCTGGTGCTGATCATCGTATTCTGGGATACGCACCGGATCCTGGTCGCCGTGCTCGTGACGGCCTTCTACCTGCTCCTCGCAGTGGTGGCCGCACTGATCCTGCTCGGCAAGCTCCGGAAACGTGGCAGGCTGTTCGAAGCCACGATTGCGGAGTTTGCGAAGGACCGCGAACACCTGAACTCGCGTCGCTGATGTCCGGAATACTGTCATGAGCGACCACCTGAGCGAACTGCAGCAGCGGCGCGCGATGCTTGAAATCAAGTCGGCTTCGCAGCGCCAGCAACTCGGCGCAGCGGTTGGATCCATCGAAGCCAGGCTCAGCGGTATCGAGCAGGGTGTCGGCAAGGCACGGAAGCTGTTGCAGCGTCCTGCCGTGCTGGCGGGCGGTGCGGTGCTTGGGCTGCTGATCGGTCCGCGACGTCTTCTGAGGCTCGCCGCTCAGGGAACGCTTGCCTTCGCTGCAGTGAAAAAACTCTTGAAGTACGTTCGTATTTGACAGGGTGGGGTAACGCCCTTTGCCCTACCCTGTTATTCCGGGCCACGGATGGCTCGGCGAAATCATCGAGTGCTTACTCGTTGATTTCGGGGGCCGGCTGAACCCCGGCGTTTCGCCGGATTCGGATGCAAAAGGCACGGATAGACTTCTGCATCACAATTCTGACGTCTTCAGGGCGCCCTCGCGCAGGCGGCGCAACAGCTCGGCTGCGTGGCGGCGGCTTACCTGCAACGGTTCGGAGCCTGCACGCATCCGGACCTGGTACTGGCCTTCTGCTATGCGCTCCACCGCTGCAATGTGCTTCTCCGCTATCAGGGCGCTGCGGTGAATGCGCAGAAAGTCCGGCGCAAACTCATCGTGCAGGGTCTTCAGTGACTCATCGATCAGGTCTTCGCCGCCGGCATGACGCACGGTGACGTATTTCTGGTCAGCGAGGAAACAGTAGATGTCGCTCACGGGAATCAGGCGCAACTGTTCGCCGAGCCGGGTGCAGATGTGCTGGCGACGGGTCTCCATCCTGGCAGCCGCCGTAACGCGGAGCAGGCTCGGGCCGCTTATTCGCACAGCATGTTGCAGTGCCCGGGCCAGTTTCTCCTTGCGGATGGGTTTGAGCAGATAGCCGACCGCCAGGGTCTCGAAAGCTTCCAATGCATACTGGTCGTAGGCCGTCGTGAAGATGACCGCGGGTGGCCGTTCCAGGGTGACCAGGTGCCGCGCCACTTCCATGCCATTGAGCCCCGGCATGCGCACATCCAGCAGCACGATGCCCGGCTCGAGTTTCGTGCAGGCCTCAAGAGCTTCGCGTCCGTCGGCGGCTTCGCCCACGCACTCACAGTCATCGATTTCGGCCAGCAACCGCTTCAGCCGGTCGCGTGCCGGAGCCTCGTCGTCAACGATAAGGACACGCGTGGCCATCAGGAGAAGGGGATAGGGGATAGGGGATAGGGGACAGTGTGAGATCGATGAATACCCGCTATCCGGTAAGGATCAGATAGTCGGGATCTGGCATGGACGGCAGAGAAGGCACGTCTCTCCTTCTGCACTGTCCCCCGTCCCCTATCCCCTATCCCCTTCATCGGGTTATTCCTGGTAAGGAAAAACGAGAGTGACCCTGTATTCGCCGCCTTCCTGGCTGACTTCGACACGCGATTGTCCGGGCCATGCGAGGTCGAGGCGCTGGCGGATGTTGTCGAGCGCCAGGCGATTGCCACGGCGCTCCGTTGGTGCGGCATCCGCCGACAGCGGATTGCGTACCTCAAGCTCGATCATGGAGCCATCGAAGCGGCTCGTGACGGTAACCGTGCCGCCCTGCGGCAGCGTTTCGATGCCGTGATAGACGGCGTTTTCAAGTAGCGGCTGCACCAGCAGACTCGGTACGAGCGCACGCATCGGTGTATCCGCCACGTTCCAGCGTACGTGCAGCCGATCGCCCAGACGGAGCTGCTCGATCCGCTGGTAGATGCGGGCGACCTCCAGTTCCTCCTTGAGGGGAATACGCGCGCGGGCGTCGCTCAGGTTGGCGCGGAACAGGTCTGCGAGATCTTCGACGGCTTCTTCAGCGCGGCTCGGATCCGAACGCGTCAGCGACGCAATGGTGTTCATGCTGTTGAACAGGAAATGCGGGCGGATACGCGCCTGCAATGCGTGAATGCGCGCCCGGGCTTCCAGCTCGACGCTGCGTTTCCACTCCGCCGAAACGTAGAAATAGCGCAGCGCGAGGGCGCTCACGATAAAGCCGATCGCCACCGTGCGCAGCATGAAGGTGACATGGTCCCGGGGGAAGATGGTGGCAATATCGTCGAGTCCCCGCGACCAGAAGCGGCCGGTCTGAAAGACGATCTCTGCAATAACGGCAATGGTGAGCAGCAACAGGCTGAGGGCGACTGTCACAGCGCGGGTCGTAGGCATCGTGGCCAGCCAGTTACGGCTCCTGCACAGTACTGCCGACGAGGACAGGCCGAGCCATAGCAGGAACAGTGACAGGCTGGCCAGGTCGATCCAGAAACCGGACTGCGCGCCGGGCCGCGAAATAGCGAGCACGAACGCCACCAGTTCAACGATGAGGACGATTGCAAGCGTGGCACGCGCCGCGCAGAAATCGGGCAGAAAAAAGCTGGCTTCCGGCCCGCGCGCGTTCACCTGCCCGGCAGCATCGCTCATGTAACAGGAGCGTCGGGGAGGCGGGCGTCGTCGAACAGAGCGTCCTTGAGACGGAACAACGTCGAAATGTCTTCGTTACCAAAGCCAAGTTCCACCAGCCGCCGGTAGTGGTGCAATGTCATTTCGATGAGGGGCAGCTGTACCCCGTGGCGTGCCGCCATGTCGCGGCAGATCTTCAGGTCCTTCTCGTGCAGCACGAGGCGGAAGCCGGCGGGGTAGCTGCCGCGTGCCATGTTCGGCGCGCGATTCACGAAGTACCAGCTGGAGCCCGCACCTTTGCCAAGCGTTTCGATCAGCTTGTCCAGAGGCAGTCCTTCCGCCTTCGCAAAGGCCATTGCTTCGGCGACCGCCTGGATGATGCCCGCGCACATCAGCTGGTTGGTGGCTTTGGCAGCCTGTCCCGCGCCAGTCGGGCCGAAATGAGTGATGGTCTTGCCCATTGCCTGCAGGACGGGCAAGGCCTTCGCAAACGTCTCGGCATCGCCTCCAACCATGATCGCCAGCGTTCCGGCTTTTGCACCCTCGACCCCCCCGCTGACAGGAGCATCGAGGAAGTGAATGCCATGCTGCTGTAATTGCCGAGCTGCAAGTCGGGCGGTGTCGGCGCTGATCGTGGAGCAGTCAATGAAGACCGTACCGGCCTTGAGGCCGGCAATCGCAGCAGCGACGATCTCAAGCACATCCGCGTCAGCCGAGACACAGGACACTACGACATCGCAGAGCGAAGCGAGTTGCTGAGGTGAGCTGGCCGCAATGCAGCCCGTTTCTGCTGCAAGGTCCAGAGCCTTTGCGGGGGAGCGGTTCCAGGCCGCTGCCAGCAGGTCCTGTTTGTGAAGATTGCGGGCCATCGGCAGCCCCATGGCGCCCAACCCGAGGAAGCCGACTTTCATTTAACGAGTAGCTCCAGTATCGGGGCTTGGGTGCACGGATCGCCGCTACTTGCACATCTCTGCTACGGCAGCCTTGGCTTCATTGCGAGCCTGCGGTCAGTTCGGCATCCGTGAGGTAGCGGCGCTGGCCGTCGGGCAGGGATTCATAGAGACGCTTGGAGGTGCTGTAGGAGGCGTCGCGTTCACGGGCTTTCGCGCACTGCTCGGCTTTGGCCGTCGCCGTGATCTGCGCAGCCCCGCGCTGATCTGCCGCCTGGGCGGCTGCCTGCCGTCGCGCGGTGTCCTCTGCAGCAACGCGCGCCTGGTCGGCTTCGGACCGCGCTGCGAGCGCCACGGTGTCCGTAGCGCGCGACTGCACGGCAAGCTTCTGCGGCCGGGAGCAGGGCTGGCTTGTCCGTGTACTGCACATTGCCCTGTGCATCGACAAAACGGTAGACGTCTGCGAAGGCACCCGACGAGAGGGTCAGTAGCGCAACAAAACCAAGTACGAGTCGCGTCATGGGGCAAACCTCTTCGAGGAGCGCCAGGGAGGGCCGCTCGTCAGATTGCGTTGGAATCGGTCTCGCCGGTACGGATCCTGATTACCTGTACAAGTTCGGTCACGAAAATCTTGCCATCGCCGATCTTCCCAGTCCGTGAGGCAGTGGTGATTGCTTCAATGACGGCTTCGGCCCGGGCATCGTCCACCGCGACCTCGATCTTGGTCTTGGGCAGAAAATCGACCACATATTCGGCCCCCCGGTACAGTTCGGTATGCCCCCGCTGCCGGCCAAATCCCTTGACCTCGGTTACCGTGACACCCTGGATCCCTGCCTCGGACAGGGCTTCGCGGACGTCGTCCAGCTTGAACGGCTTGATGATCGCAGTAATCAGTTTCATCAATAACTCCCGGTACTTAAACGTTGATTGCGGACCCCTTGCGAGGCCCTTGAAGCTTGGGCCGAGTGTAACAGGATCAGGCTTGCCCGCCAGCCGATTGGGTAGTCAATGCCTGGCCCGACTGGATAAAAAAACGGGCGCCTGAGGAGGCGCCCGTTTCCCGTAAGGGGGACCGGTCGAATCCGGTCCCTGCAGCCGTCCTTTACAGGCTGTAGCCGCGCTCGCCGTGCTCGACCGTATCGAGGCCTTCCGTTTCGGTCTCTTCCGAGACCCTGAGGCCAATCGTCAGGTCGACGATCTTATAGGCGATGTAGGCCACGACACCGGACCAGACCAGGGTCACAATGACACCCCACAGCTGGGCCATGACTTGCGTACCCATGCCGGCATAGCCCCAGGTACCCGCGACGTAGTCGTAGATTCCGGTGCCGCCGAGAGCGGGGTCGTTGAATACGCCGGTCATGATGGCACCGAAGATTCCGCCAACGCAGTGGACGCCGAAGACGTCCAGCGAGTCGTCGTAACCCAAGGCCTTTTTCAGCGTCGAGACCGAGAACAGGCAGATGACGCCGGCCATGAGGCCGAGCACGATGCTCATCATCGGGCTGATCCAGCCGCAGGCCGGAGTAATGGCCACCAGGCCAGCGACTGCTCCCGAAGCTGCACCGAGCATTGTCGGGGTGCCGCGGAAGATCCATTCAGCGAACGTCCAGCCCAGCACGGCCGCCGCTGTGGCGAGGAACGTGTTGATGAACACCTGGGCAGCAAACGCGTTCGACTCGAGATTCGAACCGACGTTGAAGCCGAACCAGCCCACCCAGAGCAGGGCGGCGCCGATCATGATGAAGGGAACGTTGTGCGGTGCCATCGACTGCGTGCCGTAACCTTTGCGTTTACCGAGCACGATGCAGCCGACCAGCCCGGCGATGCCAGCGTTGATGTGCACCACCGTTCCGCCTGCGAAATCGAGGGCGCCTTTCTGGAACAGAAAGCCTGCTCCTGCAGTGGCAGCAGCGGCTGCGTCAGCGTCCGTATAGGCGTCCGGACCGGCCCAGAACCACACCATGTGCGCGATGGGCAGGTACGAGAACGTAAACCACAAAACCATGAAGAACAGCACTGCCGAGAACTTCATGCGCTCTGCGAACGCGCCTACGATCAGGCAGGGCGTGATTGCGGCAAATGTCATCTGGAACGCGGCGTACAGGTATTCAGGGATATAGACGCCCTTACTGAACGTGGCTGCAGCCGTGAGGTTGCCCGCGGAATCGAGCATTCCCTTCAGGAACAGCCGGTCGAATCCACCAAAGAACTGGTTGCCTGCCGTGAAGGCGATGCTGTAGCCATAGACCGCCCACAGCACCGACAGCAGGCAGAAGGTAACGAAGATCTGCATTGACAGTGACAGGATGTTCTTTGAGCGCACCATGCCGCCGTAGAAGAGCGCCAGTGCCGGCACTGCCATCATGATCACCAGCAGCGTGCTCACAAGCATCCAGGCGATGTCGCCCTTGTCGAACGTCGGCGCTGCAGGCGCCGCTGCGGCTTCTTCGGCCGGAGCTGCTTCAGCAGGTGCCGCATCTGCTGCAGGCGCTTCCTGGGCGACAGCTGCCGGATCGGGCGGCGTGGCGGCCTCCTGAGCGAGGGTTAACCCCGGCCCGACGAGCGCAAGCGCGAGCAGCGCCAGGCTCCACAGTGGGTTGAACACGCGAGATCTTTTCACTGTCGTTCTCCTGCGAGGTACTTCTAATGGGTGCGGAAAGGAAGGCTGACTAAAGGTGACTTGAGGAACTGATTGCGAATCATGGCTGTACATAAGGAACTGCTGCTGGCGAACTTCTGGACCAGGGTTTTCAGACGGCTTCCGCGCCAACTTCGCCAGTGCGGATGCGCACCGCCTGTTCGAGGTTCAGGACGAAGATCTTGCCGTCGCCGATCTTTCCCGTGCGAGCCACGTTGGTGATGGCCTCGACCACCTGCTCGACGATGGTGTCGTCGACGGCCAGCTCGATCTTGGTCTTGGGCAGGAAATCGACCCGGTATTCGGCGCCCCGATAGAGCTCCGTATGCCCGCGCTGACGCCCAAACCCCTGGACCTCCGTTACGGTAATGCCTTGAACGCCGATATCCGCTACGGCCTGGCGAACGTCATCGAGCTTGAAGGGCTTGATGATTGCGGTAATCAGCTTCATGCAGTGCCTAACTCCAGATGAACAGTTCTGACGGGACCGAGGCTCAAGCTCGATTCCGCGCCGGATCGAGAATGCATCTTCTGTGCCACGCATCCGGGCCGAAAGTTGGGGCATGGAATGGTGGAGTTCACCGGTTCGAGTCGTCCTCGGCGCACCAAATCGGTGCGGAGTCGTTTAGGGCTGCCTCATGGCGGAGCGGACGCCGCTGGCTTGCGCTATCGGGGCCACTCAATGGGGCAACCGACCACCAGAATCTGCAGGTTCAGCGAGTTTTTTACGGCTTGTCAGGGCTGATCGGCGGACCTAGTCTGCTTGCACGCAGGCTCGTATCGCATTCTCAACACCCTTTGATCAGGCAGAACCCCATGGACCCACGTTTCATCGACGAACTCGCAAAGCGCATGTCAGCCGCGCTTCCCCCGGGGATTGCAGCCTTCAAGCAGGATCTGGAAGCCAATTTCAAGTCAGTCCTGCAATCTGGCCTGGCCCGGCTCGACCTGGTCACGCGCGAGGAATTCGATGCTCAGACCGGCGTGCTGAAGCGGACCCGCGAGAAACTGACGGCCCTGGAAGAGCGGCTGTCAGCCCTCGAGGCTGGACGAAAGGGCGCCTGAAACCGGAATTGGCGCGTCCTGCGACGCCGGCAACTGGTAGTTGAATCGAGGGAGGCCATGGATGGCCATAGCGACCATATTGAGTCGCGCGCAGTTCGGCATGGAAGCGCCGCTGGTGCGCGTCGAAGTTGACATCGCGAACGGGTTGCCGGCCTTCGCGATTGTCGGGCTTCCCGAAGTCGTGGTGAAGGAGAGCAAGGACCGGGTCCGCGCGGCCATCACCAACTCCAGGTTCGAGTTCCCTGCCGGCCGCATCATCGTCAACCTCGCCCCCGCGGACCTGCCGAAAGAAGGCGGTCGGTTTGACCTGCCGATCGCGGTCGGCATCCTGGTCGCCGACGGGCAGCTGGCGGCGCGAGGCCTCGAGTACTGCGAGCTCTACGGAGAGCTGTCACTGAGCGGAGAGCTCAGGCTCGCAAAGGGGGTGTTGCCAGCAGCGGTCGAGGCCGGACGCGCCGGCCATCTGCTCATCCTGCCCCACGGCAACGCGACTGAGGCCGGACTGGTCAGCAATGGTCGAGTCGCTGCGGCCCAGCACCTGCTGGAAGTGTGTGCGCATCTGACGGGCGATCGATCCTTACCGTTGCTTGTCAGTCAGACGCCGCAGCTGCGCGCGCCCAAGGTGCCCGATCTTGCGGACGTCAAAGGCCAGGAGCATGCGCGCCGGGCGCTGGAAATCGCGGCTGCAGGATGTCACAGCCTGTTATTCATCGGCCCGCCCGGAACCGGCAAGAGCATGCTCGCGCAAAGGCTTCCTGGCTTGCTCCCTGAGCTGAGCGAAACCGAGGCACTTGAAGTGGCCGCCATCCGCTCTGTAGCGGGGCAGGGTGTGAACCTTACGGAATGGCGGGTGCGCCCCTTTCGCAATCCTCATCACACCGCGTCGGCCATCGCGCTGGTAGGGGGTGGTGCGCATCCGCGTCCGGGTGAGGTGTCGCTGGCGCATCACGGCGTCTTGTTTCTGGACGAGTTACCCGAGTTTGACCGGCGCGTTCTTGAAGTCCTGCGCGAACCGCTGGAGACAGGGACGATCGCGGTGTCGAGGGTGGCGCGCCAGACGGAGTTTCCGGCGCAGTTCCAGCTCGTTGCGGCGATGAATCCTTGTCCCTGCGGCTATCGGGGCGACCCGACAGGGCGGTGCCGGTGCACCACAGACCAGATCCAGCGCTATCGTCGGCGGATATCAGGCCCGCTGCTCGATCGGCTCGATATGCAGCTTGAAGTACCGAGAGTCGAGGTGGGCAGCCTGTTCGCGCCCGAGGGCGGGGGCGAAAGCAGCGCGAGCGTTGCAGCACGAGTGCGAACGGCGCGGACGCTGCAGCACTTGCGACAGAGTGTGTGCAACGCAAGGCTCGATGTCTCGGGAGTCGAGGCCCACTGCAAGCCCGCTGCAGCGGATCTCGTGCTGCTGGAGCGGGCCGCCCGGCACTTTCAGCTGTCGGCGCGGGCCTTTCATCGGATTCTTAAAGTGGCCAGGACAATCGCCGATCTCGCGGACTCCGAACGCGTGCTGGCCATTCATGTCCACGAGGCCATCGGGCTGCGTGGCCTGGAGCGGCCACGCGCCTGACATCCGCCAATTCAGCAACAGGTTATTTCGCCGCGCCCACCATGTAGTCGACAGCGCTGACGATGGACTCGTCAGCGAGATCGATTCGGCCACCCTTGGCGGGCATCAAGCCAGCCTTGCCCTGGTAGCCCTTCAGCGCATGTTCGTGAAGCGTGGCGTTTCCCTGGGCGATGCGTGGTGCCCAGGCTTCCTTGTTGCCGAAGATCGGCGCGCCGCCGATGCCCTGACCATGGCAGGCCACGCAGGCCATATTGTAGACGGCATCGCCTTGCATCACAGCCGCTGGGGCGGCAGGTGCAGCAGGAGGGGGCGCCGCAGTTTCGACGGCAGAATTGTCTTTTCCGGAAACAGCGAGCAGAGCCACGGGTCTGACGTTCGCATCGGCGGCTGCGACATGAGCCGGATCCTGCAGAACATGACGTTCCTGCGTGTTGGCACTCACCACCCTGGCAAGGAAATACAGCGCGAAGGCGAAGGCCACCAGGCCGCCGAGTACCAGCATGAACGTATCGAAGAAATGCTTGTCGTGCGAGGCACTGTATTGACTTTCGCGGGAAGGGTTCACGATCTCTCCACTGCAAGGGAACTCGGTTTCAAGGCGCGTAAGTATAGCCATGTGGCACAGCAGCATAAACCACCCAAAAGGACCAGATCTGGCCCGCGTCTGCTGGTTTGGCTTACCGGAATTCTTCGGTATCTATCTCTGCCTGGGTCGCCGCCGCGTAACGTGGGCCGCTGATTGTCCTGAAGTTGATCAGCTCGCCGAGCTCCTGCAGGACCTGGGCGGTCAACTTCACGTTGCTTGCCCCTGCGTCCTCCTGCAGATGGGCGATGGACGTGGTCCCCGGAATGACATGGATATGCGGCGCCTGGGCAAGCAGCCAGGCAAGCGCCAACTGTGCTGGCGTACACCCGACATCGGCCGCGATCCGGCGATACGCCGGCAGCAACTCACGGTTCCGCGAATAGTGTGGTTCCTGGAAACGCGGCATGGCGCGGCGCAGATCCTTCTCGGCAAATGTGCCCGGCTGCAGATCCACCGATGTCAGGAAACCGCGCGCGAGCGGTGAGAACGCGACAAAGGCAATACCAAGCTCTGCGCAGGCCTCGAGCACCCCGATCTCGGCATTGCGGCTCCACAGCGAATATTCGGACTGCACGGCGGCTATCGGGTGCACCGCATTCGCCTTGCGCAGCGTATCGGCAGACACCTCTGACAGACCGACGTCGCGCACTTTGCCCTGTTCGACGAAGCGGCTCATCGCTCCGATACTCTCTTCGATGGGGACTCTCCTGTCCCAGCGATGCAGGTAGTAGAGATCGATCCTGTCGGTCTGCAATCGCCGTAACGACGCTTCCAGATCGCGCCCAAGCGCCTCAGGGCGACCATCGATGGTGCGTTTGCCGTTCTCGCCGCGCAGGCCGCACTTGCTGACCAGCACGATCCGGTTGCGATGCGGCTTCAGGTAAGGACCGACGAGCTCTTCATTGCGGCCGAAGCCGTAAAGTGCCGCGCAGTCAAAATGCAAAATACCCAGATCGAGGGCCGTCTGCAGGACGGCCTGACTCACATTAACGGGTGGCGGTTCACCGTAGGCGTGCGAGAGATTCATGCAGCCGAAGCCGATCGGCGGCACGTCCACGGTACCCAGCCTGCGGTTTTGCACGCGAGGCAACCTCTTGCGTCAGGTTTCCAGCGACTGTTCCAGTTGATGCAGGACTTCGTAACACGACAGAACCTGCGCAACGCTGGCGTTCGGTTCCCGCCCTGCGGCAATCGCCGCGAAGAACTCGCGATCCTGCAGTTCGATGCCGTTCATCGAGACATCGACTTTGCTGACATCGACGGGCTTGTCGTAGCCGTCGAAGAGATCGTCGTATCGCGCGAGGTACGTGCCGTTGTCGCAGATGTAACGGAAGAACGTGCCCAGGGGGCCGTTATTGTTGAACGAGAGCGATAACGTGCAGATTGCACCATTGGCAGCTTTCAGCTGAATCGACATATCCATCGCGATACCCAGCTGGGGGTGCCTCGGGCCCTGCATCGCATGAGCTGCCACGACCTTGCTGCCCGTCTGGTACTGGAACAGGTCAACGGTATGCGCGGCATGGTGCCACAGCAGATGGTCCGTCCACGAGCGTGGCTCGCCCGCCGCATTCATGTTCTGTCGCCGGAAGAAATAGGTCTGCACGTCCATCTGCTGAACAGTGAGCTCGCCCTTCACTATCCTGTTGTGTACCCACTGGTGCGAGGGATTGAAGCGCCGCGTGTGGCCGACCATGCAGACGAGACCGGTCTGCTTCTGTTTGTCGAAGACAGCCTTTGCATCAGCCCAGGAATCGGCCAGCGGAATCTCGACCTGAACGTGCTTGCCGGCTGCCATGCACTGTATGGCCTGTTCCGCATGCATTTGTGTCGGCGTGCACAGGATGACTGCATCGACACCGGGCTGCGCCAGCGCCTCAGCCAGATCAGTGGTTGCGTGGGGAACGCCATACTCCGTCGCGATGGCCTGGGTCGCATCCAGACGTCGGCCGACCAGTGATACGGCTTCGACACCCACGATCTTCCTGATGCCATCCAGATGCTTCTTGCCAAAGGCGCCCGCACCAGCCAGTACAACTTTCATCAGTGTTACCTTTCAGGTCATTCAACGTTCTTGAGTACCATATGTCCGACGGCCGTATTCGACGCCGGCACGTGGTAGAAGCGGTGCAGCTCCTCCACTCTGGCGTTCAGCGCGCCGCGCATGATCAGCCACATCACCAGTTCAATGCCCTCGGAGCCTGCCTCACGCACATAGTCTATGTGCGGAATCCTGGCGAGGCCTTCCGCGTCGCCGGCCAGGCGGTCGAGAAAGGCATTGTCGAACTGCTTGTTGATGAGGCCCGCTCGGGGTCCCTGCAGCTGGTGACTCATGCCACCCGTGCCCCAGATCTGGACGTTCAGGTCGCCATCGAAGGATTCGACGGCCCGGCGAATCGCCTTGCCCAGCTCATAGCAGCGCCGCCCGGACGGCGGCGGATAGACGACCACGTTCACTGCAAACGGAATGACACGGCACGGCCATTCCTCTGGCTGACCGAACATCAGCGACAGCGGGACAGTGAGTCCATGGTCGACGGCCATTTCGTTGATGACGGTGAGATCGAAATCGTCCTGAATCACCGATTGCATGATATGCCAGGCGAGTTCCGGGCAACCCTTGACCACTGGTACCGGGCGTGGACCCCAGCCTTCGTCGGCGGGCGCAAACTCGTCGCCGCAGCCGATGGCAAAGGTGGGCACAAGGTTCAGGCCAAATGCGGAGGCGTGATCGTTGTAGACGAGAATGATGACGTCCGGCTTCTCCTGCCGTATCCATTCCTTCGAGAATTCGTAGCCGGCGAAGACCGGCTTCCAGTAGTCGGTCTGCGACTGGCCATTGTCGATCGCTGCGCCGATCGCGGGAACATGGGATGTCGTGACGCCCGCTGTAATTCTAGCCATCGACTTTCTCTCCCTTGTAGCGGTTGCCTTCCGGTGAGCGCCCGCCACCCAGCATCATGTTGCGATAGTCCTGCCGGGACATGCCGGTCATGGACGCCGCGGCCTGCTCGAACGACTGGCCATCCGTCGAAAATATCTTCGCAAGAAAATAGACGTTGCCGCCGGAGGCAATCATGCGGTTGTAGTCACGGGCCAGCACTGCCTGTTTCTGCTCTTCGGTCATTGGCCAGTCGTCGAGGTAGGCGCGCTGATCGGCCTTGAAGCGCTCGCGGTTGGCGGCTTTCATCAGCGACATGCAGAACTGGTTCAGGTGATAGCCACGTCGCGCCATGTCGGCGTCAAAAATCGTGGTGCCGGGCACATCTGCATAAGGCTTGTCGAGCGCCATCAGTCAAGCTCCTCGGGCCAGTAGAGTCGCATGGGGTTGTCTACCAGCAGTTTGCGTTGCAGGGATCCGGTCGTGGCGATCCTTGGGACGTAGTCCACCAGCAGACCGTCGTCGGGCATGTGGGATTTCATGTTGGGGTGCGGCCAGTCCGTACCCCACAGCACCCGATCGGGGAACTCTTCAACGATGCGCCGTGCAAACGGCACCACATCGTCGTAGTGCGGCGGTCCTGATTTCGACAGCCGTTCAGGACACGAGACCTTGCACCAGAAATCAGGGTTGTCGCGCAGCAGACGCAGGAACAGACCGAACTCGGGTCCGCCCGGATCCCTGGTGACGTCCGGCCGCCCCATGTGATCGACGACGACGGGTACCGGCAGCGAACTGAAGAAATCGAAATACTCCGGCAGGTCCTGCGCTTCGAAATAGATGACGACATGCCAGTTGAGCGCTGCGATTCGCCTGGCGATGCCCAGCATAAAATCGGCCGGCGCGGCATCGACGAGACGTTTGACGAAATTGAAACGCACGCCGCGCACGCCGGCAGCGTTGAGCGCCTGCAGTTCGTCATCGGTCACGGAGGAGTACACCGTCGCCACACCGCGGGCACGACCCTGCGAATTCTGGAGTGCGTCGACCAGGGCGCGATTGTCCGCGCCATGACAGGTGGCCTGGACGATGACATTGCGCTCAAAACCCAGAAAGTCACGCAGCTCCCAGAGCTTGTTCTTTGGTGCGTCGCAGGGGGTGTACTTGCGCTCCGGCGCGAACGGGAAAACGGCACCGGGACCGAACACATGACAATGTGCGTCCACGGCACCCGGCGGTGGCCGAAAGACCGGCTTCGAGGGATTGGGCGCGAAGCACAGCCAGTCCGCATCCATCTTGAAGTCTGTCATCGTCCCTGCGCCTGCAGAATTGCGTCGAGACGTGGGTAGACCCGCCGGATATTGCCCGAGTACACCTTGACGCGGTCCGCGTCTGACAGCTTGAGACTGTCGACGTAACGCTTCGTATCGTCGAAATACTGTCCCGTTTCCGGATCGATGCCACGGACGGCACCGACCATTTCCGAACCGAACAGGATATTGTCGATGTCGATCACCTCGAACAGCAGATCGATGCCCGGCTGGTGATAGACGCAGGTGTCGAAATACACGTTCTTCATCACGTGCTGCTGCAGTGGCGGTCGCTTCAGCATGTCGGCGAGACCCCGATAGCGGCCCCAGTGGTACGGTACGGCACCACCGCCATGCGGGATAACGAAGCGCAGTGTCGGAAAATCACGGAACAGGTCACCTTCGATGAACTGCATGAACGCGGTGGTGTCCGCATTTATATAGTGCGCTCCGGTCGCGTGAAAATTCGGATTGCACGTACCGGATACGTGGATCATCGCGGGCACATCCAGTTCAACCATCTTTTCGAAGAACGGATACCAGGCGCGGTCGGTCAACGGAGGTGAAGTCCAGAAGCCCCCGGAGGGGTCCGGGTTAAGGTTGCAGCCGACGAATCCGAGTTCAATGACGCACCGCTCCAGCTCATCGATGGATTCAGCGATCGATACGCCGGGTGATTGTGGCAGCTGGCAGGCACCGATGAAGTTTTCCGGATACAGGTCGACGACCCGCTTGATCAGGTCATTGCAGGCGCGGGACCATTCCTTGGATACGGCGCTGTCGCCCTGGTGATGCGCCATGGCTGACGCCCGCGGCGAAAACAGCGTCACGTCAGCACCGCGCTCCTTCTGCAGCCGCAGCTGGTTCTTGTCGATGCTCTCGCGGATCTGCTCGTCGCTGATCCTTGCGGGCGCAGGCGCCGGCAGCGCCGGATTCGCGAACTTCGCCAGCTGCGCCTTGCGGAAATCCTGCAGCGCCTCAGGCGAGGTCGTGTAATGACCATGGCAGTCGATGATGAGCATGCTATTTCATCCTACTTTTTCAACCGATCGAGCATCTGTTGCAGGTCACTCTGTCCGAGCGCGGCGGGAAACTGCGCCGCCCATTCCTGGCGCGCAACGCAGGCAATGCTCATCAACGGGTCGACTCCGGCTGCCTTGACGGTCGCAGCCACCTCCCGCATTTCCTCGGCACGGCGCACGCCATGTTCGACACTGCGACTGATCATGTAGTGGGCGCGCGTCGGCCAATCGCCGCCAGACAGCAGATCCGCGAGTGAGGCCAGCACTTCTTTTTCGACACCGTAATGCCTGGCGGCCAGCATGCTTTCGGTCAGCAGCGCCTCCATGCCCTTGATGATCACGCTGCGACACATCTTGGTCGCGGACGCGGCACCGACGTGTCCGGAAAACACGCTCGTCGCGGTGAACCCGAGGGCATGCGCCAACGGCAGAAATGCTTCTGCGTGCGGACCGCCCAGCAGGAAAGGGGAGGCGATACGCTTCGGTCCGATGGGCGACATCAGGGCTGCTTCAACGTACCGGCCACCTGCCTCGTCAACGATGTCAGCACAGCGGCGCTTGGTGTCGGGTGATACCGAGTTCAGGTCCATGACCCAGGTATTCGCCGCGATGCCGCCGATGATCGACCGAATCGCGGTGATGTCTTCCGCAGCGGTGACCGCGCAGATGATGAGTTCGCAAGAGCGCCCCAGTTCGAGCGCCGTCGCTGTGGCGTTGATGTTCGTACGAGACTTGAGCGCGAGGCTGGGGCGGCTGTTCTCCCTGGAAAACAGCGGATCGTAGGCGAATGGCGCTACGCCGGAAGTACGAGTCAGGTCATCCGCCAGGATCTGACCGACTTCGCCGAAACCCAACAAGCCCACCGTCATGCCTTTGTTCATGTTCACGTCCAGGTCGCACCGGGAACGAACACCTGGCCTTGCATCAGTTTGCGCGCCGTTCGCAGCAGCGCGGACCGTTCGAGAGTCACCTCATTGCCGCGAACGTCGATGGCAATCTCGACGGTCAGGAAGCCCGTAGGGTGTTCGACGTCCACTTGATGCACGCCGGAGACCGGAGTCTGTTTCGATAACCGCTGGGCCACGGACCCCGGCAGGAAACAGGCTGCGGCGACACTGGCGGCGCCGAGCACGCCGATCGATTCGTGGACGCGATGCGGAATGAAAGTACGTGTCGCAACAGCACCGCCATGCTGCGCTGGCGATACCAGGCACATCTTGGGGACGGTCTTCTTCGTGACATCGCCAAGATTCATCCGGGGTCCGATCTCCAGGCGAATGGCTTCGATACGACGCTTGAGCTCCGGATCCGACTCCAGTTCCGCAGGCGATTCAAGTCCCGTCTTGCCAAAATCTGCCGCATTCAGGATGACGACGGGCATGCCGTTGTCGATGCACGTCAATTCGACTCCTTGCACCTTGTCGATCGCCGCGCCAGTGGGTAATAACGCGCCGCAGCTGGATCCGGCAACCTCGAGGAAATCCAGCATCATGGGTGCCGCACTGCCCGGTACGCCGTCGATGACCGCATCGCCGGCATAATTGACCGTGCCGCCGGGCGTACTGACGTGGGCGACAGCAATGCTGGCCGTATTTACCATGTGGATGCGCACCAGTGTTTCGCCGTCAACCGCGGGCACCAGGCCCTGCTCGATCGCAAATGGACCGACGCCGGCGAGAATGTTGCCGCAGTTCTGCGTATCGCTGACCTCGGCAGCATCGACGACGACCTGCAGAAACAGGTAGTCGACGTCTGCGTCAGCTCGCGAGGGTGGGCTGATGACTGCAACTTTGCTCGTCAGCGGATGTGCGCCGCCCATGCCGTCGATCTGTCGCAGATCAGGTGATCCCATCGCGGCGAGCAATACCCGGTCACGCGTTGCAATATCGGCTGGAAGGTCCCTGGCGTGGAAATACAGGCCCTTCGACGTACCGCCGCGCATGACGACGCAGGGAATGGCGATCTGCTCGCATTCAGTCGTCCTGGGCCTGCACGTACTTGAGGCCTTTCGCCGCAAGGCGCTCCCGCATCTTGTAGACATCGAGGCCAAGCTCTCCCTTGGCAAATCGCTGGCGCTTCTCTTCTTCGTTGCCTTCCCGTGCGAGGGCGCTGGCCAACACCTTGTCCGCTTCCGATTTCGCGACCACGACCACACCGTCATCATCAGCCACGATCAGGTCGCCGGGTTTGATGAGTGCTCCGCCGCAGACGACCGGCTTGTTCACGTCGCAAATCGTTTCCTTGACCGTCCCCTGCGCATTGACCGCTTTTGACCAGACCGGGAAGCCGGCTTCGGTCAGCGTCGCGATATCACGGACGCCGGCGTCAATGATCAGCCCGCGTACGCCGCGTGCCATCAGCGAGGTTGCCAGCAGGTCGCCGAAGTAGCCGTCTTCACAAGCACTCGTCGGCACAACAACGAGAATGTCGCCGGGCGCGCACTGCTCGACCGCCACGTGAATCATCCAGTTGTCGCCGGGTGCCACCTGGCAAGTCACCGCCGCCCCGGCGATGTGTGCGGGGCGATAGATGGGTCGCAGGTAGGACGCCAGCAATCCTTTGCGGCCTTGCGCCTCGTGGATCGTGGCGACGCCGATTTTGTCGAAACCCTGCACCACGGAAGCGGCGACCCGCCGAATGCCTGTGACCACGACCGCCATTGCATTGCTCCTGTCATGAAGGATCGACCAGTCCGACCGGCCTGTCGATTCAGGTCAGAGTATCAGCCGGAAAAACCGGCCTCACATCCTCGATTTCCGCCCTGTGATATAAGTTTTTACTATTATGTTCGAGGATATTCCAAACTTAAGGCACCTGCACGCCGCCGTGGAGATTGCCCGCGTTGGCAGCATCAGCCTCGCGGCGGCGAACGTCCACTTGTCCCAGTCGGCGGTAACGCAGGGCATTGCGCGCCTCGAGTCGCGGGTGGGCGAGCGACTGTTTGATCGCACTGGTGCCGGCATGCGTGCGACCGAATCGGGGCAACGCTTCGTCGCGAGAGTCGAGCGGGCATTCCAGCAGTTGAAGAGCATCGAAAACGAGATTGCACCTGAGCCGGTGCGGGTCGGCGAACCTCTGCATCGGCGCGTCACGACGACGCAGTTACGGGCACTGATCGCTGTCGTTGCAGCGGGTGGCTTCAGTCTCGCAGCACGTGAGCTCGGGCTGTCGCAGCCCAGTGTGTACCGCTCGGCCCGGGAACTCGAGACCGTATGCGGATGTTCACTGTTTCGGCGTCGCAGCAATGGTGTCGATACAACTTCGGTCGCACGCAACGTGGCGCGTTCCGCAAGCCTCGCCTTCGCGGAAATCCGCCAGGGATTCGAGGAGGTGGACGAGCTGCACGGGCGCATGCAGAGCCGGGTTGCAGTCGGTTGTCTGCCGCTGGCCAGGACGAAACTGCTGCCCGACGCTATTACAAAATTCTTGTCCCGGCATCCGTCGGCACGGGTCAAGGTGGTCGACGGTCCCTACGATGAGCTGCTGCACGCCCTGTTGCATGGCAACATCGACATCATGATCGGGGCGCTGAGGGACCCTCGGCCGACCCATCAGGTGGTGCAGGAGCCGTTGTTCGATGATCCGTTGTCCATCGTCGTACGTCGCGGCCATCCGTTGCTTAGACGCAGAGCCTCAAGCGTTGCCGAACTCGCAAGGCTCCACTGGATCGTTCCGCGCGAAGGCACACCGGCCCGCGATCACTTCAACACGTTCTTTGTGAAGCGCGGCGTTGCTCCCCCGGCCAATCCCATCGAATGCAGTTCGCTGGTCACTACCCGGGGTCTGCTGCTGCAAAGCGATCGCGCTGCATTGCTGTCGCATCGGCAGGTCGGACCCGATGTCGAAAAAGGGTATCTCGCGACCTTGTCGGATCCGCTGCCCGGTACCGAACGATCCATCGGCCTGACGCTGCGCAAGAGCTGGAAACCGACCACGTTGCAGGCGTCATTTCTCGAGACGATCCGGAAGCTTGCGCAGGCTTGAACCTCATCCTGGCGGTTGCACTGCGGAATTCGCTGGTATGATGCGCACCGCTTTTCCCGGTCTGCCACGCGCCCGTAGCTCAGCTGGGTGAGCCCGGATGCCTTCGCGAGGACCGAACGACGGTACACGGATGTACCGGCTGGAACCACGCGCAGGGATGCTTGATAGTGATGACGTTTGATTACACGCGCCCGTAGCTCAGCTGGATAGAGTACTGCCCTCCGAAGGCAGGGGTCAGAGGTTCGAATCCTCTCGGGCGCGCCACTTCACTTCGTTCCGCGCGCTCCCGAGAGGATTGGAACCTCTGACCTAGCGACGGTGATGTCGCGGGTCACAAGTTCGACAAACGCGTAGGGAACGCGTTTGGACATTGGCCATCGCGAGTGCAAACGGCGATTGCCAATGGCCCCACCGGGGCGCCGGCCATGGACGGCGAAGGTGCAATCTTGTCGGGCGCGCCATTACACTACCAAAGGCCCCTCTAGCAGGCGCCTTTGTCTTGCGTAATCGTTCTATCCGCCCGACAAGACCTCGAACTTGTGACCAGCGAGCGTGCCCCTGCAGTCAGGTCAGAGGTTCGACACAAGATCGTATGGAACGATTTTGGACAGCGTTAGATGCTCTACAGAGTCCGCGATTCTATTGTCATTTTGCATCGCATCGGAACGCATGCAGCGCTATTTCCCAGCCCGTCCAGCTGATAGGAAAAATCGGTCAACCTACTAAGCTTAGGTCTGCGAGGATCGGAGGCCGTCGCGCGCCCTCCATATCTGTCTTGCAGGAAACTTATTTTTAACTACCCTGTTAACAGCCGCAGGTTGATGTCTCTATAATGCTTCGATAGACGACTCGCCAGAAGACGACTTGCCAGAGGGGACCTTCATGACCAATCGCAGACAGTTCCTGCAGATCGGACTCGCCGCATCCACTTTGCCGATTGCTGGCAGCTTGCTGACCACCGCGCCCGCGTCTGCTCTGGAGACAGCCGCCCCTGCATCCCAGGCCATTCCTCTGCATAAAGTCGTGTTTGACACGCAGTCTGCGCTCAGCAGGGCGTTCGGCGATGCAGCGGCCCGAACAGGCGCGAGTGTCCATGCGATGACGGGTGGCGATATCACCGACTTCTGGTACCACGAGCTGGATCTGCTCTGGCGCAAGGAACCTGTGGCGATCGCGGGCTTGACGCGCCACGGGCCGTTGTTTGTGCTTGAGCGCTTCGGGTGGGATCGGGGCTTGAGGGTAGTGTTCCGTGCCGAACACAAGACGGCCAGTCCGGGTCTGATCGAACATCAGCTGACGGGTCCGAGACTCCCGGAGTCCCGCGCTACCGCGTTATCCGCTGCCGGAGATGAGTGGAGTCGCGTCATGGCGGCAGTGGTGACACAGTGCATTGCGGGCTGTACCGACGTCACCGAGCAGAAGCTTGTGACCCGCACCAGCGAGCCCTTGCCCGACGACGAGGCGCTCTATTCCTGGGTGATAGCACCGCGCGTCTGAAGGCGCTGTTTCGCCAATTCAAGAATTTTGAGGGGAAAAGCAGATGGCAACCTTGCCCGCGGGCGTCAGCGCAACCGAGTTTGCGGCGGCGATCAAGAAATTCCAGACCGCCCTGGGAGCGGAATGGGTCTTCACCTCCGATGCGGACGTCGCGCTGTACCGTGATGCGTATTCGCCGCTCTGGGGACAGCCGGAGGAGCGACTTGCATCGGCAGCCGTTGCACCGGACACGGTTGAACAGGTGCAACAGATTGTCCGCATCGCGAACCAGCACAAGATTCCGCTGTACCCGATTTCGACCGGCAAGAACCTGGGCTATGGTGGTTCGGCGCCAAACCTCACCGGTAGTGTCATCGTTGATCTGAAGCGCATGAATCGCATCCTTGAGGTGGACGATCGCCGCGGCTTCGCGCTCGTCGAACCCGGCGTCGCCTACTTCGATCTGTATCGTCATATCCAGGAGAAGAAGCTCAAGGTCTGGATCGACACGCCTGATCCGGGTTGGGGCAGCCTCGTCGGCAACGCGCTTGACCATGGCGTCGGTTACACGTTTGGCGCTTTCCGCGACCATTTCGGTTCGCACTGCGGGATGGAAGTGGTATTGCCGAACGGCGAGGTCATGCGCACCGGCATGGGAGCGCTGCCCGGAGCGAAGAGCTGGCAGGACTATAAATACGGTTTCGGTCCCTATGTAGACGGGCTGTTCGGACAGGGCAATTTCGGCATCGTGACCAAGATGGGTTTCTACCTGATGCCGGAACCGGAGGCCTACATCGCAGGAATGGTCTCGGTGCCGAAACGGCAGGACCTTGTCGCCCTGGTCGATCACGTCAACTACCTTGAGCATATCGGTCTGATCGGGCAGCCCAACTACGGCAGCCCGTTGCAGTTCATGCAGTTCATGAATGCGGAACTGCGTGAGCTGGCCGCGCAGAATCCTTCGGACGCTGCCCTGGATGCCTTCGCCGCATCAAAAGGTGTCCACTCCTGGGAAGTGGAGCTGCAGTTCTACGGCCCCGCGAAAACCGTTGCCTCGAACTGGGAGTATGCGAAGGAACGAATCGGAGCGTCGATCCCTGGCGCGCGCTTCGTGGACAAGCATTCCTTCCGCTTCCCGATGTCGGACGAAGACAAGGCCAAGGTTGAACACAAGGTGGCGATTGGCGTTCCCAATATGGCCATTTTCTCGATCGGCGCCCGCAGTGAGATGAATCCCACTCCGAGCGACGGACATATGTGGTTTGCGCCAGTGATCCCGAAGACCGGCGAAGCCATCCTCGAATCCCAGAAAGTCATGGCCGATGTCTATCGTCAGTTCGGGTTGAACTTCGGTGGCATTTTCCAGACTCCACAGACCTGGATTTTCCGGAATTTCGTCATGATCGTGGGCTTTCCGATCAGTCGCAGCGATACGGCCATCAACAAGAAATCGATGGATGCGTTCAAGCGCGTTGTGGAGGTGGCGGCCGAACACGGCTGGGCGGAATATCGCTCACCTCCCGCATTTGCCGATCTCGTGGCAGGCACGTACTCCTACAACAACCACGCACTGCGGCGTTTTTCGGAAACGCTCAAGGATGCGGTCGATCCCAATGGCATCATCGCGGCCGGTCGCGGTGGTATCTGGCCCAAACATCTGCGCAACGGGAAAAAGGCATGAAGCGCTTCCATTTTCTGCTGCTTGACGTGTGGACTGCTCGCGGGCACGACAGCGTTCAGTCAGGACAAGGCGGCGCAGGTTGCTCAGGGCAAGCAGCTGTACGAATACTGGTGCGCCACCTGTCATGGGCCGGGCATCGGCGGCGGCTTCGCGGGCAAGTACCTGCCCGGCGAGGCTGCGTTGCGCGCCAAGTACAAGGGTGCGGTACCTGGTCTGCTGCACGAACGCACGGATCTGACGCCGGAATTCGTGAAGCTGTTTGTGCGGCAGGGGATCACGATCATGCCGTTCTTCCGCAAGACGGAAATCAGCGATCCCCAGCTCGATTCAATCGCTGCGTATCTCACTCGTAACAGCAAGTAGTCTCTCCGCCGGGCAGGCCCCGGCGCTGGAGTGAATCATGCGGCTGCTCCTCGTCGAGGACGACGCAATGATTGGCGAAGCTGTCGCCACCGGGCTCAAGCGCGAAGGCTTTGCCGTCGACTGGGTGCGGGACGGCAGGGCCGCTGACCTCGCGCTTAAAGTGGAATCCTTTGACCTGTTGCTGCTGGACCTCGGCTTGCCGCACATGAATGGGCTCGAGGTCCTGAAAGCGCTGCGGGCCCGGGCCTCAAAGATTCCTGTGCTGATCCTCACGGCGCGGGATGCAGTCAGCGACAAGGTCCAGGGTCTCGATGCCGGCGCCGACGACTACGTCGTCAAGCCTTTCGATCTCACCGAACTCGCCGCCCGCATTCGCGCGCTGCTGCGCCGGCACGCAGGCCGCGCTGAACCCGTGATCGAACATCTGGGCTTGTCCCTCAATCCGGTGACTCATCAGGTGTTGCACCATGGCAGGGAAATCACGCTGTCAGCGCGTGAGTTTGCATTGCTCGAGGCGCTGCTCGATCGTCCCGGTGCAATACTTTCGCGGGCTCAGCTCGAGGAACGTCTGTATGGGTGGGGCGAAGAAGTCGAGAGCAACGCAGTCGAGGTGCACATCCACAGTCTGCGCAAGAAACTCGGGACCGAGTTCATCCGCAATGTCCGCGGCGTCGGCTATCGCGTAGCGCCCGCTTCATGAAATCGATTCGTGCCCGTCTGCTGGTCTGGCTGCTGGGCGCCGTGCTGTTGACGGGTCTGGGTGGAGGCTGGCTGATTTACCGCAACGCGCTGGCCGAGGCGAACGCCTTCTTCGACTACCAGCTGCGCCAGACTGCGTTGACGCTGCGCGACCAGTCGTTCCAGTACGCGCTGCCACCGGATCTCACGATCAACGACCCCGGCTACGACTTCGTGGTGCAGGTCTGGAGTCTCGATGGCGTGCGCATCTACCTGTCGCACCCGCACACAGTATTGCCGGGAATCACAACGCTGGGATTCTCGAACGTCGATACCACCGGCGGCCAATGGCGGGTGTTTGGAGCGGAGGCACGGCGTCAGGTCATCCAGGTGGCACAACCCATCAGCGTGCGCTCGGCCCAGGCCGCGAGACTGGCCTTGCGCACCCTGGTGCCGTTTGCGTCATTTGTGCCGCTGCTCGCAGCAGCAATCTGGTTTCTGGTCGGCTTGAGCCTGCGGCCGCTCGATCGACTGGCTTCGACCGTGGCGACGCGGGACCCCGCTTCGCTGCAGCCACTGCCCGATGCCGATTTGCCCGGCGAAGCGCGGCCGCTCGTCGCGTCGTTGAACACGCTGCTCGGCCGCCTGAACGAGGTGCTGCAGCGAGAGCGTGCATTCATCGCGGATGCCGCCCATGAGCTGCGCACGCCGATGACGGCGCTGCGGCTGCAGATCGAAGCCGTGGAAAAGTCAGTGGACGCCATCGAGCGCATGCAGGCACTTGCGCAACTGGCCGCGGGCGTCGAGCGCTCTTCACGTCTCGTCGAGCAATTGCTGTCGCTGGCGCGCCAGGATCCCGGAAACGATCGGCCGCATGTCGCAGTTGCTCTCGATCGTATCGCTGCGGAAGTGGTGGCGGAGATGGTGCCCCTGGCGGATCGCAAGCCCGTCGATCTCGGACTGGAGGAAACTTTCCCGGTACAAATCCAGGGCGATGAGGACTCGCTCAGAACGCTCACGCGCAACCTGGTCGACAATGCCATTCGATATACACCGCCGGGCGGCAAGGTGGATGTTGCCATTCTGCGCACACCGAATCAGGTCACGCTGCGAGTGACCGACACGGGTCCCGGCATAGCACCGGCCGACCGGAGCAAGGTTTTTGACCGCTTCGTGCGCCTGACCGGCAGTGGAGCCATCGGCAGTGGACTCGGCCTCGCGATCGTCAAGACCATTGCGGACGCGCATGGCGCCACGGTGTCGCTCGATGACGGGCCCGGTGGGCGCGGTCTCGCCGTATCCGTTTGCTTTGCCTTAAGGCCTTAAGTCAGTCTTAAGTCTCCGGCAGCATTCTGCTGCTCCATGAGCCGTCACTCCCGTCAGGGGAGCGACTTCAACCCGGTAACTGGTATGGAGCAGGAGAGCATACTCATGTCGATTCAGAGTCTCGTCAGGAAACCCCTGGCGGCCGCGGTGCTGGGCGCGCTGGTTGCCGCCATCCCTTTGAGCACCTTGCTTGCACGGGGCACGCCGGCCGAACGCGCAGCGACCCCGGTCAGTTCGATTGCAATACCGGCGAGTACGGCGACGACAGGGCAGTTGCCTCGTTCGGGTGTACAGCTTCCGGATTTCAGCGCACTGGTGGACCGATACGGCCCCGCCGTGGTGAATATCACGGTGAAGGGCACGATGAAGACGAGCAATGGCATGCAATTGCCGCCGGGCATGAGCCAGGACGATCCGTTCTTCCGCTTCTTCCAGGGTGATCCCCGTCAGCAGCGCGAAACGCCGATGCGCGGTGAGGGCTCAGGCTTCATCGTCGATGCCGATGGCATCGTCCTGACCAATGCACACGTTGTGCAGGATGCGAAGGAAGTCACGGTCAAGCTGACCGACAAGCGGGAGTTCGTTGCCAAGGTGCTGGGCAGCGACGAAAAGAGCGATGTCGCCGTTCTCAAGATTGACGCGAAGAATCTGCCAACCGTTCGCCTCGGTGATCCTGCGAAGGTCAAGGTAGGTGAATGGGTGGTCGCGATCGGTGCGCCGTTCGGCTTCGAGAATTCCGTGACCCAGGGCATCGTCAGTGCCAAGGGCCGCGTGTTGCCGGACGGATCGTATGTGCCGCTATTGCAGACCGACGTGGCGATCAATCCGGGCAACTCCGGTGGGCCGCTGTTCAATCTTGATGGCGAAGTCATCGGCATCAACTCGCAGATCTACTCGCGCAGTGGCGGCTATCAGGGTGTGTCGTTCTCGATCCCGATGGATGTGGCGATGGGAGTTGCCGATCAGCTGCGCGACAGCGGACATGTGTCGCGCGCGCGTCTCGGCGTCACCATCCAGTCGCTCGACCAGGGGTTGGCGCAGTCGTTTGGTCTTGACCACGCACAGGGTGCGTTGGTCGCAAGTGTCGAGAAGGAAAGCCCGGCAGCGAAAGCCGGCATCGAACCCGGCGATGTCATCCTGTCCGTTGCAGGTCAGCCGATCAGCGAGTCGTCCGAATTGCCGGTTGCAATTGCCAGCCGTCAGCCCGGCTCAAAAGTCGATGTCGAAATCTGGCGCAAGAACCGCAAGCAGTCCCTGTCTGTGAAGCTCGGCGAAATGGATGGCGCACGCAGCGCATCGCTGCAGGGCAATCAGGGTGATGATTCCGGGCGACTCGGGCTTGCCGTGCGTCCGCTGACCAGCGACGAGCAGCGCCAACTCGAGACGCAAGGCGGACTGCTTGTCCAGGACGTGGGTGGCGCAGCAGCCGAAGCCGGCATTCAGCCAGGCGACGTCGTGCTTTCTGCGAACGGTCAGCCGGTGAAAAGCATTGAGGATCTGAAGAGTGTCGTGGCAAAGAGCCAGCACCATATCGCGCTGCTGATGCAGCGCGGCGATTCGCGATTGTTTGTCCCTGTCGAGCTGGGTTGACGATGCATGATTTGATCGGGAGCGTGCAACGCTCCCGCTTGGCGCTGTGTTGAAGTCGATGGCAGTCGATACTGGGATCGGCACACCCCCCTGTGCTGGTCCCTTTTTTTTCAGCTGACAGGTCGATGCAAGAGTCTATCCGTGCCTTTTGCATCATCCTGCTAATCGATTTTCGCTGCACGCAGAATCGCGTCTGCGACAGCTCCGTAGTTGCCATTGAAATGGTGCCCTCCCGGCAGTGGAATGGATCGCACAAGCTTCTGGTCCAGCTGCGGGCAGGCGGATTCATCGTCTTGCTGACCGTAGATGCAGATGGCCGGCAAGCCCGAAAGTCGTGCAATTTCCGGAAGGACCGGTAGTGCCTGCTGTGAGCTCGCCACCCAGTTGGCGAAATGAAACTCGAAGTCTGCCGACGTTCCGAGTCCCGTCATTGCGATCAACGACACCTGCCTGCGCGCAGTCTCGGGGAGGCGGTTGGCCAGGAACGGCAGGACGTTCGCGCCCTGGGAATAGCCGAGCAGGAGTACATGGGACTTCTGCCATTCGCGACTGTACTGATCAATGATGCGTTTCGTATCGACCGCCAGTCCTTCGGGAGTACGCGCCTTCCAGAAGTAGCGCAATGAGTCCCAGCCGACAACTGCAACACCGCGCGCGGCCAGTGCGGCGGCAACATCCTTGTCGAGTCCTGTCCACCCACCGTCGCCTGACAGCAGGATCGCAAAAGTATCGGCTGCCTTGCCCGCAGGAATCACTTCGACGAGAGGCAGATCCGTCAGTGCTGCCGCTGCCGAGATCGGAGCGCTCGCGGGTTTTGCCTGCAACTGACCGACGGCCTCCAGGATCTGCGTTGTAAGCACTTCCGCCGAAGTCGCCAGCACTCCTTCTTTCACCGTTATCAGACTGCTCTGAGGCACACGCGCCAGGAAGCTGCGGGTCAGACGCGCATCGCAGGACTGCCCGGCCTGGGCAGCCTGCACTACCCAACGCGTGTGAGCTCGAGTGATGGGCAGCAACTCGATACTGCCGCTGGAAGCATGCACGGCGGTGTGCAGATCGTCGCCTTTACACAACGGTGTGCGGATTTCGAGGCTTGGGCAGAAATCCATGGAAAGCACACCGGCATAAGTGCTCGTCGGAGCCTGCGCCATGACTGCATAGCCGAGCGCGGCGCCCGATGAAAAGCCGACGAAGTAGGGGGCGTGATAGGTCGGCAACTGGTAGTGGGCCTCGATGAAATGGCTCAAGCCTTCGAAATCCGCACCGAAATCGACGCATCCCCCCGCGGAGTCCTGCAGTCCTGCCAGCACACGGGACATATCAATGCGCACAACCAGCGCGGCTTGCCTGGACAACGATTCAGCGAGTCGCTGCAAGGTTGCAGCCTGGACGCCATTCTCCGCGAGCAGGTAGATGACGCTGCGCACTTCACCTGCGGGACGATAGACCTGCATGTTCTGAAAGCGGCCGCTCGACAGCGATTCCGCTGCCTCGGCATGCGTTGCCAGGCAAAGCACGGCGATCAGTGTCAATCCTGCAAGCTTCACGGCCTGGCTTCCCTGGTCAGGCCATCGGCAATCAGCATGGCGATATCGATCAGTATCACGAGCGGCATGAGCCCGCCGGGTGCAACCAGATAGCGCGACTCCCACTCGGGATCAAACTTTTCCTTGAAGGCCCTCAAGCCCCGGAAGTTGTAGAAGTTCTCCCCCCGCGCAAACAGCAGGCGCCCGAGACGGTGCCACCTTGGCGCCAGCCGATGAGTCTCCATTCCTGCGAGCGGCGCCATCCCTAAGCCAAAACGCGCATAGCCGAGCGACTGATAATGCAGAATGACTTTCGCAAACAGGAAATCCATCGTGCCGGGAGGCGCGACGGGAATATGGCGCATGAGGTCGATACTGACTTCGTCCTTGAGTGCGGTCTTCATCATGCTCGCAAAGGCGACGATGCGATTCTGTTGTCTCACGACAGCAACCTCGTTGCGCGCAATGTAGGTTGCATCAAATGCACCCAGCGAGAATCCCTTCTCGCGTGCCTGATGCATTGCCAGCCAGCTTGAAGATACGTCAAGCAGTTCCGGAATGAGCCCGGCAACCTGTTCGGCGGGGATGATCTCAAGTACCAGACCCTCGCGTTCGCCCCGATTGTGTCCGGACCGCAAATTTGCACGCCGGTTGCCCTTGAGGCTGAACGACGCAAGCTCGAGAAAAGCATGTTCTCCGAGTTTGTAGGCGCGCAGTCCTGCGTCCAGATAGAGCGGTAGTGACTGTGGGCGAACCTGGTAGAACGCCGCATAACCGCCGTGTCGCTCGGCGAGTTCGATGAAGCGCCAGATGAGTTCCGACCATTCCTTGCCAGGCCCCACCGGATCGAACAGCCCCACCCATGAACGCCGCCGCTTGCCGTACATGACGAACGCCTGGCCTGATTCCGAAAACAGGAAGTTCTTGTCGCCGAGCAATGCCAGGCAGGCTTCCGCAGCCTTCTGGTTGCGGACAATGTCCGCGGCTCGCGCCATCTCTTCCGGAGTTGCTGCAGCGGCAGTTCCCGAGGCCGGCCTCAGCAGCTGCCAGGCGCCCGCAGCAAGCCCGAGCAGCACGATAGCTGTCACTGCCCGCAGACTGCGAGGAGCGTGGCCGTCGAACTCGAACTGCCACCAGAGTTCGTGAACGTAGGGGACATCGCGGTAAGCGAAGAAGAGCAACCAGACAACGGCGGCCAGCAGGCTGCTGACTGCAAGCCACCAGCTCGTGGAAAACGTCTGCGTAAACAGCGACGCCCGTCGATCGAACTCCCGACGCGTCAGCAGCAGTACGAGCAGCAGAAACGTGAAGGCGACAAACTCGCCAATCGCAATGCCCTTGGGCAGCGCGAGCACCATGAGAATTGCAGCCAGAATCGTTGCCGCCCACCACGCCGCATCCAGCCGGTGAAGCAATCCTCTTGCAACGAACAGCAACAGCAAACCGGCAACGCTGCCGAGGAAGTGCGAAGCCTCTACCACAGGCAATGGCACGTGCAAGGACAGGAGCTCTTCTGCTTCGCGACTGGCAGGTGTCACGCCCGAGATCAGCAGCAGAATGCCGGTGATCATCGTCAACGCAGCAAGAAACAGCGGCGAGAGTTTTCCCGCGGCCCTGGCAAAGGGTGCAGCGGGACCGGAGCGCAGTTCGAACGTCACGAGCAATACGATCGCGAGCGCCAGAGGCAGCAGGAAATAGATGCCTCGGTAGAGGACCAGCGCTCCGGCCAGTGCTTCCGTTGGTACCTGGCCACCGACGGCGAGCAACATGATGGCTTCGAAGATACCGATGCCACCGGGTACATGACTGATCACGCCGAGTGCGAGTGCCAGCGAATAGAACCCGGTGAAGCTCGCAAAGCCGATCGAACCTGCGGGCAACAGGAACCAGAGCACTGCGGCGGCTGCACAAATGTCCAGGGCGGAGATCAGCAGCTGCTGAATGGCCAGTTGCCAGCTCGGCAGTCTGATGCGCCAGCGGTTTCCGACGTTGAGCTCGGGGGTCACCGCGCACAGCACGATGAACAATCCCCCGAGTCCGATGACGGAGCTGGCGATCAGTTCCAGCAGCCACTGTGGTGTGTGCAGCACCCGCGCGGCATCGTCCGCTCCCCAGAGCAACCCGGCAGCGCCCACCACGGTGAGTCCAAGTCCAAAAGCGATGGCATTGAAGGCGACCGCCTGTGCGATCCTGGCCGGCTCCACGCCGGCGGCCGAATACATGCGGAACCGGACGGCACCACCGGTGAGCACGCCAAGACCCACCGTATTGCCAAGGGCGTAGGCACAGAACGAGGTGGTGGCGAGAATGCGTGCGGGCACGCTCGAACCTGTGTACTTAAGGCTCGAGCCGTCGTAACCCATCAACGTGATATAGCTGCACGCGGTGGCGCCGGCAGCCAGCCACATCGCGCTGGCAGGTGTGCCACGGATCGCCGCAATGACGTCCGCGTAGCTGATTTCGG
Source organism: uncultured Pseudomonadota bacterium (assembly GCA_963819685.1). Taxonomy (GTDB): domain Bacteria; phylum Pseudomonadota; class Gammaproteobacteria; order Steroidobacterales; family Steroidobacteraceae; genus CAIUGU01. The sequence goes on from CAWFXI010000003.1 coordinate 101,284, forward strand.
AGAGCAGCGACCGGGTGGCAAAGTACAACAAGGCCGCCAATAGCAGCAGAATCAGAGGCCAGACGGCGCTGCGCAGTCCTGCCAGCCGTCTGTCCAGCTGCTTGGCCTGCTGTTCCGGATCGATGGTGATCGGCTCGCTCAAGCCACACCCCTGCTCAGGTCCGCGCCTTGACGCAAACGATCTTGCCTTGAGATTACAGCCGGCATACGGCCATCATGCACCTTCCGTCGAATCCGTCTTAGTGAGCCGCACGCGACGCCACCGACCAGGATCATGCAGGACAAGACCTTGACAGCGGAACAGACGCTTGCGGGCCGGACAATCGCCCTTCCGGAGACTCGCGAGCTGGACGTTTTTGCGGCCATGCTGGAGCGGCGAGGTGCCAGCGTACTGCGATGTCCGTTGGTGTCCATCCTCGATGCCCCCGATCCCGGGCCTGTGCTCGCGTGGATTCGCAGCTTTGTTGCCGGCGAGTGCGACGATCTGATCCTGTTGACCGGAGAAGGACTGCGCAGGCTGCTTGGGTGCATTGACCGGAATGCCCCTGAGCTGCGAAGTGCGTTTGTCACGAGACTGGCGAGCGTCAGGAAGATCACGCGGGGTCCCAAGCCCGCGCGAGCGTTGCGCGAGCTTGGGTTAAAGCCCGAGCTGGCAGCAGAAGTGCCGACTACAGCGGGAGTGATTGCAACACTGACGCCGTTCGACCTGAAGGGCCGCCGCGTGGGGGTGCAACTGTACGGTACCGAGCCCAATATGCCGCTCATCGAGTTCCTGGAACAGGCGGGTGCCCGGGTGGCTCCCGTCGCTCCTTATGTGTATGCAGACAAGTCTGCCGATGCTGCGGTGGCAGCGCTGCTCAAACGAATGGCAGAGGGCACTGTGGACGCCATCGCGTTCACCAGCACCCCCCAAGTGACCCGGCTGTTTGCCGCGGCCGATGCGGCGCAGGTGCAGGCAGCGCTCGCGAAAACTCTGGTAGCAGCCGTGGGTCCCGTCGTTGCCGAAACGCTGGCCGAACACGGCATTCACGCTCCCCTCACGCCGACTGAATCGTTCTTCCTGAAACCGCTGACGACTGCACTGGAAGCGGCGTTAGGGCCAAAACCGTAACGCCGTGCAACGCGGGTTGCGATTCGCCATGAACCGCAACCGCCAAGAGTCAACGTCTGGCGGCCTTCTTTTCCTTCTTGGCCGCGCGCTTTTCTTCCAGCGTCTTCGCGGGCTTCTTCTTGTCTTCCTTCTTTCGATCCATGCCTTTACCCATGATTACCTGCCTCCTGAGTGATGCGTGATGCGTGATGCGTGAGCCGTGAGCCGTGAGCCGTGAGCCGTGAGCCGTGAGCCGTGAGTTATCGACCTACATCGGCTCCAATCGTTCGCCCTCGGGCGCCGGGAACTGGCTGCAGCACTCGGCCAGCCAGTCGTGAAAACGCATGACCTTTGGCAGGTCGTAGTGATGCGCGGGAGCGACGAAGTAATACGCAGCCCGCTGCCGGACGCTCTGCTCGGAGGGCCGCACCAGACGTCCAGCCGCAAGATCAGCGGCAACCAGTGACCAGCGCGCAAGCGCCAGGCCCTGACCGTTTTCCGCTGCCGCCAGGGCCTGCAGGGCATCGGCCAGCACGGGACCGTGTTCGGCACGAGTAGTATCCCCGCCGACGCGGCGGAGCCAGTCACCCCACGGTTCTCCTGCGCTCTGCAGCAATGGATACTTGTTGAGGTCGCCCAGCGTGCGAATCGGACCGTGCTTGGCCAGCAATTCGGGGCTGGTGACCGGGAAGACCCACTCGTCCAGCATCCTTTCGGCCTTGAGATCAGGCCACGGGCCGACGCCGTAGCGGACCGCTGCATGGAAATCGGTGTGCATGAAATCCACCAGTTCGTCGCTGGCATTGAATCGCAGGTCGATTTCCGGGTGCTTCTGGTAGAAATCCCCAAGCCTGGGCAGCAGCCACTTTTGCAGGAATGAACCCAGCAAGCTGATATTGAGCAGCCCGGAGGTCCGGTCGCGACGGATCTGTTCGACTGCGAGTGCCAGCTCGTCGAACCCCCGGCGGACTCCCGGCAGCAGGCGCTTGCCTTGGGGGGTAAGTCGTACCGAGCGGCTATGCCGCTTGAACAGTGGCGTCTCCAGAAACGCTTCGAGCGTCTTGATCTGGGTGCTGACGGCGGCTGTCGTCACATGGAGGGCTGCCGCCGCGTCGGTAAAGCTCATATGCTCGGCCACGGCGATGAACGCTCGCAAGCTGGTCAGGGGTAGCTTGATGGCGTCCGACATTGTTAGTTTCTTTAAAACCGCCTGCGGTGGATTGGGCGTAAAGTACGCCATCGCGCAAAAAAAGTTAACTTATATTTTCATATCCCTCTTACCTGCATTGAGCGAGCTCCCATGAATACCATACCTGCCTGCCAGATCAGTCCCGCGAGTCCGGGCGATGTACCGGACGTTCTGGCGATGGTGCGCGAGCTGGCCGAATTCGAGCATTTGCTCCACGAGGTGGTGGCAACGGAAGAGCGCATCACCGAAGCGTTGTTTGGCCCAAAGCCTTTCGTCGAAGTACTGATCGCGCGGGTCGGATCCGACATCGCCGGGTTCGCGCTGTTCTTCCACAACTACTCGACCTTCATGGGACGGCCTGGAATCTATCTCGAGGATCTCTATGTCCGCCCCGCTTACCGCGGTCATGGGTGCGGCAAGGCTTTGCTGGCGCATGTGGCGCGGCTCGCCGTTGAACGGGGGTGCGGGCGGTTCGAATGGTCTGTTCTCGACTGGAACCAGCGAGCCGTCGATTTTTACCAGGCTCTTGGCGCGAGGCCGATGAACGACTGGACGATCATGCGGGTGACGGGCGAGGCGCTGGAGAAGATGGGTCAGAGGATAAGAGAAGGCTGACTTCGTCGGCAAGGGGGCCTCCGACAAGGGGGTCGACTCTGTCGACAGGAAGGGCCTGTCGGCAGGTCAGAAAGGTAAGAGCGAATTGTTGCGGTGCTTCGGGCGTAAGCTCGCCTCCCCGGTCTGGAATCCCGGACTCGAACAAGGAGCTGCCCATGTCCATCGCAACGACCTCCGAAATCACTTCGACTTCGAAGAAAAGTTTTGAAGACGCCGTCGAGAACGGTATCAAGCGGGCGAACAAGACCTTCAGAAACATCACCGGTGCGTGGGTGGCCGATCATGAAGTGACAGTTTCCAAAGGCAAGATCTCCGAATACAAGGTCCGGCTGAAAGTCACCTTCGTTCTGGAGGGTTGAGAATTCCGGAAGGGCTTCGCGCGAATACGAAGCCCGACCCTTTGAAGCAATACGCAACAGGCAAGCCAGTTGCAGCTGGTGTTTTCCGGGAAGCCGCAGCCGGTTGATGCGGATAGTTGCTCGACGTAGAGGAAACGTACGCCGATCTACGAGGGGAAAAGCTCTGACACAATGATCGCGGCATCAGGGAGCGCCTGGACAATCACCCGCTGATTGCCGGCCATCTCCTGCGCGAATCGATAGCCATCGACACCGGGTTCGCGAAACACCCGCAGACGCTGGGCGACAACATCGATGATCCAGGTTTCCGCAATGCCGGCGCGGGCGTACAGAGGCACTTTCTTTTCCGTATCGAAACGCAGCGTGCTGTCGGCGACTTCGACCAGCAGCAACACGTCCCGTGTTGACGGGAGTGCCGAGAAATATCTGTCCGGCGACGGCCTGAGAAGAGCGAGATCCGGTTGTGGAACCGTCCGGTCGCTGAGTATTAACGAGTTCTGCACGGAGACGATGCCCCGACTGGCAACGCGCTGAACAAGGAGCGCGTTCAGTGTATTGACTACTGCAGCATGCCGGCTCCCGATCGGCGCCATTTCGATGATCTCTCCATCCATGAGTTCAAGGCGTGCATCCGGTGCAAACACCCCCGCCTCTCCCATCCGCAGATACTCCGCTGCGGTGATGGCGTGCCGGTGAGGGAATTCAGTCAGGGCGCTCATGCATCGATCCTACCGCCGGCCGCTGGAAGCCGCCAGCGGCGAAACTTGTCCATTTCGACAGAAATGTGTTGGCGCATGCCCTTACTTGCTTCGCCCATCAAACGGCACGCGAGCCAACTCACTGACTTCAATACCTTCAAGGCAACGGGCATTTACGGCGGCGGTAGCTGCCCCAGTCGGGCTGACACCAAAACCAAAGGGTGCGCAGCCACAGTCCGGGCAGAAGTGATGCTGGATCACGTGCCGGTTGAACGTATAGGTCGCGAGATCAGACTCTGGCGTCGCGAGCACGAGCTTCTCTCGAGCCACAAACCAGAGCAGATAACCCTTGCGACTGCAGTGGGAGCAGTTGCACTCGATGACCGGCCCGAGTTCCCCTTCAACGTGGAACGAAACCTTGCCGCAATGGCAACTGCCTTTGTAGATCATGTTCACCTCGACTTCAGCTTGAGGGATATTCGATTGAACATCGGGTCAGGCGTTCCTGTGCACGGGAGAAGTCTCTCTCCACACCCACGACAGCAGCGCCGGAAAGGACATCGCAATCCTGTCTTCGGGGTTGTTGTTTCTCACTTTGGCATCATGGATGCCTGATCGCCAACGCCGGAGATGTCGAACGTGTATCCCGGCCGCGCGTCGGTTCAGCCGACAGGCCAGCGCCTATCTCGATAATTCCACAAATGAGCCGGAAATTAGCAGCGCATTCATGTAGCAGGTCTCTCGCGCCAGGTCTATCTGACCTGCCGTCAGGCCGTTTGCTGACGCAGTCAGCCATTTGCCGTGAGGCTATTTGTGGCCTGAGGCCAGGCCATAAACCAACGAAGTTGGCCGGTCGCATCCGCCTTCCGGGTCTACTGCCTCGGCAGTACAAACCTGAATCCCCGCTGATTCAGCACCACGCCATCCGTGCGGATGCGTTCGACGACAGGTCCTTCGGTGAGCGTGGCGCCTTCAACATATTTCCGGTTGTTGATGAAGACGAACCGTTCAGCAGGGTTGGCCGAGTACACGTGAATGTCGAGATGCATCGGCGGCATGCCGACTGCGCGATCGCCTGTCAGTTCGTTAAGCGTCGGCAGATTCTCCTCCGATCCTCCCTGACTGGTGACTGCAGGAACACCGGGATTCACCTGGCGTACGATGGGACCGCGATCGGGGACATTCGCCGCGGCAGCGGGCGCGCTCGGGTCGCGAAGTGTGTCAGCAGCGACGGCGGCTTCGTCCGCAAGCGTTCGTCCCTGAGCAAGCGGCGCTGCCGATGGCGCAGCTGCAACGACTGGAGTGGTCGCAGACGCCTGACTCACGGCTGGCGGCGTAGTGATCACGACCGCCGTCGGTGCCGGAGCCGCCGCGGCAGGAGCCGGCGGCACAACAGCCGGGGCCGGAGTGTTTGCTGAGCTCACCGCCTGGGCGGGTTCCTTACTCCTGGTCAACACGACGAGCAGCACGATCAGATTGATCGCCAGCAGCGCTGCAACGGCCCACACCCACCAGGGCCGATTCTCCCTGCGACGGCCAATGGGCACTTCAGCGAGCGCCGGCCCCCCATGGCGCTGACGCGCGTTCTCCGATTTACGCAAGGCATCGAGGATGAAGCTCACTGGGTCATCCTCCCTTGGAGGCTGCTACGAGAACAGGGGAACCGCTACCGGTCAGCGTATCCAGCAGGATCTGCGTTTGCAGTCCGGCGATGCCATCGACTTCGAGACGATGCTCGCGCTGGAAGCTCTCGACCATGGCGGCCAGGGTCTCGTCGTAATAGTCGCTGCCGGGATCCGATGTCGGACGACCCTGCGCGGACTCGAGACTCTTCCGCAACCAGCGAACCCCTTCTTCGCGCATGCCGACAGACAGCGTGTGCGGTTCGGGCGAATGCGGCCGCCACAGGATCAGATACTCGCCAAACCAGTAACGCGATACGGCGGCGATGGTGACTTCATGGGTAACGTCTCCCACCCGGATCTGTGCTGTATCGTCGTTGAGCGCGGCCAGCACTGCCTGATGTGAATTTCCTTCCTTGTCCACCAGCGTGAGGATGGCCGGCCGATTGAGCTGCCGCAATTGCGCCCACGTTCCCTTCTGGAATACACATTGCAGACGCTGCGCCAGCGCCTGCTCACAGGCCCGTCCACGGGTTGCGTCGTACTGGCCGCCCCAGATTTCGAACAGGCTCGCAAACGCACTGGAATTCGCGGCCGTAGCGCCTTCACCTGCGTCTGGCGATGCGTCGGCATGAAGTACGTCCGTCAGGTCATTGAGCGGGGCGGGTGGCTTGCTCGGCGGCCGGCGCTTGCGCCGCGGGCGGTGCGACAGGGGGCTCCCCGATGGCAGGCGCCTGAATGACCGCAACGGATTCTTCAGCCGGCGCCGAAGTGTTCTGAGTCAAGCGCCAGACACCAAAGGCGCTGAGCGCCACGACGACCGCAACTGCTCCGCCTATGGCCAGGCCCCTCGGCAGCTGTTGTACGGATTTGCCGTGAACTTCTTCGGCAGCCCGCCGGACGAGTTTCGGGCTGATCCTGTGCTGGTCTTCCGTGTAGCCGCCGAGCAGCGCGCGATCGCAGATCACATTGATCAGGCGCGGAATGCCACGACTGTGGCGATGCACTTCAAGCATGGCAGCAGGCGAAAAGATTTCGCTGGTGGAGCCTGCCACCTTCAGGCGGTGTCTCACATAGGCCGTGGTTTCTTCGCGTGACAGCGGATCGAGGTGGTAGCGCCCTGTCACGCGCTGCGCGAGTTGCCGCAGGTCCTCGCGATCGAGAATGTCCCGCAGTTCCGGCTGGCCGATGAGGATGATCTGCAGCAGCTTTTGCGTCGCCGTTTCAAGATTCGTCAGCAGCCGCACCTGTTCGAGCGTTTCCGGACCCAGGTTCTGGGCTTCATCGACGATCACGACGACGCGTCGCCCCTTGGCATGAGCCGCCAGCAGCCGCGTATTCAGGATATCGACCAGCCCCTTGACGCTGTCTTCGTCTTCATCCCGCACGAAGATGCCTAGTTCCTGGCAGATGGCGAGCAGGAACTCGATCGGCGTCAGGCGCGGGTTCAGGATCACTGCGACATCAGCATGGCCGGGCAGCTGCTCGAGCAGCGTCCGCACGATCGTGGTCTTGCCTGTTCCCACTTCACCCGTAAGCTGGATGAAGCCACCCGCTTCATTGATGCCGTAGAGCAGATGGGCAAGCGCCTCCGCATGCCGCTCGCTCATGAAGAGGTAGCGCGGATCCGGAGTGATCGAGAAAGGCTTGTCGGACAGCCCGAAGAAGCTGGTATACATCGCGAATTCGTTCCGGGCTTGTGCTTGCCCTGGCTTCGCCTATTTCACCGTGATCGTGATCTTCTGCGATACGACGGCGGGTTCGAGCGGGATGTGCAGGTGATCGCCGAGCAGCAGCTGCAGCGTGTGCTTGCCGGGAGCCAGCGTCAGCGTCGTTTCGGTCTGGCCCTTGCCAAAATGGATATGGTTGGCATCGGCAGGAATGGGCTTGTCGAGCGGCGGCAGGTCCGTATCCACGAGCAGATGGTGGTGGCCGGTGTCGGGCAACTGTATGCCTGCAGGCGCAACGCCCATTCCCTTCAGGCCAAAGCGAACGGTTACAGGGCTGGTTACTGTTGCCCCGTCCGTCGGCGCGATCAGATAGAGCTCGGCACCCTTGGTGGCGGGGGTTCTTGTGACCTGGGCAACTGCTGCAGCCGCGACCAGCGCACAGGCAGCAACGACGACGAACTTCTTCATTGGGAAACTCCTCAAGGACTGTGAATCAACCATTGTAAGTGCGTAATAGCGGGTGCGGGTCCCCGGCTTGCGACGCCCGCGGATGGCTCGCCTGTGTGCCGAGTTCCTCAGATGAGAAATCGTCCACCTGGACGAGTTCCATCACCTTGCGATCGTATTCCCTCAAAGTAGCGGCTTCGGTCTCGGACAGGATGCCCGTCACCATTGCCTGCTGGATCTGGCCCGGCAGATCCAGGGCCGTGATCTTACCCGTCTTGACCCCGTCGACCCGCAGCCGTTTCTCGAGAGGTTCAGCCGTCTGCGCCAGAACCAGGGCCTCATGCAGGAGCCCGAGCGGATTGCCGGGTTCCACTGTGCGGTAAATGCCTTGCGCCAGACGGTCGCGGGTGGCCGAAGGCACCATGATTGCCTCCACCACCTTGTGGCTCAAGGAATCATCCGGCGCGGAATAGGTGCGACCGCGCGGAAAGATCACGAAGCGCATGAGCGCCGCGAGCAGGCGATTCGGGAAGTTGCGCAGGAAGCTGTGCAGCTGCTCCTGTGCCTTGTAGAGCAGCGAGCGGCAGGCCCATTCGACGAGCGGCAGGTCTTCCGCAGGCCGCCCCTGGTTCTCATAGTGCTTGAGCACCATGGAAGCGAGATACATCGCCGACACGACATCGCCGAGGCGGGCCGACAGGCTTTCCTTCTTCTTGAGGTAGCCGCCGAGCGTCAGCATGGCGACATCGGTTGCAAAGGCGAAGGACGCGCTGAACCGGTTGATGTGCTGGAAGTAGCGCTTGGTGGCGCCGGTTTCCGGGACGTCGGAGAAACGCGCCAGAGTCAGCGCCATGATCAGCGAGCGCACCGAATTGCTGATCATGAAGCCGACGTGGCCAAACAGCGCCCGGTCGAAATCGCGTACCGATTTCTTCTTGTCCCTGGACCGCGCGGCTTCCATTTCCTTGAGAACAAACGGATGACAGCGGATGGCGCCCTGACCGAACAGGATCAGATTGCGCGTGAGGATGTTGGCGCCCTCGACCGTGATTGCAACCGGCACGATCTGGTAGCCGCGGCCCAGGTAGTTGCGGGGCCCGAGGCAGATGCCCTTGCCGCCATGAATGTCCATGGCATCGTTGGCGACCACCCGGCCGAGCTCAGTGACGTGGTACTTGAGCATTGCAGCGGGGACCGCGGGGCGCTCGCCGCCGTCGATGGCGGCAATGGTCACGGAACGGGCCGCATCCATGATGTACGTGCTGCCTGCCATGCGGGCGAGCACTTCCTGCACGCCCTCGAAGTTGCCGACCGACGTGTTGAACTGCTTGCGGATGCGGGCATAGGCACCTGAAGCGAACACGGCTGCCTTTGCCCCGCCCGTCGCATTGGAGGGCAACGAAATGCACCGGCCGACGGAGAGCTGTTCGACGAGCATGCGCCAACCCTGGCCCGCCATCTTCGGTCCACCGATGATGCAGTCGATGGGTACGAACACATCCTTGCCCTGGATCGGGCCGTTCTGGAAGGGATTGTTGAGCGGCAGGTGTCGCCGGCCGATAGTAATACCTGGCGTATTCCGGGGAATCAGCGCACACGTGATGCCGTAGTCGGTCTGTTCTGTCCCCAGCAGCTTGTCCGGGTCGAACAGCCGGAATGCGAGACCTACGACGGTGGCGATCGGTGCGAGCGTGATGTAGCGCTTCGAAAAATTGAGCTTGAGACCGATGACTTCGCGGCCTTCGTAAATGCCGCGGCACACGATGCCCGTATCAGGAATCGACGCCGCATCCGACCCGGCCCGTGGCCCCGTCAGCGCAAAGCAGGGACTTCCTGACCCCGCGCGAGCCGCGGCAGGTAGTGATTCTTCTGCTCCTCGGTGCCGTAGTGCAGCAGCAGTTCTGCTGGTCCGAGCGAATTGGGCACTGCCACGGTCGAGCAGGCAGTCCCGCTGCGGCTTGCCACCTTGATCAGCACGCAGGAATGCGCGTACGCCGAGAATTCGAGGCCGCCGTATTTCTTCGGAATGATCATCGCGAAGAAGCCCTTCGACTTCAGGCAGTCCCAGACGTCGGGGGACAGGTCGCCTCGCTTGTGAGTCGTGTCCCACTCATCGAGCATCCGGCACAGGTCCTCACACGGTCCTTCCAGAAAGCTCCGTTCTTCCGCCGACAGTGTCGGGCCTGGTGCCGACATCAGTTTCTTCCAGTCGGGTCCCCCGGTGAACAATTCACCGTCCCACCAGACGGTACCGGCTTCGAGCGCTTCCTTTTCCGTCGTCGACATCGAAGGCAGCAGTCGCCGGTATACGAGCAGAAACGGCTTGGTAATGAACCTCAGCCGCAGCCCGTCAAGGTTGAGCAGCACAAGTGCGACGAGCAGCAGCCACAGGATGACCAGCCACACGACGCCGGCCGAGCCAGCCCAGGTATAGACGAAGAGTCCCGCTGCATAGGCCACAGTGGCAGTGCGCAGGCTCGCGCGGCGGTAGGCCAGCAGCAGGGCACCCCCTGCGAAGATCACTAGCCAGATCAATGTGCTCACGGGGGGGTCCCTTGTCTTGTCGGTACCTGCTCAAAAGACACTATAACTGCCCGTCCGTTACGGCAAGGCAAAAGAAAAGGGCCGGCAATTGCCGGCCCCCTGTAGGTCGGGCTGAAGTCCTGCAAGGCCACGTCGGAACTACGCTCTGGCTATAGCCCGAAGCCTGAAGCCCGTAGCCGGGAGTCAGAGCAATTCCTTCACTCCGTCCTTCTCTTCCAGCAACTCCTTGTGCGTGGCGTCCATCCGCTGGCGGCTGAAGTCATTGACGGAGAGGCCCTGAACGATCTGGTAGTCGCCGTTCTTGCAGGTGACGGGGTAACCGATAGATCACGCCCTTCGGGATGCCATAGCTCCCATCCGATGGCACGCCCATGCTGACCCAGTCGCCTTCCGGGGTACCGTTGACCCAGTCGCGGATGTGATCGATGGCAGCCGAGGCAGCCGAGGCAGCCGAAGACGCGCCGCGAGCCTTGATGATCGCCGCGCCACGCTGCTGCACGGTGGGGATGAAAGAGTCGGCATACCAGGCCTGATCGACCAGCGACAGGGCCGGCTTGCCGCCGACCGTTGCATGATGCAGATCCGGATATTGGGTGGCTGAATGGTTGCCCCAGATGATCGCTTTCTTGATGTGATTGAAATGCGTGCCGGTCTTTTCTGCCAGCTGCGACAGCGCGCGATTGTGATCGAGACGCACCATCGCGGTGAAGTTGCGCTGGTTCAGCCCGGGCGCATTCTGCTGGGCGATCAGCGAATTGGTGTTGGCTGGGTTGCCGACTACGAGCACGCGGACATTGCGGTCTGCAACGGCATCGAGGGCCTTGCCCTGTGCCGAAAAGATCTGCGCATTGGCCATCAACAGGTCCTTGCGTTCCATACCCGGGCCGCGAGGGCGGGCGCCTACGAGCAGCGCAACGTTGCAGTCCTTGAAGGCCACCTTGGCATCGTCCGTCGCCACGATCCTGTTCAACGTCGGGAATGCGCAATCGTTCAGTTCCATGACCACGCCCTGCAGCGTGCCGAGCGCCGGAGTGATTTCGAGCAGGTGGAGGTTGATCGGCTGATCGGGGCCGAGCATCGCACCGGAAGCGACGCGGAAGGCGAGGGCGTAGCCGATCTGACCGGCAGCTCCGGTGATGGCAACGTTCACGGGGCTCTTCATTGGAATACCTGCTCCTGGAAGGAAGACACGAAAAGGGGCGCGGATTCTAGCAAAGAGGGCGGGCATAAAGGACGGCGGGAAACGGCAGAGCGGCCGCCATCGTCGGCCCATGCCTCGTCGGGCGCGAGAAATAAGTAATACAAAACAATGGCTTACTCGGCATCACGCTGAACTAAGCCGGCGCCGGCCAAAGGCATAAGCAAGAAATAAAGCGGCCGACTTTGTCGGCAAGGGGGCCTAACGGCAAGTAGGCCGCTGCGCGGCAGGTAGGCCTCGCGGCAAGCCAGAATTGGAGCGAATAAACAGCCAGGATCGCCGTCCTGACTGGCCTGTCCCTCTGGCCTGCCGGCAGGCCTTCCTGTCGCTCGACCTACCTGCCGTTAGGCCCCCTTGCCGACAGAGTCGGCCGGTTGCCCTCCCGCCTCACGCCTTTGGCAGCTCAAGCTCCACCTTGAGACCCCCGAGTCCGGATCTCGACAGGCTCAACTTGCCGCCGTACAGATCGACGATATCGCAGACGATCGCGAGTCCGAGGCCGCTGCCGGGAACGCTCGAGTCGAAACGTTGACCCCGCTCGCTGGCCAGCGCTATCTGCGTGTCGTTCATGCCAGGGCCATCGTCTTCGATGACGATGCGCAGGTGCCCGGCGGCCTCATGGCAGGTCACACGGACGCGTGACCGCGCCCATTTGCAGGCGTTGTCGAGCAGATTGCCCAGCATCTCTTCGAGGTCCTGGTCGTCACCGGCAAACAGCAGTTCCGTAGCAGTTTCGCTGTCGAGTTCGAGCCGGCGTTCTGCATAAATCTTGCTGATTCCCCGCAACACTGCCGCTACCGTGGGTTGCACCCGAGTACTCGCACCTCGTCTCGGACCCGCCGCCGCGACTCGAGACAACTGGCGGTCGATGATCTTCTGCATGATGCGGACGAGCTCTCGCTCTTCTTCAAGCGCGACCGGAACGCCGGTGGCCAACTGCGAATTCAGCACCGCGAGTGGCGTCTTCAGGGCGTGAGCAAGGTCGCCCGCATGGGCACGCGCCCGCTGCAGATGGGCGCGATTGTGATCGATGAGGCTGTTCATCTCCTCGACGAGGACGTCGAGCTCGCGCGTTCCTGTCGGTGACAGTCGTGCGGCGCTGCCTTGCCGGACCTGGACCACTTCGCCGGCAAGGCGTTTGACTGGCCTCAAGCCGAAGCCGACCTGTACCACGACTGCTGCGATGAGACCGACGCCGAGAGCTGCCAATGCCCCCCACAGCAGCAGATTGAATTCGCCGATCTCGTCATCGAGCGCAGTCTCATCGGCTGTCAGCATGAAAGTCAGCGGCAGTGCAGCGCCGGGCAATTCCAGGGTCTGTTCGAAGACGCGCAGATCCCTGCCTTGTGGATCCTTGAGCCTTCTTACTTGTGGCAAGGCACTGATGGCGGCCGTAACCGGCGCCAGCTTGAGGTCCCACAGGGACCGTGAACTCAGCAGGACCTGATCATCCCTGGCGATCAGCCAGTACCAACCCGAATAGACCCGGTCGAACTGCGCGTCCCCGAGAGGTCGCCTTGTGACCAGTGTGCCGTCCGCCTGTACTTCGGTCGTACCGATCAGCATTGCCAGCAAAGCGATCGCGCGCTGATCGAAGCTGTGTTCTACCGACCGGCGGAACGTCATGGAGAGAGCAATGCCGCCCAGCAACGTCGCCAGCAGTACCCAGACGAGGGCTGCCAGGATCAGTCTGGCCCGCAGCGATTCAGGGCGCATCCGCCTGGGGCGCTGTATCCGCAAGCATGAATCCCTGGCTGCGGACGGTGGTGATCATGTCCACTCCGAGTTTGCGGCGAATTCTGCCGATCAGCACATCAAGGACATTGGAATCACGGTCGAAGTGCCGGTCGTAAACATGCTCGGCCAGCTCGGTCCGGCTGATGATGCGACCGGGGTGGTGAATGAAGAAAGACAGGATCCGGTGTTCCTGCGCGGTCAACACCAGTGGTTCGCCCCTGATCTCGAAGCGTGCAGCATTGACATCGAGTTTCAGCGGTCCACAGGTCAGGACGGGAGTGGCATGCCCGGCGCTGCGGCGGATGAGCGCCCGCAGGCGCACGATGACTTCCTCGGTTTCGAAGGGCTTGGTGAGGTAGTCATCCGCACCGGCATTGAAACCCGCCAGCTTTTCATGCCAGCGCCCGCGCGCAGTCAGAATGAGGACCGGCGTCTGGCGCCTGCTCGCGCGCCACTGCGCGAGAATTTCCAGACCGTCCATATCCGGCAGACCGACATCGAGCACGATGGCGTCAAACGGCTCGGTAGAGCCCAGAAATGCCGCTTCGCGGCCGGTTCCCGCGGTGTCCACTATGAACCCGGCCGCGGCCAGTGCTGCACCGAGACGTGCTGCGAGCCGCGGTTCGTCTTCGACGACCAGTACTCTCATGACTATTGGATCTTTTTGTCTGCCCCGCGGACGGTAAGACGTTCCCCCGTCCGGCCATCGTACTTGATCTCCAGCACGCGGCCATCCGGTGTCAGCAGTTCGATCTCGTAAACCAGGCGATTGCCCCGGTGTCGCTCCAGCTCGACTTCCAGCACGCGTCCTGCGAATTCCTTCTCCAGGATGGCGAGAATGTCAGAGAGGGGCTTGAGTTCCCCGCTTGCGACTGCGCGGCGGGCCTCATCGTGGTCATCAGACGCGAAGACGCTCTGGGAGACGGCCAGCAGACCAACGCAAAGCAGAAGTGCACGCAGCCGCATGCGTCTACCGTACCCGAACGGCGTTGAACGCTCCATGAATGCCTGCATTTCAGCCGTCAGCCCATCAGCAGCAGCGACTCGCCCCTCTCAAGGGCCTCCGGGGTGCCGTACAGCACAACCACGTCCCCTTCCCGCAGCAGGGTGTCCGCCGACGGCTGCGGGCCCACGATACCGTCGCGCCGCAATGCTGTGATGGTGCACCCGCGGCGCTCGATCTCCAGCTGCCCGATCGTCCTGCCAATGGAACGGGCGCCCCGCGGCAGAATGACCGATTGCAGCTGTTCACGCAGCGAGTGCGTCTCGTCAAGGGGACGGGCGTCTTCGCGACGGAAAATGCGCCTGAGCATCGCATAGCGATCGTTGCGGATGTCGCCGACTGTCTTGACGACGCGGGAGACCGGCACGTGCAGCAGCAGCAGCAGATGCGACACGAGCATCAGGCTCGCTTCCAGTGTTTCGGGTACGACTTCGGTAGCGCCCGCCTTCTGCAGTTCATCGAGCTTCGTATCGTCCTGCGTGCGGACGAGAACAGGCACATCCGGACGCAATACGCGAACCGCCTTGAGGATGCCGAGTGCGATATCCGGTTCCGCGAACGAGATGACGAGCACGCTGCAGTGTTTGAGCCCCACGGCCTCCAGTATTTCCGTATGTGCGCCGTCGCCGTAAACGACCGGATCTCCTGCTTCGCGGGCCTGTCTCACGCGGCGCGGGTCCATGTCGAGGGCGACATATTCAAAACCCTGCTTTTCAAGCACTCGCGCGACATTCTGCCCGACGCGGCCGAAGCCGCAGACGATGACATGATCGCGTCGTGTGACGTCCCATTGCCTGCCGACTTCGCGCGCCATGTCGACGACCTCGGTCGAGGGCCGATGGACGATCCATTCGGCAATACGCCCGCTATGACGGATCAGCAATGGACTCAAAGCCATACTGACAACGGTTGCGGCCAGCAGAGGCTGGACCACGACTGCACTTGCCAGTCGGTCGTTGATCATCAGGATCAGCAGCGCAAAGCCGAATTCGCCGCCCTGCGCGATGACGAGTCCCGTGCGGACGGCCTTGCGCCAGTCCCTTGCGATCTGCTGTGCCAGCATCGTGACGATGGCAGCCTTGCCGATCTGCAGCAGCAGGACCAGCAGCAGGACCATCCATGACTGCATATACAGCAGGCGCAGATCCAGCAGCGTGCCGATCGAGATGAAGAACAGGCCGAGCAGGATGTCGCGGAACGGGCGGATGACGACTTCGATCTGATGCCGGTATTCCGTTTCAGCAAGGAGCATGCCGGCGAGAAAAGCCCCCAATGCCATGGACAGGCCGACCGACTGCGTCGCCCAGGCGCTTGCCAGTGCAACGAACAGCACGGCAAGCGTAAACAGTTCCGTACTCCGCGCCCGACCGATTTCGTGGAAGAGGGGGCGCAGCAGCCAGCGGCCACCTGCCAGCACGATCAACAAGGCGACCGCAGCACGCGCAACCGCGCCGGCAATGGCGCTCCCGTCGAATGCCTGAGTACTGCCGAGCGCGCTTTCAAGAGCCAGGAAGGGAACGAAGGCGAGATCCTGGAACAGCAGAATGCCCACTGCGAGCCGGCTGTGTGTGCGGTTCAATTCAGACTGGTCGGCGAGTTGCCTCACGACGATGGCGGTCGATGACATCGCCAGGGCACCGCCCATGACCACCGCGACAAGAGGGGGTGTCTGTAGCGCCCACATCGCGACAGCGATGAGCGTCGTCGTCAGAATGACCTGTGCCCCACCCAGGCCAAGCACCTCCCAGCGCATCGCCAGCATGCGGGGCAGTGAAAACTCGAGACCCAGGGTGAAGACCAGGAAAACGACCCCGAACTCGGCCAGCACGCGGGTGGTCTCGTCGTTGGCCACAAGGTTCAACGCATACGGGCCGAGCAGCATGCCGACTGCCAGGTAGCCGAGAATCGGCGGCAGGTCGAGCCGGCGAAACCCCGTCACCACCAGCAACGAGAAGGCGAGCAGAACCAGCAGTTGTGTCAGGGTGGAGGAGACCATTTCCCTTGGGTCCGCTCTGGGTTGAGTAGTGAATGCGAAGGTAGTCGGTGAGTGCGGCGGAAAGCAATCGCGGCAAAGGGTTTTGTTCGCCGTCTGCTACGATCCTGACCAATGGCCTTTTCCACTGACCTGCTTGCGCTGGAATCCGCACCCCAGGGGGTGACCCTTGCCGTGCGCGGCGACTGGCGTCTCGACAACATTGCCGCCGTCGAAGCAGCGCTTGAGGAGCTTGGCGACTCCGCGTCCACCGACGCAACCTCGATGGCCGTCGACTTTTCGGGACTCAAGGCGCTCGATCTTCCGGCCGCATGGCTGCTGGCGCGCCGTTTCGAGTCCTTGCAGGCCAGGGGTGCCAGGGTTGTATTGCCACCCAAGGTTCCTGAACCCTTCTCCTTCATTGCAGAAATCACCCGCGACACGATCCAGCCCGCGACGACGGATGCTGAGACTCTGCCGTTCGTTGCGCGGTCAATCAACCTCATCGGCAGGGAGTCGGTGGAGCAGTTGCATGAGGCCCGCGATGCACTGGGCTATTTCGGCCGCACTGTCGGCACGGGCGCACGAGCGCTGACAAGTCTGCGGCGCCTGCATCTGCCGTCTGTCGTCAGACAGGTCTATGAAACGGGCATTCTGGCTGTGCCCATCGTGTCCCTGATCGCTTTCCTGATCAGCGTGATCGTGGCCTACCTCGGTGCCGACCAGTTGCGCCAGTTTGGCGCGGACATTTTTACAGTGGACCTGATCGCCGTCGCCGTGCTGCGTGAGCTCGGAGTGTTGCTCACCGCCATCATCGTGGCTGGCCGCTCGGGCAGCGCCTTTGCAGCCGAGATCGGCGTCATGAAGCTGAATGACGAAGTCGATGCGCTCAAGTCCATCGGCGTCAATCCGTTCGAGGTACTGGTCTTGCCGCGGCTCATCGGCCTGGTCATCGCCCTGCCGCTGCTCACCATCATTGCGGACCTCATGGGCCTCGCGGGAGGCGTCGTGCTGACGTCGCTGCAGCTGGACATTCCGTTTTCCCAGTTCCTGCAGCGGATGCAGGACATCCTCGCACCGACGACATTCTGGGCGGGGCTGGTAAAAGCGCCTGTCTTTGCACTGTTGATTGCGCTGGTCGGTACCTATCGCGGCATGCAGGTGCGCGATTCGTCACGCGAGCTGGGCCGTCTGACGACCGTTGCCGTCGTGCAATCGATCTTCCTGGTGATCTTCGCGGATGCCATCTTTGCGGTGGTATTCGTCGAGCTGGACTTCTAGATGCACACGCTGCACGGAACGCGCAGTTCATTCAGTCCGCTGCGAGGCGGGCCACGGTCGTTGGTCCTCCGGGTTTTTGCCTGATGTCGTCAGTGACCCCCCTCATTTCAGTCCGCAACCTCGTCAACCGTTTCGGGCGACAGGTCGTTCACGACGGGCTCGATCTCGATGTCATGCCAGGCGAGGTGCTGGGTATCGTTGGCGGCTCAGGCAGCGGCAAGTCCGTACTGGTGCAAACCATCCTTGGCCTCAGGCGGCCGACTTCGGGTGAAGTGCTGTTCGAAGGCAGGGAAATCACCCGCCTCAAGGAGGCGGAGCTGCGCGAGGTCAAGCGTCGCTACGGCGTCACTTTCCAGCACGGCGCGCTGTTCTCGTCACTGACCGTTGCCGCCAACGTCCAGGTACCACTGCGTGAGTACTTCGATCTGTCGAATGGCGTGCTCGATGAGCTCGCAATGCTGCGCATCAGGATGGTAGGCCTGCAGCCCGATGCTGCAGGCAAACTGCCGTCACAGCTGTCGGGAGGCATGATCAAGCGGGCTGCACTTGCGCGGGCGCTGGCACTGGATCCCACTCTGCTGTTTCTGGACGAGCCGACGGCCGGCCTTGATCCGATCTCGGCCGCCGAATTCGATGATCTGGTCAATTACCTGCGCAAGAGCCTGAAACTCACGATCGTGATGGTGACGCACGATCTCGATACGATTTTTTCGAGCTGCGACCGGGTGGCCGTACTGGTTGACAGGAAAATCATCGTCGATACGCTCGAGGGCATCGTGCAGAATCCCCATCCGTGGATCAGGGAGTACTTCCACGGACCCCGTGCCAGGGCCGTCCAGGCCATGGGCAAACAGAAGCGCTGAGGCAGCCATGGAACGAGATGCGAATTACGTTGCAGTCGGGGCCTTCGTGGTGCTGGTGGTGGCACTCGGTATCGCGTTCGTCCTGTGGTACTCGGACGCCCGTGACCAGCGGGAGTTTCAGCCTTACGAAATCTACTTCGGCGGCAGCGTCAGCGGTCTCAACGAGGGCAGTCCGGTTCGCTACCTGGGCGTCGACGTCGGCCGCGTGCGCCGTCTGTCACTGGACCGGGAAATGCCTGGCAGGGTCAAGGTGCTGGTGGACGTCGAGACCACCGCGCCCATTTCCGGCACGACACGGGCGAGCCTTCGCCTTCAGGGAATCACCGGACTCCTGTATGTAGAGCTGCGGCAGGAACCCGGAGTCATTGGCACAATAGCCTTGCCGCAGGGCGAGGAATTCCCGGTCATTGAATCCGTCACGTCCGACTTCGACGCGCTGATTGCGGGATTGCCGGATCTCGTCTCGCGGATTACGGGGCTGACCGACCGTGCAGCACTGATTTTTTCCGAGCAGAACACTGCCGCCATGACGGAAACGCTGGAAAATCTGCGCGTTTCGACCAGCAGCCTGCCGCAGACGGCCCGCAGTGTTGCTGATCTCGTCACTGAACTGCACGCCACGGTTGCCGAAATCACGAATCTGGCCACCAGCCTGCGCGGCACTGCCGATGAGGCCCGGCCGCAGGTCAACAAGACGCTTGAGCGGTTCGCCGATGTCGCGAATACCCTCGCCGAGACGGCAAAGCGGCTCGACAGCTTCGTCAATGACAGCCAGGGCAACATCAACCGGTTCACGGAGCAGGGGCTGTTCGAAGTCGAGCAGCTGCTGCGCGAGGGTCGTTCCGCTGCCCGTGAGGTCAGGGATCTGTCGCGGAGCCTGAAGGAAAATCCTTCGCAGCTGCTCTATGAACCACCGGTTGACGGACTGGAGATCGCCCGATGAGTCGCGCTTCCTTCTTCTCTGCGGCATTGGTGCTTGCAGGTGCAAGCAGTCTTGCCGCCTGTACAGGCTCGCTGTTCGACAGCAGTGCGCCGACCACCCAGATCTATGTGCTGGCGCCGGTACCCGCGGCGCCGGCTGGCACGTCGGCAGGCGCGCAGGACATCGTGATCTCCGAACCAACGGCGGCTCCGGGCCTGATGACCGAACGGATCGCGGTCCTGTATCCGGATCGGCGGCTTGATTATTACTCGGGGGCACGCTGGGGCAGCACGTCGACGCAGGTCGTGCAGTCGTTGTTCGTTGCTTCATTGCGGAACAGCCACGCGTTCCGCAGCGTGACGGCTGCGCCTGCTGGCACCGCAGCCACCCATGTCGTCGACATAGAGCTGCGGGATTTCCAGGCGGAGTACGCGGACGAGAAGTCGTTGCCATCTGTCCGCGTGTCGATCGTTGCGAATGTACTGCGCGTCTCTGACCGCCGTCTGCTGGCGGTCGTCCCTGCCACTGCATCAGTCGCCGCCGGTGAGAATCGCCTGACGGCCGTAGTGCTGGCATTCGAGTCAGCGGCACAGCAGGTAGCTGCTGCGCTGGGGCGCGAAACCGCTGCGGCACTTGCAGCGGATCGCGACAGCGCGCCAGGGAATCGCTGAGTGAAGCGTCTGCAGTGTCATCCCGCTACGCCCAGTACCGCCATCCAGCGCGTCAGCGCTGACGCACGCTGGTTGCCGGATGGCCAGATCGGCTTCTACTTCGTGCTCGAGGGCGATTCTGCAGCGGTCAGGTTGCCGGAGTCGCGACAGCCGGATCGCGCTGACGAACTCTGGCGTCATACGTGTTGCGAGGCCTTTGTCGCCGGTCCTGCGGCTGGCGCCTATTCGGAGTTCAATTTTTCGCCGTCCGGGGCCTGGGCAGCGTATCGCTTCACTGCCTATCGCGAAGGCATGAAGCCCGTTGCGGTGGTTGCGGATCCGCAGATCGACATGCGCGTGTCACCCAGGCGCATCGAGCTCGACGCATTGCTGGGGTCGCGCTCCGTGCCGCTCGGTGAAGGTGGCTTGCGCCTCGGACTGGCAGTGGTTGTCGAGGAACGTTCAGGTCAGCTGTCGTACTGGGCGCTTGCGCACCCGACAGCGCGTCCGGACTTTCATCATGCAGACAGCTTCCGGTTTGCACTTCCAGAAGCCCCCTGACCCAGGCGGAGCATGTCGTGATGCTGTGTGGAATCGATCGATTGCTTGCTGACGTCAGGTTGCGTGAGCCGCTGCAAGGCAAGAGGGTGGCACTGCTCGCTCATCCGGCATCTGTTACGCAAGGCCTGGTCCACACGCTTGATGCACTGGCTGCATTGCCCGAAGTGCAGCTGACCGCCGCGTTTGGCCCGCAGCATGGCCTGCGCGGGGACAAACAGGACAACATGGTGGAGTCACCGGATTTCACGGATCCGCACCATGGCATTCCCGTGTTCAGTCTCTATGGCGAGGTGCGCCGTCCGACCGGGGCAATGCTCGACACATTTGACGTCCTGCTGGTGGATCTGCAGGACCTCGGTTGTCGCATCTATACGTTCATTACAACATTGCGTTATGTGCTCGAGGCGGCGGCGGCCAGGGGCAAGGCCGTATGGATTCTCGATCGACCGAATCCCGCCGGTCGTCCGGTGGAGGGACTCCGGTTGCGCGCGGGCTGGGAGAGTTTTGTCGGCGCGGGATCGCTGCCGATGCGTCATGGACTGACGCTGGGTGAACTCGCACGCTGGTTCATTGATACGCTCAAGCTCGATGTTGAATGCCGTGTCATCGGGATGACGGATTGGCACCCGGATACCGGCCCCGGTTACGGCTGGCCCCTGCTCGAGAAATCCTGGATCAACCCCAGCCCCAACGCACCGAATGTGTCGATGGCCCGGTGTTACGCCGGCACTGTGATGCTCGAGGGCACAACGCTTTCTGAAGGGCGTGGGACGACGCGGCCACTCGAATTGTTTGGTGCGCCGGATCTCGACGCGCGTCAGCTGATCATGGAGATGCGCAAGCTTGCGCCGCACTGGCTGAACGGTTGCGTGCTGCGCGAGTGCTGGTTCGAACCTACCTTCCACAAGCACGCAGGCAGGCTTTGCGCGGGCGTGCAGGTTCATGTGGACGATGGCGTGTACGATCACGCTGCATTCCGGCCCTGGCGCCTGCAGTCGCTGGCCTTCAAGGCGTTGAGACGATTACGTCCGGACTATGACCTGTGGCGCGACTTCCCCTACGAATACGAGCAGGGAAAGCCCGCTATCGACGTGATCAATGGCAGCGCAGTGTTGCGCGAATGGGTGGATGACAGCGCTGCGGCACCAGGCGATCTCGATGCCCTCACTGTGCCGGACGAGCAATCATGGATTGAAGAACGCCGCGCCGTAATGCTCTATCGCTAGTCGATTTCGCGGCGCACAATGTCGCGCGCCTTTGCCAGCACAACAGGTTCAGGGCAATATTGCCTTTCCGAGCGCGCCTGTAGCGCGGGCGCCGCAATCCTTTTGGGGGGCACAGGATCATGACAGTCATCACAAGCCGGCATCGATATCTCAAGTTGATTCCTGCAATAGTGGTGGCGTGCCTTTGCAGCGGGACGTCGACGGCAGCAGCGCCCGCTGCGCAGGGCAAGACGGGCAACGTTGCGGCTCTGCTCGGCGTCTGGATCGGAGCAGGATTCGGGAGCACTGCCTGGCACAATACCAACTGGACACTGACGCCGGAATTCACCGAATGGGGCGCTGCCGAATCCAGACGGATGGGCGATCCGCAGGTGTCCCAACACGCTTACTGCGAGCCGCCCGGCCCCGCCACCATGATGGCCGGCAATGGGTTGTTCCCGATGCAGATTGCCACCTCTCCCGGCGACCTGATCTTCATGATGGAAGGCACTCCGATTCCGCGCCATGTCTACATTGACGGACGCCCCCACCCTGACTTCGTTGAGCTGGGGTGGATGGGGCATTCCATCGGTCATTGGGAAGGTGATGTGCTGGTCATCGACACGATCGGCCTGAAGGCACATCAGCGGCCGCTGAACGGTTTCGCTGCAAATGCGGTCATCCCGTTGCCGACGGACAAGGGTCCGCGTATGCCGATCACCGAACAGCTCCACATGGTCGAGCGCATCCGGCTCGTGGGGAACGGCGAATTTCTCGAGAACCAGATCACGCTGACAGATCCGAAGGCCTACAAGAAGCCCCTGACTGCCACATTCTATTCGCAGCGGCGTCCGGATCTCACTCTGCTCGACCTTTACTGTGATGAAGAAACGCGACCACACGATGAGGGTTACGTTCCAGTCAAGGCAAACGAGACACCTTGAGGAGTTCATCCCGTAGCGTTGATGAAAGTTTTTCAATGAGGAGTTCAAGATGAGATCAGTGAAAGTCATAGCCGTGGCAGCGGCGCTCCTGCTGGCCGGACAACTTGCCGTTGCCCACCATTCGTTCGCGATGTTCGATCTCGGCAAGGATGTGACGATCGAGGCGACAGTAAAGGAATTCCAGTGGACCAATCCCCATGTATGGATCCAGGTCCTGGTCGCGGACAGCGCGGGTGTGCAAACGGAATGGAGTATTGAAGCGGGCGCTCCTGGCATGCTGACGCGCACCGGCTGGCGCAGCAATATGCTGCTACCAGGCGACAAGATTTCTCTGGTCGTGCACCCGGCCAGAAGCGGGGCCCCGACTGCGAGCCTGGTCAAAGTGACACTCGCGAATGGCAAGGTCATGGGCCCTGGCGGTCCCCCGCCTCCGCCGCCGGCGAGTCCTGCGCAGTAGCCTCGCAGCAATCATGTCGCGCACGCCGATTGCCAACGCACTTGATGAAAGCAGTTCTGCGTTACAACAGGTATTGCGCGCTGTACTCGATGTCGAAAAGCGGTCGTTGGGGATGACCTCGCCGCTCGAGCTGGTGAAGGCCATCACGACGAATGACGAATGGGCCTGGCTCAGGCCCCTGTACACCCTCATTGCCGATATCGACCACGCCCAGGCCGGCGATGAAGGGCTGCCTGTCAGCGAAATTGCCGCCATTGGCGCACACACGCGCGCTCTGCTGTCGGGGCAAGGAGCGCCCGTCGAGGAACTGTTCCTTGAGCGTTATCGTGCTCTCCTGCAGCTCCACCCGGAAGTTGCCATGGCGCACGGAGCGGCGATGCAGGCACTGAGGAAGCTACCGCCGGAAGGAGACAGCGAAGCCGAGCGTCTGCATGCGCGCCATCAATGGAATGAGCGGCGGCTTCACCAGCGAAAACATAAAGCGCAGGTTAGTCAAGGGTTCCCTGGAGACGCTGCGCCAGCCACGCCTGCCATGCATCGGGGCGGCCCAGAAAGCGACTGAAGTCGAGCAACGATGTGCGTCCACCGTTGACGAGCGCAAATGTCGGGAATCCCTGGCCGCCGACCTTTCCAAGCAGCGCGCGGCTCTCGGCGATGTGCCGATGGGTGGCTTCACCCTTGAACGAAGCGAATGATTTCTGGAACTCCTGCGCACCCAGACCGATGTCCTGACCCAGGCCCTGCAATACAGCCGGGTCGGCGATCTTCTGCCCTTCGATGAAGTGCGCGCGCTGGAGTCGCTTCAGCATGTCGAGGCCACGGCCGCCCAGCTGCTCGGCAGCCAGGATGGCTGTGGTCGGCGGCTCGGAGTCGAACACGGCGGACATGTCGTTCAGCAGTCCGTTTCGATAGCCTTCACCAAAGGGCTGACCGCTCAACGCAGCGATGCGCTGATCATGCTGCAGCACAAAGCTGCGCAGCTCCGCTGTGACGCGCTGGCTGCCTGCCCCGGCCATCATGCCCCCTCCATGCAGAGAGATTTCCATCCCGGGGAGGTTGCGAGCTGCTTCCACGAGCGGCGCAGCGCCGTAGCACCAGCCGCAGAAGGGATCAAAAATATAATGCAGCAAAGGTTCGCTATCGCTGGTCACTGACCGCAGTCGTTCGCTGGTTTCTGAGTTCGCGAACGCGCTGCATGTACTCGGGGTACATGGTCTGTGCGCCCCCCAGCACCACTTCCATTGGCAGGTTGTTCCTGTCGGCGTATTCGCTCAGGAAGGGATGTTTGCCCGGCAGGTAGTGGGGCACGTAACCCTTCGGCTGACCCACGATTTCGACGACCTGATCGCATGGATACGGAGCGATGTCGGCCTGCGGGTTCAGTTCGTAATCGGAGCTGCGAATCATGGATTCGGTGAGATTCGCGGGATCCTGGATCACGACGATCACGGTGACATGGTTGCCGTGACGCACATAGTGCTCGCGAGTCTCTGCGCGGTCGCTACGCGAAACACCATTGCGCCGGATATAGGACTGCTTGAGATGCGTCGTGTGCACGGAAAGCACGTCGCCTTCCCATTGGCCAAGTGAGAAGCCCTGCCAGGTATGCGCCGCGTAGGCTGGCGGAGGCTCACGACCATCCATCCAGATGGTCCTCTCGGCAGCCTGCCACACCTTGCGCATATGCCAGCCCGTGGTTTCCTGAGTGGTTGAGTCGACGATCCTTGCGAAACGGAAATTGGCGAATCGCGTGTAGTAATCGGAAGGATGCGGTCGGCACTGGTATTCCTCGAGCGTGAGCAGTGAGGGATCCCACGACAAGGCGCGCGCCCGGCCAGACTCGCTCAGGGGCAGACCTTCATATTCGACCATGTCAGGCCCGGTTCCCCGCTCGAGGAAGTCCTCGTGAACGCGGGCTATCCAGACGCCTGATAAATCGATTTCAGCGAGCGCCGTTCCGGAAAGGAATAGAAAGCCAAGGCTGAAAGCAGCTACGGCGCGGTGCAGAGGCGGAAGAACAGACATGGAAGTCCCCTCAAGTGCGTGTACGCGAGCGATCAGCTCTGCCTTTTTCTGGTAACCGGTGCCACCTGCCCAGCTGTCGCCGGTCGAGCTGTAGTATGAATAGTAGACTGGAGAGACGCCGCCGCGCAGCCGTCTTGACAATTTTCCTGATGCGCCCGTGAAGCGGGCCTGCGGCTGTCAGTGCGTCGCGGTATCTGCGATCGGCCTGGCAGTGAAACGGTAGCGGGTCTTGCCGATCATGAGGATATCCTCGTTCTGCAGGATCTGTTTCCTGATGCGACGGCCATTCACAAAGCAGCCGTTCGTGCTGTCGAGGTCCTCGATGATGACGGCAGTCGGCCCGACCAGCAGGCGTGCATGGTGGCGGCTGATGTGACTGGAGCGAATCTGCAAATCGCTGTCCTGGGTGCGACCAATGGTCATGATCTTGCGATTCAGGACATGCACGACGTCCGCCTGGTCCACGGCTATCAGGTAGCGTACCGGTACCGGAGCATTGTCCGATGCACGACCGGTTTCTATGCGGTTGATGTCCCGCCGGATTGCCCCGAGCGCTTCAACGTGGGCTGCCAGCTCTGATCGCAGCGTGATGACCGCTGCTTCACGTGCATGCAGATCCGCCGCCAGCGATTGCGACTTCGTGTGGGCTTCCTGCAGTTCCGCGGTCAGGACTGAGGATTGATCACGCAGTTCACCAAGCTCGACTTCGAGGGCCCTGACCCTGACGTCGCGTTGCGTAAGCGTGTTTTCAGTGGTGACGGCACGAGCTTCGAGTTCCGCCAGGCGCGCCTGCAGGTCCTTGAGAGCAGCAGTCTGTTGCGCCGCGGCCGCGGTACTCTCGTCATGGTCGAGCTGCAGCCCGGCAAGTTCAGCCTCGACGTCCGCATTCCGCTTGACGAGCTGCTCGTGGTCGCGCGCGGCTGTCGATAGCGCCTTTTCCTTGAGGGCGAGCTGAATCGAGAGCTCGTCGTTGGTCACCATACGCGACTTGAGGTCCTCACGCAGCCGGTCAAGCTCGCGACCCAGCCCGGTGGCCTCGGCGACCAGACGTTCCTGTTCCCGTTCCGACTGCTGCAACACTTCTGACTTGAGTTTGATCGTTCGGGCGGCCTCTTCGAGGGACTCCGTCCTGGCCGCGAGACTTTTCTGCGCCTCACCGAGTTCCTGGCGAAGGGCGGCTGATTCGGCTGCAAGCTTCCTGTTCTCATCACCGGACTTGTCCAGTGCCTGGTCTCTTCTCGCCGAGGGCGGTGGTGCTCTCAGCAAGCGCAAGCACCCGCAACTCAAGATCCTTGCGCAACTGAAGCGCTGTGGCCTGTTCACGTGCCAGTGCCTGCTCAAGCTGCGACAGCGCCGCATCGCGTGCCGACAACTCTGTCTGATCGCGCTGCAAGGCCTCTCTGTTGGCGGCAAGCGTTCTGCTCGAGGTTGAGTTTCCCGGCTTCAAGGGCCGAGATCGTGGCGTATTGCGCTGCGATCCTGTCGTTCAGGTCGTTGATGCGTGCATCGCGGTTGACCAGGCCGTCGTGCAAAGATGCGATGGACTGGTTGCGATCGGCTAGATCCTGCTGCAGCTGCTCGATCTGCCGGGCGGATTCCTGGGCCGAGCTTTCCAGGGCTTCAATTCTGCTTTCACGAAGTGCCAGCGCCTGTTCCAGGCGCCCTATGGCTGCATGAGTAACGTCCAGCGCTGCCTTGAGCTCGTTGCCCAATGAATACTGTTCGGCGAAGCGCTGGGCGATGTTGGCGGCCGCACCGGCCTGCTCGGTAGCCAGCGTCTCGAGCGCCGCCATGGCGGTTGTAGCGGTCGCAAGATCCAGCCGGGTCTGCTCGAGCTGTGCCTGCAGAGCCGCTGTTTCCTTCCGGGCGGAGGCCGACTCTGCCGACTCCTTCGCTACCTGCAATTCCAGGTCCGCAAGTCGCGCAGTCGTATTCTCACGCTCGTTCGCGAGCGTACTTTCCAGGATCTCGACTCGCGCAGTCCGGGAAACCCGTTCCTGCGTCAGGTGGGCGATATCCGCATCCAGCAGCCGGCAGCGTGCGTTGAGGGAGTCTCGCTCGGCTTCGAGCGCCTTGCCTCTCACCTCCAGGGCGGTGTTGACCTCGACGGCTTCGTCCAGCCGGGCTTCAAGATGCGAGATCTTGTCAAGGATGCCGCTCAGCTCGCCGTCCAGCCGCGACTTGGTTGAGACAGTGACTTCGAGATCGCCTTTCAGCGCATGGAGTTCGACCTCGCGGTCCTTCAGTTCCGACTCCAGCTGCGTTATGCGTGCTGCGTGCAACTCGAGGGGCTGTGGGACAAGCCAGGTATCCGTGTTGTCCAGGCTGTCCTTTTCAGCGGACCTGATGTGGGCTTCGTACGCGACCGGATCGAGCTGGGGCAGCTCGTCCGTACGGTCGGAGTCTTCAAGGTGATTGGTCGGGGACTCGCGATTGCGCATTTGTGTTCTGGGGGGAGAGCGGGGCGCCTTCAGGTCCGGTGTTGGTGGCTTGCCGCTGTATCTTAGGCGAGCAAGTTTGTGCGGCAGCAGAGAATCATCCGAAATGTGTCCGGCCGCACAAGAATCGTCGGAACCGGGGAATTCTCCCGACGGTGAACCGCCTGCATCACGCCCGAGTTGCACATAAGCAGGGCTTCAAAGCTGGCTTCGTGCACTGGATAATCTCCTGAAATCCACCCGAACGGCAAATGCCGGCCTGAATCCCGACGTATGACCGACCTCGTTCGAAAATCATGCCAAATGCTGGCATTGCTCCTCTGCTGCAGGCTGGCGCCTGGTCTCGATGCATACGCTGCGGAAGCGGGCGGCGACCGTGCCGCATTGATGGGGAACGTGGTAAAGGTCTTTGATGGCGACAGCCTGGTGGTGCGTGCGGCTCATCAGGACCTGGAAGTCAGGCTCGCGGATGTCGATGCTCCGGAAAAGGGGCAGCCGTACGCAGACCAGGCACGACGAGCCCTGACCAGCCTTGTGTATCACCGCAAGGTGACGATCGAGGTCCTGGATGTCGATCAGTATCACCGCAAGGTGGCCCGGGTCCGCCGCTCAGGCGATGGTCTTGACATCAATACCGAAGTGGTGCGCCTGGGAAATGCGTGGGTCTATCGGCGATATGTCCGCGATCAGGCGCTGTTTGCCGTCGAGCAGATTGCCCGGCAGCAGCGTGCCGGGCTGTGGGCGCTGCCCGAAGACCAGCGTATTCCGCCGTGGGTATACCGGGAACTTGGGCGCAAGCGCCTGCAGTAGCTGAACATCCGATCGCTCAGAAAGTCGACAGGCCTGTGGCTTCCATCAGCCGGTAACGCCAGTAGCGAACCCGGGAGTCGTCTCGATAGGCCGAGTACGGTAGCGTGTGTTCGATTCCCCTTTCGTTGTTCCACAAGCGCTCGAAGTAAGCCTGCAGTTCACTTGCGAGGGGTTCAGTGCGAGGCACTTCGACCTGAATGTTCGCCTCGAGATTGTAGTTGCCGATATTGCGACGCGTGAGATTCGCCGACCCCAGTGAAGCGATGACCACTTGAGGACGCGTGATCATGACCAGCTTGGAATGAAACTGTTCGCCATGGGTCCGATACCACCGGACCGAGATGGCGCCCTTGCTTGCCTCCAGAAGTTCATGGGCGACGGGCCGGTTCGGGACTCCGTCCTTCTCGATGCCGAATGCGTCCTTGTTGGGATCCAGGATCAGCCTGATCTTCGTGCCCCGGTTCGCTGCCGCGAGCAGAGCTTCGATGATGCTGCGGTCTGCGAGATAGAACATCGCGATCGCGATGGCATCCTGGTCATTGCTCTCGTTGATGGCTGCAAGCAACCTTCTCCTGATGGCCTCTTCCGACACAAACACGGCCCGGCTGGTCGGGGATGCAGTCTGCCCGTCCGTCGGCGGCGCCGGAAGTTCTCCCGGCCAGCCCGAAAAGCGTGCGACACCCAGCTCGCTGGCGAGCGCGTGGCCGGTCAGCGCGCCGGTAAACCGGAAAGCAACATTCGAGTGTCCACTGCTCGCGTCGTGGGGATTGGCGGAAGTCACAAGGCCCACCCATGTTCCATCCACCCGGTCCGCGACGACGACCTTGCGGTGATTGGCCTTGAAATTGAGCAGCGTGAGCCAGCTGCGGAGGCTGATGCGCGAGGCGACGTCGCTGAACGGATCCGGCAGCCAGCCGGTCGCCGGGGAATTCCCCCACCATTGCACGAAGATGCGCCACAGCGATGAATACCCCGGGTTCGAATCGCGCAGCCGGACGAGATCGGTGCTCACGACGTCAATGCCAGCAGCCGCAAGTTCCTGAAGCAACGGCGACGGCGCGCCTCCGTAAACGTCATTGATCGGGTCAGTGACCAGCACGACACGCAGTTCGGAGCGGGCTCTCTTGCGGGCCAGCAAGTGATCAGTCAGTTCGCGACTCAACGCACGATGGCTGCCGGTCGCTTTGCCTGCCTGATCGTTGAACAGGAAGAAATCCAGCACCAGAACCGTTTGCGCCTGATCCACGATTGCAAAGACTGCGTCGAATATCTGTTGTTCATGGATCGTGACACCCGCTGCGTCCTGGAATGTCAGGTCATGCAGGAACGTGATGGCATCAGCCGGAATACCTACGTCACCAGAGTCGATATCCGTGCCCTGTGGCATCGGTTTTCCGGTCTGCCATGCCCCGGTAGCAATACACAGCAGCAGGATGCCGGCAACGACAACGCGTCGAGTCGTAAAGCGCCTGCTCAAGCGGGCTACATCCTCAATGGGGGACTCTTCCGCTGCGATGGCAGCCTCGTAGCGTTCTGCTGCTACGAGCCAGGCATCCTCGGTCTGCGCAATCTGCGCCGCGAGTTGCCTGCCGGCTTCCAGTCGCTTCTTGAGCTCCAGCTTCGCGTCCTGCGCATAGAGAGCGGGGTCCGCGAGCTCGGCTTCATTGTTCGCCAGGTCACCCTGCAGGCGTGCGAGCAGTTGCTCCAGACGGCCGGCCTCTGCCTTCAATCCACTGAGCCGTTGCCGGCGTCCGGCTTCTTCCCGCTTGCGCTGCCGCTTCGCATCTGCGCCCTGGACCCGCGTATTCGATGGTGCGGTGACGGCCTTTCCCGAGGCTTCGCCTTCCTGCATCCTGGCGTAATCGTCGAGATCGCCCTCGAATAGTTGCGCTCGACCGTCACTCACCCTGTACAACTCGTCGGCCACTGTCCGCAGCAGATGCCGATCATGGGACACCACGACCACGGCACCTTCGTACTCCTGTAGCGCGACGGTCAGCGCCTGGCGCATTTCGAGATCGAGATGGTTGGTGGGCTCGTCGAGCAACAGCAGGTTCGGGCGTTGGTAACTGACCAGCGAGAGGACGAGACGCGCCTTTTCACCGCCTGAAAACGGCGCCACAGGCTCGAAAACGCGGTCGCCCTGGAAACCGAAGCCGGCCAGGAAGTTTCTCAGGTCCTGCTCCGTTGCCTTGTCGTCGCGCTGCTTCGAGAGATCGCGCAGATGTTCGAGCGGCGATTCCCGTGGATGCAGCTGCTCCATCTGGTGCTGAGCGAAGTAGCCTACCTTAAGGTCACGGGCTTCCACACGTTTGCCCGAGCTGGCGACGAGCTCACCGGCAAGCAGTTTCATCAGCGTTGATTTGCCGGCGCCATTGCGCCCAAGCAGCGCAACCCGATCACCTGGTGACAGCGTCAGTGACACTTTCTGCAGGATCAGCCGGTCGCCGTAGCCGACGGACTGGCCGTCGATCGCGAGCAGCGGTCGCGGCAGTTTTTCCGGCGCCTTGAGCGAGAACTCGAAAGGGGAGTCGACATGAGCGGGTGCGATCCGCTGCATGCGTTCAAGCGCCTTGAGCCGGCTCTGCGCCTGGGTTGCCTTGCTGGCTTTGGCGCGGAATCGTTCCACGAACGACATCATGTGCGCGATCTCGCGCTGCTGCCGTTCATACAGCGTCTGCTGCTGGCTCAACTGTTCAACGCGCTGGGTCTCGAACTCGGAGTAGTTGCCGGTATACACACGGGCGGTGCCCTGCTCGATATTGACGATGCGATTGACGATGCGATCCAGGAACTCGCGGTCATGGGAAATCAGCAGCAGGGTGCCCGGAAACTCACGTAACCAGTTTTCCAGCCAGACGATGGCATCGAGGTCGAGGTGATTCGTGGGCTCGTCGAGCAACATCAGGTCGCAGCGGCACATCAGGGCCTGCGCGAGATTCAGCCGGACGCGCCAGCCTCCGGAGAAGTCCGTGACCGGACGGGTTTCATCGGCAGACGAGAATCCGAGTCCATGGAGCAGCCGGGCCGCCCGGCTGCGCGCATCGTAGCCACCGATGGCAGCGTAGTGACCGTGCTGTTCTGCCACCTTGATGCCGTCGTCATGGGCCTCTGCCTGGCGAATGCCGGCTTCAACGGTACGCAACTCGGCATCGCCATCCAGAACGAATTCGATGGCCTGCCGGTCGGTAGCGGGCAGTTCCTGGGCAACGTAGCCGATGACGAGATTGGCAGGCTTTTCGAAGGTGCCGGCGTCCGGCTGCAATTCGCCCCGCATCATCGCGAGCAGGCTGGACTTGCCGCTGCCGTTGACGCCCGTCAGACCGATCTTTTCCCCGCGGAACAGGTTGAAGGTGGCGCCGGAAATAAGCAGCCGCGGGCCGCGGCGCAGGGCAACGTCGGAGAAATTCAGCATGGAGCTAGTTAACGGAGAGACGCATTGGTAAGCAAGCGGCGCTTTGAGCCAGTGAAAACCACGTTTTTCGCTGGCTCAGCATGCAAAAGTCATGGACAGGCTTTTGCATCAAATTGACAACGAGCCAGTGAAAACCACGCTTTTCGCTGGCTCAGCATGCAAAAGTCATGGACAGACTTTTGCATCAAATTGGCAGCAGGCGACTTCAGGCAAACAGGCGATGCACGTTGCCCTGGCCGCTTTCCTGCTGGCGGATCAATGCGAGGAAACTTTCTGCACTCATCGCATCACCGAACAACCGGCCCTGGGCGTAGTGACAGCCGCGGCTGCGGAGGAAGTTGAATTGCTCCTCGTTCTCGACACCCTCGGCTATGACCTCCATGTCGAGGCTCTTGCCCATGTCGATGATCGTGCGCACGATGGTTGCGTCATCAGAGTCGATGGCTGCGTCGCGGACAAAGGACTGGTCGATCTTGAGCGTGCCGATCGGGAACTGTTGCAAGGCGCTCAAGCTCGAATAGCCGGTGCCGAAGTCATCGATCGACAGGTGCAGCCCCATCGCGTACAGCTCGTTGAGCAGCTTGACGGTGCGCTTGGCATCCATCATCAGCGTCGTTTCCGTGATCTCGAGTTCGAAGCAGGTCGGCGAGACATCGTGGTCCCTGAACACCGAGCGGCACTTCGTGATGAAGCTGGCCTGCTTGAGCTGCTTCAGTGACAGGTTGATCGAGACGCGGCCGGGGTTCGTGACCTGGTCCTGCCAGCTGCGATAGTCGATGCAGACGCGGTTCATGACCCACTGACCGATCTCGAGGATCAGGTTGGTTTCCTCCGCCAGCGGGATGAACTGCGAAGGCGAGATGTCACCGTGTCCCGGCAGTCGCCAGCGCAGCAAGGCTTCCGCGCCGACGATGCGTCCGTCACGCAGATCCACTTTCGGCTGATACAGGATCTCCAGTTCATCCCGCTCAAGTGCGCGGCGCAGCTTGCTCTTCAGCATCAGGCGTTCGACCGCCGCGGCGTTCATCTCCGGTGTGTACAGGGCGTAACTGTTACCGCCGTTCTGCTTGGCGTGGTACATCGCCGCGTCTGCAGTGCGGATCAGGTCGATGACGTTTTCGGCATCCTTGGGACAGAATGCGATACCGACGCTGGCCGTAAGAACCAGCTCGTGCTGCTGCACGTAGAAGGGCTTGCCCACTTCCGTAAGCACCATGCGAGCCAGCGTTACCGCCTGCGTCCGTTCTTCATCGCCTTCCGGATACAGTTCTTCGATGAACAGCGCGAATTCGTCGCCAGCCAGCCGGCCAACCACTGCTTCCTTCGGTGCGATGCGCGTCAGTCGCTCGCTCAGGATTTCAAGGGTACGGTCTCCTGCGGCGTGACCGAAGGTGTCGTTGATTTCCTTGAACTGGTCCATGTCGAGATACAGCAGCGCGATGCCGCGATCGGCGCGGCGCGTCCTGGCGATGGACTGCTGCAGCATGTGCTGGAACTGCATGCGGTTCGGAATCTTGGTCAGTGCATCGTAACGTGCGAGGTAGCGGATGCGGCGCTCGGCACGTTTGCGATCCGTGATGTCGCGTACGACAAAGATCGCGCCCTGGAACTGCGGGTCATCGGCGGCCAGTGGTGCTCCCGAGAAAGTGACCGGGATGGTCTGGCCGTTGTGGGTCAGGATGACGGTCTCGCGGTTGTCCATGACAGCCGCTTCCATCGAAAAGCTGTCGCGTTCCTGTTCGGCGAGCAACGAGGAGAGGGGCTGGCCGATGAGTTCGTCTTCAGTGAAGCCGAACAACCGCATCCCGGCATCGTTGATCTTCTTGATGATGCCATCCGGAGAAGTCACCAGCACCGCGTCGCTCATGCTGTTGAGGACGGTGGTCAGATAATTGGTCGTGATGGTTGTCTGGCGCAGCTTCTGCCGCATCAGCTCAAGCGCGTTCTCGAGTTCGTTGATTTCATTTCGACCCGAAACCTTGAGCGGACGCGAGTAGTCACCTTCGCCAATGCGCTCTGCGGTGCGGATCAATGCGGAGATCGGCCGCTCGAGTCGGCGCGCCAGCATCCAGCCGATGACCACGGCAATGCCGGTCATGACGAGGCCCGCCATGATCAGTATCCACAGCCAGCGGTTGAATTCGGCCGGTGGCGCCGCGCGATGGTCGAAATAGTAGGCCACCACCAGAACAGCCGTGACGACGAGTCCGGCGGCGGCAGCCGCAGCCAGGAACCTCGTCTTCAGGCCGTACGATTTCATGCGGGCATCATAACCGGTACGATGCCATGTAATGAATGAACTCGAGCTTACGGGTCGCGCGAAGACCCACATTGTCGCCCTCGAAAGCCCTCGTTGTGCGCTGCACTATGAGGTGGTCGCCGCCTTTCTGGCCATGCGAGACGCGGCTGCCGATGCAGGAATAGTGCTTGAGGCAGCCTCCAGCTTTCGCGACTTCGACCATCAGGTCGCGATCTGGAACGCCAAGTGGTGCGGTGAACGACCGCTGGTCGACCGGCTCGGCAAGGCGCTTGATCATGCATCCCTGAGCGATCCGGAGCGAGTCACCGCGATCCTTGCCTGGTCGGCCATTCCCGGGGGCAGCCGCCATCACTGGGGCTCGGATCTCGACGTCATCGACGCTGCTGCCATTCCACAGGGATACAAAGTACAGCTTCTGCCGGAGGAGTACCGCGAAGGCGGAGTGTTTGGCCACTTGAGTGGCTGGCTGGATGCCAACATGGGGCGCTTTGGTTTTTTCAGGCCCTTTCGCACGGATCGCGGCGGGGTGATGCCAGAGCCCTGGCATCTGAGCTATGCACCGGTATCACTGGCCGCGCTGGAGCAGCTCGAGTTGCCCGTGCTGCGTCGTGCAATTGAAGCGAGTGAGTTGGCCTGCAAGACGGAGATTCTTGCGCGGCTGCCTGAAATCTACACGCGCTTCCTGCTCTCCATCGACTGGCCGAAATAGTCTTTATTTTCCTTCCGTCTTGCACAGCGCGCATAACGGCCAGTAGTGCTTCTCGAGCCTGCGCAGTTGTGCTGCCTGGTCCTGCTCGAAGAATTTCCCGAGTTCGGACGCTGCCGTGCCTGCATTGAATCCGAACCCCGCAATCCGGACATGGGTCATTTCTGCGCCAAGCGGGGTGAAATACACGATCGACCAGGTGTTCGCGAACGCCGACGCTCCCGGGAAGCCTGCCGGGGGCTGTCGCACTCGAACCGACAGCAGACGTTCGGGTTCGTAACTCAGGATCTCGCTGATTGTCGTGCTCTTGTCGCCCATTGTGCCGTTCGGGTCCGCCTGGACCTGCACGAGGCCGCCCATCCTGAGATCGACTGCGGCCTGCGTGCCGACAGAGGCGTAGCCTTCGCGTGTGGCAAAGCCCTGCCATACGGTCGCTAGCGGCGCATTGATGATGGCTTCGGCAATCAGCGGCTCTGCCGCAAGGACATCCCGCCCCGACAGCGAAGCCAGTGCAGTCAGGCAGAGAGAAAAGAGCGCGATTTTCCGTGCCAGGTCAGTCATGCATCGTCCTCACGTTTTATTGCGCTTCACCGATTCAGGAGGCATCTGCTTACGGTCTCTCGATCGTGAACTCGATATCGGCGCTTTGTTCCTCACCGGCTTCCGTCTTGAGCACCCACCGGTCGGTGATCGTATACCGAAGCTTCAGCGTATTGATGGATTCCGTAAGGGAGATGCCATAGCTGACGAACAGTCGCGGCGACAGGAACTTGCCCAGCACCAGCGACGTCTGGTTTTCGCCCTCCGACTGGACGCCAACTTCCTCGATACCGAACCGTCGTCCCAGCTGTGCGGCCAGGAAGCCCCCACCCTGTACTGTCAACGTTTCCTGGGCCGAGCCCACCGTCGCCGCATCCGAACCCTGCAGATCGTCAATCGGCTTTCCGACCAGCAGGTAGGACATGATCTGTGTCTGTGACATCGACGGTTCTGAATAGAAGCCGAGGCGGGGTTCGCGCAGCGTACCGCGCACATTGAGTCCCACTTTGACCGTTTCGATCATGCGCTCCGCCTGGATGTCGAGGCCCGGGTCGTCGAGGGGCGAAGCGTCGAACAGCAGTCTCCCGCGGCTGATCTCCAGTTTCTGGCCGTAAGCGTCGTACTTGCCGTCCGCAACAGCCAGTTCTCCGCGGCCGACGGCAATGTCGCCCGTGCGCGTGGTCGTGGTGACTGCGCCACCCAATTTTCCCTGCAGGCCAAACGTGTCGAGTCGCACGTCGTCCCCAAGGCGAATGCGGATTTCGCTGCTGA
Organism: uncultured Pseudomonadota bacterium; assembly: GCA_963819685.1. Lineage (GTDB taxonomy): Bacteria > Pseudomonadota > Gammaproteobacteria > Steroidobacterales > Steroidobacteraceae > CAIUGU01. Next base: position 137,276 of record CAWFXI010000003.1, read on the forward strand.
CGTTGAACCTGCTGCTCTCGGCCAGCGGCTCTTCCTGAACCAGACGGCTGTCCGGTGAGATCTGCACTGCACCGCTGAGGTCGCGAGGCTGGATTTGCGCTGTGGGAATGAGTACTTCGCCGCTTGCGTTGATATTGCGCCCGTCGATGTTGAATGCGAGGTCGGGTGACGCCACCACGCGATACTCCGGCAGATCCGCGACCAGCAGGTTTTCACCCTTGATGTGCAGCGTGCCTCCCGGCAGACGGTCCTTCCAGACCATTGTGCCCTCCACGTTCAGACTGCCGTCGCCAGCTCGGGCACTGCCTGCCAGGCGCAGACTGTTCGCGGTGAGGTCGACTCCGAGTTCAATCTGGCGTAGCGCCAGGTTGAGTCGATAGAGATCGAGCTCGCCGCGATTGATATCGATACGGCCGTTGATCTGCGGCGCGTCGAGTTGCCCGGACAACGTCACGTCGGCCGTGAGGACGCCGGCAGCGTGGTCGATTTCCGCAACGAGTACGGGTATCAGATTGGTATCGCCCATCCTGGCGCGCACGCGGCCCGAAAGCGGCGAGCGACCGAGTTCGATACCGGGTAGTCGAGCCAACGTCGCATTGGCGGCGATGAAGGTTTCCGCAGTGGCAGAGAGCCCCACAATGGCTGAAATACTGTCAGCCGTCGCGCTCAGGTCTGCGCGGCCCGAGCCGAGCTGCACGGTTTCTGTGGTCGTCGCATCTTCATCCACGAGCCGGTAGACGATGGCACCCCCCGTCAGCACGACTGAAACATCGCCCCGCCATGGAATCGACGGGCTGCCCTGGGCTGTCAGGTCCAGATCCATCTGGCCGAGATACTGCGGCTGGCCGTTCAGAAGTTCTCCGAGCACACCCAGCGGGATTTTGTCGCCGGTCGCATCGACGTGCCACGGCCCGTTCCGCTGCCACTGGCCGCTGCCGCAGATGCTGCTCTCAACCAGGTACAGACACAGCTGTGCGACATCCACGTGGTTACGCGACACGACTACCCGTGCGGGTTGGGCAAGGCGCAGAGGTTGCTTCCCCGCTGCGTCGAGCAAGCGGCCGGATGCAATCTGCCCTGCCCAGGTTTCGTCCACATAGCGGCCCGAAATTTCAAGCTCTGCTGTTGTCAGGGCACCGCGGGTTGCGCGCGATGCGACCTGCGCACGCAGGGTATGCGCTCCCGGGTTGCCGCTCCCGGACAGGTGAATGCTTTCGGCCTGCAGCGCGCCCTGGCGCAGGGTGCGAACATCGACTTTCAGTGCGGAGTCCGCTTTCCCGGACGGATCCACGTTGATATCGGCGTCAAGGGCGTCAATGGACCAGTCACCGTACTTCAATCCCGCCGCATTGATGTCCGCGACAATATGCGGCAGTCGCCATGGCCCTGCGGCGCTGCCATTGAAGCGGAGATTTCCGCCGGCACCGGGCCACAGAGTGGCGAGGGAAGTCGCGTTGAAGGTCCACCTGAGATCAAGGGTGTCGCGAATTGTGCCGGCCAGCGTCAGTCGCGCGTTGCCGAATGTCAGGGCCGTGTCCTGCACTCGCCAGCCGTTCTGGTCGCGTTGAACTTTCCCGGACCCGCTTAGCGGCTGTCCGCGAAGCATGCCGCGAATCCGGGCCACCGCCAGAGTGAAATCTGCCTGTGGAGTCGTACCGGCGCCATTGGCTGTTGCGGCGAAGTCGAGGCTGCCGGGGAATTCTTCATGCAGGGCAACCGGATTGATGCCGGCGCCCGTTGCGCTCAGTGTCCAGCGCCTCGGGGCTGCAAACTCGATGGATCCGGCGCCGCTCAGTGTGCCGTCAAGCAGCTTGAGGTCATAGCGATCAATCATGAGCGCAGTGTTCGACACAAGGCCATTGACCTGGCCGCTTAGGGCAGGCAACTGCTGTCCGCTTACCTCAGCGCTGGCAGTGAACTCGTAGGGCAGCGGTCCGGAAACACTCAGTCGTCCCGATGGACTCGCGAACAGCGGGCGGGTCGTTGAGAGTGGCCACTGCACTGATGCCCAGTCGGCGGCAATGTTCAGGGTAGGTGCACCTTCATCGAAAGCAACCTGACCTGCAATATTGAGGCGCGCTTGCGAACCCGTATGCGCGACGGTAGCAGCAGCAATGAACAATGTGCGTTCAGCATAACGTCCCGTTGCGTCGAGCATCAGTGGTGCCGTGTCGACTTCCGGCACTGTGAGCTTGCCGGTGAGCTGGATGACGTCCGGGCGCATGGAAAAATCCAGTGCAACATCGTTGAACACCGTACCGTTCTCCGGTACCCATGGCGCGAGCGCAAACTGCGCTGCGGCAATGTTTCCGTCGAATTGCCATGAATCCCCGGATCGAGTGAATCTGCTGCTGACATGGACGACGGCTGGTGCCCTGAGGTCAGCGTCAATCTGCAGAGCGTCTGTCGTGCCCTTGACGACGGCAGCGAGGTCAAGGTCCGCGCTCCCTGCATTGCTTACCTTGCCACTGGCACTTGCCTCGATCGCGAGTGGTCGACTTGCAATGAGCACGACATTGCCCAGCGCACTGAATTGCGGTGCATCGACGACGAAGTCATTCACGGAAATCCTGCCGGCCCTGATGCGAGCGCCGGTACTGACGTGGTCAATGGCGATGGCCTGACCGTTTGCCAGCTGCAGCGTGATGGCCGAGAGATCGGCACGATCGATCGAAATGCTGAGGAACCCCGGCAGAAAGCGGGGTGGCGTCAGGGGCGGCGGTTTCTCGGGCGCTGTCTTGAGCTCAATCAATGCAGTCCCGACACTCGCCCGGGTGATATCCAGGTTCTGCAGCGCCAGCCAGCGCAGATGCAGATCGATGACGATGTCCTCGGCTACGACGTGCGCACTGTCATTGTCGAGCTCGAAGCGGGCAATGCGCAGCGGCCCGGTCAACCGGCCGGATACGCCGTCGATGCGGATGCCAAGGCGATCAAGCCGACTGAGCTGCGCCGCTACAAGTTCAATGCCCACCTGCGTATAGGCAATCACGTAGAACGCCCCTGCCAGTACGAAGACCAGCAGCACCGTGGCGAGAATGGCCATGCGCCCACGCGTCATAGGACCGTCGAGATATGCAGATGCAGACGGGGGTTCAGTCCAGACTCGGACAGCGCCTGGGCAACGTCGACCCCGATACTGGCGATGGAAATATGCCAGCGCACGCCCAGGCCGGCAGAGTACTCGAGCGGATCGCCAAAGTTGTCGAAGGCATTGCCGATATCGCCGAACACGGCAACTCCGAAGTTGCGCGGCAACCGGCGCTCCAGTTCAACGGTACCGACGAGCAGGTGTCTGCCGCCGATGTTGTTGCCGTTGGCATCCTTGGGCGAAAGCTCGTTGAGACCGAAGCCGCGTACGCTGTTGTCACCGCCGGCGAAGAAGCGTTGCGATGCGGGCAGTTCCGAGAAATCCGCGACCTCACTGACCCCGAGTTCGCCACGCAACCGCAGGTTCCACAGATCCGACAGCTTGAAAACACGCTCGCCCAGAAAGCGGAACCGGAGATACGAAGCGTCGGACCCAAGTGAACTGGGGGAACCGGTCAGTTCGGCGAACAGCGAGTAATTCAATACATTGGTCGTGATGCCCGGCTGGATGGGCAGTGTGGAAAAGCTGATACCCGGAATCAGCAGGAAGTCCGATTGCGTGCTGTCCGGCAGTTCCGTCGTTTCATCTGACAGCCGGAGGAACAGTACCCGCTGCCAGCGCCCTAGCACCTGGGTCAGGCCGGCGCCCAGTTCATTCTTCTTGCTGAGCGTATCGCCGAGTTCCTCGTTGCGGGCCAGCAGGCTGAAGTCGAGCTTCTCCAGGGCAATGTCCCTGACCGGGATGATGTAGTGAAACGATGCTTCGTCGACGGTTCCGGAACCGATCAGGCCAACCTGCCAGCGGTGACCGCTGGTGTTGACTCGCCGGTTGTCCCAGGTCAGTCGTCCACGCGCCTTCGTGTCGGTGGCATACCCCACGCTGGCGGCATACCGGTGGCGCTGATTCGGCTTGGCGCGGACGTTTATTGGAACGATGAGGCGTTCCCGGTCGCGCTCGACGGTTTCGATCTCGACGCTGGAGAAGTACTGCGTATCGTCGAGGATGTACTGCGTCCTGAGCAGTGCATCGACGGTGTAGGGATCGCCCTCGTGGATGCGCAGCAGACGCTGCATCGCGGAGTCCAGGATGGCATCCTGTTGCACCGTAATCGGCCCGAAGTGGTAGAGGGGGCCGGTTTCAAGCGCCAGCGCGATGGTCGCGCGCCGCTCTTCCTTGTCGATCGTCAGCTCGTTGCGTGTCAACCGCGCGTCGAGAAAGCCCTGGCCGGTCGCTGTGCGCAGCAGATCTGCCTTCAGCTTGTCATAAGTTCCGTGATTCAGCCGCGTCGCCGGGCGCAGGTCGCGCCGGGCGAGCAGTTTCCCGATTTCCGCATTCCCGGCTCCGGGACCGCTGATATCGATATTGACCGTCGAGATGCGAATATCACGGCCGGCCTCGACATCGATGGTCACTTTCCAGTCATTGCCGTCCGGCTCGACCTTGAATCTGACTGTCGGCTGATAGTAGCCCAGCGGTTCCAGCGCACGACGTGTTTCGAGTGGAATGCGGCGTTCCAGCCGCGCCATCGTGTCAGGCGTGATGTCGTCGCGGTCGGCGTATCGTGACAGGCTGAGGAACGCACGAATGTTGTTCGCGAGCTCGGCGCGGACGCCGTTGATTTCAATACTGACATCCGCTCGTGCGGCCGGCATGGTGAGCAGCACCGCCAGCATGGCGAGCAACGCCTTCAGGGCTTACTCCGGCGAGGAATCGAATGCCGGATCGCCGACAGCGACTTCGTCGGGATCCCGGGTGTCGAACCATACTTCCGGCAGGTCCGCGCTCTTGAACTCGAACCTCGAGCTGCCTGTCTGGACGCCCGCCGCATCGAAACGCCGCTCATGAAGAATGGTCCTGCCGGTTCGCTCGACGAGCAGCACGCTGGAGCAACGCGTGCCGTAGCGCTCGTGCACGATGAATGGCGCGGAGACAATGTGTTCCCAGTCCTGTGGCAAACCCGTGGAGGGCAGGCTGTCGGGAGAGGCCCGCTCGCGATCCCCCAGCACGCTGAACAGCTCGTCAGGTTCGACTTCTGCCTGAGCCAGGAAGCGGGCGAATTTTTCCCGTGTCCGGATGAGCTTGGGCCAGGGCGTGTCGAGCAGATGATTGCTGATGCCGTAGATGCCACTGGCAAGCGCCTGCGGCACGGACTCTCCCCGGTTGGAAAAGTAGTAGAGCGCACGAGGCCCGCCCACCAGCAGGTTGAAACCCGAATAGCGCGGTGCCGCTCCACGCAAATCATCAAGAAACTCCTTGGGCGAGGTTGCGCCGGTGAGGAAGCGCGGAATCAATGAGCCGCGCGACGGAGCCCCTTCGATAGGTGCCTGCAGGTCCCGGTAGTTGGTGACGATGCCAAAGCGTCCCGACCGGGCGACGCCCAGCCAGGTGCCGCTGGCCTGCAGGTCGCGGCCACCGAGAATGCGCGGATCATCCTGCCACCAGTTGAGGGCGGCTGCGGGGCGGTCATGAAACTCGTCGCGATTGCCCGCGAGGACGAGCCGATAACGGGGGTGGCTTTTCCAGCCGATCAGGAGCAGGCACATGGTGCAGATTGTAGCGGCAACGCCCGGCCAGCGGCGAAGCGGATGGTTGGCAGGGGGATGCAAAGGCACTTGCATCCCCCTGGCAATTCGAGCCACGGATGACTCGGCGCAATCGACGAGTGCCAACTCGTTGATTTCGGGAGCCGGTGAAAATCACATTTTTCGTCGGCTCCGGATGCAAGAGGCAGGGATAGACTCTTGCATCAACCTGTTTACCGCCTACCGCGGTTCTGCCTGCCACCAGTCGCGGATGAGGCGGTACGAAATCGATTGCAGGGGCGGCAGCAGTACCTGTCCGGAAGCAAGCTCCGCACGACTGAACCAGCGGGCATCCTCCAGCTCGCCGTCGCGACAGGCTATTGTGGAGTTCAGGGCGCGCGCCGTGAATCCCAGCATCAACGAGGCAGGAAACGGCCACGGTTGGGAAGAGTGGTAGACGTGGCGGGCCGTTTCGATCCCCGTTTCTTCAAACACTTCCCTCGCGACTGCGTCTTCGAGGCTCTCCCCGGGTTCCACGAATCCGGCAATGGTCGAATAACGGGAGGGCGGCCATTCGGCCTTCCTTCCGAGCAGGGCCCGTTCATCCTTTCCTTCACCTCTGCTGACCAGCACGATCACAGCAGGATCGATGCGCGGGAACTGCTGGGTGCCGCAGCGGCTGCATTTCAGCAGGTGGCCGGACCGGCTGCTCGAGTTGGGCGCACCACACGATCCGCAGTAACGATGCTGCGCACGCCAGTGGATCATGGCCCGCGCATAGGCCAGCAATCCGGCTTCATCGCCCGATAGCAGTCCGCCGATGCCCCGCAGATCCTGGAATTCCGCGTCCGCGGTCAGGGGCGGCGGTATCTTTCCAGTCACCTCGAAGGCAAAACACAACCGGCTCCTGAACTCGCCCAGCAGGATCAGATCTTCTGACGTTGCAACATGTGGCGCGGCCTGCTGCCAGGTCAGCATTCGCGCAACTGGCGACCCCGCGCGCTGTTCGATCAGGTTGCGTGTCTGCCAGACGGGGACCAGCAGCGCTTCGGGTTCGCTCTGCAGCTCAACCAGCCACTCCCTGTCGTCCCTGAGCTGGGAATTCCGGATGACGTAAGGCCCGGCGAAAATATTCGACTGACGATGCGGATCGGACATGGATAGCAGTCTAGTTCGGCAGCAGATTCCTCATTCTAGCAATGCCTTCCTGCCGGGAAGCGCGCGACAGACGCGGCGGCCATTGTTCTTGATCCGGCAGAGTGGGCAGCAATCCGGTGCAATGATGTAGGCATCGCGTACGAACGCACCGTTGCAGACCGGGCAACGTTCAACCTTCAGCTCTTCGCCAAGTCCAAGCGCAAACAGCAGAAACCACGCGTGCTCGAACGACAGCTGCGAGGAGTGCCACAGGTACTGGTAGGTCTCAAAGGCATCGCAGAACCGGTCCCCGAATTCGAGGCTGCGATGTGCCGCCGGGGTGCTGCGACAGAGTTCCAGCAGGCCCACCGTCGCGAAGATCCCGGCCAGTAGCGATGCCTCCAGGTGCGCAGACGCATTGCGCGTAAAGAAGGCGACTTGCCGGGGTGACTTGCCCCGTTTGCGACGCACCCCGGATTCCTCGGGACTCGTCTTGACGTAGGTCTTGTACAGCTTGCGGATCCGGTCATCAGTCAGTCCTGTGCACAGGCGGATCGTGCAGGTCCTGGCCTCATGGCGAATCATCCGCAGCGCGAGATCAAAGCGCAGCAGATCGCGGGTATAGCGATGGTCTGTGACACGCAATGTGGACTCCCTGTCCTCAAGTAATGGGTTTCGATCGGCTGTTGACCGCCTCGATTCCCGGCTTGGCAGCGATCAGCAGCTTATGGCATAAATACCATATATGGTCCAAACGGACCACATGTGGTAGTTATAATGCCCTTATAGCTCTGATGAAGACAATGAAAATACCAAGAAGTTATGTGTCACCCACACCAATCCTGTCAGCCGGAGCGGTTGCTGTGCTGGCCGGGCTGAACCGCGACTACCTCGACTTGCTGATCGTCGGGTGGCGGGACGGGCTCGATCTGCTCGGGACGCCAGTGATGCGCGAGCTGGGCACAGCGCCGCCAGCGATTCTCGATTCCATTGCGGCGTGTTCCTACTCTCTGTTTGCGTTCGACTTCGCCTCTACGCAGGGTGCAGTCGATCCACCCGCACCACAGGTGCACGACCCAGTCACGCAACGCTACAGCGTGGGTCCCTGGGAAGTCGGTGCCTGGCCCGCATTCACGACCACCGCGTTATTTTTTGCCTGGCATCTGAGTTGCAACAGTCCGCTGTCGGCGCGCGTGATGCTCGGACTGTCGGCCACTGATGCTGACACCATTGCCGCGCTCGAGCCATGGCAACTGCGACACCTTGCAGGTCGACAGCCAGCACCGCTTCGACCGCGTTGGTCCGGCAATCCCTGCTTCTGGCCTGACCTCGTGAGGTTCGCCGACAACCAGCACCCACTGCGACTCGCGCTTGCACGGCTGCTTGGAGTGCAGCTGCTCGCGGCCGATCTGCAAGCTCCTCCGCATGGCTCAGCGCGGCGTCGGGGGACGTGACGCCCAGGGCAGCGGGACAGTATCGTGCTAGTCTTCGCGGCTCATGAAAGCCTTGTCATTGCGTCAGCTCACCAAGACCTACAAGAACGGAGTCCAGGCCCTCAAAGGCATCGATCTGGACGTTGAGGAGGGTGATTTTTTCGCCCTGCTGGGACCGAATGGCGCGGGCAAGACGACGGCAATCGGAATTGTTACGTCGCTGGTCAACAAGACCAGCGGCAAGGTTGAAGTCTTCGGTTACGACCTCGACACCCAGCTCGAGTATGCCAAGTCCTGTATCGGCGTGGTGCCGCAGGAGATCAACTTCAACCAGTTCGAGGCCGTCTCGACCATTCTGGTGAACCAGGCAGGGTTCTACGGTATCCCCCGGGCCGTTGCGCGGGATCGCGTCGAGAAGTATCTCACGCAGCTCCAGCTGTTCGATAAGCGAAACGCCATAGCGCGCAGTCTTTCAGGTGGCATGAAGCGTCGGCTGATGATCGCACGGGCGCTGGTCCACGAGCCCCGGCTTCTCATTCTCGATGAACCGACGGCTGGCGTGGATATCGAAGTGCGTCGCTCCATGTGGGAGTTCGTCCGGAAGATCAACACTGCCGGTACGACCATCATTCTGACCACGCACTATCTCGAGGAAGCGGAAACGCTGTGCCGGAACGTCGCGATCATCGACAAGGGCCGGATCATCGAGAATGACCGTATGAGCCGCGTATTGCGCAAGCTCCAGGCTGAAGTTTTCGTCTTCAATCTGCGTGAGCCGCTGGCGGCGGCGCCTGATCTGCCCGGTTATCCCATGGTGATGCCGGACGATCACACGCTCGAGATCGAAGTATCCAAGGAACAGGGCCTCAACGACATTTTTACGCGTCTGACGGCACAGCGTATCGATGTGCTTTCCATGCGCACGAAGACCAACAGACTCGAGGAGCTGTTCATGCGACTGGTGGAAGGGCCCAAGCCGCCTGCCAAAGGGGATGCACGGTGAGTGCCACGCCAGCCATGCAGGGCAGCAGCCGTTTCGGCGCCAACCTGACCGGCTTCAAGACCATAGTCATCCGCGAGTTCAGCCGCATCATGCGCATCTGGGGACAGACGCTGCTGCCTCCGGCGATCACGGCCACCCTCTACTTCATCATCTTCGGCAGCCTGATTGGCGGGCGCGTCGGCGACATGGGTGGTTATACCTATCTGCAGTACATCGCTCCCGGCCTGATCATGATGTCCATCATCACGAACTCGTACGGCAATGTCGTGTCGTCGTTCTTCGGCGCGAAATTCGGCAAGCACATCGAGGAACTGCTGGTGTCGCCGCTGCCGAACTGGCTGATCGTCACGGGTTACATGTGCGGGGGGATCCTGCGCGGCCTGCTGGTCGGCAGCGTCGTGACGCTGATTGCGCTGTTTTTCACGCGGCTGCAACTGGCGCACGCATTGATCGTATTGTCGGCGGTGCTGCTGACGGCGATCGTGTTCTCGCTGGCCGGCATGATCAACGCCATCTTCGCGAAGAACTTCGATCAGATCACGTTCATCCCGACTTTCATCCTGACGCCGCTCACCTATTTTGGCGGCGTGTTCTACACGATCTCGCTGTTGCCGGGCTGGGCACATACCCTCTCGCACGGCAACCCGATCCTCTACATGGTCAATGCGTTCCGGTACGGGTTTCTCGGTGTTTCGGACGTCAGGCTATCGGTCGCCTACACGATCATGATCGGTTCTGCCGCCGCGCTCTTCATCGCCTGCGTGTGGCTGCTGGAAAGAGGCACGGGGACGAGGGAATAGAAGACGTGAACAGTGAAGTGTGAAAGGTGAAAAGCAGGAAAGTGGAAAGTCGGTTGAAGGACCAAGCATTCATGGGGAACTAAGTCCCAGCTGACAATTCCGCAGAAAGACCTCTCCTACCCTTCACTTTCATCTTTCACTGTTCACGACCTTCACTTCTGCTTCCACGCCCCGCCGGCGTCCTTGTAGTACCAGCCACCGCTCGCACGTTCCACCCAGCGCTGTGCAAAAGTCTTGCGGATATCTGCTTCCCATTCCGGGTGACCATTGGCTTTCGCGATCTCGCGATACAGATTGGTCCGATCCGAGTTCTCGTCGCTGACCAGCTTGCGCGCGTTGTTCCGCTCCGGCAGCGGAATGAGGTTCTGGTCCCGCACGTCGATCATGCCGTCATTCGTGAAGCCGATCGCGCCCGAGGTGTAATACGGCTGGAGCGTCGCATGCCGCGCTTCCATCGATTGCGTAATGGCACGAACGGCCGGCGTTGCGATGTTGAGGTCGGCCTGGGCGTGGGCGGAAGGGATCAGGAACTGCAGTACCGTGCCGGTCGCAGCCAGCAGCAGTCGATGCGCCTGTTCAGGTGCTGACAACGATGATTGGGGCCGGTTTTCCGTAGTCGGCTTCTGCGCAGGGCCCCAGACGTCCTCGATGATGCGGTCAGCGGCTTTTTCCGCGGCGGCAGCCGGGAAATACACGTTGATGGTCACGCAGGCCGACAGCAACAGGCAAACCGCGGCGAACTTGACGGGAATGTAGCGACGCATCGAGGTCTCCTCACAAGCGGCAGTGACGGGGAGCATACCGCGTCATCGCTAAACCGGGGCTGAATCCCGAAGGGGACAGGGGAAGCGGAAACGGAACAAGAAAAGGGGATAGGGGAGGATGGTGTGAAATTCGGATTCCGGACTGATCCCCTGTCCCCTATCCCCTATCCCCTATCCCCTTATCTATTCCACCACCGGCCCTTCAGATTCCATGATTGCCCTGATCTGGGCGACGAGGCGCGGCCAGTCGACCCGGGTTGCATTGCCGATCACATCGATTCTCGGCAGCCCGCGCCCCTTCACCAGATAGTAGCCGCCGTTCGGCGCCGGATCGACGCCATCCATCAGGCAGATTTCATTCGTAAGCGTGCAGGAGATACCGAGACGGTCATAGTTGAAGTCATCGAAGAACCGCATGAAACCGCTCGACAGCGCAGCCCCGACGCCTGCTCCCCCGCCACCGAGATTGCCGATGTTCTGGACGGCACGCTGGCTGATGCGATGGCGCGAGCGGTCGTCCGGCGGCGTGTAGAGGCGGGCGTCAAATTCCACGGGCATCCAGTTGAACAGCACCAGCTCATTGACGTAGCCCGACAACCGCCCCGTGATCCGGCCGAATTCAAACGCCGAGGTAACCTGCTCCAGATCCAGGTTGTAGATGTCGATGCTCGAATACAGCCGTGGCCAGTCGCCGAAAGGCTCTTCCAGGCGCAGGTTGCTGATTTCCAGCCGGCCGTCGAATATCCGTGCCTGCAACGTGGTCGCAAGCGTCAGCACGCCATTGTCCAGGCGGAGATCCGAGATCTTGCCGCCGAGCTGTCCACCGAATTCCGGCCAGCCGAATGCCCGGGACAGCCGCTGCACACTGACGGGAAGCAGACTTGCATCGAGCCCGAAGGCCATTTCGGGCAGGCCTGCGTCATGGACGGTGAAACGATCGAGCTCCAGGGCACCATCGAGTAATGGAATCCGCGTCGCCACCAAGCAGCTCAAAATCCCGGTCCCTTGTCCGGAATGCCAGCGATGTGGCGCCGACGTCGAGCCCCAGTAGCAGGCCGCCTTCCAGTTCGAGGTGCGAATCGCGACTCGCACCCGCCTCGGTTCCATCCTGCCAGTGAAAGTCTCCGCTCAACCCGTACAACGCGAGCTTGCCTGCGCCATCATCTGCCGATACAGAATCGATCATCAGATCCAGTCGTCGAGGCTGGCCTGCGCCGATAACCACCTGGCCCGACACCGACCCGGCAGTCTCGAGGTTCTTGAAGCCCGTCGCCACGAGAAAGGGCTGCAGGTAACTCACGTAGACTCCGGGAAACTCGAGGCGCTCGATATCGAGGGCGGCCTGCTCCACGATTGACGCGGCACCCGGATTCACGACGGCGTTGCCGCGCGCCTTCAATACTTCATGATGGTCGACGGTAAACTTCGCAAGCTCGATGCGGCCATCGTCATGTCTGCTTCCGGTGGCAGTCGCGCCAAGTGCGTGAACACCGAAGTCGAGAAAGACGGGTTCCGCATAGGCCTGCCCCCCTGAGCTGTGCACCTGCACGTCAAAGTCGCCACTGGCTCTGGTTGCGTTCGACTCTGCCATCGATCGCGAGCTTGAGTTTGTCACTCGCCAGCGTGCCGGCTGCATTGGCTGCCGTCAGTTCCGAGAATGCCGACTTGAATTCTACAATGGCAGGTGTCGTTCCCTTGCCCTGCGCGGTGGCTTCCAGACTCACGATTCCTGAGGTGGTGAGACCGGGCAAAGGCACCGACCACTGCCGCGCCAGGTCGAGCAGAGTCTCGAGCCTTACCGCCCGCAAGATGACCGCCCCAGTCCAGGACTGGTCGCGCAGCGAGCCTCGCACGCGAGCCTCGCCGCCGCCTACCTGCAGGCCTTCAACGGCCAGTTCAAGTGCACCGCTCGCGAACACATAGGACAGTGCGGCGCGGAATCGCTGTCTACCCAGGGTGGGTAGCACGGCATCGACTGTTGCCCGCGCACAGGTGATACGTCGCGCCTCCAGGTCGAACTGCGGGCAGTCGATGGCGATATTGCGCAAAGGTTCGGGCATGCCAGCGATGTTCATCACAGCTGCCCTGAGGCGCGCCCCGCGGGGTCTGTTTCCGGAGGGCTCAAGCGGAACTTCCAGTTCCAGGTCGCGCACCGACCAGCCGTCGCCCTCGATTGCAGCCACGTCGACGGTCGTGGTTTCCATGGCGTCGGCAGTCCGTGACTGCAACAAGCTGAAGCCAAGGACCAACAGGCAGGTCGCGGCCGGAAAGTCCCGAAAGACGATGCAGAAACCAAAGGTGCGGGCTGACATTGAGGATTCCACTTCCACATCGTGCCGGTAAATTTTCTGCACCGCACACGCGCAGCCGGAGACGATGAGCCGGCGTAACTGTTGTACTCTAGCGGACCTGAGGGTGGCCTGCTGGCGCCGATTCATCAGCTAAGAACCTCAGCCAATCGATCTGCCTTGAGGATCCTCATCATGCGTTACGTACAGACTTTCGGAATCGCGGTCGTTCTGGTTCTCGCTGCAGGCTGTGGCCAGAAGTCAAAGCAGGCCGACGCGGATGCTCCACCGGCCCTGCCTGCAGCCGTGCAAAGCGATGCACCTGCTGCCATTGCCGCGGCGCTTGCGAGTACCGAGCGACTCGCAGGGGACGCAGATGAAGATGCGCGTCGACACCCAAAAGAAGTGCTGGAATTTCTGGGTATCGAACCCGGCATGCGCGTGCTCGATTTCTTCGCTGGCGGTGGCTACTACACCGAACTGCTGTCGCGGGTAGTTGGCGCCGACGGGACCGTCATTGCCTATAACGATGCCTTGTTCACCAAGCCGTTTGGTCAGCGTCTGAACGAGCGCCTGAGCGGCGGCCGCCTGGCCAACGTCAAGCCTCTGGTTGCGGCAGCCAACGACCTGGCTCTCGAGCCCGGCGAACTTGATGCAGCGATCTTTGTCATGTCCTTCCATGATCTGTACCACCGTCCCGAGGACGGCGCCGCTGCAACGGATGTATCCCGGGTGGTTGCCAGGCTTTACGAGGCCCTGAAGGCAGGCGGCATTGTTCTGGTGCAGGACCACACGGCAATTGCAGGTGCCGAAGTGGTTGAGGCAGCCAACACCGTGCATCGCATCGACCCGGAAGCCGTCAAGCGCGAATTCACGGCGGCCGGTTTCACTTTCGATGGCGAAAGCCCGATATTCGCCAATCCGGCCGATGATCATTCGAAGATGGTCTTCGATCCGGCCATACGCGGCAGCACGGACCGCTTCATGATCCGCTTCCGCAAGCCGCTGCCCGTGGATGCACCGCGTACCGAATAGCTCAAGGCCCAGGGGGATCACAATGAAGATTCAGAAGCGATTGGTGGCGCTGACTGGCGCCTGCCTGTTGGTTGCCCTGCAGACTGTGCATGCGGCGGGTCCGGCTGATTCCGCTGCCATCAAGGCGGCGATTGCCAGCACCGAGCGACTGCCGTCGGACGCGGCAGAAGACGCGTGGCGTCAGTCTGCCGCGATACTTGAGTTTCTGGGCGCGCGTCCTGGAATGAAGGTCGTAGATGTGGGCTCCGGTGGCGGCTACTTCACCGAACTGTTGTCCCGCGTGGTGGGGCCCAAGGGTTCCGTGACGGCCCAGAATCCCGCCGGCTTCGTCACGCGCTTGTCCGCCAAACTGGAGGAGCGCTATGGCAAGAATCGGCTGCCTAACGTAGTCCGGCTCGAGGGCGATCCGATGGCATTGCCGGCGGCGACCTTCGACGCAGCCCTCATCGTGAACTGGTATCACGAGCAGTATGGATCACGCGCTCAGACAGTCGGTGCGTCGACACCGCCGGCATCCGGCCCGGCGGCCTTCGCAGGTGAGGTATTCAAGTCGCTGAAGAGCGGCGGGGTGGTCGTTGTGCAGGATCACGCTGCCGATGCGGGGGGCTCACCGAACGAAGTGGCCTCCACGCTGCATAGAGTCGATCCTGAGGTCGTCAGGAAGGACTTTGTCGCGGCGGGTTTCACCTTCGACGGCGAGAGCAAGGCGCTGCGCAATGCGGACGACAATCATGCCGTTCGTGTATTCGAGGAAGGCATGCTGCACAAGACGGATCGCTTCATCCTGCGATTCCGCAAGCCCTGAGCAGTCTCCTGCCCTGATTTGTCGGCGCGGGGCAACAGGTCGTTGCTTCGCGCCTTCCCCGCAGCGCTTGATGCCGTAGAATCGGGTTCCGGGACCCAGAACCTCAGATTGCCCTATGGCTGCCAAACGCGCCCTCATCGTCGACGATTCGCGGTCCGCGCGCGTCATCCTGAGCCGCATGCTGGAAAGCTATGGCTTGCAGGTGGACGCCGCCGAGGCTGCAGAACAGGCCTTCGAGTTCCTGGAGCACAACCAGCCCGACGTGATCTTCATGGACCATCTGATGCCCGGCATGGATGGCTTTCAGGCGGTGCAGGCTCTGAAGGCGAATCCGGCCACCGCGATGATTCCGGTCATGATGTACACGTCGCAGGAAGGCGATCTGTATGTCGGCCAGGCGCGGGCGCTGGGCGCAGTGGGCGTTCTGCCGAAAACGGTGAAGCATACCGACGTTTCGCGCGTGCTCTATCAGCTCAACCTGCTGCACGATCGCCGCGAAGACCGGCCGGCGGTTTTTGACGCTGTTTCGCGCCCTGCCGACCATTCCCAGGTTGTCGAGGTCGATTCTGCCCGCGCCGAACAGTTCGAACCCGCACCGACAAGCACTGCACTGGAAGCGGCGCTGAAGCCGTTGCTCGCGGGTGCATTCAAGGAACAGCAGATCGAATTGCGCCGCTTCATGCTCGCGAGTTTCGAGGCATTCGTCAGACGCGTCAGTGCAGACATCCGGTCAGCGGCGGTCCCGCAGCCGGAATCTTCCGATCCGGCGACTCAGCTCGCTGCGTCGACAGCGCCGCAGGATTCCACGCGCTGGCCCTGGCTCATGGCGGGTATCGCGGTCACCGCCCTGCTGCCGACCGTCATTCTCGGCGCGTTCTACCTGAGGATCATGGACACCACGCGCAGTCTGACCGATGCCAATACCCGTCTGGCGCAGCTGGTGGCTGAACAGCAGGCACAGATCAATACGCTGCGCGATGCACCCCCCACGGCAGACGCGCTCGCTGAGCGCACTGCCGCCGGAGCAGACGCGGCCGTTGAAACTGACCTGGTCGGCTATGGCGAAGCGCCACTGGCCGGCGCGCGTGTTGAAAAGCTGCGGGCTCTGCTCGGTCGCCTGAAAGCGAATGCGTTCAAGGGGACGGTACGGGTAGAGAGCTTCGTTGGTGATTTCTGCCTCGCGGGCAATGCGCTTGAGGGGTTTTCACTGGCGGCGGACGACCTGCCGGCAAGGCGTTGCGATGTCACTGGCAATCCCTTCGAGGACGGATTGACGGGCAGCCAGCGTCAGTCCTTGCCGTTTGCGAACCTGGCTGCCTCCACTACCCAGGAGACCGGCGGCGACATTCGTGTTGAAACGATTGCGGCGGGTCGTCGCCCCAGTGTGGCGTATCCAGCCATGGCGGACGGCTCTGACGGCGGGTGAATGGAACCGTGCGGCCACGCGCAACAATCGCGTCGAATTCACGATCGAGCCGGCGGGATGAGCGCGGCCGGCTTCAACCCGCCCCTCTGGCTGCGCAATCACCACCTGCAATCGATTCTGCCCACCAGCCGGCTGCGTCGGCCGTGGGTCATTCCTCGTGCGCGAGCGCTGCTCGCAAGTTCAAGACCTGCGATTCTTGACTGCGGCGCCGGCGTCAGACTGTCAGGCTTTCATTCTCGCCAGGAGAGCGCGCTTCGGCCGGAGGCAAGGGCGCTGGTCGTACTGCTGCACGGCTGGGAAGGAAGTGCCCAGTCACTCTATGTGCTGGGGCTCGGCGGCCACCTGTTTGAGATGGGCTTCGACATCTTCCGCCTGAACTTTCGCGATCACGGCGGCAGTCACGCCCTGAATCCCGGATTGTTCCACTCCTGCCGCATTGATGAAGTCGTAGGAGCTGTGGCTCGTCTCCAGGACCTCTATCCAGAGCGCCAGCTGATCGTCGGCGGCTTCTCACTGGGCGGCAACTTTGCCCTGCGGGTTGCTGCCCGCGCGCCAGCTGCAGGTATTCAGCTGTATCGAGCCTTTGCCGTGTGCCCGGTGCTGAGTCCTCACAGCACGCTGGACGTGCTCGAGCACGGTTCTTTCATCTACCGGCAGTACTTCATCCAGAAGTGGAAGCGCTCGCTGCTCGAGAAGCAGCGATGCTTCCCCGATCTTTACGATCTCAAGGGCATCCTTGCCATGAATACGATCACCGCGATGACCGACAGCATGGTGCGTCATTACAGCGAGTTTCCGGATCTCGACGCTTATCTCACCGGCTACGCCATTGTCGACGGCGCACTTGCTGATCTCACGGTACCCAGTCATGTGGTGATCGCCGAGGACGATCCGATCATTCCAGTGCGCGATGCCGGGCGGCTGGCGCGTACTCCGTTCCTGTCAGTCACCACCTCCCGGTACGGTGGGCACTGCGGTTTTCTGAACCGCTTCGGGCGCGAGAGCTGGGTCAACGGGTGGGTGACGCAGATACTGAGGGGATAGGGGTAGGGACAGGGGATAGTCAGGAAAAATTCTGACTAAAGCCTAAAGCCAAAATCCCAAGAAAAAGCGTCTCTTCCCTGTAGCCTAAGGCTCGCTCCACTGCACGATCTTCTGCCGCTGCACGCCAAGGCCTTCGACGCCGAGGGTGACCACGTCGCCGGGTTGCAGGTACAGCGGTGGTTTGCGGCCCAGCCCGACACCCGATGGTGTGCCAGTGAAAATGACATCGCCGGGCTCGAGCGTCATGAACTGACTCAGGTAGCTGACCAGGAAGTGCGGAGTGAACACCATTTCCCTGGTACTCGATCTCTGCCGGTCCTCGCCGTTGACGGCGAGCCAGAGTTCGAGATTCGCTGCGTCTATTGTGCTGCCGGCGAGAACGTAGGGGCCGAGTGGTGCGAAGGTGTCTGCGCTTTTACCCTTGACCCACTGACCGCCGCGGCGTGTCTGGAAATCGCGCTCGGAGACATCATGTCCGGTCGCATATCCCGCAATGTGTCCAGGTGCCTGTTCTGCCGTGATGTACTGTGCGCGTTTGCCGATGACGATGACGAGTTCCACTTCATGGTCGAGGGCAACGGAGTCCTTCGGGCGGATGACATCGTCGTCTGGGCCGCTCAGCGACGTGATCGCCTTCATGAACACGACCGGTTCCTTCGGTACTTCCTGCCTGGTCTCGGCCGCGTGGTCGCGATAGTTGAGCCCGATGGCAATGATCTTGCCAATGCCCTTGATCGGTACTCCCAAACGAGGAGTGCCCGCTACGGCATGCAAAGCCGTGGGATCCATGGCAGCCAGCCGCGCAATCGACTCCTTTGACAGCACCTCAGGCGTGATGTCATCGAGGATCCCCGAGAGATCTCGAATGATGCCATCGGCATCCAGCAGTCCTGGCCGCTCCTGGCCCTTGGGCCCGTAGCGCAGCAGCTTGATCCCCGCTCCCGGTTTTTTCGATTCTTTTTCGTTGGCCATGCTTCAACTCATTGAGGTGAACGTTTACTTTCCTGCATTGCATTCTGCCATCGGGAATGTCGTTTCTGCAGCGATGGATTTCGCGTGGGAGCGAATCGTGCGAATTCCGCGGCGGGCGACCAGGTTGCAGGCATGCCGGCCACAAGAAAGGCAAGGCCGGTTGCGGTTGCCTCGCGCAGGCTGGAGCGCTCGACGACGAGTCCCGTGAGGTCCGCGACAATGGCGCACAGATAGTCCGATTGCGCCAGACCGCCACCGGCCATGATGCGCGTGAGCCGCGTTTCGAGCGCGCGCATTTCAGTCACATTCGCTGCGATCAGGAACGCGATGCTTTCAACGACTGCAGTCACCTTTGCCAGATCGTCAGCGGACCCCTTGTCCAGAAACCGTGATTCCAGGTGCGGCATCCAGAAGGGCGAGCCTACGCCCGACACGCCATTCAGGAACACAGGCACCGAAAGTTCCGCGACCATTTCGCGTGTGAGTGAATGGGCGGCACGATGATCGTCGAGACCCGTCTGGTTATCCAGCCAGTCGAGTGCGCTGCCTGCACCATTGACGGTTCCTTCAAGTGAGTAACGCGCTCCGTCTTCATCCCAACTGAGGACGCTTCGCAGCAGCGGAGTCGCCTCGTCATGCGGCCCAGTCACGAGGCACTGCAGAAAAGCGCCGGTTCCGAGGTTCAGATAGAGCGTGTTGCCATCCGGCAATCCATGGGCAAACGGGACGGCTGACTGATCGCCCGTGCAGACAACGAGCGGTACACGGTGCTCCGGCAATGAGAGCGTTCCATAGGCATGGCGGGTAGGGACCGACTGCGGCAACAGCGCCGCCGGAATTTCGGCGAGTCCGGTAAGGAGGGGCGACCAATTGCCGAGAGTGATATCCCACAGCAGGGTGCGCGAGGCGTTGGCTGCGTCGATCACCGGCGGCTGACCGGGAAAGAGCTGCAACAGCAGCCAGCTTGCCAGGGGACCCATCATCAGCTGGCCGCGGGCAGCTGCTTCGCGGACGGTGGCGATTTCATCCATGCACCACTTGAGCTTGCTCGCCCCGTAGTGGGGGGACAGCGGTAATCCAGTGATGCGACGAACCTCCACTTCCCGTGGCTGCCACGATTTGAGCCACTGTGAATTGCGCCGGTCCTGCCATGACAGGACTGGTGACAGTTCAAGGTGACTGCGCTTGTCCCAGCAAACGATGCTGGAGCGTTGCGTGGCCAGGCCAGCTGCAGCGATGCGGCTTGCGTCATTTCCGAGGGACTGACAGACATCCGCGATTGCAGTCTGGATGGATTCGAGAATCTCGGGCGCTCGGTGCTCGACCCGATCGGACCCGGTGCGGTACGTGCTCACCGGGGCAAACGCTTCTGCGATTTCGCGGCCAGTGCTATCGAATACGATCGCCCGGCTGGCGTGGCCTCCCTGGTCTATCGCCAGCAGCAGGGGCGGCTCGTCGCCGCCAGCCAGCTGTCCGAGTTCACCGGACAGCCCGCGCAGTTCGCCAATCAGCCAGTTGAGTTCGTCGCGCTGCATGGTTTTGTTTGGGGGCGTCGGCTTTGGGCTACGGGCTTCTGGCGTCAGAGCAAGCGATGTTGCCACACTGTCTTTCATCTGGAGGAGCCGAAGCCGGAAGCCGGATTTCTACTCCGGCTTCAGCGTGAGTTCTCGCGTATCGGCACGCGCTTCGGCAGCAGGCAAACTTGCACGGACTCTCTTGAGCACCTGTTCGGCGGCGGCGCGCCACCCCGTCAATTTGCCGCCATAGATCGTGAGCACGCGTGGCCGGTCAAAGCGATCCACATCCAGCAACGTTTCCCGCGACCTGCCAAATGCTTTTGTCCTGGCTGCGGGCAGCACCCGGAGCCCGGCGAAACTCTCCAGTATCTTGGCTGACTGCTCTCCACGGTATCTGGGGAAGTAGCGGCGGATGATCGCCAGCAGATAGGAAATTTCTCCGGGTAACGGGCGCACGTCATCCGGATTACCGCGATACGGTGTTTCTGTCGTACCCACGAGCGTAGCTCCCCGCCACGGCATTACGAAAACGGCACGGCCGTCAAGCGGGCTCTCGACGTAATAGACACCGCGCTCGATCGGCCCTGGCACGGCGATATGTGTACCTTGCACGAGTTCTACTGCGGCAGCTCGCTGAGCGGGAGTCACACGTTCCAGTACCCGGGTCGCCCAGGGCCCCGCGGCATTGATCAGCACGCGGGCGGAGCAGCTACATGTTCGGCCACCGGTTTCATACGTGATCCGGACATCGTTGGGCGCCAGCTCCGCCGCCACAAAGTCGGCGGGGACGGCGACTTCGGCACCGAGACTCTGTGCCGATCCAAGTACCGCGCGAGTAAGCGCTGCATCGTCAGTCTGACCATCGTGGTAGACCAGCACGGATTCCAGATCGTTTGTGTCCAGGCCGTCGAGCCGGTCCCATTCGCTTCTGGGAACGCTGCCAAATGAAGTTCCAGGTCCAAAGCCCCCGAGCAGCGCGTAGAGAGAGAGGCCGATGCGCAACTGCCAGGGTCGCCTGCGCGTCGTGCGATAGATCGGCAAATAGAAGGGCACGAGGTGCACCAGTTCCGGTGCATTGCGCAGCAGCAGCGTGCGCTCGAGCAGACTTTCCCGTACCAGGTTGTACTGTCCCGACTCCAGATACCGCAGGCCGCCGTGGATCAGCTTGCTCGATCGGCTGGAAGTGCCGTGGCCCGGCGCGCGTTTTTCCAGGACGAGCACCGAATGGCCGGCCGCTGCCGCCGCCTGGGCAACTCCGGCTCCATGAATGCCTGCACCCACGATGACCACGTCGTACTGGATCATGTTGCGGCCAGTTCACGCAGCTCGCGTTGCAATATTCGGACTGCCATCGTTTCGACCATGTGCACGCCGCGGGCTGCCAGCTCGAGTGCCAACTGGGCTGACGTGACTTCATAGACGACCCACTGCCAGGGTCCCCGCCACAGCCGACCTGTCGAAGCACGCAGCAATTCCTGATCGCAGAACAGGTACTCAGGGGCCACGGCCTCGCATTTGATCGAAGTCAGTGTGGAGACTTCCGGGAGTACCCAGCCGATGGGAAAGTTCGCCTGGTTGCGCGCGAGATGCACGGCCGCAAGGTCAAACGAAATCAGCACGCATTGCCGGGCAGCGGGCTTCAGCGCTTCCACAACACGGGTGACCATCGACTCATGACCAAACGCCCGCAGACTCGAGCGCTTCAGCTCGACAAAGGCCGTGGCGTTGGGGAACTCCGCAAGCAGCTCGACGACCTCCTCGAGACGGGGAATGCGTGCCTCCGGATGACGATCACCGAGGCGTGCAGTTTCGCTGACCCTGACACTCTTGAGCTCGCGCCAGGTCATCTCCAGTGCGTTTCGGTCCAGCCCCGCCGTTCTCGTGAGATTGGCATCGTGCAGCAGCACAGGCACGTGATCCGCCGTCAGTTGCACGTCGAATTCGATATGGGTCAGTCCAAGCTCGAGAGCCGATCTCAAGGCGGGCAGCGTATTCTCCGGGAACTCGGCAGCATTGCCTCGATGGGCGACCAGTTGCGGAACAGGTGTTGCAGAGGTCGGAGATGGCATGCGCAGCGATTGTACCTACGGAAGCACTGCGGCGTCGGCCCTGCACGACACTTGCCTCGGGCCGTGAGCAGTGTCAGCTTGTAAACCAACCTGCAGTGAACTCTGAGGCGCCAGTGAAATCGAGTTGGCCGCAACAGTCAGCAGCAGTTCTGATGCTGGCGCTGCTCGTCGCCGGTTGCGGTGGGGGCGGTGGTTCATCCATGCCTGCTGCGGCTACTCCCGTGCCCGCACCCACACCTGTGACTGCAGGTCTTGATCAGCGTCCGAGCAATATGAGTTGCGTGGCATGGGCGCGACCGACCGGCACTGACTCCATCTCCGTACCCGAGGTATTCACGGGCCTGCCGAATTTCACCAGCCCGGTAGGAATGCTCCAGGCGCCGACTGACAACACCCGCTGGTTCGTCATCGAGCAGGGGGGGCGCGTCATGACGTTTGCAAATCAGTCATCCGTCAGCGTCGCCACGCCCTTCGTCGATATCACCGCGCGGGTACGCTCAACTGGCGAGATGGGTCTGCTGGGCATGGCGTTTCATCCTGGCTTCCCGACCGATCCGCGGGTGTTCCTGTCCTATACGACTGGTACGAACCCTCTGGTATCGAGGATCTCCGTGTTTGCTACCCCCGACGGTGGTCAGACCCTCGATCCGAATTCGGAACGCATCCTGCTGACGGTGAATCAGCCCGAGACTAACCACAACGGTGGGCACATTGCCTTTGGACCGGATGGCTTTCTCTATGCCGGCTTCGGCGACGGCGGCGGGGGCGGTGATGTCCACGGCACGATTGGCAACGGGCAGCTGACCAGCACGTTGCTGGGCAAGATGTTGCGGATCGATGTGGGGGGTCCCGCCGCAACGGCCTATACGATCCCAGGCAGCAATCCCTATGCCGGCAATGCTCAATGTGGCATCGGGGGCACCGGCGCACAAAGCTGCCCGGAGATCTACGCTTCCGGCTTGCGTAATCCCTGGCGCTGGAGCTTCGACCGGGCTACGGGTGAATTGTGGGTCGCCGATGTCGGCCAGAACACGTGGGAGGAGGTGAACGTTGTCGAGCGTGGTGGCAACTACGGCTGGCGACTGCGGGAGGGTGCTCATTGCTTCAATCCGTCGACCAACTGTCCCACCGCGGGACTGACGGATCCGGTGGCCGAATACGACCACAGTCTGGGCAGCTCGATCACCGGCGGCTACGCCTATCGTGGCCCGCAATCGACCAGTCTGCAGGGACGCTATCTGTTCGGTGATTTTGCATCCGGCAGGATCTGGGCGTGGTTGCCCGAAGCCGCTGCACAAGCGCGGCAACCGACCCAGCTTGCCGCTACCGGGTTGAACATCGCCTCGTTTGGCGAAGGCAATGACGGCGAACTGTATGTGGTGAATTACGCGGGCAGCCTGCATCGCCTCGTGTTCCAGGCAGCGGGGAGCGGCGGCACCGTGCCCGCAGCGCTTTCGGCAACCGGCTGCGTCGACGGCGCCACGCCAGCTCAACCCGCGGCCGGACTCATTCCGTATACCGTGAACGCCGCCTTCTGGTCCGACCTGGGAACCAAGCAGCGCTTCATCGGCCTGCCCAACGGCCAGAACATTGCTGTCAATGCCGACAATGATTGGGAGTTGCCAAGCGGCACAGTGCTGATGAAGCACTTCCGCATCGGCACGCGGCTGATCGAAACCCGCCTGCTGATGCGACACCCAGACGGCGTCTGGGGCGGCTTCAGCTACGCATGGAACACTCAACAGACGGACGCAACGCGGGTGCAAGGGGGTGCGGTGCGCGATATCGGTGGCGGACAGCAGTGGGTTTTCCCCAGCGAAACCCAATGTCTCGAGTGCCATACCAGTGCAGCAGGCAGGACCCTGGGACTCGAAACCGCTCAACTCAATCGCACTTTCACGTATACGGCGACCGGCCGCACCGCGCATCAGATCACGACGTTGAACGCGATCAATACTTTGAGTCCGCCGATTACTGCCGATCCCGCGACGCTGCCGGCATTGGTGGATCCGGCGGATACGAATCAAAGCCTGGTTGCCCGTGCACGGAGTTATCTGCATACCAACTGTTCGCAGTGCCATCGTCCGGGCGGACCGACGCCCAGCAGCATGGATCTGCGGTACTCGACTGTGCTGGCCAGCACGAACACCTGCAATATCGTGCCAGCCAGCGGCGACCTCGGCATCGCCAGTGCACGTATCGTTGCACCAGGAGTGGCTGCCCAGTCAGTCCTTGCTGCACGCATGAATCGTCGCGATGCTCACGGCATGCCACCGCTGGGTTCGAATAGCGTGGATGCCGACGGCGTGGCGCTGATCAACCAGTGGATCAATTCGCTGCCGGGGTGCTGAAGCGTCTGCCAGTTCCTACTTGCGCTTCTCATCGAACGTCACGACTGCCTGGCCACTCGTGATCGTCATTTCGCCGACCACGACCGCCCCGCGCGCAATGGCGATGGTGCCGGCTCTGATGTTGCCCTCGATCCGGGCTGCCTTGTGAATCTCCAGTTTGCCGGTCAGGGTCAGATTGCCCTTGAGATGCCCCGCAATCACTGCACTCCCGGCCGTTACCGGCCCGGTCCAGCTCGCTTTTTCCGCCAGCAGGAATGCTCCCTTGATCCGGCACTCACCTGTGGCGGTCCCGGCGACAGACAGGTCCGAGTCGCAGGCCATATCGCCGACGAACTCCGTTCCAGCCCCAATGAAGGTAGGGCTGCCAGTGATCCGGTCCAGCAGTCTGCGTTTCGGTACGTCGGTCATAAGAGTCCTTAGATCACCTCAAGCGAGTAGATATCAGTATGTCATCTGGAGTCTCAGGATCCTGTTGCGTCGCGCACCCTATTCAACATGATGCAAAACGCTTTCCCTGCCTTTTGCATCTGGAGTCGGTAAAAAGTGTGATTTTCACCGACTCCCGAAATCAACGAGTCAGGACTCGTCGATTTCGCCAAGTCGTCCGTGACTCGGCTAAACAGGGCGCAACGTGTGCTGCACCCTGTTGAGGCCGTTCTGCATCACAACCTGACAGGGTTCGCCTTGCGGGCTGCCACAAGGTGACAATTATGGTCATCTGACTGCATGCCGATGCTGTTCAGAAGTCATTGAAAACAAGGGCTTTTATTGAGTGGCACAGCCATTGCAAAGTCCTGGGCCAAGACAGGCTTTCGAGCAAACGATGTTCAACTCCAACGCCGCCATCAGCGAGATTATCGGACTCCTGCTTCCGGACCCGGAACCAGGTCTGACCCCGGTACAGGCCATTGGCCGGCCGCAGCCACAGGCCAGGGCACTGGTCCGCAAGGCTGACGGACAGATGGCGCTGGAAGTGCTTGCTGCAGACAGTACGTTCAACCGGAACGCGATGAAAACCGGCTGTTTCCGCCGAGGCAATCCGATCATCGACCCGGTGTCCCGCGAAATCATGGGTTACGAAATGGAGATCATCGAGAGTCCCGTGCATTTTCCTGAGTAGTTTCATGCGCTAACCCCCTCTCTTCCCCGGGGGGTGTTGAGGTCTGCGCCGCTGCGCCCTTCCCCGCACAGCGGCGCTTTTTTTTTGCCTTGCGGGCTCCCCTGTCCGTAGACTGGCCGCCCTTTACGAAAACCAGGTTTGGGCGCTGCGGTGACCACATTACGACTCGACGACGACTTACCCAGGTCTGAGCCTGTAAGTCGCCCCCTCAAGCAGGGACTCTATGACCCGCAGTTCGAGCACGAAGCCTGCGGCGTCGGCTTTGTGGTCGATATCAAGGGTCGCAAATCGCACCGGATAGTCGAGCAGGCTATTGAAATCCTGAAGAATCTCGACCATCGAGGGGCGTGCGGCTGCGAGGCGAATACCGGGGATGGTGCCGGCATCCTGTTGCAGATGCCGCACTCCTTCCTGAAGGTCGTCTGTGCGGAGGCGTCCATCCAGCTGCCCGAGCCGGGCTGGTATGGCAGCGGCATCGTATTTCTGCCGCGGGGCCCGAACAAGCGCCGGCGGCTCGAAGAGAAGTTCGAGCAGATCGTGCAGTCCGAAGGCCAGTCAGTGCTCGGCTGGCGCACCATTCCCACCGACAATTCGATGCTGGGCGAAACGGCGAAGATGAGCGAGCCGTTCATGGCCCAGGTCTTCATCGGCCGCAGCTCCGATTGCGAGTCGGAGCTGGCCTTCGAGCGCAAGCTGTACGTGATTCGCAAGCGCGCCTACAACGAAGTCCGTACTTCCACGGCCGACGGGGCAGAGTCCTGGTACGTGCCCAGCCTGTCTGCGCGGACCTTTGTCTACAAGGGCATGTTGCTGACGCAGCAGCTCGATGAGTATTTCGCGGACCTCAAGTCACCCTTCATGGAAACAGCGCTGGCGCTCGTGCACTCGCGTTTCTCGACGAATACGTTTCCAAGCTGGGACCGCGCCCATCCCTACCGCTACATCGCGCACAACGGCGAGATCAACACGCTGCGCGGCAACATCAACTGGATGAAGGCCCGCGAGGCGCAGTTCGCCTCCGAAGCATTCGGCGAAGACATGGCGAAAATTCCGCCGATCATCAATCCGAACGGTTCGGACTCGGCGATGTTCGACAACACGCTGGAGCTGCTGGTGCTGGCAGGCCGCTCGTTGCCGCACGCCGTGATGATGATGATCCCGGAACCGTGGTCGAATCACGAAAGCATGGATGATGCGACGCGCGCGTTCTACCAGTATCACTCGACGTTGATGGAGCCGTGGGATGGACCAGCCTCCATCGCGTTTACCGATGGCGTACGCATCGGCGCGGTACTCGATCGCAATGGCCTCAGGCCTTCGCGTTACTGCGTGACGAAGGACGGGCTCGTCGTGATGGCATCCGAGACCGGCGTGCTCGACATTCCGGCCGATCAGGTGGTGCAGAAGGGGCGCCTGCAGCCCGGACGGATGTTCCTGGTCGACACCGAGCTCGGCCGCATCGTGGATGACGCCGAGATCAAGCGGGCGGTCGCACGCCAGCGACCCTACCGCGAATGGCTGGGTGAGTATCTCGTGTATCTCGACGACCTGCCGACCGCACCGCAGGTGTCGCTGCCGGATCACAAGACGCTGCTGCACCGGCAAATCGCCTTCGGCTATACGTTTGAGGACCAGCGACTGTTGCTCGCGCCGATGGCGCGCGACGGTGTTGAAGCGGTGGGCTCCATGGGTAATGACACGCCGCTCGCCGTGCTGTCATCGAGGCCAAGGCTGCTCTTCGATTACTTCAAGCAGTTGTTCGCGCAGGTAACCAACCCGCCGATCGACTGCATTCGCGAGGAGCTGATCACTTCCTCCGAAGTCTGGCTTGGCTCGGAAGGCAACCTGCTCGAACCCCGTCCGACCGACTGTCGCCGACTGCAGCTCAAAGGCCCGATCCTGACCAATGAGGACTTCGCCAAGGTCCGGCGCGTGCAGCTGCCGCAATTGAAGGTGGGTTCGATCTCGATGTTGTTTGCAGCCGCACGCGGCGAAGCGGGCATGGTCAAGGCGCTTGAAGATCTGTGCATCGAGGCGCGGCGGCTGATCGAGGAGGACGAATGCAGCATCCTCATTCTCAGCGATCGCGGTGTGGACCGCCTGCAGGCACCGATCCCGTCGCTGCTGGCGATCTCGGCCCTGCATCACTACCTGATCCGCGAGGGACTGCGCACCCGTGCCAGCCTGGTGCTCGAAGCCGGCGATGCGCGTGAAGTGCACCATTTCTCTCTGCTGATCAGCTACGGCTGCAGTGCGATCAATCCGTACGTGGCCTTCGAGACCATCGACGGCATGATCCGTGAAGACATGTTGCCGAATCTCGATCACAAGACGGCGTGCAAGAATTTCGTGAAGGCCGCGACCAAGGGCGTCGTCAAGGTCATGTCGAAGATGGGCATCTCTGCGGTGCAGAGCTATCACGGCGCCCAGGTCTTCGAAGCGGTTGGCCTGCACCAGCACGTCATCGACGAGTACTTTTCCGGTACGTCGTCGCGAATTGGCGGCATCAACATCGAGCTGATTGCGAAGGAAGTGCTGCTGCGTCATCACGCCGCGTTCCCGGAGCGCGAAGTGAATGGCCACACGTTGCCGGTCGGCGGCCTGTATCAATGGCGTGCCGAAGGTGAGCACCACCTGTTCAACCCGGAATCCATCCACCGATTACAGAAAGCCGTGCGCACGGGCAGCTATGCGACCTACAAGAGCTACGCGCAGCTGATCAACGAGCAGGCGAAGCAGCTGAGCACGCTCAGGGGACTGCTGGATTTCAAACCCGGTAAAGCCATTCCGCTCGCCGAGGTGGAATCTGCGGAAAGCATCATGAAGCGCTTCAAGACGGGCGCCATGTCGTACGGGTCGATCAGCAAGGAAGCGCACGAGACGCTTGCGATTGCCATGAACCGCATTGGCGGCAAGAGCAATACCGGTGAAGGCGGTGAGGATCCCGAGCGCTATGTCCCGATGGCCAATGGCGACTCGAAGAATTCCGCGATCAAGCAGGTTGCGTCGGGACGATTCGGGGTGACGAGCGAGTACCTCGTCAATGCCAGGGAACTGCAGATCAAGATGGCACAGGGCGCCAAGCCCGGTGAAGGCGGCCAGTTGCCGGGCAGCAAGGTTTATCCGTGGATCGCCAAGACGCGGCACACGACTGCAGGTGTCGGCCTCATTTCTCCGCCCCCGCATCACGACATCTACTCGATCGAGGACCTGGCCGAGCTCATACACGACCTCAAGAACGGCAACCGCCACGCGCGCGTCAGCGTCAAGCTGGTCGCGGAAGTCGGCGTTGGCACGGTGGCGGCCGGTGTAGCGAAAGCCCATGCGGATGTCGTACTCATCAGTGGCTACGACGGCGGCACGGGAGCATCACCACAGACGTCGACCATGCATGCCGGGTTGCCGTGGGAACTGGGACTCGCTGAGACCCATCAGACGCTCGTGCTCAACAACCTGCGCAGCCGCATCGCCGTGGAAACGGACGGCCAGCTCAAGACGGGCAGGGATGTCGTGATTGCGGCGCTGCTCGGCGCCGAGGAGTTCGGCTTTGCAACGGCCCCGCTGGTGGCTACCGGCTGCATCATGATGCGGGTCTGTCATCTGAATACCTGTCCTGCCGGAGTGGCGACACAGGACCCGGTGCTGCGCGAAAGGTTTGCCGGCAAGCCGGAACATGTCGTCAATTTCATGCGCTTCATCGCTGACGACATGCGCGAGATCATGGCGCAGCTGGGCTTCCGCACGATCGAAGAGATGGTGGGCCACGTCGAGCGTCTGGAACCTCGCAAGGCGATCGATCACTGGAAGGCCAAGGGCTTCGACTTCAGCAATATCCTGTATCAGCCGGATGTCGGGCCCGAAGTCGGGCGCTTCCGCCAGATTCCGCAGGACCATGGACTCGACAAGTCGCTCGACCTCACCGTGCTGCTGGATCTGTGCAAGCCTGCCATCGAGCGTCGTGAATCGGTCGTTGCCGACCTGCCGATCCGTAACGTCAACCGCGTCGTCGGCACGATCACCGGCAGTGAAGTGACGCGCAAATGGGGTGCCCGCGGGCTGTCCGAGGATACGATTCGCATCCGCTTCAAGGGGTCGGCGGGACAGAGCTTCGGTGCTTTCCTGCCACGCGGCATGACTTTCCATCTCGAAGGCGACGGCAACGACTACGTCGGCAAAGGCCTGTCCGGTGGCAAGCTGGTGATCTATCCCGCCAGCGATGCGACCTTCAAGGCTGAAGACAACATCATCGTCGGCAACGTCGCCTTGTACGGTGCCACCAGCGGTGAGGTGTACATCAGGGGCATGGCGGGTGAACGCTTCGCCGTACGCAACAGCGGCGCGCAGGCCGTCGTCGAGGGAATCGGCGATCACGGTTGCGAATACATGACCGGAGGTCGTGTCGTCATCCTCGGGGCCGCCGGGCGCAACTTCGGTGCCGGCATGTCTGGCGGTGTCGCGTATGTGCTCGATGAGCGCGGCGATTTCGCAGGACGCGTCAACCGGCAGATGGTGGATATCGAGCCGCTTGAGGATACCGATGAGCTGATCGAAGTCCGCGTGATGATTGAAACTCATCGCACGTACACAAGGAGCACGCGCGCACAGGACGTGCTCGATGCGTGGTCCGACTTTGCGCCCAGATTCGTCAAGGTGATGCCGCGGGACTACAAGCGCATGCTGGCGGGCATCCGCCGCGCCCATCTGCAGGGCCTCTCCGGCGAAGAGGCCATCATGGTGGCTTTCGAAGAAAATTCCCGCGACCTGGCACGGGTCGGCGGCAACTGATCCAGTAAAAACCAAGAGAACATGGGCAAACCGACGGGGTTTATCGAATATCTGCGCGAGCTGCCGGTCGACCGCACTCCTCAGGAGCGTGTGGGCGACTGGAACGAATTCCATCACCACATGGAAGAGAAGCGCCTGAAATCGCAGGCCGCGCGGTGCATGGATTGCGGTGTGCCTTTCTGCCACACCGGTACGCTCATCAGCGGCATGGCCTCCGGCTGCCCGGTCAACAACCTGATTCCGGAGTGGAACGACCTCGTCTATCGCGGGTTGTGGAAGGAAGCGCTCGAGCGCCTCAACAAGACGAACAATTTTCCGGAGTTCACCGGTCGCGTCTGCCCGGCACCCTGTGAGGGGTCATGCGTACTCGGCATCAACGCTCCGCCGGTGACCATCAAGAACATTGAAAACACCATTGTCGAGCGGGGGTGGGAAGAGGGTTGGATCACTCCGAGCGCGCCTCTGGTCCGGACGGGCAAGAAGGTTGCTGTCGTCGGGTCTGGACCCGCCGGCCTCTCGGCCGCCGCGCAGCTCAATCGTGCGGGCCACACGGTGACGGTATTCGAACGTGCGGATCGTCCCGGAGGCCTGCTGATGTACGGCATTCCGAACATGAAGCTCGACAAGCAGGAGGTGGTCCTGCGCCGCATCCGTCACATGGAGCAGGAAGGCATCAAATTCGTCTGCAATGCGAATGTCGGCGACAACATTGCAACCGATCGCGTCCTGAAGGAGTTTGATGCGGTCGTGTTGTGTACGGGCGCCACGAAGCCGCGAGACCTGGCTGTTGAAGGCCGGTCGCTCAAGGGGGTGCATTTTGCGATGGATTATCTTACGCAAAGCACGCAGGCACTGCTGAATGGCGGCGCCGATCACGCTGCGATCCATGCCAGGGGCAGGAATGTGGTGGTCATTGGCGGCGGCGACACCGGGACGGACTGTGTAGGCACAGCGATGCGCCAGCAATGCAAGAGCCTTGTGCAGCTGGAGATCCTGCCGCAGCCACCGATGGATCGCGCTGCTGACAATCCCTGGCCGGAATGGCCCAAGGTATACAAGCTCGACTATGGTCAGGAAGAGGCCGCCGCAAAGTTCGGCACCGACCCGCGGGTCTACCTGACCACGCTCAAGAAGTTCGTCGGCGATGCTGACGGTGGGGTGCAGGCAATCATCACTGTCGAAATTCGTTGGGACAGGAATGACAAGGGCCAGTTCGTCCCGATGGAAGTGCCCGGGACCGAGAAGACCACGCCCGCGGAACTGGTGCTGCTTGCCATGGGGTTCCTCGGACCCGAACTGCACATGCTTGGGGAGATCGGTGTCGACCTCGATCCTCGCAGCAACGTCAAGGCGGAACATGGCCGCTTTGCGACCAGCGTCCCCGGGGTATTTGCAGCGGGCGATTGCCGCCGGGGCCAGAGCCTGGTCGTCTGGGCCATCAACGAGGGCCGCGGCGCCGCACGCGAATGCGATCGTTATCTGATGGGCAGCACGGACTTGCCGTGAGCGGTGAGCGGTGAGCCGTGAAGGGTCGGATTCAAAAACCAGAAGCAAGAGCCTCTATCTCCTCTGACGGATCACCGCTCACGGATCACCCTTCACCCTTCACGTTTCACGTCCTACCTCCATGACCAATCTCTACAGCCACTTCCAGTCGACCTTCCGCGATCACGCAGATAAGGTCCTGATCGAATCCGGTGAGCGCCGCATCACAGGGCGCGAGCTGGATACGACTGCGGCCCGCTATGCGGCAGTGCTGCGGGAGGCAGGCCTCAAACCCGGCGATCGCCTCGCCGTGCAGGTCGAGAAGTCGCTCGAGAATGTATTCGTCTATCTTGGTTGTCTGCGCCTCGGGGCCATCTACATGCCGCTCAATACGGCGTACCAGCCCGCGGAAATCAGCTATTTTCTGGGCGATGCCACACCGCGGGTTCTGGTTGCGGACCCCGCACGACTTACAGTGCTCGAGCCGGTGGCCAGCGCCGCAGGGGTTGCGACACTGCTGACGCTCGGTGCTCAAGGGGAAGGAGACCTTGTCGAACGTGCTGCAGGCGCGCAGCCTTTCGCGGATGTATTCGATTGCGCCGACGATGACCTCGCAGTCATCTGCTACACGTCCGGAACCACCGGCCGTTCCAAGGGCGCGATGATCACGCACGATAACCTTGCTTCGAACGCAAGCACGCTCGTTGATCTCTGGGGCTTCACCGACGGGGATGTGCTGCTGCACGCGCTGCCGCTGTATCACATCCATGGACTGTTCGTCGCCCTGCATTGTGCTTTCTTCAGCGGCGCGAAAATCCTGTTGCTGCCGAAGTTCGACGGGCGCGTCCTCGAATCACTTGAGAATGCAACCGTCATGATGGGCGTGCCGACGTTCTATACGCGACTGCTGGCGGAGCCTGGCCTCAATCGCGAGAGCGTACGCGGTGTGCGCCTGTTCATCTCCGGCTCTGCGCCGTTGCTTCCCGACACGTTTGCGAGCTTCGAGACTCGTACCGGGCATCGCATCCTCGAACGCTACGGCATGACCGAGACCCAGATGATCAGTTCGAACCCGCTGCAGGGGAGTCGACATCCCGGCACCGTTGGCCTGCCGTTGCCCGGCGTAGAAGTACGCATTGCCGACGAGCATGGACTGTCATTGCCGGTCGATGAAGTCGGCGTGATCGAGGTGCGTGGGCCAAATGTCTGCAAGGGCTATTGGCAGATGCCGGCCAAAACAAAAGCCGAGATCAGGCCGGACGGGTTTTTCATCACGGGCGATCTCGGGATCATGGAACCTGACGGGTACCTGAGGATTGTCGGTCGCGCCAAGGACCTGATCATCTCCGGCGGACTCAATGTGTATCCGAAGGAAATCGAGGAAGCGATTGATGCGTTGCCGGGCGTCGCCGAGAGCGCTGTCTTTGGCGTCCCCCATCCGGACTTTGGCGAGGTGGTCATGGCCGCAGTGGTGGCGAGACCCGGTGCAACGCTGACAGAGCCTGGCCTGATCGCCAGCCTTCGCGAACAGCTTGCGGCGTTCAAGACTCCTAAAAAGGTCTACGTGCTGGATGAACTGCCGCGCAATGCCATGAGCAAGGTGCAGAAGACGCTGTTGCGCCAGCAATATGGCGACGTTTATACGCGTCCCAGGGGCTGAGCCCTCGCGACGCCAGGTTAGTCAGAGGTTCCTCGAGGGAACGACCGCCGCCCGCCGTGGTCAATCCAGACGTTACTTTGGTCCCCGCCGTTGCACGCTCCGTGCTGCTGGAGTTCCATGAAATCCGCGCTACTGTTGACAGGACTGATCACGATGCAAAGTGTCATGGCCGCCGCGCCCCCCAAGCCTGCTGCAACCGGACTCGATCCCTCCGTAGTGCAGTCCGTGACGCTCAAGAACGGCATGACGGTCATCGTGTGGCCCAAGCACGATATTCCGAATGTGGCGCTCTACAATTTCGTCAAGGTGGGTAGTCGCAACGAGAGTCCCGGCATCACCGGCCTCGCCCACTTCTTCGAACACATGATGTTCAACGGCACCAGCAAGCGTGAGCCGGGTGAGTTTGACCGGATCATGGAAGGCGCAGGGCGCCTCCAACAACGCCTATACCAGCGATGACGTCACCGTTTACCAGGACTGGTTTCCGAAGACGACGTTGAAGACGATCTTCGAGCTCGAAGCTGACAGGACTCCAGAACCTGGCGTTCGTGCCGAAGGTTGTCGAGAGCGAACGGCAAGTCGTGTATTCCGAACGGCGGCTGCGTACCGAGGACGACAACCAGGGCAAGCTGATGGAGCAGGTGCAGGCGACCGCATTCGTCGCGCATCCCTACGGCAACCCACCATCGGTTGGCCCTCGGACATCCAGTCCTGGCGCATCGAGGATCTGCAGCAGTTCTTCAGGACCTACTACGCGCCGAACAACTGCACGATGGTGGTGGTGGGCGATGTGCGAGCCTGAGGAGATCTTCAGCCTGGCTCGGGAGTTTCTCGAGCCGATTCCGGCACAGACTCCGCCGGCCGCCATTCGTACGAAGGAACCTGAGCAGCAGGGTGAACGCCGCGTCACCGTGCATGCTGATGCGCAGACACCGCTGTTGCAGTTCGCGTATCACTCGCTGGCGGCGCTGCCGATCCGGAGA
This sequence comes from uncultured Pseudomonadota bacterium, assembly GCA_963819685.1. Classification (GTDB taxonomy): domain Bacteria; phylum Pseudomonadota; class Gammaproteobacteria; order Steroidobacterales; family Steroidobacteraceae; genus CAIUGU01. The sequence continues at coordinate 171,566 of CAWFXI010000003.1, forward strand.
TGCCCGCGCTGGAACTGATGATGCGTATTCTTGCGCAGGGAGATTCGTCGCGTCTGCATCGCGCCCTCGTCGAGCAGGACAAGGTCGCAATCGCCGTCGACAACTACTGGCAGGAAGGTTTTGATCCGGGACTGACGTGGTTTTTCCTGACATTGCCCGCGGACGGTGATGTCGCAATAGCCGAAGCTGCCTTCACGCGCGAGGTGGCGAAGGTCGCGGAAAGCGGAGTGACCGCTGCCGAGCTCGCCAAGGCCAAGAGCCTCGTCATTGCCGATTTCTGGCGCAGTCTCGCCACGATCAACGGCAAGGCCCAGGCGCTCGGTACCTATGCTGTTTTCCACGGCGATCAGCGCAAGTTGTTCGAGGTGCCTGCCACTTTTGAAAAAGTGACCGCGGAACAGATCAAGGCGCTCGCGGCCAGGTTGTTGCAGGTGAACAACCGCACGGTCGGTGTGTTGATGCCGGCAGCAGGATGCAGGAGAGGGCCCATGAAGCGAGCCCTCTCGCGGTGGCTGATGGGTTGCGCTCTGGCAGGAGTTACGATGTCCTCGGTACAAGCTCAGGAATCCGCCGTCGTTGGTGTCCGCATACCAGCGTATGAACGAGTGGTGCTCGGCAATGGCGCGACGCTGTTGCTGATGGAGCGACATGACGTTCCGCTTGTGGGCTTCCAGGCCACCCTCCGTGGCGGCGCGCTCGGCGAAGCCCAGGGCAAGTGGGGCACTGCCAGCCTGCTGGCCGGGTTGCTTGAGAAGGGAGCCGGCAAGCGCGACGCCTACGCCTTTGCCGATGCGAGTGCTGCAGTCGGCGGAACGCTTGCGGCGGATGCGGGCCTTGAAGCACTGACCGTTTCGGGCGAGTTCCTGGCCCGCGACCAGGCGCTGATGATCGAACTGCTGGCAGACCTGCTGCAGCGACCGAGGCTCGACGCCACCGAATTCGAGAAGCTGCGAGAGCGACAGATCGAGTTCATTCGTGCTGCCAAGGACGGGGATCTGTCTGCGGTGCTGCCGAGTTACGGGGCAGCTCGCACTCTTCAGGAGCCATCCCTATGCGCATCCGGTTTCCGGCAGCGAGACAAGCCTGGCCGCGTTGACCACGCCGATGTCACGGCGTACTACCGCGACCAGATCGGCGCGGATCGGCTGATTCTCGCGGTGACCGGCGATTTCAAAAGCGCCGACATGAAGAAGCGGTTGACCGACGCATTCGGCGGTTGGGCCAGGGCCAAGACACCGGTCCCTGTCGCGCCTCCCACTGCGAAAGTCACGGGTCGACAGGTCTTGCTCGTCGACGCGCCGGGTTCTGCACAGACGTATTTCCTGATGGGCAATATCGGCGTCAGTCGCAAGTATCCGGATAGAGCAACGCTGGATGTCGTCAACACGCTGTTCGGTGGCCGCTTTACGTCGATGCTGAATTCGGAGCTGCGCATCAAGTCGGGCCTGACTTACGGCGCCCGCTCGCAGCTCGTGCGGACGACGCAGCCCGGGCAGTGGCAGATCGCAACGTACACTCGCACCGATGCCACAGTGCAGGCAGCAGATCTCGCACTTGAGGTCTACGGCAAGTTCAAGCAAGGCGGTGCAATCGATGCAACAGCACTCGCTTCGGGCAAGAGCTATGTGCTCGGCCAGTTTCCGACGCAGCTCGAAACGTCGCCTCAGTGGGCAAGGCAGCTCGCTGAACTCGAGTTCTATGGCCTGGATCGCAAGTATGTCGAAGGCTATGGTCCCGCATTGACTGCAGTGACGCTGGCGGATGCAGCGCGCGTGTCAGCGGAGGTCTACCCGTCCGCAGACGATCTGGCGATCGTGTTCATCGGCGATGCTGCGGTGATCCGGGAGGGCATCAAGAAGTACGGCCCGCTCACCGAGATGAAGCTGACGGATCCGACCTTCGCTCCGCAGTAACCTGAGGGGGCTCTTTGGCCCGCCTGGTCGGGTAGTCTTTTCAGGATCGTCAAAAACATCTGGACGTTTTGCGAAACCTCCATGGATGGATTTACGGCGATCCTGAAAAGACTACCCGACCAGGCGGGCCTGCCTTGCACGAAGGTTACGCAGCTACTCCCGCCACTTGTCGAGATAGATGTTCCTCGCCTTGCGCCAGCTGTCGCCCCAGCTGCCGTAACTGCCATGTGAAATCGCGATCGGCCACGTGCCCATGGTGAGGCCCGCCGCTTCGCACTGCCGGCAGAAATCGAGATCATAAAAGTGGTACTTGAAGCGGGGATCAAAGCGCACCGCGGCCTGCTTCAGGCTGTCGGCTCGCGCAGCGATGAATACGCCATCCAGCAGTTTCACTGTTGCGGGCGTTGGCCCAAATGTATCAAGCTTTCCCGCACCGCTGCCGGCGTGGCGCGTGGACGGCGCCACGTCAGCTTTGCCGACTACGGCGATCGGCGAGTACGTGCCGTCCTTGTTGGCATTCCAGTGATTGCGCCATGCCCGGCGTCCCACAGCGAGGTGCCGGAAGCCCGACTCGATGAAGCGGGCCACTGCCGTGCGCCGTCTTTGCTTCACGTGCTTGATCGAGCCGCTTTGTGTACCCGGCCCGGTGGCAACCAGGTGTCCGGCGGTTTCCATGCCCCACCATGCCGTCTGGCCGGACTCGCGCACCAACGCGCCGGCAACGCCGATGACATCGAATGTCGCGAGGCCTTCGCTGAGCCTTGAACACAGGTACCAGTCATCGAAGTAGACGTCGTCATGAACGAATACGAGCAGATCGCCGGGCTCTGACCGCTCGATGGCCGGGTTGTAGACAGCAGCCAGGCCTGCAGACGATTGAAACGTGGGCTCGAGCAGCAGGGGAACTCCGGGCAGGAGATTCTCAAGCGATTGTGCGAGCAGCGAGCCGGTGAAAAAAGTACCTTCGTCGTGGCGGGTGGCAACGATGAATCGGGTGCGCATCGCCATCATTTTAACGTGAGAGGCGCTGCCAACAAGCCGGATGTGTTCTGGTCAGCCGGGACGGCCGAGCTGCTTGAGTTGGCGCTTGAGTGAGGCAATCTGCAGGCGCAGCTGTTCATTCTCGGTTTTCGCCATGTTCCAGCGCACCCCGAGAAAGATCAGCAAAGCCGCGAGTCCAGCGATGATGGCGATGATCATGTACCCATAGTCGATACCCCTCACGGGGTTGGAACGGGATTAAGCCGTCCGCAGAGTAACCGATCCAGGCCTTCCCCGTGCGGCTATCTGGGCCAATACACCAAGCCAGTTGGACTGTTTCCCCAATAAGGCGCACGCTTCAGGGTTTACCAACCCCGTGAAGCGGGGCGGACACGCTTCAGGAGAATCACATGATGAACTGGGAAATCGCCGCGGCCAACTGGAAGCAGTTTCGCGGCACCGTCAAGGCCCGCTGGGGCAAGCTCTCCGATGAACATCTTGAAGGCATCGCCGGCCAGCGCGAACAGTTGTTGCTGAAGATCAGCGAGACCTACGAGATCAACCGCGCCGATGCACAGCGCGAACTGAAGGCCTTCGAAGAGCGCAACAAGAACTATCGTCCGAAGTAGGCAACTCGGGAGCGAAGCTGTTGCGATGTCAGTCTCGAGTGATTACCTCGCCTACATAATCGATCAACTGCGGCCGTTCGGCGCCGTCACGGCGCGTCGCATGTTCGGCGGCATCGGTCTCTACGCAGACGGCTATTTCTTCGGCATCATCGACGATACCGTTTTCTTCAAGGTGGATGATTCCAATCGCGCGGACTATCAGGCCCGCGGTTGCAGGCAGTTCACTTTCGAGATGGAAAAGAGCGGCCGCAGGATCGTCAGCATGGGATATTTTGCGGTTCCTGAAGAGGTTCTCGAAGATCCCGATGAGCTGAAGCTCTGGGCCCGCAAGTCCCTGGCCGTTGCTGTGGCGGCGGCTGCAAACAAGACAAAGCCGAGAATCCGGGCCAGGAAGTCGAAAAGGCCTCACTGACCCCGAGACGGTGACCCGCGGAAGAAAAATCAGCCGGAGATCGGGAGTGCCAATCCCCGGCTGTGGTGGATGTCCCGGCAGTGTTCCCGAGGGAATCGTCAGGGAACTGCCTTTCCTGGGACAAAACTATTTCGATGCGGTGGACGCGAACAGCTTTCCCGCGACCAGCCGTTCCGCCGTGGCTGGATTTATCGTCGCCAGGGACTGGCCAATCCTGTCAATCGAGGTCGTGTAGGTATCGCGGATGCATTGCTTGTTCTCAATCGGGCCCCTGGGGGTCGCGCCAGTCAGCATCAGGTCCTGACAGACCAGTATTGCAGCAGACTGGACTCGAGCATGCAGTGTCTGCAAGTCACGTTCGTTAGTCAGATCGAGACCTTTCAAGGACACGGCTTTGCTCGGTAGCAGAGTTTGCACCCTTGCTGGATCTGCCGCTGCGCCCTGGCCCGATGCCAGAGCAATCGCCACGACCAGCAAACCGAGGAATTTGTGCTGTCGAATCGAACCATGTGTCGTACGCATGAGAGTTCTCCGCTTTCAGATGACTGCCACTGCGCCGGCTTGATGTCAGCGCTTGGGGGAGATTCTTGCGATCAAGGGCGAGCGTCGCCATAAGAATGCGACGAAGCCCGGAATCAGGGGAGTGAAACGCGTCAGGCGCGCGTTTTCGGCAGTGCCGCTCGCAGGTAAGCGATCAGCTCGTCAAGCCTGGCAGCAGCTGTCGAGCTGTTTATCCGATAGAGCCGATGGACGTCGGCGAGACCGTCAAACAGCAACGTCGGATCGACCTGAGCCTGCACAACCTGTAGCCGTGACTCGAGCAGGTCGCGTTGAGTATTGGCGCGCTCAAGCTCTGCATTGCGTGCTGCGGCAAGCATTTCGGCTTCGCGCTCCCTGGCCGCGCAGAACATGGAGAACAGCAGTCCAGACATTGAAAGCCACCAGAAAGCACGCAGCGCAAAGGCGGCATTCGAGAGAACCAAACCGCGTGTGACAGAGTCGTAGGGGACGCCGCCGCGCAGCAGGAACGACAGCCAGAGACATCCTCCGACGCAAGTCAGCGTGATGAAAACGCTGGCGGTGGCCGAACGCCAGCCGCTCCACGGCAGGGCTGCTGCTAGCGCCGTACCTACCGCTGCGGCGAAACTGCCGAGAATCGCCAGCCAGAGGCCATCCGAAAGGGTATCCCCGGAAACAAAACTGATCCACGTACCGCCGTTAGCCCAGGCGCGACTGGCTTCCACGCAAGAGCCAAGCGCCACAAAGGCCAGCGTGGGTGCCCAACGCTGGGCGGCAATGCGCACCAGCCGCTTTGCATAGCGCTGCAATGTGGCCTCTATGCTCAGCCGCCATCCTTCAGTCTCGACCAGGTACAGGCGGCTGTCGCGATTGCCGATGTTCTCGATCACATGCGACCCACCTTTATCCCAAAAGACATCGCCCGCCTTGTTCTCACCGATCCGGGGGTCCTTACCTGGCGCCGTGATCCGAGCGCGGACATCGGTCAGACAGATGGTCAGGTGCGGCGGGTGAGAATGCAGCCCGACGCCGCAGACGCCGAGCCGCGGCTTGCTTAAGTGTTCGATCACCCGGACTTTCTCGTTCTCGAGAATGACCTTGCCTCCTGCACTTCGGCGCCGAGGTGCCTTGCGCAAAGGCAGCATTGGCGGGGATCGCGCCGCCTGTCGCGGCTGCGAGCAGCTTCAGAATATCGCGTCGTCGCATCGTCATGGGGCTTCTCCTTGAGGTTTACATCTGGCGGAACAAATGGGCAAAGGTTTCACTGACGGTGAGGACTTCACTGCGATCCTTGAGCTTCACGTTCAGGCGGCCGCCGAATTCCCGTGTCACACCGGCGATGGCGGCAACATTCACGACCGTCGAGCGGTGAATCTGCCAGAACAGGCCGGGATCGAGCTGGTCAAGCAACTCCTTGATCGATTTGCGGATGAGCGATTCGCCGCCGCGGGTCGCAACGATCGTATATTTGTTGTCGGCGCGGAAATAGCAGACCTCATCGACGGTGATCAGCTTGATGCTGTTGCCGGCGGACGCGTTGATCCAGCGCAGGTAGTTGTGCGTACCGCCGTTGTGGGTCAACTCGGCAAGGATGTTCGAGAGGTCCGCGGGCGGTTGCAACAGGCGTTCGCGAATGCGCTGCACGGTGTCGACGAGGCGGACCATGTTGAAGGGCTTCAGGACGTAGTCGAGAGCGCCGCGCTCAAAGGCGGAAACGGCATATTGGTCGTAGGCGGTCACGAACACCACATGGCTGTTGCGTGATGCATGCCGGGCAACATCAAGGCCCGTCATGCCGGGCATCACGATGTCGAGAAACAGGATGGTGGGCGAGTGTTCGGCAATCAGCTGCAACGCTTCCAGGCCGTCACCGGCGCGGGCCACGATCTTCAGCTCCGGCCATAAACGGCCCAGCGTCTCCTCAAGCTCGGCTCTGAAGCAGCGGCTCGTCTTCGGCAATGAGGGCGGTGGGTGACATCATGCGGCTAACGGCACGCGCACTGTGGCGACCACCCCGTGGGGTGCGTTGGGCGCGAACTCAAGGCTGGCACGATCCCCGAACATCGCTGCCAGCCGTGCGCGGGTATTGGCGAGCCCCACGCCGGTGCCGGAGGTGGGCGCCACACCGAACCCCAGCCCGGTATCCGCGACACTGGCGGACAGCATCTCAAGGTTCGTGCTGACTTGTACCAGCAGCGTGCCGCCGTCGGGCGCCGGCGTCAGCCCATGCTTGATGGCGTTTTCCACCAGCGTCAGCAGCATCATCGGGGGGAAGGGGACTTCACGCAGTTTCGCCGGGACCACGACGTCGTACCGGAGGCGCTCTCCCATTCTGATCTGCAGCACCGCGAGGTAAGCTGCCACGAGGTCGGCTTCCTGGCCGACGGTGGTCTCCGTATCGCGCAACCGGGGCAGCGCCGCGCGCAGATAGCGGGTCAGGTTTTCCAGCATCTGCAGTCCGTCGCCCAGGTTCGTCTGACACAGGCGCTTCACGTTGGCCAGCGTATTGAACAGGAAATGCGGCTCGATCTGCGCGCGCAGCATCTGCAGGCGTGACCTCGGTCATCTGCCGGGAAAGGGCGATGCTCTCCAGCTGCGAGCGATGCAGTGAGGCGGCTGCCCGCGCTGCCCGTTCCTGCAGCTCATAAATCAGGACGACACCGCCAGAAATCGCGATCCAGTAGACGACATCCGTCAGGAAGCGCCGATCCAGTTCGACATCCTCGCTATAGTAGAGCTTCAGCAGCAGGGCGCCGCCGCAGGCACCGAGTAGCATGGCAGCGATGATCAGGACGATGCGAATCGTGCGACCTGCACGACGCCCCCCGGCATCGGCAAGACTCAGCCCTGCGAGGATAGGCAGCGCCATCAGCAGGCACTCGCCGAAGTAATCGAGCCAGGTCCGGAGGGCGGCACCAGGAAGGAACGGCTCGTAAAGCGTCGGCTGGAAGAAGGCCTGTGTGGAAACGAGCGTACAGATCGCCAGCGCCAGCCCAAGACGACGGAGCGCTCCTGGTCCCATCAGGGTCACCAGGACCTGCTTGGCCCGGCCTTGTCCTTCGACCATCAGCCTATTCCCAGACGCTTGAGGGTACTAAGCGTTGAACTTTTTCTGCGCCCGAACCATTCTGAGCCGGCGATCAGGTTACCCGCAATCCTGGCTGCGACGAACGCCGGAAATCCGGTGCTGAAGCCGGGCAGGGGACGACGAAACCGGAAGTTCGGCTCCCACCGCAGCACGATTCACACCCCTGGCCCAGCCTTTCGCTCCTCTTTATTGCCGTTTCGTCGTATTTTTGTAGCGAAGCGCTCGCCGCGACTGCAGCGTCGCGGATGAGCTCGGGCGCTGTCCGCTACCCATGGGGGAATCATGCAAACATCCAGAACAGGAACAGACGCAAGACTGCTTACCCGGGCTTGCTACGCTGCGGTAATCGGTTTTGCCATCGGTTTATGCCGCCCGGCGGCAGCGGATGCGGTCACCGACTGGAACAGGACTGCGGCAGAGATTGCTGCCAGCAGCCGGGGGATTGCTCCCGTCACCAACAGGGCAATGGCCATTGTGCAAACGGCCGTGTACGCAGCCACCAACAGCATCACCCATCGCTATCCAGCCATTGCTCACCAGCCCGAGGCAGATCGCGGGGCATCTGTCGATGCCGCTGTAGCCGCCGCCAACCATGTCACTCTGGTGAATCTGTTTGCTGCACAAAGGCCAGCCATCGACACTTCCTACGCAGCGGCGCTGGCAAAGATTCCAGACAATGCAATGAAATCGGCCGGTGTCGCCGCCGGTGAAAAGGCCGCGACGGCTGTTCTCGAGGTGAGCAAACACGACGGGGCTGATGCCACCGAATCGTACCGACCCTACACAACCGCCGGCATGTACGTGCCGACGTTCCTGCCTGTCGCTACGCAATGGCCGCAGCGGAAGCCATGGCTGTTACAGAGCCCTTCGCAGTTCAGGCCCGGTCCTCCGCCCGCGCTCACCAGCGCCATCTGGGCGCGTGACTACAACGAGAGCAAGATTTTCGGCGGCGAGAAGAGCGAGCGCCGCACGGCTGAGCAAACCGCGATCGCCCGCTTCTGGGAAGCCGCGAGCCCGCCCATCTTCGGTGGCATCATCCAGTCGGTCGCCAGGCAGCCAGGAAGGGAAGTGACACAGAACGCCCGTCTGTTTGCGGCAGTTACACAGGCCATGGACGATGCAGCCATCGCCGTCATGGACGCGAAGTACACCTACAATTTCTGGCGGCCCGTCACCGCGATCCGCAATGGCGACATCGACGGCAACGACGCGACGGAGCGGGATCCCTCGTGGTTGACCCTGCTCTTTACGCCACCCCATCCCGAGTATCCTTGTGCGCACTGCATTATGGCCAGCACGGTGGGAACTGTGCTGAAGGCGGAGCTCGGTTCTGGGGTTACGCCGCTGCTGACTACTAACAGCCCGACTGCCGACAACGCCGCGCGCAGTTGGGCAACCATTGACGAATTCGTTGCGGAAGTGTCCAACGCACGCATCTTCGGCGGCATGCACTACCGTAATTCGACGGAGGTCGGCAACGCCATGGGCAAGCAGATTGGCGAGCTCGCGGCTCAGAAATTCTCGCTTGGCACGAAGCCATAACACTCCATGTGGCAGGCAATATGGTGGCGCAAATCCCCGCAAGAACAGGGAAACCCGTATCGAATCCCGCGTACCTGAATTAATCCAGCTCCGATGCCCCCCGGTCTCGTGCGAATATAGCCGTCAGCAGTCGGCAGGCGCGGGGATTGTAGATGGACCATATCGGTGAAGTGGCATTCTGGGTTGCTCTGGCCAAGATCATCTGGGTGAACGTGCTGTTGTCCGGCGACAATGCGGTGGTGATCGCATTGGCAGCGCACAGCCTGCCTCTGGACCAGCGCAGGAAGGCCATCTTTGGCGGCAGCGCGGCAGCCATTTTGTTGCGTGTCGTCCTGACCACATTCGCTGTCACTTTGCTGAATTATCCGTACCTGAAGATCGTGGGAGCGGTGTTGCTGTTCTACATCGGCGTGAAGCTGCTGGCGAGCGAGGAGGAGCACGAGGAAAGTATCAAGTCCCACGACCATCTGTGGTCCGCGATCCGTACCATCCTGCTTGCTGATCTGGTGATGAGTCTCGACAACGTGCTTGCGGTTGCGGCTGCTGCCGAAAGCGGGCCAGCCGAATTGCGTCTGCTGCTGCTGATCATTGGTCTCGGGCTCTCGATCCCGCTCATCATCTTCGGCAGCACGTTGCTGTTGAATGTCATGGAGCGCTATCCCGTAATCATCACGCTGGGTGCGGCCTTGCTCGGATATGTGGCTGGCGAGATGCTGGTGAGCGATATGGCGCTTGAACCCTGGTTTGCCGCCCACGGCACAGCATCTTCGACCATTCTTGAAATAGGCGGTGCGGTAGCTGTAGTAGTGGTCGGCCAGTGGCTCGCGCGCAGCAAGCGGGACGAAGCAACAACCATAGAATGAAAGCGGCCGGCTTTGCCGGCAAATGGCCTCCGGCGAATGGCCGCTGGCAAATGGCCGACTCGCGTCAGCAAATCGGAATCTGCTCTGGTTTGCTCGCGGCGCGAGCCATTTGTCGCGTCTGCGACCGTTTGCCGAAGGCCATTTGCCGACGAAGTCGGCCGGTCGCTTCCGTTCGCTTCCGATCGGTCAGGTCTTCCTGACTTCCTCATATCCCCATTCCAGCCACGGCAGCATCTTGTCGATGTCGCTGCGTTCGACGGTGGCGCCGCACCAGAAGCGCAGGCCGGGAGGAGCGTCCTTGTAGGCGCCGCAATCGAAGGCAGCCTTTTCGGTCTCAAGCAGCTTGACAAGCTTCTTCACCTGGTCGGGCGTCAAGTCGACCGTAAAGCACACGGAGGTGTTCGACCGGTATTCCTTCTTGTCGGCCAGGAAGTGAATCCACGGGTGAGAAGCGACAAACGTTTCGAACGCGGCGAGATTGTCTTCACTGCGCTTGATCAGACCGGGCAGGCCACCGACCGACTTCGCCCAGGCCAATGCGTCGAGGTAATCCTCGTTGGCCAGCATCGACGGCGTATTGATCGTCGAGCCTTCGAATACTTCCTCGAGCAGCTTGCCACCCTTCGTGAGACGAAAGATCTTGGGTAATGGCCAGGCAGGCTTGTAGCTTTCCAGACGTTGGACAGCGCGGGGGGACAGCACGAGCACGCCATGAGCGGCTTCACCCCCCAACACCTTTTGCCACGAGAACGTGACGACATCGAGCCTGGACCACGGCAGATCCATCGCGAATACGGCGCTCGTTGCGTCGCAGAACGTCAGGCCCTCGCGGTTGTCACTGATCCAGTTGCCGTTTGGAGTCTTGACGCCGCTGGTCGTGCCGTTCCACGTAAACAGAATGTCATGCGCGGGATTGGCTTGCGACAGATCCGGCAGGCGTCCGTAGTCAGCGCGAAAGATGCGCGTATTCGGCAGCTTCAGCTGCTTCTCGAGGTCGGTCACCCAGCCTTCACCGAAAGATTCCCACGTGAACGCATCCACAGGCCTTGCACCCAGCATCGACCACATCGCCATTTCGAATGCACCGGTGTCTGATGCCGGCACAATGCCGACGCGATAGTCGGCAGGAATGCCGAGAACGGCTTTGGTTTCCGCGATTGACCTGGCGAGCCGGTTCTTGCCGAGGCCGGAGCGATGCGAGCGACCCAGAACGTCGGTGGGCAACGCAGCCAGCGAGTAGCCGGGACGCTTGGCGCAGGGACCGGAGGAAAAATTAGGGACGTTGGGCTTGACAGTGGGTTTCATGGAGTCGCTTCAATGAGGAACGTGCGAAATTAACGGCCGAACAAAGTATCGAGATCTGCTGCATCGAGCAAGCGCCATTGTCCCACGGGCAGGTCGCCCAGCGTCAACCCGCCGAGGCGGCTGCGATGCAAGGCCTCAACGTGATTGCCGACGGCAGCGAACATGCGGCGGGCCTGGTGGTAGCGTCCTTCAGTCAGCGTCAGGCGGGCATGGCGCTTGTCCAGCACTTCAAGTACGGCAGGAGCCAGCGGAGTCTTTTCGGATTCCAGCATCATCTTGCCGCTCGCAAACTTCTCCGCTTCGTTGCCGCGCAAGTCGCGCGCCAGCGTTGCCTCGTAGACTTTCTTCAGCTGCGATTTGGGATGCACGATCCGGTGCAGCAGAGCGCCGTCGTCAGTCATCAGCAGCAACCCCGTTGTGTCGCGATCGAGTCGGCCAACGGTCGCCACGACCGGCGAACGTTCGCGGAACCGGGGTGGCAGCAGTTCGTAGACGATTCCACCCGGATCCTTCGTCGAACAGGTGTAGCCGACCGGCTTGTGCAGCATCAACGTTAACCCCGGTGGTGGATCCAGAGGCTCGCCATCCAGCCGGATATCTGCATGGTCCACCTTGTCGTCGACATACAGCACCTCGCCCTGGGCGTTGGTGATGCGTCCCTCACGAAACATCGACGCCACCTGCTTGCGGCTCCCGTAGCCCAGGTTAGCGATCAGTTTGACGAGTCTCAGAATCGAGCGGGACTTCTTGACAGCTTCGATTATCTTGAACCCATCCTGCTCTGCCACTTTGCGGATGCGGCCAAAATGAACGGTGAGTACAGCTTCGTAGGGCAGGTGACGGTTGGCGACGAGCCACAAACTGCCTCCCGCATTGAGCGACGCGGCGGCCACTGCAATGAATCGCTGCCCTATGTCAGGACGGTCGGCGCGGTTCTGAGTATGGAAGGGCGGGTTGGTCACGATGACATCGTAACGGCGGGGCAGCCCCGCCGTTACATCGTGCCAGTAAAATCCAATCTTCGCGCGCGCGGCTTGAGAAGCGAGATTGAGCTTTGCTACATCGAGAGCGCGGCCCTCCGCCTCATACAGATCAAGCGCCGTGATCGCAGGGCACCGTTGCAGCAATTCCGCTGACAGGAAGCCAAAGCCCGCTCCCAGATCTGCTGCGACACCGTGCAGGTCTGTCGGTAGATGGTCAGCCAGCAGCTTTGACGCCGGATCGATGCGATCCCACGCAAAGATGCCTGGTCTGCTGACGAAGCGTCCGTCGGCAATCGGTCGAATGGCATCCAGTTCAATCCAGTCCGCAGCGAGTTTCGGGTCCGCGGCGCCATTCAGCGGCGGTGACCAGAATACCCGGCACTTGTTCTTGACCATCGAATCCACGGAACCCGCAATCCTGGCGAGATCTGCTTCCGCAGAGCGCGCGCCTTCATTGTTGCTGACGCTGGCTACGACAATGCCGCCCGGCTGTATCGATGCGATGGCGCGGGCCATCAATGCCCGTGATTCATCACGCTGCCGGGGTGGCAACAACAGAACCAGTGGATAAGTCGCCGCAGGGTCTGTATTGCCAGCCGTCACTGCATACCCTGTCCGCTCCAGTGCTTCGGCATCGGGTCTGAAACTCTGTTCGCAGACGAGGCCAGGCAGCGGTTGCTGCTGCAGAGGCCAGCCGCTACGGGCGCGCAGGAACAACGCTCCGCCTTGAGGCCAGCGCAGGCGCCCGGTGGTGAACGGCAGCATGAGCGTTTCGAGCGCCGCGTCTTCGGTTCGGGCTGAGCACATCGTGAATTGAATAAGGGAAAGGACGAAGGGCCGTCTATTCTAGCGACTGATGCGCGGGATAGCTTTACAAGTGGCGCGCTTACCAGAAGAATTCCACCCCCGTTGACTCTCCAAGTAAAGGACCGCGCATGCGCCTGTACCACAATCCGCTGTCATCGAGCGCCAGGCGCGCGCTGATGACCGCCATTCACCTCGGCGTGAAGTTCGAGTCCGTGATCATCGACCTGTCGAAACCCGAGCAGCGGCGGCAACTCGAACAGGTGAATCCGAACGCCAAAGTGCCGGTGCTGGTCGATGGCGACTTCGTGCTGTGGGAGTCCTACGCAATCATGCAATACCTTGCTGATCGCACGCCCGGGCAGACAGTGTTACCCAAAGAGGCTCGAGCTCGCGCAGAGGTGAATCGCTGGATGTTCTGGAGCGCCAGTCATTTCGCGCCCGCCATTGGCATCCTGGGCTGGGAAAACTGGATGAAGGGCCTGGTCGGCGCCGGTGCGCCGGATGCGCGCGAGGTGGAGCGAGGCGAAGTCGAAGTCGCGAAGTACGCGCCCATTCTCGATGCTCATCTCGCGGGACGTGACTGGCTTTGTGGCAACGATGTCACGCTCGCTGACCTCGCGATTGCGCCTGTCCTGATGGTGGCGGACGTCGCCCGACTGCCTGTCAGGCAGTACGCGAATCTGCAGACCTGGTATGCACGTGTCCGTGAACTGGACGCGTGGCAGAAGACCAGTCTCTAGAACCTACCGCTGGGCGGTGCGGTTCTCGTCCGGCCATTCCACGCGCTTGTCTGCGGAGCGGCGCGCACGGCTCGCGGCGCCGTCATGCAGCGCATCCCCGAGGTCGATCAGGTGTCGATCGAGCAATGCAAGATCCCAGGTGCAGGGATCGGCTGAGAATGACTGGAGGAGCGAGCTGATCTTGCCGGCCACTGCACTCACCGAGTCAAAGCCGAACATGGCCGCTGACCCGTAAAGCTGATGCGTCAGATGCTCGAGATCGGCGAGGCAGGGATATTCGCCTTCATGGATGCGGGCTGCCAATGCCTGAACGTCGCTTAACTGCTCGAGAGCCGCCCGGATATAGCGGGTACCGATCTCATGAAGCTGCTTCTGTGTGCGAATGTCCATGGTCCCTTTCTAACCCCGGATTGCCTGATGGGCAGGGAACGGCGTCGCAATCCGCTGTGCTCATTGAGCGGAAGGGCGGACTGGTACCATCCGCGAACCGATTCTGACACGGAAACCAGGCAATGATTCCATTGGTGATGGCGGTTCTCGCCTCCGGGCTCGTGAGCGGCTTCGTGGCCGGCCTGCTCGGAGTCGGCGGCGGAATCGTCGTCGTGCCGGTGCTGGAACTGGCGCTCGGTCTGGCCGGGGTCGATCCCCGCATTACGATGAATCTCGCGGTTGCGACCTCCATGGCAACCATCATCCCGACAGCCATAGTGTCTTCGCGAGCTCATGCCCGCCGTGGTTCGGTTGACTATTCCATCGTCAAGGTCTGGGCTGTGCCGATCGTCGTGGGAGCGCTCATCGGGTCGCAGCTTGTCGCTCATTTCGAAGCCCGGATCCTGGCCGCAATCTTTGGCATCGCAGCACTGGCGGTTGCCGCCAAGATGCTGCTACCGCTGGATGACCATGTCGTCGCTCAGGATGTACCGCGTACCTGGAGCGGCGCCTGGTTACCTGCCGCCATTGGCTGTCTGGCCTCGCTGATGGGAGTGGGAGGCGGCACGCTTGGGGTTCCCGTCATGACGCTCTGCAGCGTTCCGATTCATCGTGCGGTCGGAACGGCATCGCTGCTTGGGCTATGGATTGCGGTGCCCGCGACGTTGGGTTTTCTGCTGGCAAGTCCGCTGGTTGCAACGCCCTCGTTTACGATCGGATACACGAACCTGATCGGCTTCGCATTGATCGCTCCGGCGAGCGTGCTGATGGCACCGCTCGGTGCGCGAGCGGCGCATCACTTGAGCCGGCGACACTTGAGCGCCGCGTTCGGTGCATTCCTGCTGGTCGTGGCGGCTCGAATGTTGTATCGCGGTTTCTTGAGCTAAAGTCGGAACTGTCCTACCGGAGGCGATTGATGACCGTGTTTCCGCGTCCAGCATCGTTGCTCGCAAGCGTACTGTTGTGTATTGGCCTCGCTGCCTGTTCGGATCGCGATGCCACCGTTGAGACGGCGGCTCCTCAAGCCACAGAGATAGCCTGGTTTACGGGCAGTGTGCAGGATGCGCTCAATGAAGCGCGGGCGACTGACAGACCCGTCCTGCTTTTCTGGAGTGCGCTGTGGTGCCCGTATTGCCAGCAACTCAAGTCATCGGTATTCACGCGACGCGATTTCATGGAGAAGTCCCGGCTGTTTGTGCCCGTGTATCTCGACGGTGATGAGGCTGGGGCGCAGAAGTGGGGCGAGACGCTTAAAGTGAGTGGTTATCCCACGGTCTTGATCCTGCGTCCGGACGGCACCGAACTCATGCGCGTTGCCGGCGGCATGGATGTCGAACGGTATGCGGGCCTGCTGGATCTCGCGCTGAACGACACCAGGCCCGTCGCCGAGATTCTTGCGAACCTGCCCACATCCACGGCTCCATTGTCTGATGACGATTGCCGTCGGCTCGCCTTCCACGGCTTCAATCTGGAAACCGAACCTGCGCGTGATGAAGCCCAACTCGCCAACCTGCTGTGGCTTGCTGCCCAGCGTTGTCCCGTGGGGGCAGAGAGCGAGCGTGACCGGCTGGAAGTCATTGCGATGATTTCGGGAATGGCAGCGGACGATGCAGCCATCAAGGCGGGCAGGGCCCCCTCGCAGCAGACCAGCCAGCAAATCGCGCGCGTCGTCGAGCTGCTCGGCAAGCCGGAGCGTGCCGTAGCAGTGGCTGACATGCTGTTCATGCTCGATGAATCATTTTTTTCTGCAGCCCGGCGTTTGGCACTTGTGCCGGACGACCGGTTGCGCAGCAGCTGGTTTGATGTGATGGACCGCGCGGCTGTTGACGCGAGGTATTCTGAATCCGATCAGTTCTTCGCGCTCAACGCCAAATTACAGGGCGCGAAAGTGTTCAACTCCCTGTCACCGGACATGGAAGCCGATGCGCGGGCACGCGTCGATGCTGCGCTGGCACGCAAGCACGATCCCTACACGCGGGCCAGCGTGGTCAATTCTCTGCTGTATGTGATGGATACGCTGGATGACCAGGAGCGCCTGTACGCGATCGCAGAACAGGAAATGCGTTCTGCCGCAACGCCCTACTACTACATGCTGGATCTGGCCAGCATTGATGAAAAGCGGGGCAGGGTGGATGCAGCGCTCGGCTGGCTGGAGCGGGCGTACAACGAATCAAAAGGTCCTGCGACTCGTTTTCAGTGGGGCACATCTTACGTTGCCGGCCTGATTCGCATGCGTCCGCAGGATGACGCACGCATTCGCGACACGACAATAGCGGTACTGAGCGAGCTCGACGGTCCCGAGCGTCTGTATCAACGCACGAATTCGCGGATCGAACGTCTGGAGCGTGAACTTGCAAAATGGAACGCTGATGGGTCGAAGTCGACTTCCATCAACGCGGTGCAAGCGCGCATGCAGGAACTCTGCGCGAAGATTCCCGAGACAGAAGTCGAATCGCGCGCGACTTGCGCTGGCTTCCTCAAACGCGTCGCAGCCGCTCCAGCGCCCGCCGTTCCTGCTCCGGTGTAGGCCAGCGCTGCGGACTTGCGCGTCGTTCGGCAGACAGGCTTTGCCACCACCCGAGCGTTGCCTTGCCGGTCTCCAGCAACGGCCTGACGGTCAACCCGGCAGACTCCGCGGCAGTCGTGCCGATCCACCAGGGAGGTGCGCCATTCGCAACGAGCGGAAGCTCGATCTCGAACATCTCGAGCAGTTCCGGCGTAGCGCCACGCAGGCGCACCGATTTCCCGGCCGCAGCACCCAGCGTCGTCAGGATTTGGCTCCATGCGAGCGGCCGGCTCGCCGCATTGAAGGTGCCCGCCGTATTGTTTTCCGCCAACTGCACCATCCAGGTACTCAAGTCCCGGACATCGATCCATTGCAGCGTTTCGCTCGCATCTGGCGGACTCAGGACGTCACCGCCGCGGGCCGTGCGGTCGACCCAGTAAGTGAAGCGATCGGTATCGTCGCCCGGCCCGACGACATACGTGGGACGCACGACTGTGGCGGCGCTGCCGTATATCTCACGCACGATCCGGTCGCAGGCGGCTTTCAGGGGACCATAGGTCTCGCCAGTTACGCTCTCGTTGGCCGAATCCTGGACAGCCCGGAGTGGGCTGCTTTCAGTAAACGTACCGCCCTGTTCCAGTTCGTAGGACGAGATGGTCGAGATATACAGATAACGGCCCACGCGTCCATGCAGAAGTTCCGCCGAGTCGCGCACATGCCGTGGGACGTAACCTGAATTGTCGATGACGACGTCCCAGCGACGACGGCCTTTCAGCGCCTCCAGGCCCTTGTCGATTCTGGTGTCACGATTGCCGACCAGCAACTCGACGCGATTGCCATACAGCCCGGCGGCGGTGCGGCCCCGATTGAACATCGCCACCTTGTGCCCGCGAGCGAGTGCGTATTCGATCTGTTGCGGACCGATGAAACCGGTACCGCCGAGGACCAGGATGTCGAGCGGCCTGTTGGCTCGCTGAGTCGCAGCGGACGACGCTGTGCCGGTGGCGCTGAGTGACATGGCGGCCAGCGCGCCTTTGAGCAGACTGCGTCGTGTCGTCATCGTTGGCTCATTCTGGAATCAGGCCATATCGAACAGCAGGGCTTCTCCTTGAGGTGCGCCCTGGAGCGTGATGGCAGCAATGCCCGTGTCGGCTGCGATCGCGGCCCCATCACCGGCGGTCAATGTCTTGCCATTCACTTCCACAGCGCCTTTCGCCACATGGACCCAGGCAAAGCGGCCCGCCGGCAGACGATGTTCGACCCGTTGCGCCGCCGACTGCAACACTGTTGCGTACATGCGCAGATCCTGGTGAATGTGGATGACGTCGTCATGCGCTTCGTCCGCACCGACCAGCTTCAGGACTCCAGCTCGCGCTTCGACGGGATAGTGGATCTGCTGGTACGAAGGGCGTACGCCCGCTTTGCCCGGAATGATCCAGATCTGCAGAAAGTGCACGGTCTCCGTCTTCGAGTGATTGAATTCGCTGTGGGCGATGCCGGTACCGGCGCTCATTTTCTGTACATCGCCCGGCTTGATGACCGAGCCCGTGCCGATGTTGTCCTTGTGCTCGAGGGCCCCTTCGAGAACGTACGAGATGATTTCCATGTCCCGGTGCGAATGCGTACCGAAACCCATGCCGGGCTGCACGGTGTCGTCATTGATGACGCGCAGGCTGCGGAAGCCCATGAAGTTGGGGTCGTAGTGGTCGGCAAAGGAAAACGTGTGATAGCTGTCGAGCCAGCCATGGGTGCTGTGCATGCGGTCGCCAGCCTTGCGGATCATCATCGTCGTCATGGGTACTCCGGGGAAATGAATGGGCGCAGTATAAGGTGGGTAGTGAGGGCAAAGGAGCGACATGTGGTAGCCGCGCCAGGGGTTATTCGAGGAGTGTTCCCAGCCGTAGTGCTCGGGCTATTGCTCAACGCTTGCGGGAGCGCGGAGCCACCCGAGGTGCAGGTCAGGGCAGTGATCGACGAGGCCGAGAGAGCGGCCGAAGCGCGCGACGTTTCTGCGCTGATGGATCTGGTGTCGCCGGACTTCAGGGATGCCGACGGCAGGCAGAGCGATGAGCTCAGGCAGTACCTGCGCGGCTACTTCATCGCGAATCAGTCCGTTCACCTGCTGACGCGGATCGAATCCATCGAATTTCCTGCCGAAGGTGTGGCGGAAGTGGCGCTGGTCGTAGGCATGGCAGGGAAGGAGGCCGAGGCCCAATCTGCCTGGAACCTGGCAGCTGAGGTCCGGCAGATCCACCTGACCCTGATGCAGCGGGGCAACGACTGGCTCGTCACTCATGCGGAGCGGGTCCCCGAGCATTGACGGCTATAGGAGCCGCCCCCGAGTCACGGATGACTCGGCGAAATTGACGAGTTCCAACTCGTTGATTTCGGGAGCCTGGGAAAATCACACTTTTCTCAGGCTCCGGATGCGAAAGGCAGGGATTGCCTTTGGCATCCCTCAAATATGTGTTTTGCAGTGCATTGACGGAACCCCGTGCCCCTGTAAGATGCTTTTACTCCGGCAGCTGTTAATGCTTGGCTCCCTGCCAACCCTCCGGCGCGAATTCTGCCGCTGACGGCCGATCGTGCCTCGATAGCCGCGCGGAATGTTTTCTGTATCAATGAGTTAGCAGAATTACCAGGGATCGGTGCCTGTGCGGGTGCCAAGCCTTGCCATGGCTCAGCGTGGGCGGGTGGCGGGTTCGCCAGACCCTTGCACCCGGGCGCTGGGTCGGTTCTTGCAAGCTCGGGGGTGGCTGCGAAGGGGCGGCCGCGGTGGGTAGGGTTCGGAAGGTGAGCAGGGGCTGTCATGACGGGTGCCAGAACTGAACAATCAAGCGCGCTACCGCCTGAACGGGCGGACGTCGGTCTCTATCGATCGGCCTATGAAAAGGACAGCTGCGGGTTCGGCCTGATCGCGAGTCTGGACGACCAGGCCAGCCACTGGCTGGTGCAGACGGCCGTCGCAGGCGCTGACCCGCCTGACGCATCGCGGTGCGGTTGCCACCGATGGCAAGACCGGTGACGGCTGCGGCCTGATGCTGAAAAAGCCCGAAGCATTCCTGCGAGCGGCGGCCGGTGAAGCCGGCATCGCCATTGGCCCGGTGTTTACGGCGGGCAACGTGTTCCTGAATCCCGATGCAGCCCTGGCTACCCAGGCTCGCAAGGTTCTGGGGGAGGAACTCGCGCGTGAGGGCCTCGAGCTCGCCGGCTGGCGCCTGTTGCCCACTCGATACCAGTGTCTGCGGCGCCGAAGCCTTGAAGACGTTGCCCCGCTTCGAGCAGGTGTTCGTCAATGCCCCTGACGATACCGACGAAGCGGTCTTCAACCGCAAGCTGTTCATGGCACGGCGGCGCGCCGAGAAAGTGCTGCACGACGATCCGGTGTTCTACGTGCCGAGCCTGTCGACCATCACGCTGGTCTACAAGGGCATGGTCATGCCGCAGCACCTGGTCGAGTTCTACCCGGACCTTGGTGACGAACGCATGACGTCGTCGGTCGCCATGTTCCACCAGCGCTTCTCGACCAACACGATGCCGCAATGGCGGCTGGCGCATCCGTTCCGTTTCCTCGCGCACAACGGCGAGATCAACACCGTCGAAGGCAATCGCAGCTGGGCGTATGCGCGCGGTCCGATCATGAAGTCGCCGCTGCTGCCCGATTTGAGTGACAGTGCTGCCGCTGGTCACGATGCACGGCTCCGATTCGCAGAGCCTCGACAACATGCTCGAAGTGCTGCTGATGGGCGGCCTCGACATCATGCATGCCATGCGCCTGCTGATTCCGCCGGCCTGGCAGTGCGTCGACGCCATCGACCCGGACCTGCGCGCGTTCTACGAGTTCAATGTCAGCCGCACATGGAGCCCTGGGACGGACCGGCGGGCGTCGTGCTCACCGATGGCCGCTATGCCGCGTGCACGCTCGACCGCAATGGCCTGCGCCCCGCGCGCTGGGTGATCACCGAAGAACCGCCACCTCACCATCGCGTCCGAAATCGGCGTCTGGGACTACAGAGCCCGAGGACGTCGTGCAGCAAGGGCAAGCTCGGACCCGGCGAGATGGTCGCGCTCGACCTCACGAGCGGCGAGTTGCTCGACACACGGCGACATCGACGACCTGCTCAAGAGCCGCCATCCGTACAAGCAGTGGCTGAAGAAGGGCGTGCGCTACCTGGAGTCAGGATCTCATCGATCCGGCGCTGGCGGCCGAGCCGATGGATCGCGAAACGCTCGCGACTCTACCAGAAGATGTTCAACATCACGGCCGAGGAGCGCGAGGAGATCATCCGCGTGCTGGCCGAGGATGAGAGCGAGGCGGTCGGTTCGATGGGCGACGACACGCCGATGCCGGTGCTGTCGCACCAGATCGCGCATCGCTGTACGACTATTTCCGCCAGCAGTTCGCGCAGGTGACCAACCCGCCGATCGACCCGCTGCGCGAATCCATCGTGATGTCGCTGCAGACACGAGATCGGGCCGGAGTGCAACATCTTCCAGCCGAAGCCGCAGCACGCGCGGCAGATCGTGCTCAACTCGCCGGTGCTGTCGCAGCGCAAGCTCCGCCAGATCGATGGCGCTGGCCGACGCAGGGCGTGCCCAACGAGTTCATCGACCTGCAGTACGCGGCAGTCGAAGGCCGCTCAAGGCAGCCATCCTGCGCGGTCTGCGACCAGGCCGAGGCCGCCGTGCGCGCCGGCAAGCTCGTGCTGCTGCTGTCGGACCGCTACCTCAAGCAGGACAAGATTCCGATCCATGCGCTGCTGGCCACGGGCGCCGTCCATCACCGCCTGGTGAAGAAGGGCCTGCGCTGCAAGTGCAACATCATCGTCGAAACCGGCACCGCGCGCGATCCGCATCATTTCGCCTGCCTGATCGGCTACGGCGCGACGGCCGTGTATCCGTACATGGCCTACCAGACGCTGTTCGACATGATGCGCAAGAGCGCGCCGACGATGGACTCGAATACGCGCTTCGAGCTGGGTCGCAGCTACCGCAAGGCATCCGCAAGGGCCTGTTCAAGATCATGTCGAAGATGGGCATTTCGACCATCGCCAGCTATCGCAGCGGGCAGCTGTTCGAGATCGTCGGTCTGGTCGAGCGAGGTCGTGGACCTGTGCTTCCGCGGCACCGTCAGCCGCATCCAGGGCGCCAACTTCGATGACCTGGAAGCCGATCAGAAGATGCTCGGCGATCCGCGCCTGGAATCCGACAGTCGGCCGTCGAGCAGGGCGGCCTGCTCAAGTTCGTGCACGGCGGCGAGTACCACATGTACAACCCGGACGTGATCGCCACGCTGCAGGCGGCGGTGATCATCGGGCGACTACGCGCATCTATCAGCGAGTACGCGGCGATCGTGAACGAGCGGCCGGTATCGGCGATCCGCGACCTGTTGGCGCTCAAGACCGATCGCGAGCCCGGTACCGCTGGACGAAGTGGAGCCGGTCGCAGAGCATCCTGATGCGCTTCGATTCCGCGGGCATGTCGCTCGGCGCGCTGTCGCCCGAAGCGCACGAAGCGCTGGCCATTGCGATGAACCGGCTGGGCGCGCGCTCCAACTCGGGCGAAGGCGGCGAAGACCCGGCGCGCTACGGCACCGAGAAGAACTCGAAGATCAAGCAGGTGGCCTCCGGCCGCTTCGGCGTGACGCCGGAATACCTGGTCAACGCCGAAGTGCTGCAGATCAAGATCGCGCAGGGCGCCAAGCCCGGCGAGGGCGGCCAGCTGCCGGGCGACAAGGTCAACGAGATGATCGCGAAGCTGCGCTTCGCGCGGCCGGGCGTCGGCCTGATCTCGCCGCCGCCGCATCACGACATCTATTCCATCGAGGATCTGGCGCAGCTGATCTTCGACCTGAAGCAGGTCAATCCGCAGGCGCTGGTCTCGGTGAAGCTGGTCGCCGAACCGGGCGTCGGCACCGTCGCCGCGGGCGTGGCGAAGGCCTATGCGGACCTGATCACCATCTCCGGCTATGACGGCGGCACCGGCGCGAGCCCGCTCAGCTCGATCAAGTACGCCGGCACGCCGTGGGAGCTGGGCCTGGCCGAGACGCACCAGACCCTGCGCCGCAACGACATGCGCCACAAGCGTGCGCGCTGCAGACCGACGGCGGCCTCAAGACCGGCCTCGACGTGATCAAGGCCGCCATCCTCGGCGCCGAAAGCTTCGGCTTCGGCACGGCGCCGATGGTGGCGCTGGGCTGCAAGTACCTGCGCATCTGCCATCTCAACAACTGCGCCACCGGCGTCGCCACGCAGCACAAGCGTGCTGCGCGCAGAAGTACTTCATCGGCCTGCCGGAAATGGTGATCAACTATTTCCGCTTCGTGGCCGAGGAATGTCGCGAGATCATGGCGCAGCTGGGCGTGCGCACGCATGGCCGAGCTGATCGGCCAGACGCAGCTGCTGCAGCCTGCGCCGAGGGCGAGACGCCGCGGCAGCGCCGGCTGGACCTCACGCCGCTGCTGTCCGATCGCAGGGCTCGGCAGCACGACGGCCGCAGTTCTGCATCGATGCCGCGCAATCCGCCGTTCGACAAAGGGCTGCTGGCCGAGAAGATGGTTGCGGACATGCGCTGCCGGCGATCGAGAACGCCACCGGCGGCGACGTTCGAGTACTACGGTAAGCAACTTCAACCGCTCGATCGGCGCGCGCTTGTCCGGCGAGATCGCGCGGCGCATGGGGCAACTACGGCATGAAGGCATCGCCGATCACGGTGAAGCTGCGCGGCGCGGTCGGCCAGAGCTTCGGCGTGTGGAATGCCGGCGGCCTGCACATGTACCTGGAAGGCGATGCCAACGACTACGTCGGCAAGGGCATGGCCGCCGGCAAGCTGGTGCTGCGTCCGCCGACGCAATGCGAACTTCGTCGCGCGCGACACCGTCATCATGGGCAACACCTGCCTGTATGGCGCCACCGGTGGCGAAGCTGTTTGCCGCGGGCCAGGCCGGCGAGCGATTCGCCGTGCGCAACTCCGGCGCCATCGCTGTGGTGGAAGGCGCGGGCGATCACTGCTGCGAATACATGACCGGCGGCGTGGTGTGCGTGCTCGGGCCCACCGGCGTGAACTTCGGTGCGGGCTTCACCGGCGGCTTCGCCTATGTGCTCGACCTGGATCGCGACTTCGTGGATCGCTACAACCACGAGCTGATCGACATCCATCGCATCACGCCGGAAGGCATGCAGACCAGCCTGCAGCACCTGCAGCACCTGATCGAGCGGCATGTGGCGGAGACCGGCAGCGTCTGGGGCGAGGAGATCCTGCGCGACTTCCGTTCCTACATCGGCAAGTTCTGGGTGGTGAAGCCCAAGGCTGCAGCGATCGACTCGCTGATCGAAAACCTGCAGCAGGGCCGCATGATGTCAGCGGCCGACAAGAACCTGCAGTTCCTCGACATTCCCCGGCACGATCCGGAGAAGCTGCCCGTCGAGGTGCGCAAGTCCGAGCTTCCGCGAGATCTACGACGCAGTTCGACGCGGACGGCGCTGCGCAGCAGGCGGGGCGCTGCCTCTCCTGCGGCAATCCCGTTCTGCGAATGGAAATGCCCGGTGCACAACTACATTCCGAACTGGCTGAAGCTGATCCAGGAGGGCAAGCTGTTCGAGGCGGCCGAGCTGTCGCACCAGACCAACTCGCTGCCGGAAGATGTGCGGCCGCATCTGCCCGCAGGATCGGCTGTGCGAAGGTGCCTGCACGCTCAACGACGGCCTCGGTGCGGTGACCATCGGCTCGATCGAAAAATACATCACCGACGAGGCCCTGAAGCAGGGCTGGCGGCCGGACATGTCCGAGTGTCGTTGCAGACCGGCAAGCGCGTGGCCGTGATCGGCGCGGGCCCGGCGGGTCTTGGCTGCGCCGACATCCTGGTGCGCAATGGCGTCGAGCCGGTGGTGTTCGACGCGTACGCGCAGATCGGCGGCCTGCTCACCTTCGGCATCCCGCCGTTCAAGCTCGAAAAGGACAGTCGTCGAGATGCGCCGCGAGATCATGGAAGGCATGGGCGTGGAATTCCGACTCGGGCGTCGAGATCGGCAAGGACATTCCGTTTCGAGCAGCTGCTGGAGGAATTCGATGCGGTGTTCCTGGGCATGGGCACCTACACCTACGTGAAGGGCGGCTTCCCCGGCGAGGATCTGCCGGGCGTGCTACGAGGCGCTGCCTTACCTGATCTCGAACATCAATCATCGAGCTTGAGCTTGCCGGGCGGGCGACATTCGTCGACATGAAGGGCAAGCGCGTGGTGGTGCTGGGCGGCGGCGACACCGGCATGGACTGCAATCGCACGGCCATCCGCCAGGGCGCCGAGAGCGTGACCTGCACCTATCGCCGCGACGAAGCCAACATGCCGGGCTCGCGCCGCGACTTCAAGAACAGCAAGGAAGAAGGCGTTGAATTTCTCTTCAACCGCCAGCCCGTCGAGATCGTCGGTCACGGCACGGTCGAGGGCGTGAAGGTGGTGCGAGACGCGCCTCGGGCGCTCCGGGTCCGCGCGGACGACGCGTGCCCGAGACCGTGCCGGGCTCGGAAGAGATCATCCCGGCCGATGCCGTCATCATCGCGTTCGGCTTCCGCCGAGTCCCGCGCAGTGGTTCGACGAGTCACAACATCGCGCTGCATGCGAACGGCCGCGTGCGCGTGTCGGCGGATCCGAAGACGCCGTTCCAGACCACCAACCCGAAGGTCTTCGCCGGCGGCGACATGGTGCGCGGCTCCGATCTGGTGGTCACGGCGGTGTTCGAAGGCCGCGAGGCGGCGAAAGGCATTCTCGGCTACCTCGGAGTGAACTAGCCTTCACGATTGCCGCTGCCCTGTCGACGCCCGGCTTCGCCCAGATAAAGTTCAGCGTTGGGCTCCCGCAGTACCTGTTCGATCCTCTTCAGGATTGCGGCAAACGTCATCGGTTTCTGCAGGACGTGCCGAACACCCGCCTGTCTTGCCAGGTCGAGATCACTGTCGCTGACATGGCCGGACAGCAGCACAATCAGTTGCGCTGGTCGCTGCCGCAGGATTTCGCGGGACAGTGCCATCCCTGACATGCCACGCAGATTGATGTCCGAAATGACGAGATCAAACGCCGCCGGATCCTGTGTATAGAGCGAGAGCGCGTCGGCCGCAGTGGTGCTGGTGGTAACACGATAGCCCGCCTTTGCCAGCAGTACACGCATGACCTCGACGAGCGATTCCTCGTCGTCGATGAACAGCACACGCCGCGGTTCTCTCATCGCTGGGCTCACCTGGGCTTTGGCCCGAGCGGGGCGGGCGCGGTAGCGTTGTGCCTGGTGATCTCTACGAGCACGTTGCATGCGCCTGCCAGAGTGCCGGTCGAGTCGTGGCACGGATTGGCATGTGCCAGCACGTGGATGCGTCGTCCATCGGTGCGTCCAACGATGATTTCACGTGCATTGAAGCTCCGCTCCTCGCGCAGGGCTCGCGCCATCCAGCTGTCCTCGTGAGCGAGCGGGGAGCCGTCTGCCGCCGAGTACAGTCGATGTGATCCGCAGAACCGCTCGAAAGGATTGCGGAGCCCGGGTACGCGTCCCCAGATGGCAGTTGCCTGACGGTTGTAGGAGGTGAGCATCCCGCGGGCATCGCATGTGCAGACACCGAAGGGCAATCGGTCGAGCAGCCGACGCAGCAGCGGATCATGCGTATTCAGTGCGGGATTCAGCTGCACGATCCTGGCTACCATGGGCGAATAGTCCTCGTCCATGATCAATCGAGCTGGTCGCGCCGCCGGCGACGGGGCACGGGGACGAAGTGCACGAGGTAGTCCCAGAGCGATCGCAGGTCATTCTTGTCGATGTAGGCGCAGGCACCAAGGTAGGCCGCCCTGCGGCGCAGTCCGGCATCGTCCAACTGGGTGACGATGACCACGTGTGCGTCCGCGTGGTGGCGCTTGAGTTCACTCAGCGTGGCCAGGCCGTCGATCGGTTGCATCTGCAGATCGAGCGTCACGATATCGGGCTGCACGACGGCGTAGCGCTCAAGGCACTCGGCACCGCTTGTGCACTCATGAATTTCGCTGACGAGCGCACCAACCATCTCGCGGATGAGATCGCGGGTGGGTGCGTGATCATCGACGATCATCAGTTTCATGGACGACCTCCTGGCTGAACCGGAGGCGAATCATCCATGCTCAAGGCGACCGTCGTGAATCCGGCCCGCTACGGGAAGCAGCTCGGGGCCGCTACTTAGGGGTTTTCCCTACGCCCTACTTAAGGCATTGAAAAATATACAGATACCTTTCGCAACAACTACGCGAGATTGGCAAGCGTATCGCGATGCTCGATCGCGAACTGCATCAGGCTGTTACCGCCTTTCAGTGCGAGTTTGCTGCTGATATTGGCGCGGTGGGTTTCGATGGTTCGCGGGCTGACCTCCAGTTCCTGCGCGATTTCCTTGGTGGTCTTTTTCTCCGCGATGCGTTTCAGGATCCTGCGCTCTGCAGTGGTGAGGTCAGCGAGTCCTGGCTGGCGAGTTGCCAATGTGTCGGACCGTTCGTGACGGCGGAGCAGATACCCGGTGAGCGACGGGCTGACGTAAGGGTCCCCGGCGGATACCGCGGCGAGGCACGCGATGATTTCGGTCGCCGCATTTTCCTTCAGGACGTAACCACAGATACCGAGGTTCATCGCGCGATTGAAGGCCTGTTCGTCCTTGAGCATCGTGAGCACGACGCATTTCGTCTCCGGCGATCGTTCGCGAAGTGAGGCCGCGACATCGAGTCCGGTCATGTCCGGCAGATTGATGTCGAGCACGGCAAGTTCGGGACCCGTGCGACAGATGAGTTCAACGGCTTCTTTGCCAGTTGCTGCTTCGCCGGCCAGTTCGAACCGACCGTCGTCTGACACAACCTGCTTCAATCCTTGACGGAAGAGCGGATGGTCATCGACGATCACTATCCGGATTCTGTTGCTTGCGCGTCATGATTGGTTCAGGCCCGAGTCTTCTCCGGCGGCATCCGGAAGGAGTTCCTTGAACGGAAATTCAATGACAATGACGGGTTCCTTTGCCGGGTTCGCTCTCGATGTTGAACTCGCCACCCAGCATGTGCACGCGTTCCGTCATGGTCGTCAACCCAAGTCCCCTGGACATGTCTTCCTTTGCGTCGAAGCCCCGGCCGTCGTCACTCATTCGCAGACGAACGCAATGAATATCCCGCTCCACACGGATTCTGCCGGAAGTGGCGTGCGAATGTTTCAGCAGGTTCGAGAGCGCTTCCTGCACGATGCGATAAATGTGCGTTGACGCATCACCAGGAAACAGGTCGTCCACGTCTTCCAGCTCGAAGTCGAGCCGGATAGGGGTCGATTGTGCGGTCTGCTCGAGCAGACCGCGCAGGGAATGCGTGAGGCCAAGCTGTTCGATGTGGACCGGTCGCAACGACTGCACCAGGCCGCGCAACTCGCCAATCGCTGTCACTGCTACGTCCACGATTGCGCGCAGATGAGCGGCTGCAGGGGCGGACTGCTCGACTTCCAGCGCCATCGTGGCGCGGTTCTTGATCAATGACAGTCCCTGGCCAAGGCCATCGTGGAGTTCATTGGCGAGTCGCTTTCTCTCCTGTTCCTCGGCCATCAGCAGGTGTTGGGCGAATTCCTCCCGGATTCTCAGTGCCGCTTCCTGTGCGACGCGCAGGGAGTCCTCCACCTGCTTGCGCTCGGAGATATCAATCACTGTGCCGAGCAAGTGGTGCACCTTGCCGTCCGGGCCACGCTCGAAACGACCCCGTCCTTCAACCCAGCGAATGCCGCCATCCGCGCGAATGACACGATACTCTGCCTGATAGTCGCTACCCGGGTTCCTGCGAGCCTGTCCGATCCGCTCGATGACGAGCGCGCGGTCGTCGGGGACGATGATTCGCCACAGCAGCGTCCAGATGTCGCGGGGAAGCCCTCGGGGCGCAGATCGTGAGTGGCATGTGCGCATTGTCAGACCATGCGATCGCGCCGGTAGCATCATCCAGCTCAAAGCTTGCAATCCGCGCAGCTGTCATCGCCCGTCGCAGGCGCGATTCGCTCGCACGAAAGGCTCGCCGCAGGCGCACGACATCCGTTACGTCCGTGGAGATTCCGCCGAGCAGCATTCTGTTGCCTTCAAGGCCGCGAATCGGGAACTTGAGGGACGTGTAGGTCCGCGCGACGTGAGTGACGGGAGAACTCGATTCCTCGAACTGCAGCAGTTTGCCCGACTCGAAGACACGCAGGTCATTGCTGCGATAGACCTTCGCCACTTCCGGCTCGAAGATCTCGAGATCGGTCTTGCCAAGGCTGTTTTGCGGACTGCGCTGGAACTGATCCAGCCAGTAGCGGTTGACGAAGACGTACTTGCCCGCTGCATCCTTCATGTACACGAAGGCGGGAACGTGATCGACGATGGCGCGCAGTTGTGTGTTGACCGCTTGTGACTGCCTGCGCAGTGAAAATGACGTGAGCATGACGAGCACGAGAAACGCAGACTCGGCCAGGTTGATTTCGGACACGAAGGTCACGGGTATCAGGATCTCTCCTTCCATAATCACCAGGACTACGGCCAGCAGAAGAATGATCAGGGCAATGCCCAGTTCAATGGCTGCGCGCTGTCGGCCGCGGCGGAATTCGATACGACAGGCGTTGAGCGCCGTCAGGGTTACGCACAGATGCAGCAGCCAGATGAATTCGA
This sequence comes from uncultured Pseudomonadota bacterium, assembly GCA_963819685.1. GTDB lineage: Bacteria > Pseudomonadota > Gammaproteobacteria > Steroidobacterales > Steroidobacteraceae > CAIUGU01. The sequence goes on from CAWFXI010000003.1 coordinate 200,940, forward strand.
GCCATCCTGGCGCTGGCTCACGAACAGTACCTGTTGCAGCCAGGATGGTTGGCAGGCTATCGAACGAACTGCCATAAGGGAAGCAACCCGTTGGCGATGAACGCGACCGCGTAGGCTGCGGTAAATGCGAGACAAACAGCGCTGTGGACGGCGTGGGTTTGCGCGCGCACAAACAGAATGAGGACTACGTAAAACACCATGGCGAACGCAGTGCGCCAGCGGACGATCGCGACCACGGCCTCGGGGTGATCCGCAAGGTTGGCCAGCAGATTGCTGATGACGTAGGCAGTCGCTGCAAAGCACAGCAGGCTGAAGAGGCGCTGCGCCAGTTCCCTGGCACCCAGTGCATGCACCACGCCTGCGTAGGTAAAGACGCCGGCCATTGCTGCCAGTACGTAGTTCAAGGAATCACCCAGGCTGGCCCCTATGTTCTTCTCGTATGCATTCCACGACAGAGTATGCGCCAGAAGAAAGCCGCGCTGGAGCGCGGGGTCTTTGTCATTCCAAATGCGTTCTATCCAGGCTCAGGTCCAGCCGGTTCTGGCCGATAATCTGGAGGCCCGTGACCTGCAGATCGGGCAGCGTGCCGAGGAATCGTTGTAGGCAATCGCCGACAGCTCTTAAGGGCAGGCGCCTGACGCTTAAAATGTAGCCGATGCACAAGGTGTACAGGTCTGGTCGTGGCAGGCCGGCTGAGCATCGGACTCAATCTGGAGGCTGATCGAATGAACGTATGGTTAAGGGTGGCGGCTTTGGCGGCGAGTGCGACACTGGCGGCTGCGGGCTGCACCACCGTCAATCCCTATACACGAGAGGACCAGACCAGCAATGCGGCCAAAGGTGCAGCAATCGGCGCTGCAGCGGGAGCCGTCGTAGGAGTTCTGACCGGAGACAATTCCCGCGAACGTCGCCAGCGGGCACTTATCGGAGCCGGCATCGGTGGCCTGACCGGGGGTGGGGTCGGCTATTACATGGATGTCCAGGAAGCCAAGCTGCGCAAGCAGCTGGAAGGCACCGGCGTCAGCGTGACGCGCAATGGCGATGAGATTACGCTCAACATGCCGGGCAACGTCACCTTCGCAACCAACAGCGCCGATCTCAACTCGCAGTTTTTCGGGACGCTCGATTCCGTGGCGCTGGTGCTCAAGGAATACGAGAAGACGCTGGTCGACGTCGCCGGCCATACCGACAACACGGGCGGACAGGCGCTGAATCAGCAGTTATCCGAGCGCCGCGCTGCGACTGTCGCCAATTATCTGGTGAGCAGGGGCGTGATCGCCGGGCGTCTGGTGCAACAGGGGTTCGGTTACTCACGTCCGATCGCTTCGAACGATACCCCGGAGGGCCGGGCTCGAAACCGTCGTGTGGAGATCGTGCTGAGCCCGATTACCCAGTAACGCGCGCCTAAGCGGCGGTGGACTGCAAAAGACAAGGGCCGGCCCGGCTTCCCGGGTCGGCCCTGTAGTTTCCGTGAGTAGCGAATCAGTTCGCGGGTTGGGCCACGAGCTCCCGCAACTTCTTGATTGCATGCGCCTCGATCTGCCGGATGCGCTCTGCCGACACGCCATACTGATCGGCCAGCTCGTGCAAGGTGGACTTCTTGTCCGTCATCCAGCGGCTGCGCAGGATCTGCTGGCTGCGTTCGTCCAGTGAACCGAGAGCGGCGGCCACCCGGTCGCCCAGGTCTTCATCCCACTGCTCGCGTTCGACCGCAACCGCAGGGTCGGCCGACGGATGGGGCAGGTAAGCGGAAGGCGAGTACACACTGTCCTCGTCGTCGGCGTCCGGCGCGGGATCAAAGGCGACATCTCTCGACGTCAGCCGCTGTTCCATTTCCGAAACCTCTGCGGTGGTGACACCCAGGTCCCGGGCCACAGCCTGCGTTTCGGCTTCGGTAAGCCAGCCAAGATTCTTCTTGAAGCGGCGCAGATTGAAGAACAGCTTGCGCTGCGCTTTCGTGGTGGCGACCTTGACGAGCCGCCAGTTGCGCAGCACGTACTCGTGAATCTCCGCGCGGATCCAGTGAACCGCAAACGACACCAGGCGGACGTCCATGGTTGGATCGAAGCGTTTGACGGCCTTCATCAGGCCCACGTTGCCTTCCTGGATAAGGTCGCCGACCGGGAGACCGTAACCGGAGTATCCGCGGGCGATATGTACGACAAAGCGCAGGTGCGAAAGGACCAGATGGCGAGCCGCCTCAAGGTCATTTTCCTGATGGAAGCGAACAGCGAGCGCACGCTCCTCTTCGCGGCTCAGGACCGGAATCTGCGCTACGCGATCAACGTACGCGTCCAGGCTGCCGATCGGGCCAGCCAGGATACGGTCCGGATTGACGCCCAGCGGCGATGCAATGGTCAGGGCGGTAGTCATAGTGGATTCAGGACCTCCCCAAGTTCGTGTGTATTCAGTCGTTGCAGCTTAGCACTCGCGATCTTTGAGTGCTAATAACACGCGAGAGTTCCACCGTGCGGAATCGTTATGGAAGACGCTCTGGAAGGCGTAGCCGCGGCTCTTTCTCGGTTGAGGCGTACTTCAGACAAAGTGAATTCAGAGTCGAAGTTCGTTTATATTTATACAGATTGTTAAATTTATTGAATAGATATTTATCTGGGTTCGATGGCCCTGAGGTGACGGCTGGCGGCGATGAAGGAACCGATCCAGCCGAGCGCTATCCCGGCGCCCAGCAGCCACAGCGTCGTCTGCCAGTTGAGGCCGGTGAGGCGGAAATTGCTGCCGTACAGCCCGGTGATGCGCTGGACAGGACCGCTCAGGATCAGGACGGACAACGTGACGATGGCGAGTGCAACCAGACTGCCTCCGAGCCCGTACCAGACGCCGCTGTACAGGAACGGCCTGCGCACAAAGGCGTCACTGCCTCCGACCAGCTTGGTCACTTCGATTTCGTCCCGGCGATTCTGGATATCGAGGCGAATCGTATTGCCCACGATCACCATGACGCCGACGGCCAGCAGCACGGCAGCCACAAAAATGCCGCGACGGATGGCATCCAGGATTGCCTGCAGCCGCTGAACCCAGGCCGTATCCACTTGCACCAGAGCAGCTTCGGGCAGGGCCTTCAGGTCTTCACCCAGGCTTTCGATATAGGCTGGTGCGAGGTAGTCGGGTCCGGGACGCACGACCAGGGTGTGCGGCAGCGGGTTGTCCGACAGCGCATCGAGCGCGACGCCGAATCCCGAAAACTTCCGGAATTCCTTCAGCGCTGCATCGGAGGTGATCAGATCGACCCTCGCAATATCGCGACGTTGCCTCAGCTTCGCCGCCACTTCCCCGGCTTGCTGCTCGCTTACGTTCTGCCGCAGGTAGACGGATATGTCGACAGCACTGCTGAAATCTCCGGTGACCGAGCGGGCGTTCGCCACCAGCACCTGGAGGCATGCCGGCAGGGCCAGAGCAATGCCGATGACCAGGATCGTCAGCAGGTTCGCGAGTGGCTGCTGCGCCAGCCGACCCAGCGAACCAACCAGCGTTTGCAGGTGCCGGTTCAGCCAGGTGCCCATCAGCCAACCCTCCTGAATCCCGGTCGAGGTGTGCCAGACATCGCCATCAATCCATTCCCGCGAATCTCGCGGGATCCACCAGGCCTGGAACCGGCAAGTCGTCTGGCGGAGGAGTAGTCACCGAATCCGGCTGGATTCGGCCGCCTTCAAGCCGCACGCGTCTCAGACGGAATCGTTCCAGCAGTCGAATGTCATGACTCGCGACCAGGACAGTGACGCCCACTTCATTGAAGCGCCGGAATATCTGCATGACTTCGAGTGAAAGATCGGGGTCGAGATTGCCGGTAGGTTCATCGGCGATGAGCACCGGCGGTTTGCTTACGACTGCGCGCGCAATGCCAACGCGCTGCTGCTCGCCTGTAGACAGTTCAAGTGGCAACGCCTGTTCTCTGGTCAACAACCCCACCTGGTCGAGGGCAGCCCGCACGCGCTTGCCGATTTCTCTCGTGCCGATTCCCGCAATGATCAGTGGCAATGCGACGTTGTCGAAGATCGTGCGATCGGCCAGCAGCTTGTGGTCCTGGAAGACGACGCCTACCTGGCGACGAAACGCTGGCACCCGGCTGCGTGCAACGGTGGCGACGTTCAGGTTGTTGACGGTAACCACTCCGCGCGTGGGCCGTTCGATCAGCGCAATCAGTTTGAGCAACGTCGATTTGCCGGCACCAGAATGACCCGTGAGGAACACCATCTCGCCACTGCCGATGTCGAGCGACAGGTCGGTCAGCGCTTCGCGCCCGTTCGGGTAGCGCTTGAAGACATGCTCGAAGCGGATCATGTCTCTGGCTTGCCCGTCGCGATCAGATCGTCCACGAACGCCTCCGCATCGAACGCAGCGAAATCCCCGGCGCCTTCACCGATCCCCACAAAGCGGATCGGCAGATGGAGCTGGTCCGCAATGGCGAACACAATGCCGCCTTTAGCCGTGCCATCCAGCTTGGTCAGCACGATTCCCGTCACTCCAAGTGCGTCGTGAAACAGCTTCGCCTGCTGGAGAGCGTTCTGTCCCTGTCCAGCGTCGAGCACCAGCAGCACTTCATGAGGAGCCAGAGGATCGACGCGCCCCATCACGCGTTTGACCTTCTTCAGTTCTTCCATGAGATTCGTTTGCGTATGCAGTCGACCCGCTGTATCGGCGAGTAGCACATCCATTTCACGCGCTCGGGAAGATTGCATGCCGTCGAAGATTACGGCAGCCGGATCGGTGCCCGCCGCTTGCGTGATCACGGGTACCTTGTTGCGCTCGCCCCACACGGCAAGCTGTTCGACGGCAGCAGCACGAAATGTATCGCCGGCCGCCAGCATCACTTTCATGCCCTCATCCTTGAAGCGATGTGCGAGTTTGCCGATCGTCGTCGTCTTGCCCGCACCGTTCACGCCCACGACGAGTATGGCGAAGGGCCTGGGTCCCGATGCCACATCCAGCGGCACCGCGCAGGGTTTCAGGATCTCCAGCAGGGCAAACCGCAGCGCCTGCAGCAGCGCATCAAGATCACCAAGTTCATTGCGCTCCACCTGTTTGCGCAGGCCCGCGAGGATCCGCTCTGTGGTGTCGACGCCGACGTCCGCCGTGATCAACCGCGTTTCGAGTTCCTCAAGGACCGTCGCGTCGATCCTGCCGCCCGGCAGCAGATTCGCAAGGTCGTAGGTCAACCAGGAATTACCCTGGTTGAGCTTCATGCGTAGTCGCTTGAAGAAACCCGGCTGTGTTCTCCCGCTCGCCGCGTCAGGGGTGTTCTTTGATTTCAATCCGAACATGGGTCGAGCACGGGTTGTCCGCGGGAGGGAGCGGGATTGTAACAGGCCATCAGGCGGAACCAGGGCGTCATCACCCGCGGCAGCAGGAGAGCCAAACCTGGCTTGCGCGATTCGCTAACATGGTGACCGCGGTGACTCATGCCCAGGAAACAAACCAGGAAATTACGGACCGTCGCCAGCGCAGCCAAGGTCAGTCGACCTTCAGCGCGGCCGGGACCATTGGGCCTGTCGCATCAATTGCGGATCATTGGCGGCCGTTGGCGCGGGACGAAGCTGCGCTTTCCAGATGTCGAGGCGATCCGGCCAACGCCCGATCGAGTCCGGGAAACACTGTTCAACTGGCTGGCGCCAGTCATCAGCGGCGCTCGATGTCTCGATCTCTTCGCCGGCAGCGGCGCGCTCGGATTCGAAGCGCTGTCCCGAGGCGCGCGCGAAGTCGTATTCGTGGATCGTGATGCGAGAGTAGCCGGCTACTTGCAGGAGACTCTTGCGCGCCTGAACAGCAACGACGCGGAGGTCCTGGTGAACGACGCACAGCGTTACCTCAAGGAGACCAGCGGGAAATTCGATGTGGTGTTTCTGGATCCCCCTTTCGGAGCGGCAATGTTGCAGGAAACCTGTGCAGCGTTGCAGGCAGCGAACTGCCTGACCTCCGGCGGATTCGTCTACCTGGAAAGCGAGGCTGAAGCGGGTGAGCCCGTACTGCCGGCGGCGTGGACGCTGTTCCGCAGCGGACGCGCCGGCAAAGTCGGCTATCATCTCGCGCGCACGGCGGACCTGAAGGCACTGAAATAAGGGGGTCCCTACATGACGAAGGCGATGTATCCCGGGACGTTCGATCCCATCACCAATGGCCATCAGGATCTGGTGCGCCGCGCGGCGGCCATCTTTTCGGAAGTGACGGTTGCAATCGCGGCAAACCCGGGCAAGGCGCCGCTGTTCACGCTGGATGAGCGTGTGGGTCTGGCTCGCAGTGTGCTAGCCGATATTCCCAATGTTCTGGTGACGGGCTATACGGGACTCACGGTGGAATTTGCGAAGTTGCATGGCATCGGCGTTGTCGTGCGGGGCCTGAGAGCCGTCTCGGACTTCGAGTTCGAGTTCCAGCTCGCTACCATGAGCCGCCATCTGTCCGACAAGGTGGATTACGTTTTCCTTACACCCACCGAGCAGTTCAACTTCATTTCATCAACGCTGGTCAGGGAGATCGCAAGCCTTGGCGGCAATGTCTCCGAATTCGTCCACCCGCTGGTGGCGGCCGCATTGAGCGCCAAGCGCATACAAACATGAAGTCGTGCTATTTCTGGCAGGTCGGGCAGAAATAGGTTGATCGTCCGCCTTGCGTGAGCTGGCGAATCGGAGTCTGGCAACGACGACAGGGCTGTCCTTGCCGTTCGTAGACAAACAGTTCTTGCCGAAAGTACCCGCTGGCTCCCTCCGGGCTGACGTAATCCCTTAAAGTCGTGCCGCCCGCCTTGATCGCATCCTTTAGCACCGCCTTGATTGCGCGCGCGAGCCGCTCCATGTCGTCCTTCGTGATCCTCCCGGCCGCACGACGCGGCCGAATGCCGGCCCGGAACAGTGATTCGCTGGCGTAGATGTTTCCCACGCCAACGACCACCTGGCTGTTCATGACGAACTGCTTGATGGCGACCTTGCGACCACGAGCTGACCGGCTCAGGTACGCGCCATCGAAACCATCTTCCAGGGGTTCTGGCGCCAGGCGTCGCAATAACGGGTGCTCCTCGGGGTCCGCTGCAGTGAAATGCAGGCTGCCGAACCGCCGGGGATCGTTGAAGCGCAGGCAAAGGCCGGTTTCCAGGATGATATCGACGTGATCATGCTTTATTGGCACTTGATCGTGCTGTAATACGCGAAGATTTCCTGACATCCCGAGGTGGAGGATCAGACTGCCCCGATCCAGGTCGAGCAGCAGGTACTTGGCTCGCCGCCTGACACTGCGGACGGTCTGGTGGATGACGGACGCGGCAAGATCCTGTGCAATCGGCCAGCGCAGCCGCGGTTCCCGGATAACGATCCCGGTAATACGGCGCCCAACGACGGCTGGAGCAATGCCGAGGCGCGTGGTCTCGACTTCGGGTAGTTCTGGCATGGGACTTGAGAACGATAGCGGAACTGGCGCAGGTTCTGGTGTTTACGGGGAATTGCTAATTTGTTTGCGGGGTGGGGGTTCGCTATAGTGGCCCGCCGCATTTGTCATGCTTTGAGGGGGCTCGAGTGAATTTAGACTTTCTTTATGGAATTCTGGGGCTTAGCTTCTGGGGTTACGTCCTGGTCGCAGTCCTGATGGTGCAGTTCACCATTATGGGGGTCACTCTTTACCTCCATCGGGATGCCACCCATCGCAGCCTGGATCTGCACCCGGCCCTGCGACACATCTTCCGCCTCTGGCTCTGGATGAGCAGTGGCATGCTCACCAAGGAATGGGTGGCAGTACATCGCAAGCATCACGCGCGCTGCGAAACGGCGGACGATCCCCACAGCCCGGTCATCTTCGGACTGAAGAAGGTGCTGCTCGAGGGCGCTGAACTGTACAAGATCCAGGCCACCAATCCCGAGACACTGGAGAAATTTGGTCGCGGTACGCCCGACGACTGGCTGGAGCGGAATCTCTACAGCAAGTACCCCAACCTGGGCATCATCTCGATGGTCGTCCTCGACCTGCTGCTGTTCGGCGTGCCCGGCATCATCATCATTGCCGTACAGATGCTCGCGATGCCGCTGCTGGCCGCGGGCGTGATCAATGGCCTCGGCCACCATACCGGCTATCGTAACTACGAGTGCCCCGATGCGGCGACCAACGTCGTTCCATGGGGCTTCATCGTTGGCGGCGAAGAGCTGCACAACAATCACCATGCGTTCCCGAGTTCCGCGAAGTTCTCCTCGCGCAGCTGGGAGTTTGATATCGGCTGGATGTGGATCCGCATGTTTTCTGCTGTCGGTCTTGCCCGCGTTATTCGCGTGGCGCCGCGACCCACCCATGCACCCGCTTCCCATGTGGACCTTGAGACGGTGCGAGCCGTGATCGTGAACAGAATGCACGTACTGCGCGCCTATACGCGCAGCGTAACGCTTCCGGTCTTCCGCACCGAGCTGCAGGCTGCCCGCGGTAATCTGACGCGCCGGGTCAAGAAGCTGCTGGTACGTCAGCCAGTCCTTCTCGATGACCAGGCCCATGCCCGGCTGAATGAAGTCCTTGCAAGCAACCAGATGCTCAAGACCGTGCACGATTTCCGCGAACGTCTGCAGGTGCTGTGGAGCGGTGGGCACATGAGCAACGACAAGCTGCTGCAGCACCTCAAGGACTGGATATCCCAGGCCGAGGCCAGCGGCATCAAGGCACTCCAGGAATTTGCCGCGTCGCTCCGCGGCTATGCCATGCAGGGTGCATGAAGTCTTAAGGACCCGTCAGGACTGAAAACAAAAAACCCGCCGAAAGGCGGGTTTTTTCATGGCGCAGGGAAGCAGACCTTACTTGATCTTCGCTTCCTTGTAGACCACGTGCTTGCGAACCTTGGGGTCGTACTTCTTGATCTCGACCTTCTCAGGGTGCAGGCGCTTGTTCTTGGTCGTGGTGTAGTAGTGACCGGTGCCGGCGGATGAAACGAGCTTGATCTTGTCGCGCATGGGTTACTTCCGTTCAGACCTTCACGCCTTCAGCGCGCAGGCGGGCAACGACCTTGTCGATGCCCTGCTTTTCGATCGTGCGCAGGCCCCGCATGGATATGCGCAGGCTGACGAAGCGGCGCTCGCTCTCCAGCCAGAAGCGCTGGGTGTGCAGATTGGGCAGGAACCGGCGGCGGCGCCTGTTATTGGCGTGCGACACGGTGTTACCGGTCGTCGGGCCAACGCCTGTGACCTGGCAGACTCTCGACATGATTGGATCCTCGGTCAAAACCCGGGGGCAGGCACCCCAATCAGGGGCTGGCCGACCTTGAAAAAGCAGTCGCGCTTTATACCAGCGCCGCCCCCGCCCGGCAAGCCGGAGGCGTCAGGGTGCTGCAAATCTCTTCGTAGCACCCTGATTCCCGAGTCATGGACGACTTGGGCTATCAATGAGTTCCAGCTCATTGATTTCGGGAGCCAGTGAAAACCCGCTTTTCGCTGGCCCGATGAAAAGGCACGGACAGACTTTTGCATCAACGTGTTACAGAAGTCCCCGTTCCGCAAAGGACTCGCAGGCCCCGTCCCCGACGACGATATGGTCCAGGACCCGGATTTCCACTAACCCAAGCGCTTCCTTCAGCCTTTGCGTGATGATTTCGTCCGCCTGGCTGGGTTCGGCGACGCCGGAAGGGTGGTTGTGGGCCAGGATGACTGCGGCTGCGTTCCGGGCCAGCGCATGTTTGACCACCTCCCGGGGGTGCACGCTGGCGCCGTCCAGGGTTCCCCTGAACAGCTCCTCAAAGCCCGTGACGCGGTTGCGATTGTCGAGGTAGACGCAGCAGAACACCTCGTGAGTCAGGTCCCTGAGGCGCATCTGCAGGAATTCCCGCGTTGCCCGCGGGTTGGCCAGGACGCACCCGATCTGCATCCGTTCCTGGTAGTGGCGCCGGGCCAGCTCAAGAGAGGCCTGTAGCCTTGCGAACCGGGCAGGGCCAAGGCCAGGGGTTGCGCACGCGCGCGCCGGATCAGCATTCAACAGACCTCGCAACGACTGGAACTCCGTAAGGAGATCGCGCGCGACATCGACCGCGCTGCGTCCGCGAATACCAAACTGGAGGAGCAGCGCGATCAGCTCACTGTCACTTAGCGCGCCAGCGCCTCGCTGCAGCAGCTTCTCCCGGGGGCGCTCCCCGATGGGCCAGTGTCGAATTGACATGGGCGTGAATTCTCCGCTCGCACCTGATCGCCGGATATCGCGATAACTGGTGTGTTCGGGTTGAAACTCATGTGTTCGCGGCGCTGCCCTATGGGGCCCAGTCAACCACAGGGTTCCGGGGTGAGTCGTGGGTCTCATATCCTCTGGCTATAACCATGCAGCCCAACGCGTTTGCCGAGGTTTGGGCGCAACGTCCATAATGCCGCCATGAGTGCAATTCCCACCGAGCCCCCACGGCAAAAGGTCCTGCTTGGCGTCAGCGGTGGCATCGCTGCTTACAAGGCGCCGGATCTGGTGCGGCGTCTGGTGGAGCGGGGAGCGGAAGTCCAGGTCGTCATGACGCCGGGTGCCCTCGAGTTCGTCACTGCAAATACCTTTCAGGCGGTATCGGGACATCCGGTCAGAACGGATCTCTGGGATTCGGCGGCGGAGGCGGCGATGGGCCATATCGAGCTGGCCCGCTGGGCCGATGCAGTGGTCATTGCGCCGGCAACGGCAGATTTCATCGCGCGGCTGGCTCACGGGCTGGCCAACGATCTGCTGTCAACACTGTGTCTTGCGACCAGCGCACCGATCACGCTTGCTCCGGCGATGAATCACCTGATGTGGAGTCATCCTGCGACCCAGGCGAACGTGCGGCTGCTCGAAAGCCGCGGTGTCTGCATCCTTGGGCCTGCAATCGGTGAGCAGGCATGCGGAGAAACAGGCGCGGGGCGCATGATGGAACCACGGGAGATCGCCGACACCGTGCTGTCGAGGCAATCGCTCGCGGGAGCCATGACTGGATTGAAGGTAGTCGTGACTGCGGGGCCAACGCGAGAGCGCATCGATCCAGTGCGCTTTCTGAGCAATCGCAGCTCGGGGAAGATGGGCTATGCCGTTGCTGCCGCTGCCAGAGACGCGGGTGCGAAGGTCGTGCTCGTGAGCGGCCCGGTCAATCTGCCGCCTCCTCCTGGCACCACCGTCGTCAATGTCGAGACAGCCGAACAGATGCTGGATGCTGTGCGCAGTCATGTCATCGGTGCGCACATCTTCATCGCGGCTGCGGCTGTGTCCGACTACAAGGCGGCCCAGCCGTCGAGCAGAAAGATCAAGAAGACCCAGGACGCCCTCAGCATCGCACTGGCGCGCACCCCGGATGTACTCGGCACGGTCGCGCGGTCAGACAACCGTCCGTTCCTGGTCGGTTTCGCCGCCGAGACCGAAGACGTCGAGCGCAATGCGCTGGCAAAAATGGAATCGAAACGCCTTGAAATGATCGCAGCCAATCGCGTTGGCGACGGTCTTGGTTTTGACCAGGATGACAACGCACTGACGGTGTACTGGGTGGACGGCAAGCAGGAACTCGCGCTGACTTCCAAAGCGGATCTCGCACGCCAGCTGATTGCGGTCATTGCCGGGCGTTATCGGATACGTCAGACAGCAGAAGAGCCCTCGGAAGCGGTCGCACGTGTTACCGGCTGACGCTGTCCCGCGAGCGGGCAATGGCATTCCAGAGCAGCCACGACGGCGGCTGGAGGTGCGCATTCTCGATCCGAGGATTGGCAGTGAATTTCCATTACCAGCCTATGCGACGGACGGCTCGGCCGGTCTCGACCTCAGGGCGTGCATCGACGCACCGCTGACTCTGGAGCCCGGTGCCACGCAGTTGATTCCCACCGGTCTCGCGATCCATATCGGTGATCCTGGTCTCGCCGCCGTCGTGCTGCCGCGTTCGGGCCTCGGCCACAAGCACGGCATCGTGCTCGGCAATCTCGTCGGGCTCATCGATTCGGACTACCAGGGACAGCTGTTCGTATCGTGCTGGAATCGCGGCCAGACTGCTTTCACGATCCAGACGGGTGAGCGCATTGCCCAGCTCGTCATCGTGCCGGTGGTACAGGTGGAGTTCGATATCGTCGAGAACTTTTCCGCATCCATGCGGGGGGCAGGCGGTTTCGGCAGCTCCGGCCGGAGTTGACGCTAGCGAATTCCCTTCAGCTGTTTGAAGCGGGCGATGTCCGCCGAGAATTCGGCCTTCAGCTGCTCCTGCTCGGCCAGCTTTGTCGCGATGGTCTTCTGGTAGCCCTGCATGCTGTTGACCATGTTGACCATTTCCTCGGCGAGATGATCCGGCAGGGGCGGTGACTCGGGCTTGTCGCTGTAGGGGCGGAAGCGGGCAATCTGACCTTCGAGGGTCGTCTGACGATTCCGCATCGCGGCCATGTTCTGCTGTGTCACGTTGACCTGAGCCTCCAGCAGTTCCAGTCGCTGATTCCGCAGGCGTTCGATATCTTCCACTGACAGGTACGTATCGATGAGCATCCTGTCCCGCAGTGCACGGTCCTCCCGTTGCTTGCGCTGGATTGCTTCCTGGCCTTCACGCAGCAGACGGGTCGCACGGGACACATCGCCTTCTATGACGCGCAACACGGTGCCCCGCTCGTTCAGCACCTGTGTGTCATGTCCTATGCACGCCGGAGGCTGACGGTCTCCGTAGTGCGTCTGCCCATTCGCATCCGTGCAGCGAAAAAACGCCTCACGTGACGAATTCGCGGACCCGCTGGCAGCCGCATGCGCTTGCGGCAGTGTTGCACTGCAGACCAGTAGCGCGAACAGCAGCGGTGTCGAACGCAACGAAACCATTGATACCTCGGCTGCATTCCGTCGGGCGGCGGCCATTCTGCCGCAGGTGCCCGGGTGCTACCAGCCTTGACTCCTGTTGAAGGCCTTTATTCGGCCGAAGCTATCCCATATTGCTCGCGATAACTTCGAACTGCCGCAAGTTGCCCGGAATTTCCGCTCGCTTCAAGGAAAGCAATCAGGTCGGCGAGCTTCAGGATACTAACCACGGGTAGCCCGAAAAGCTCCTCGACTTCCTGCACGGCCGATTGGGGGCCTTGACCACGTTCCTGACGGTCGAGCGCAATGACTACGCCGGCCGGTATGGCCCCCGCCTTGCGGATGATATCGACCGATTCCCGGATAGCGGTGCCGGCGGTCATCACATCATCGATGATCAGTACGCGACCGGACAAAGGGGCACCAACGATGCTGCCCCCTTCACCATGGTCCTTGGCTTCCTTGCGATTGAAGGCCCAGGAAAGGTTCCGGCCGTGGCCATCGGCCAGGGCGGCTGCCGTAACCGTTACCAGCGGAATGCCCTTGTAGGCCGGCCCGAACAACATGTCAAAAGAGAGGTCGCTGGCCGCCACTGCTCCGGCATAGAACCGGCCCAGTTCCGCGATCGCGCGCCCGGTATTGAACAGTCCGGAGTTGAAGAAATAGGGACTTTGCCGGCCTGACTTCAGTTTGAACTCGCCGAAACGCAGGACGCCGAGTTCGAGACACAGGGAAATGAAGGCTTGAGCTTGAGGCATGGGTACGAATTTGCGGTGCTGGCCGATCTGGCGGGGCGCACTTTAACGCGGTGGCGACTGCGCTCCAAGGGCGATGCGCGCGCAGCGCTTCGCGGACCACCGCTATACTCGCTTCGCCCTGCGACGCCACTAACCCGGGAAAGCAAAGGACGTCAGACTGTTGAATCCCACAGACCGGTTGCCACAAGTCTCTGGATGGCGGAGCTACGTTCCTGCGCCAGTGCGTCCTTACGTTGAAGCTGCTCCGCTCGGCGCATTTTTTCTCGGCGTTTCTTCCGGTTTTCCCTACGCGATGATTGCCGCGACGCTGACCTCGCGGCTGGCGCAGGACGGCATCGAGAAGCGCACGATTACTGCGTTTTCCCTGGCGTTCCTGGTCTACAACTTCAAGTGGCTCTGGGCCTGGGTCGTGGACAGCGTGCACTTGCCGCTTCTTGGGCGCCTGGGACAACGGGTGTCGTGGCTGCTGTTCGCCGGTGCGTTGGTGATCGCGGCGGTGATCAACCTTGCGCTGGTTGATCCGAAGGAAAGCCTGCTGGCGACAGTGTGGGCAGCCATCCTGGTTGCCGTCGCCGGGGCAACCTACGACATTGTCATCGACGCCTATCGCATCGAATCTCTTGAGCCGCGTCAGCTCGGCGCGGGTTCCGGCATGTCGCAATATGGGTGGCGCATCGGATCGGTGGTGGCCGCCTCCCTGGCACTGGTGGTTGCCGCGCGCTCCAACTGGCACATCGCCTATCTGGCATGTGCGGTGCTGGCGTTGCCTGCCATGGCGGTCGGACTCATCCTTGGTGAGCCGGCAAGACACCGCGAGCCTGTTCATCGACAGGGTTTGAGTGCAGTCTGGTATTCGATCGCCGCACCGTTAGCCGAGTTCTTCCGCCGCAAGGGTGCATTGCTGGTGTTGCTGTTCGTGCTGCTGCACAAGATCGGCGATACGCTTGCCAATCTCACCTTCAGATTGCTGTTTCAGGAACTCAGGTACACCAATGACGAGATTGCCGTGTACGACGTGGGCTTCGGATTCTGGGCCTACCTGGCCGGCATTTTTGTGGGTGGCGTTCTGTACGCGCGCCTCGGGCTGAAACGCTCGGTTCTGATCAGCCTGGTGTTGATGGCCGTGTCAAACCTGAGTTTCGCGGGTCTTGCTGCAGTCGGACATTCCAATTGGGCGATGGCGGCGGCCATCGGCTTCGAGAACTTCGCCAGCGGTATCGGGGGAGTCACGGTCGTCGCCTATTTTTCCGCGCTGTGCGATCTGCGTTATACGGCGAGTCAGTACGCGCTGATCTCCGCCGCAGCCAGCATCGTCGGGCGTTTGCTGACCGGGACATCCGCCGGAGCGCTCATCGAGCAGTTCGGCTACGTGGATTTCTATCTGCTCACAACGGTGATTGCGCTACCCGGGATCCTCCTGTTCTGGCTGATGATGCGCGCCGGACTCATCGACGCTTCGGTGGGAACAGCGGCGACCTCCAGTGGTCGCGATGCAGCAGGTAAGGGTTGAACCGGCGGTATCGCGATGGCCGGCAGCACACATGTGATCTGCAGACTGGACGAGTTGAACGATCCGGGATCGCGCGCATTTACCGCGGGGTCGGGAGACTGGCCATTGCGTGGCTTCGTGGTACGCAGTGGAGACCACGCGTACGCCTTTGTGAATCGATGCCCGCATGCCGGCCATCCGCTTGACTGGCAGCCGCATCGCTTTCTGAATGCCGACGCGTCGCTGATCCAGTGCGCTTCACACGGCGCACTGTTTACGATCGAGTCCGGGAAGTGCGTCGCGGGACCGTGTGCAGGCAGGAGCCTGACGGCGATTCCGGTACGCGTGGTGAACGGTGAGGTGCTGCTGGAAGATCATCCGGACGCATTGGCCCGGCGCTATGCCTGACACAATCAGACTAATGGCTACGCTCGTCCGGTAACGTCGGCCATTCCGAATAGCCGCCGGCTTCGCTCCGATCCAGGAATTCAAGCGGACCCGCCCACAACGTCTGCGACTGCGGCTCGCTCTGGGGTTCGAAATCCTCGGGTTCGATATCGACAGAGCCGGTCCAGTCTTCTGGCGCTTCTGCGGCGATGATTCCCTGTTCATACCAGGAGTCCGCATCGAGCTCTTCCAGGGTGCCGTCAAAGTGCTGCACTTCGATTGTGCCATCGTCGCGATCGATCGCGACGACTTCAAAGAGCGTACCCCCGGGCCTCTGGTACCACTCGCCAATGACGGGAGTCAGCGCAGTCATGATATCCCTCCATTCCCACAACGTTGGGTGCCTGATTCCGTGGCGTGTCGCAAGCTGTCCAGTTGCACAGCATGCTCTGATGCATACCCTTTCAGTTACTGTTTTAGACCTCGCGCTGCAAGGATTCAAGGAAAAATTTTATCGCACAGCATCATCGGCGCAATCGCGAACCGAATCAGGCGTTGGCAGTTTTCCTGAATGCGAGATCCCATACTGCATGGCCGAGGCGCTGGCCGCGGCGCTCGAAGCGGGTGACCGGTCGCTCTGCAAGCCGTTCGACAAACAGGGAGCCACCGGCGATATTGGTGAGCGCGGGAAACTTCTGCAAAATTTCGAGCATGTGTTCGGCATAGGGCTGCCAATCAGTTGCCAGCCGCAGTTCGCCACCGATCTCAAGAGTGCGCAGCAGACATTCGACAAAGGGCGGCTGAATGAGGCGCCGTTTGTGATGCCGCTTCTTGGGCCAGGGATCCGGGAAGAACACATGCACTGCCGCGAGACTGTCGGCAGGCAGTTGCCTGTCGAGGACTTCGACGGCGTCGTGACAGATGACGCGCAGGTTGGGAATGTGCTCTGCGTGGGCCTTGAGCAGCAAATGACCGACACCCGAACGATGGACCTCGACGCCGAGGCAGTCAACGTCAGGATGCGCACTGGCAAACGCGGCGAGTGCATCGCCGGTACCAAATCCGATCTCGAGCATCCGCGGCGCTTTGCGTCCGAAGATGGCATCGAGATCGAGCGGCGCTGGCGTGTAGTCGATACCAAACGCCGGCCACAGGTCTGTCAATGCGCGGTCCTGCGCAACCGTCAGGCGTCCCGCGCGCAGGACGAAGCTGCGCACACTGCGACGGCGGCTGTCGTCCGGGCCCGACGCACTCACTTATCGACAGCTCCTTTGCGCGCATTTTCACGCGCAGCAGCAGTACGCTGCGCGACCCGGTCCAGCAGCGCAACCATCTCCTCCAGGTCCTGGCGTTTGAGGCCTTCGGTAATGAAGACGATCCGGGTCCTGCGATCCTCGTCCGGCCAGCGTTCGAGCCAGGTCAGGTTGTGGAGTAAATGCTGCGCGCCGTGAATGACGGCCGGTCTGTCCGGTTCCTCGGCGACATGCACCAGACCTTTGAGTCGCAACAGGCCCGGGCCGAGATTGCGCTCAACAGCCGCAAGCAGCAGCTCCAGCCCGTAGAGCGTACTTGGCTCATCGCGTGTCAGACAGAACGAAGCGATCGTGGCATGCAAATGACCTGGACCGACATACGGCGAGTTACTTGAACTATCGGCACTGGTCGGGAGATACGCCGACTCGTTCAGCCACGCGTTGACGTCCGCGCTGCCCCTCTCCAGTGTGAACCCGGTGGCGCGCAGCAGCTGGATGGGGTCGATCGCAGGATCATCGATACGGTACACCTGGGCCGCAGGATTGAGCAGGTGCAATCGATGGCGGACTTCCGCCTCGCGAGCCGCGGCCCGAGAGGTCTCGAGCAGATCGAGCTTGCTGATCAGGATCTGGTCGGCCAGCGCCACCTGTCGTACCGATTCATCATGTCGATCAAAGGTGCCGAGGCAATTCACTGCATCGACGATCGCAACGACGGATCCCAGCCGGTAAAGGCCCTCAAGCGTCGGGTCGGAAAGAAACGCCTGCAGGACGGGACGGGGATCCGCGAGCCCGGAAGTTTCGATCACGACGTGATCGAACGGGATGATGGCTCCGGCCGCGCGTGAGTGATAGAGCCGATTCAACGTGCCGATCAGGTCGCCGAAGACAGTGCAACACAGGCACCCATTCTCGAGCAGCGTAATCTGGTCATTGCTCGCTTCGGTCAACAGGTGATCGAGGCCCACCTCGCCGAACTCGTTGATGACCACTGCAGTATTCGCCATTGCCGGTGAACGCAACGCGCGGTTGAGCAGTGTCGTCTTGCCGCTGCCGAGAAAACCGGTGAGGACGGTGACCGGTGTCCGCGCGTCAGCATGCACCCGCGGCGGGGTGGCCGCTGAGCCCTCATCAAAAGCGGGAGGTGTCACGGCCGCCTGCGTTCAAGCGCCCGCTTTCGGCGGGAACAGCATTGGCCGTATCGAAGGATGGGCGGCGCGGTACTTCGGAGGGTAGGCAGTCTCTGCACCCAGTTCCTGCGCGGCATGCCAGGCCCAGCGTGGGTCATACAGAGCTCCGCGTGCGATAGCGACCACATCTGCCTGACCGGAGGCAATAATCTCCTCAGCCTGTTGCGGCTTGTCGATCAGTCCCACGGAGAAGGTCGTGATTCCTGCTTCCTTGCGGATGCGGGCACCGAATGGCACCTGGTATCCCGGGGCCAGTGGAATCTTCTGCCTTGCATCCAGGCCACCGGAGGTGACGTCGATATAGTCGCAACCGATCTTCTTGAGTTCCCTGGCAAATACGACTGCTTCATCGGGATTGAAGCCGCCTTCAACCCAGTCCGTTGCCGACACGCGGATGCCCATCGGCTTCTCGGTCGGCCACGCAGCGCGCATGGCGCTGAACGTTTCGAGCGGGAAGCGCATGCGATTTTCAAGCGAGCCACCGTACTGGTCCGTGCGCTGATTGGACAGCGGCGACAGAAACTGGTGGATGAGATAACCGTGACCGCCGTGCATCTCGATCAGGTCGAAGCCCACCCGTTCTGCGCGCCCGACTGCAGCGACATGTGCTTCAATGAGGCCCTGGATTTCCGCCACCGTCAGTTCCCGCGGCACCGGAAAGCCGGGGCCGAACGGAATCGCGGACGGTCCCACGACTTGCCAGGCGCCTTCTTCGGCGGTCAGCGTCTTGTGCCCCAGCGCAGGCGGGTTCTGCGAACCTTTCCGGCCGGCATGCGCAATCTGGATACCGAGTTTGGCCACGCCGTACGTGCGGCAGAAATCCACCACGCGTTTCATCGCCGCCTCGTTCTCGTCCGTACACAGCGTGGCGCACCGAGGGGTGATGCGGCCTTCCATGGTGACGTTCGTCATTTCCACGATGACAAGGCCGGCAGCGCCCATCGAGAGATTGCCAAGGTGCATCAGGTGCCAGTCACCGGCCGATCCATTGATCGAGTTGTACTGGCACATCGGCGAGACGGCAATGCGATTGGGCAACGTCAGCCCGCGAAGGGAGAGCTGCGAAAAGAGAGCACTGGCCATCGGGGTTGTTAGCCGGACTCAGAGTCCGCTGGCGCGCGCCTGCTCGTTGGCCATGGTTGCCCAGTCCTTCTCGGCATCGCCGTGCGCGACGGCGCTCAGCAGCCTGTCGCGGCAGACGTTGACACTGGGCAACGGGACCGCTGCCGTAACTCCGGCATCGAGCGCCAGGTTGACGTCCTTGAGTGCGAGTGTCGCGGTGAAGCCCACCTTGTCGTAGGACTTGTCGGCAATGATCGTCGCGTACGCAGTGTAGGCGGGGCAGGCGAACATGCCATCCACCAGGATTTCGCGGAACAGGCTGCCGGGAGCGCCGGATTTCTCGACCAGAGAAAACGCTTCGCCCATGGCCTCGATGGCACAGGCGAGCAGCATGTTGTTGGCAAGTTTGACGGCAGATGCTGCACCCGGATCGTCGCCGGCCGGAAACAGACGGCGACCGATTGCTTCGAGAGCCGGCCTGGCTCTTTCGGCGGCAGCAGCCGGGCCCGCAACAATGATACCGAGGCGACCCGCAGTGACTGCCTCAGGCCGCCCAAGAACCGGTGCAGTAACGAGTGTCTGTCCCGCCTTGCTGTGCCTTTCAGCGAGGGCCCTTACCGTTGCCACTGCATGCGTCCCCATTGCGACGTGAACGCCCTGTGGGGGCAAGTTCGCGATCAGGCCATCAGGCCCATCAGCCACTGCATTCAATGCGCGATCATCCGTCAGCATCGTCAGCACGAGCCCTTCAGACTGGGCTGCAGCACTCTTGATTGAAGGGGCCTGTACCGCACCGCGTTCAAGGAGCTCCTTGAGCTTGGCCGGCGAGCGGTTAAAGACGACGAGCTGATGACCCGCATCGAGCAGGCGATGCGCCATCGCCTGCCCCATGCGGCCGAGCCCTACAAATGCGATCTTCAATGGAGGGCCCCTGCTGTTGTGGTGATGTCGATCAGCTGTGCAGCGCTACGATGGCGCAGCAGATGGCCCAGAACAGCGGGTATTCACAGCCCCCGATGTTCCACAACCACTTGCTCGTCAGCTTGTAGACAGAGACGGTTGCCACGGCAAGGTAGCCGCAGGCGAGCCATGCCGCGATCTTCGTGAAGATGCCGAGAATCAACAGGGGGCCCACGATGAACTCGAAGATCAGGCCGAATGTGACGAACGTGCCCGGAGAAGGGTAGCCAGCACCCTTGAAGAAACCGATGGAGCCCTCGCGCATGGTGATCTTGGCCACGGCGTGCGGGAGCAGGAAGAAACCGCAGATGATCCGCAGCACCACGTAACCGTTGCTAAAGTCGAAATCGAACATTGGTTTCCCCTTATGTTTTTGAAATGTCTGTCGCCGGAAATCTGTTTGTGGCGTAGCCGTTCAAATGTGCAATACCCTGCTGTATGCGTCAAGGACAGACTCATGCATGGATTCGGATATCGTGGGATGCGGAAAGACAGTAGCCATCAATTCCGCCTCAGTGGTTTCAAGCGTCATCGCCACCGCATAACCCTGAATCATTTCCGTCACTTCTGCACCAATCATGTGCGCGCCCAGCAGCTGACCGGTAGTTGCCGAAAATACGGTCTTGACGAAGCCGTCCGTTTCGCCCGCCGCAATCGCCTTGCCGTTGACGCGCAGCGGGAAACGACCGACCTTCACGGTATGCCCCGCCTCCTTCGCCTGGGTTTCCGTCAATCCCACTGACGCAACCTGGGGATGCGAGTACGTGCAGCCTGGTATCGGTGACTTCACTGCGGCGGCGGGCAGTCCTGCGATGTGTTCGACGCAGTGGACCCCCTCGTGGCTCGCCTTGTGCGCCAGCCACGGTGCGCCAGCCACGTCGCCGATGGCATAGAGTCCGGTCACGTTCGTCGCGCAGTGATCGTTCGTCACCACATGGCCCCGGTCGAGTTTGACGCCCAGCGCTTCCAGGCCAAGATTTTCCACATTGCCGTCGATGCCAACGGCCAGCAGCGCCACGTCGGCCTTGAGCGTCTCCGCCTTGCCATTCGCCGTGAGTTCCACGGTCACTCCGGCCTTGTCTGCAGCGACCTTGGCAACCCGCGCGGCCACGCGGAATTTCATGCCGCGTTTTTCGAAGCTCTTCTGCGCCGCTGCAGAGACTTCCGCATCTTCGACCGGCAGGATGCGCTCCAGGGATTCGATGACGGTGACATCCACGCCGAATGCGCGGTAGAAGCTGGCAAACTCGATGCCGATGGCTCCGGAGCCGATGACGATGAGTGACTTTTGGCAGCGCCTTCGGGGTCATCGCTTCGCGATACGTCCAGATCCGCTCGCCATCCGGAACCATTCCAGCCGCAGGAATCACGCGCGCGCGGGCGCCCGTTGCGAGGATCACCGACTTGGGGCTGAGCGTGCGAGTAGCCGCCGGCCTTGAGTTCCACGACGACATGAGGGGTTGTCGTTCCCTTTGCCAGCCGGGCAGTGCCTTCGATGACTTCGATGCGGTTCTTCTTCATCAGGAAGCCGACACCGGTATTGAGCTGTTTCGCGACATTGCGCGACCGCTGGATCACCTTGCTGAAGTCATAGCCGGCACCGGTGCAGGAGAGGCCGTAGTCGCCAAGATGGGCAAGCTGTTCGAAGACTTCTGCGGACTTGAGCAGCGCCTTCGTCGGAATGCAGCCCCAGTTCAGGCAGATGCCGCCGAGGCTCTCACGTTCGATGATGGCGGTCTTCAGCCCGAGCTGGGATGCCCGGATGGCTGCGACGTAGCCGCCGGGACCTGAGCCCACCACCACAAGATCGATATTGTCACGCACGCCCGGTTGGTTCACGATCTGTCCAGTTGATTAAATGACACAACAACAATGACCAGCACCGGCAGCCCGCACGAGACTCGCAACGCGTACCGATACTTCGTACTTGCGGTGCTGCTGGTGGTCTACCTGTTCAACTATCTCGACCGCCAGCTGGTGTCGATTCTGGCCGAGCCGATCAAGCGCGATCTGGGCCTTACGGATACGCAGCTCGGACTCGTGACCGGATTCGTATTCGCCCTGTTTTACACGACGTTTGGCGTGCCAGTGGCATGGCTGGCAGACAGAACGCGGCGTACCACGATCGTGGCGACCGCTTGCGGACTGTGGAGCCTGTTCACGGCTGCCTGCGGGCTTGCAGGAAATTTCATGCAGCTCGCACTTGCACGGGTCGGCGTTGGTATCGGTGAAGCCGGCGGTGTGCCGCCGTCGTATTCCATTCTGTCCGACTACTTCCCGCCCAGGCGACCGCGGTCTCGCGATGGGCCTGTACTCGCTCGGCATTCCGCTCGGTACCTTTGCGGGCGGGCTGTATGGCACATGGGCTGCACTTCACTACGGCTGGCGCATGGCGTTCTTTGGTCTCGCCATTCCCGGTCTGCTGCTGGCCATACTGTTGCCTTTCCTGGTTCGCGAGCCGCTGCGCGGCGGTCTGGATGAGGCTTCGAAGCGGGGCGCGCCGCCTGTCAGACTCGGGCAGGCCATTGGCGAATTCCTGAAGTCCGCAACGCTGGTGCTGGTTGCTCTTGGCTGCAGTCTTTCCGCAGTCGTGGGGTACAGCCTGATGACCTGGTCGCCGGCGTTCCTGATGCGGGTGCAGGGAGCCACGCTGCAGGACATCGGCGCGCTCTACAGTCCGCTCATTGGACTCAGCGTTGCCATCGGCATTGTCGGCAGCGGCTACATCGTGGATCGTCTGGGTGCGGCCAATCCGCGCGCCTACCCACTCGTTCCCGCAGTCGCTTTCGCGCTGGCCTTGCCGTTCTATCTCGCCGCGTTGGCAGCAGACGACTGGAAGACTTCCGTATTGCTGCTTGCCATTCCGCAGGGTCTGACCTTCACGTATCTCGCACCCGCTGTCGCGGTCATCCAGAACCTGGTGCCGCCCGAGCGGCGCAGCACTGCCTCGGCAATGCTGTTGTTCGTCTTGAACCTGCTGGCTGTCGGTTGCGGTCCGCTGTATGTCGGTGCTGTCAGCGACTGGGCCCTGCCGCAGTACGGGCAGGAATCCCTGCGCATCGCGCTGTATGCGCTCGTGCCGTTCTTCGCACTCGGCATCGGCTGCAACTACGCCGCCGCGCGCATGCTGTCGAAACGGCCATGATTGAGTGAAAAAGGCAGTCCTTGCCTTTTGCACATGGGGTCGGCGAAAAGTGTGATTTTCACCGACTCCCGGAATTGACGAGAGAGAACTCGTCAATTCCGACGAACCGTCCGTGGTTCGGGGGAGCTCGACGCGCGGTAGTGCGGTCATTAGAGGTGGCGATCGTGATCAGAACACTTCGCAACCCGGCAGGCCGCAGGAAATCAGCCGGTCCGACGGGAAGTTGGTGATGATCTCGCAACCATCCTTCGTGACCACGACTTCTTCTTCGATGCGCGCAGCGCCTGACCCGTCTTCTGCACCACACCAGGTTTCGAGCGCGAACACCATGCCTTCCTTCAGCGGCCGTGTCTGGCCGTGATAGCGCTTGGAGATGATGGGCCGCTCCCACAACGACAGGCCGATGCCGTGGCCGTACTGGAGCAGGAACGCTTCCGCTTCATTGCGATAACCGAATTCCTCGGCATTCGGCCAGACGGAAGCGATTTCATCCGGCGTTACGCCGGGGCGCACCTTGTCGATCGATGCCGAAATCCACTTCGACGCCTTTTCGTAGGCTTCAATCTGGTACTTGTTCGGCTCGCCGCAGATGAAGGTGCGGTAGTAGCAGGTCCGGTAGCCGTTGTAGGAATGCATGATGTCCAGAAACACCATGTCGCCCGGTTGAATCATCCGGTCCGAGAACGTATGCGAATGCGGGCGACCACGCGGGCCGGACACGGAGTTCACGCACTCGACGCGCTCGGAACCCATGCGGTACAGCCGGTCATTGACGATGGCGACCAGTTCGTTTTCGCGCGTGCCCGGTCTGATGGCCTTGACGACGTCCACGTACGTTCCATCGACCATCGCCGAGGCGAGCTTCAGCAGTTCGATTTCGTCCGCGGTCTTCACTTCCCGGGCATCGAGCATCGCCTGCTGCCCATCCACGACTTCGATGCCTGCTGCCTCCAGGGCACGAATCATGGGCAGTTCCATGACGTCGATGCCGATGGGCTTGTTGTCGACGCCGAGTTCGACCAGCGCCTTCTTGACCTGGCGGGCGAAGTCAGCCTGGATGCCCATATTGAGCGGCAGGCCGCCCTGCATGATGGAGATTGGCGCCGCTACGCAGTTGGCAATCCACGGTGAGGAAAGACGCTTGGCAGGTGCCGCCGGATCCCACAGGTAGGCCGGGCCTTCGGCCGCGGCCAGTGCGTAGCGCATGAACTTGTCACGCGCCCATTCACCCACATGCGTGCCGGTGAGATAGCGGATGTTGTCGAAATTGAAACAGAGCACGGCGCCAAGACCGTTGGCACGCACGGAATCCTGGGCCCGTTTGAGCCGCTCCTGGATCATCCGTTGATAATCAACGCCGCGTTCCCAGTCCTTGGCCTGGGTACCCCAGGAAGCGACGGCGTGGGGCCGGTTGTATTTCATGATGTCGTTACCTCTACAGGAGCAGGCTGAGCGGGCTTTCGACGATGGTTTTGAAGGCGGCGAGCAATTCGCCCGCAACGGCGCCGTCGACAACCCGGTGATCAACCGACAATGTGACCGTGAGCTTGCTGGCAAAACGGATGCTGCCGTCCGCAGCTTCCTCCGGACGGCGTTCAGCAGCGCCGACTGCGAGAATCGTCGCTTGCGGCGGATTGATGATCGCAGAGAACTCGCGAATGCCGTACATCCCGAGATTCGATACCGTCGCAGTGCCGCCCTGGTACTCGGCAGGCTTGAGCTTGCGCTCGCGTGCGCGCTTCGCGAGGTCTGCAATCTCTGCAGAGACTGCCGCCAGGCTCTTCGTGTCGGCGCTGCGAATGATCGGAGTGATCAGGCCGCCCTCGATGGCAACTGCCACCCCCACGTCTGAACGTTCGTATTGCAGCAGACGATCCTCAGCCCAGACGGCATTGGCGGCCGGGACTTTCTGCAGCGCGAGCGCATAGGCCTTCACGACAAAATCGTTGACCGAAATCCGCGTCGGATTGATCGCGTTGACTTGCTGGCGCAAGGCCAGCAGCGCCTCGACCGAGACATCGGTGCTCAGGTAGAAATGCGGCACGGTCTGCTTGGATTCCACCAGCCGTTTGGCAATCGTCCGGCGCATGCCATCGAGCGGAATCTCGCGATAGGCGCTGGCGGCGGTTGGTGCAGCAACGGCAGCCGCGGTGGGCTGTGCCCGCTTGATGTCGGCTGCAACGATGCGCCCGTGCGGACCTGAACCTGTCAGTGATTCCAGTTTGACGCCCGCTTCCGCGGCGAGGCGTCGTGCAAGGGGCGTAACCTTGGCACCGCTCGGTAACGTGACCGGCCCGAAGTTCCGTTCCGGCGTACGCACGGAATTGAAGGGGTCGATCTCACGCTTGACGGGTACGTGGGCAACCGCGACCTGTGCTGGAGCTTTGGCCTCCGTCGCGGCCGCAATCGACGGACTCTTTGTGGATGCCGATGCAGTTGCAGTTGCTGTAGTGACCTCAGCGGGAGCTGTCTCGATGGAAACGTCCCCCTCAGCCTTCAGCACGCAGACGACGGCATTCACCGGAACGGTTTGTCCGGTCTGTGCCTTGATCTCGGTCAGGATGCCGCCGGCAGTCGCCGGCACTTCCATGGAAGTCTTGTCCGTCTCGATCTCGAACAGCACGTCGCCGGCAGCGACCTTGTCGCCAACGGCTTTGAACCACTTGGCGACAGTGCCTTCGGTTACGGTTTCGCCGAGCTGCGGCATCAATACATTCATTTATCTTAATCCCCCGCCAGAATTTGACCCGGACGTCGCTACCAGCTCACCGAGACGTACTGGGTTTCCAGGAATTCCATTACGCCCTCGTGGCCACCTTCCCGGCCAAGGCCGCTCTGCTTCATGCCGCCGAACGGCGCCGCAGGCTCCGACACCATGCCGCGATTGAGACCGACCAGCCCCGCCTGGAGTCGTTCGGCTACTCGCAGACCCCGGCTGAGGTCGCGGGTAAAAACGTAGGAAGCGAGGCCAACTTCGCTGGCATTGGCCTGTTCCAGCATTTCCTCTTCAGTCCTGAAGACCTGGATTGCCGCGACGGGGCCGAAAATTTCTTCTCGCACGAGGTCCGCATTGGCCGGTACATCGCTCAGGACGGTGGGCAGGTAGTAGTACCCGGTACCGTCAGGACGTTTTCCGCCGGTCACGACCTTTGCGCCTTTCTGCACGGCGTCCCTGACCAGAACATCCACCTTGTCGCGCGATTCCGCATTGACAAGCGGACCCACTGTGACACCCGGCTCCAGGCCATTGCCAACCTTCAGCGCTGCCATCTTTTCCGCGAGCCTGGCCACAAATGTCTCCGCGACCTTCTCGTGCACGTAGAACCGGTTGGCAGCGGTACACGCCTCGCCCATGTTGCGCATCTTGGCAATCATGGCGCCATCCACCGCAGCATCGATGTCCGCATCTTCGAACACGATGAAAGGCGCATTGCCGCCGAGTTCCATGGCGAGTCGCACGACGTTCTGGGCCGCTTCCCTCAGCAGCATCCGGCCGACTTCCGTCGATCCGGTAAACGAAATCACGCGCACATGCATGTCGGCCAGCATGGCCGAGACAACCTTCCCCGAAGAGCGCGAGGGCACGACGTTGACGACGCCTGGTGGAACC
Source organism: uncultured Pseudomonadota bacterium (assembly GCA_963819685.1). Lineage (GTDB taxonomy): Bacteria > Pseudomonadota > Gammaproteobacteria > Steroidobacterales > Steroidobacteraceae > CAIUGU01. The sequence goes on from CAWFXI010000003.1 coordinate 227,517, forward strand.
CCGGCTTCTTCAAGAAGGGGCATGAGCGCCAGCACAGTCAGCGGCGTAGCCGAAGCAGGTTTGAGAACGACCGTGCATCCGGCGGCCAGCGCCGGACCGATCTTGCGGGTAGCCATTGCGGCCGGGAAATTCCACGGCGTAACCAGCAGCGCGACGCCGGCCGGCTTGTGGTTGACGAGGATCCTTGCTCCCGAGCTGGGTGCCATTGAAAGCTGGCCGCTGATGCGGACCGCTTCCTCGGAGTTCCAGCGGAAGAATTCCGCGGCATACGAAACCTCGGCGCGCGAATCGGCCAGGCTCTTGCCGTTCTCCAGCGTAATGATGCGCGCCAGCCGTTCGTGCTCGCGAATCATGATGTGATAAGCCCGCCGCAATACTTCGCTGCGTTCCCGCGGGGTCTTCGCCGACCAGAGCTTGAAAGCCTTCGCTGCGGCTGCCACTGCAGAGAGGCAGTCTTCCGCGGTTGCGCTGGCGACAGACGCCACCGTCTGTTCCGTGGCCGGATCCTCAACATCGAAGCGCGCGCCATCCGAGGATTCGCGCCAGCGTCCATCGATCCAGAGCTGCGTGGAAACGCCCGCCAGAATGCTGTCGCTGTTGCCCGCTTCCCCGGACAGTGAGAGAGCTACGATGTTGTCGGGCTTTGCCACGTCTTCAGGCCGAAAGGGAACGCCTGATCGTCTCGGCGATGCGCTCAACGCTTGGAATGGCCATGTCTTCCAGCTGATCGGCCGCCGGCAACGGGATATTGGGCGTTGTGATCCGCACGGGCGGACCATCGAGATCGTAGAAAGCCTCGTCGGCCACGATCGACACGATTTCCGCTCCCCAGCCCAGTACGCGCGGATTTTCCTCGACTGTGAACAGCCGGCCCGTTTTGGCCACGGAGCCCAGGATGCACTGGGTATCGATCGGCACGAGTGAACGCACGTCGACTACTTCGACGCTGATGCCGTGCTCCGCACGCAGCTTTTCAGCCGCCGCGAGTGACCGCGGCACCATCAGGCCGAGCGCAAGGATGGTCGCATCCGTGCCGGCCCGCAGAATCTTCGCCGTGCCCAGCGTGTCCACGATTTCGCCGTCAGGCACTTCACCTTTGGTGGCATACAGCGATTTGTGCTCAAGGAAGATCACCGGATCGGGGTCGCGAACCGCAGCCGCGAGCAGGCCGATTACATCGATGGGCGAGGAGGGTGACACTACCTTCAGCCCCGGAAACTGCATGACCCAGTTTTCAATGCTCTGGCTGTGCTGGGCGCCGAAGCGCGAGCCGCCGCCATTGCCGCAACGAACGACCAGGGGACAGCCCACCTGACCGTTGGTCATGTAACGCGTCTTCGGAAACTCGTTCGCGATGTAGTCGTAACAGACCGCGATGAAATCCGCGAACATGATCTCGGCGATGGGCCTGAGCCCCGTCATCGCGGCACCCATGGCCGCGCCCAGAATCGCCTGCTCCGAGATCGGCGTGTCGAGCACGCGACGGGGCCCGAATTTCTCCAGCAGCCCTACGCTTGCCTTGAAGACACCGCCTGCCTTGGCAATGTCTTCACCGAGGAACACGACGTTCTCGTCGCGCGCCATTTCCTGTGCGATGCCCCGGGCCACCGCGTCACGATAGCTTAGTTCCGCCACGCCCAACCCCCGTCTGCATACACGTCAGTGAACAGAATGTCCGTCGAAGTCGACGGAGCGGCCTGGCATGCCTTCGTGGCTTCATCGACGATGCGTTTGACGTCCGCGTCGATCGCTGCCACGACTTCATCCGGAAAATCGAAGTTCTTGAGCCGCTCGCGATAGATCTTGAGAGGGTCGCGCTGCTTCCAGCGCTCGAGTTCCCCTTCAGGGCGATACTTGGCCGGATCGGCGCGACTGTGTCCGGAATGGCGATACGTCAGACACTCGATCAGCGACGGGCCTTCGCCGGCGCGGGCCCTGGCGAAAGCGGTGCTCATCGTGCGGTACACGACGTCTGCGTCATTGCCATCGATGACTATACGCTCGAGACCATAGGCCGAGGCGCGGTCCGCCGCCGGATGCTGGACCGGAATGACCTCGGAAATCGGCGTGTATTCCATGTAAAGGTTGTTCTCGCAGACGAACACCACCGGCAGCTTCATGACCGCCGCAAAATTCAGCGCTTCATGAAATGCACCGATATTGGTGGTGCCGTCGCCGAAGAAGCAGACCGACACATCCGACTGCCCCTTGTACTGCGCTCGCCATGCTGCACCGCACGCAATTGGCAGGTGGGCGCCGATGATGGCGTAGGAGCCCATGACACCGTGCTCAACGGAGGTCAGATGCATGGAACCGCCCTTGCCGCGCATCAGGCCATTGTCACGGCCCATCAGTTCGCCCAGCACTTTTTCCACGGGTACGCCGCGCGCCAGTGTGTGAGCGTGACCGCGGTAAGTGCAGAACGACAGGTCGCCCGGTTGCATTGCAGCAGCGGCACCGGCCGCAATGGCTTCCTGGCCCAGCGACAGGTGGCTAGTGCCCTTGATCTGGTTCTGCAGGAACAGGTCGAACGCCCGTTGCTCCGATTCGCGCAGGAGCACCTGCAGCCGATAGAGTTCGAGCCGCTTTTCCTCGCCGATATCGTCGTTGGGGGGCAACTTGCCGGGTTTTCCGGCAGCAGCAGTTGTTTTTGCCATTGTTTATACCAGCCCCCCGTTGTACCGAACTTCAGTCCCTTATTTGATCATAGCAGCGGTACTCCGGGCAAGAGCGCTTTTTCCATTAGGACAACTGATTTCACATTATGCACACGAGCAAGCCCCCCTCAGCCGGCGGCGGGCACGCGGCCTCGATCAGGCTTCCAGGCGTTTGCCCCGGGTTTCAGGCAGCAGGTAAGCGGCCACCGCCATCAGTGCATAGGCCGAAAACGCAAAGACGCCGATTGCGAGCCCTAAAGAAAGCTTCGCCGACAGGAAGCCGACCAGGGCCGGGAACAGAGCGCCGACGGCCCGCCCCAGGTTATAGGCGAACCCCTGGCCCACTCCGCGGACCCGGGTAGGGAAGTGCTCGGTATAGAAGGCTCCCATGCCGCTGAAAACTCCTGCAGCGCAAAAACCCAGCGGAAAGCCAAGCACCAGCATGACACCATTGCTGAACGGCACAGTGGTATAGGTCAGGATGATGACGCCTGCCGCGATTCCGAAGAACAGGAACGCCCTGCGCCGTCCGAGCCAGTCCGACAGATATCCCCCTGCGACGTAACCACAAAAGGAACCCATGATGAGGACGGCCAGGTACCCGGTCGAATCCAGGACCGACAGTTGCCGTTCAGTTCTGAGGTAAGTCGGTAGCCAGGTGGAGATGGCGTTGTAACCCCCTTGTGCCCCAGTTCCCACGAGCCCGCCAAGCAGCGTGACCTTGAGCAGCGGTGGGCGAAAGATCTCCAGCATCGATGGCTTCGGGCCCTGCGCCAGCAGCAGCTGGGACTCCTTGTAGACAGCGGGTTCCTCCACCCAGCGCCGCAGGAAGAACACCACGAAGGCAGGTGCAATGCCGACGAAGAACATCACCCTCCATGCAGTCTCCTCAGGCACGAACGAGAACAGGGCACCGTACAACAACGCGGCCGCACCCCAGCCCAGCGCCCACCCCGATTGCATGAAGCCGAGTGCCTTGCCCCGGTGTTCGGGCCGCATGGTTTCGCCGAGTAGCACGGAGCCCGCAGCCCATTCGCCGCCAAATCCCAGTCCCATCAACCCCCGGGCCAGCATCAGTTGTCCGGCATCCTGCGCCAGGCCGGAGAAAAACGTAAACACTGCAAACCACACGATCGATACCTGCAGCGTCCTGACTCGGCCAAAACGGTCGGCACACCAGCCGCCCAGCCAGCCGCCGACGGCGGAAGCGAGCAGTGCAGCCGTGCCAATCACGCCGGCTTCCTCCTGCGTGATACCCCAGACAGCAATCAGCGTCGGAATCACGAAGCTGTAAATCTGCACGTCCATTGCATCGAGGGCCCAGCCGCCGACGGCAGCGCCGAAGGTGCTGCGCTCCTTGCGGTTCAGATCCTTGATCCATCCGAACAGGGATGCACGCGCGGGCTGCTGCTGATCGTTCATTTCTGTTGATGCGTTGCCGATGGGTGAGTGGGCTCGGAAGCCTACCCGAGCACACGGCAGAATCGCCAGTCGTTACAATACTCAGCCATTTTCATTTTTGACGCGGCGCGCAAGGCGAGGCGAGCAACTCATGAACAAGAAGAAGACCAGCGCGAAAGCCTTGAGTACCAGGCCCAAAATCTGCCCGACCTGCGGGCAGCCCATCGCGTCCGGGCAACCCCATGCCAGGCATGGTTACGGCGATCTGAAGATGAAGCTCGACGGCTACCTCAAGCCAGGACAGAAACTGCACCGAAACATGCTGTTCGATGCGCTGTATGAGTACATCCCCAAGGATCCGAAGGTGCAGATCCAGGTCTACAACTACGAGATCGCCCCACTAGGCTTCACCAACTGGCACATTCACACGGGCGCAACGTTTTATCTGACCTTGCAGGGCCTGTTCGAGGGGCACTTTGAAGAAGGCGTGCTGATCAGGGGCAAACCTGGCGAGGTGTATTCAGAGCCGATCGGCAAGATTCACCGCGGCCATAACCCGCACGAGGAAATCATCCTGCAGGGCATCGGCATAGCGCTGACCTCCCCGAACATCGCGCCCATCATCAACGTCGAGGCCCCTAACTGGGCTAAACCGCCGGCCTGGGACAGACAGCCATCAGGCCTCAGGGTGTCTCGCGCAGATCGCGCGCGTGGCCGTTGAAGCCCAGCTTCTCGCTGATCCTTTTTGTCGCTTTCGCGAGGGCGATGGCAGTGTGGCCACCCCATGAGACATTGAGTTCATGAGTGTGACCGACCGCAGTGATCACGAACACCACGTTGCCCCACATATCGAAGACCGGTGACGCGATGGCGCTGATGCCCTTGGTCATGTCGCCGCGCACACGGCTCAGGCCTTCCCGCTCGCGAATCGTTTCCAGCAGCTTGTGGAAACGCGGCAGATCCAGCACGTGCCCCTCGCCGCGCGGCGGCTCCTCCTTGTCATATTCGAGCTTCCACAGTTGCTCGACGGTCGCCGCATCGCGATACGCAAGAAACACTCGCCCGGTAGCTGAATAGATCGCAGGCATCCGCGTGCCGAGCCTGGCAGTGAGCGGGCCGATCGCGCCACGATCATGCACGCTGAAGACGACCGGAATGTTCTCGGTCCAGACGGCCGACCACACGCTTGCATCGATTTCCTTGGAGAGCATGCGCGTTTCCTGAAACGCGACTTCCTGGGGATCCAGCCGACGCATCGCCCGTGCGCCGAGCGCCAGGGCGGCAGGCCCGAGATCGTATTCGCCGCTCACCCGTTCCTGCTTGACGAAGCCCTGCTGCTGCAGGCTGGCGAGATACCGGTGCACGTTGCCTGGCAGCATGCCGAGTTGGGCCGACAGTGCACTGAGCGTAATTTCGCCGTTGCAGCTCGCAATGGCTTTCAGGATTCGACAGGCCATTTCCGCCGACTGGATGCCGCGTTGGGGACGCTCGCCGCGGCGGTTGCCGCGCCCGGTTTTCGTGGTCGGTGCGCTGTTGCTTTTCATCGCCTGTCTGGCTGATTGCCTGATCCTGTCGGGTGTTCCCGTCAGTATGCCTGACGTTTGTATCGCTCCTCCACGCCATGCCCGACCTGAAGCGCGGCGGGCCAAACGCCAGTGTAAAAAATCACCAGCGCAGTTCGCGTGCACAACATTTGCCGGAGCTTGCGCGCAGGCCGTAGAATCCGGCGACCCAGGCGGGCGTCGTATAATGGTATTACCCATGCTTCCCAAGCATGAGACGAGGGTTCGATTCCCTTCGCCCGCTCCAGACTTTGAGTCATCTGCCGGTTAGCAGGGTGATACAAAACCCTTTGCAGCACGCTGTTAGTCCGAGTGACGGACCACTCGGCGAAATCGACGAGTTCTAACTCGTTGATTTCGGGAGCCAGTGAAAACCACGCTTTTCGCTGGATCCAGATGCAAAAGGCACGGATAGACTTTTGCATCAACCTTTAGATTGCCGCGATTCGTCGCGGTCCCTCTGCTCGCCAGTTCCGCCTGCGCCTGCGCGTTATCAGGGAGTCGGGCGGGTCCATGACACTTCTTTACAAGTTGTGCGGCGATTTGCCTGCGATGATTGGTATAAAGGTGCACATGTCCTCTCGTCGCGGCATCCGGGTGCTGGGTCTTCTGGCCGGTGTCGCGGCAGCGGGCCTGTGCGCGGTCACCTGGTCGCAGCAAGCGCAGACCTATCTGTACGGTACCGGACCCACTGAAGCATCGGAGTTCCACTTCGTGCGGCTGGCCTATCAGTCACGGAATGGCACCGGCTTTGGCCGGCGAGGGAGCTGGCTGACGGACTGGCCCGAGGCCGAGGAACATCTGCTTGGCGGCGTTCACCGGTTGACGAGAATCGATGCGGGCAAGCAGGGGCGCGCGATCAGCCTGATGGACGAGGAGCTGTTCGACTATCCGTGGCTGTACGCCGTCGAAGTAGGCTACTGGTATCTCGATGAGATGGAAGCGGCGCGTCTCAGGGACTACCTGCTGCGCGGCGGTTTCCTGATGGTGGATGATTTTCACGGCACTGTTGAATGGACTTCATTCATCGACAGCATGCAGCGAGTGTTTCCGGATCGCCCGATTGTCGAGGTACCAGTGACCGATCCAGTCATGCACGTGCTTTACGATCTGGATGAACGTGTCCAGATTCCCGGACTGGGTCCGGTCATGGCCGGGGTCACCTACGAAAGGGACGGTACCGTGCCACACTGGCGCGGAATCTATGACGACCAGGGGCGACTCATGGTGATGATCGATTTCAATATGGATCTGGGCGACGCATGGGAACACGCCGATACGCCCTGGTATGCGGAGCGATACACGGCGCTGGCCTACCGCTTCGCCATCAACTACATCCTCTACTCCATGACGCATTAACCCGCCAGTCATGTTCGAGTGGCTGTTCAAATACCGGCAAGACGAATTCACTCATGGTGAGTTCGTCTTCGCGAGCACCTTGCCGCAGTGGGCGCTGTACGCTGCCTTTGCGGTCGGCGCGGCCGTCATCGCCGGATTCCTGTTACATCGCCGCGAGATGGCCCTGCCGAGGCTGTTGGCAATCGGCCTCCTGCAACTCGCGATGCTCGCGCTCGCACTCTTCATCGTCTGGGAACCATCGCTGGTCGTGCGTTCGCTGAAGGCGGGCGAAAATGCCATCGCGGTCATGCTCGATACGTCGGAGAGCATGGGGTTTGCGGATGGAGAGCAATCGAGGATGCAACAGGCGCAGGGGGCCCTGGCCTCGGATGCCTTCGCGCGTCTTGGGTCGGATTACTCATTGCGCCGCTTTTTCTTTTCGCGGGACGCCGTGGCGACCGACGATTTCGGCAAGCTTCCTGCGCCTGGCAGCGAAACAGCGGTCTCTGGTTCGTTATTGCAGGTACTCCGGCAGGCGCGCACCAGTGCAGTCGGTGCAGTGGTCATCTTAAGCGACGGGGGTGACAACGAAGGCACGCTGGAAAGCGAGCAGCTCGCCGAGATCGCGAGCCTGGGGGTCCCCGTCCATACGATCGGAGTGGGCCGCGAGCGCGTGCCGGAAGACCTCGAGCTGCAGGAAGTGCTGGCGCCCGAACGCACGCTGCCAGGGACCACGTTGTCTGCCCGTGTCACGATCCGTCACGACGGCGCAGGCGTCGCGCGCCTCAAGGTCTACGACGGCGACAAGTTCCTCGCATCCCGCGAAATCGCGCTGCCCGACACCGGCACCGTGACCACGGGCTTTGTCGATTTCGGCTTGCAGGAGCCGGGGTTCAGGGATCTCAATTTTTCGCTCGATGGCAAGGAAGGCGAGACCGAGCTGCGCAACAACGTGCGGGCACGTGTTGTCCAGGTGCCTGAAACCCCTTCGCGTATTCTGTATGTGGAAGGCGAGCCGCGCTGGGAATACAAGTTCATGCGGCGCGCGCTGGACGATGACAAGAGCGTCAGACTGGTCTCGCTGCTGAGGGTCAGTCCGAACGGCTTCTATCGTCAGGGTGTCGATGACCCCAAGGAACTGGAGAAGGGATTTCCGACGGAGGCCAGGGAGCTGTTCGGCTACGACGCGCTGATCATCGGCAATGTGCAGGCTGCCTGGTTTACGCCGGAGCAACAGCAGATGATTGCCGATTTCGTCAGTGAGCGTGGCGGCAGCCTGTTGATGCTCGCAGGGTCAAGCGGCCTCGGAGACGGCGGTTGGGTAAATTCTGCGGTGGGCGAATTGCTTCCCGCACAACTGCCCGGGAACTCACCCAGTTTTCATCGCGAGCGTGCCTCTGTGGTGGTCACTGCGCGCGGCAGCCGTTCCCCAATGCTGCGCCTGAGCGACGATGATGCCGAGAATGGCCGGCTATGGGGCTCGTTGCCGGAGCTTGCCGACTACCAGGTGCTGGGTGCGCTGAAGCCGGCTGCCATCAGTCTGCTGAACGTTCGCATCGCTGACAAGCAGCAACCCTTGCTGGTGACCCAGTTGTTTGGCCGTGGACGCAGCTGGATTCTGGCCACCGGCGGAACCTGGCGGTGGCAGATGAGTCTGCCCATTGAGGATCAGCGGCATGAGGCGTTCTGGCGGCAACTGGCGCGGGGCCTCGTCGCGGACACTCCGGAGCGCTTTGAGCTGACGGCGCGGTCGCGCGGTGATCACGTGCTGCTGCGCGCGGAAGTCCGTGACGAAAAGTACAAACCCCAGCAAGGAGTTACCGTGACTGTTGTGGCCACTCCTGAAACCGGCGAGCCCCTGACCGTGGATCTCAGGCCATCGGCGGATCAGCCGGGTGTGTTCGAGGCGGATGTGGCGGCAGGCAGCTCGGGGCTGTTCTCGGTGGAAGCGATGGCGCGACGGGGCGGTGAAACGCTGGCAGCGACGCGCGTGGCGATCCGACATGAGTCGAGCCGTGCCGAGTATTTTTCGGTGCGCCAGAACCGGACCCTGCTGGAGCAACTCGCCACGGTGACGGGTGGCCGTTACTGGACAGCCGATCAGCTCGATGGCTTGCCGGAAGCCATTCGTTACTCCGCGGCGGGTGTTACCCAGCAGGAAATTCGGGCACTCTGGAACATGCCTGCCATCTTCCTGTTGCTGTTGCTGCTGAAGGCAGGCGAATGGTTGTTACGCCGTCGCTGGAGCGTAGTGTGAGGACACGGAACCTGGCCCGGATCATTCCAGTGATGTTCGCTGCAGTGGTGCTGACACCTGTTTCGGCATCGGCAGCGTTGTACGCGGTGATTGTCGAGGGTCTGGGGGGCGAGGCACAGTATTCCAGCCAGTTCCACGAACAGGTCGAAGTGCTGCGTGCAGCATCAGTACCGCTCGCGACCGGCGGCGAAGTCAAGACGTTCACCGGCGCCGCTGCCACCCGCGAGGCCGTTCAGGCGCATTTGCGCAGCCTGGCGAAAACCGTCAAGCGCGATGATCGTGTGGCGGTGTACCTGGTGGGTCATGGCAGTTTCGATGGCCAGGAATGGAAGTTCAATCTCCCCGGTCCCGATCTCACGGGCCAGGACCTGGTCCGCCTGCTCGACGGACTGCCGACTGAAAACCAGTTGCTGGTGAGCACCGGCAGTGCCAGCGGTTCGCTTGCGGACGCGCTCAAGAAGGACTCGCGCGTGCTCATCACCGCCACGCGCAGCGGCAATGAACGCAACGCGACCCGCTTCGGCGGTGATTTCGCGGCAGCTTTCAAGGATCCGGCAGCAGACACCGACAAGAGCGGCAGCATCAATGCGCAGGAGGCCTACGACTTTGCGTCGCGCCGGGTCGAGGACTACTTCAAGCGTGAAACGCGCATCGCCTCCGAACACCCCCGCATCGAAGGCACGCGCGCTGCGCGCTTCACGGTGGCTCAGCTGACGAACCGCAGTCGCGGTGCAGCCTTCGACAGATCCCGAGCGGCAGCGGCTTGTCCTTGAGCGCGATGGCATCAATGCTCGTATCGAGGAGCTGCGGTTGCGCAAGGAGCGGATGGACGAGAGCGCGTACCTTGCTGATCTCGAGAAGCTGCTGCTGGAACTGGCGCAGGCAGAAGAAGGGATCGAGGCGCTGGATGGCGCCGCCGCGAAGCAGCCGGGCAGTGCGGGAGGAGGCAGCAATGCGCCGCAGGGCTGAACCTGCCTGGATGATCAGGGCGGTGCTGCTCGGTGCGCTGACGCTGGCGATGGCGGCGCAGGCCCGTGACATTCACTATGGTGCCGTGAGCGACGCTCGCCTCGCGGTCTGCGATGCAAGCGAATGGCAGGGGCGACACGCCGAGGCAACTACCTGCTATCGCGGGTTGCTGCAGTCGGGCACCGATGCCGCTGTCCACGCGGAAGCGATGTGGGCGCTTGGCGAACTCAAGACGGCCAATCAGCTCTTCCAGCAGGCTGCCGGAGCGCAGCCGAAGAATGCCCGCGTGCGCGCGCGGTGGGCGCGGCTTGTTCATCGATACGCATCAGGAGCAGGACGCGCTCAAGCTGTACGAGGAAGCGCTGGCGCTCGACGAGCAGGATGCCTTTGCGGCTGTTGGCATGGCGGAAGTGCTGGCACAGCGATTCGAGGCGCAGGCGACCGAACAGCTTGAACCCATCGCCAGCAACCCGGCCGCCCCTGCGGGTGCACGCATCAAGGCGAAGCTGTTGCAGGCTTCGCTCGCGCTTGAGAACGGCCGCAGCGCCGATACGGAGAAGCTGCTTGATGAGGCCGAGGCGCTGGCAACGACGCCGCAGTTGCCGAAACTCGAGATCTACGCGCTCAGGGCGGCTCTCGATTATTCGCGCAATCTTGACGAGAGCCCGTGGGTGGCGCGGGCGCTGAAGGAGAATCCACGCTTTGGTGCGATCCATTCGACGCCGGCGTATTTCTACATGATCAAGCGGCGCATGCGCGAGGCCATCGATCTCTACAGGAAAGCCGTCGCCGTACAGCCCGATCTGTGGGACGCGCGCGTCGAGCTTGGCAGCAATCTGCTGCGGGACAATCAGGTGACACTGGCCCGTGAGCAACTCGAGGCCGCCTACAAGGGCGATCCTTACAATCCGCGCACGGTCAATACGTTGCGGCTGCTCGACTCCTTCAGCAATTTCGATCTCAAGGCCTGGCCGGAGCCCGTGGCTGCTGCTCCCGGCAGCAAGGCAGCGCTCACGAAGCCCGAGATCCTCATGCGGCTGCACAAGAAGGAAAGTGCAGTGCTCGAGCGCTACGTGCGGCGCCTCGCGATGCAGAGCATCGAGACGTTTGCGAAGCGCTACAACTTCATGCTGGAAGAGCCTGTGGTCATCGAGCTGTATCCCGATCACGAGGACTTCGCCGTGCGCACTGCCGGCATGCCTGGCCTCGGGTTGCTGGGTGCGACTTTCGGCTATCTGCTGGCGATGGACTCACCGTCATCGCGCGCAGTGAATGAATTTCACTGGGGCTCCACGCTGTGGCACGAGATGGCGCACGTGTTCACGCTCGGCGCCACTGAACACCGCGTGCCGCGCTGGTTCAGCGAAGGTGTTTCGGTGTTCGAGGAATGGCGGACCGGACCCATCAAGGGAATCCTGATCCCGGGTTACGTGTACGAGGCATTCGCCGCGGACAAGATCCTGCCCGTCGACCAGCTCGATGAAGGCTTCATCCGACCCGAGTATCCGGAACAGGTGATGGTGTCGTACATGCAGGCGGGACTCGTCTGCGAATTCATCGATCGGGAGTTCGGCTTCGACAAGCTGGCAACGATGCTTACCAAATACCGCCGCGGTGAAGATACTGCTGCGGCGATCCAGTCTGCGCTCGGCATTTCACCGGCGGATTTCGACAAGCGCTTCAAGGCGTTTGTGAACAGCCAGTTCGCCACGGTTTTCAAGGGACTCGAATCCTGGAAGGCCGCGCGCAAGACAGCCACTGAAGCAGTCGCCAAGTCCGACTGGAATGCGGCCATCCCCGCCGCACAGCGAGCGATCGAGATCATGCCGCAGGATGTCGAGGCCGGCAGTCCCTATGTCGTGCTGGCGCGCGCTTACATCGAAACCAAACAGAACGAGCAGGCGCTCTCGACACTGGAAAGCTATTGGCGCAGAGGCGGCTACGATCCGGGGGCGTTGCGCGTGCTGGCTGACCGGCTGCATGAAGCCAAACGTCCTGTTGATGCCGTGGCGGTCATGCAGAGCATCAACTACGTCGCACCCTTCGACTACGACCAGCACGGCGTCCTCGGTGACTGGCTGCTGGAAGTTGGTCGGCCGCAGGACGCTCTCGATGAATTTGCAGTGGCGCTGGCGCTCAACGCTCCCGACAAGGCCGGTACGCACTACCGTCTGGCACAGGCCTACAAGGCGCTGAATCAGCCTCAGGATGCGCGCAAGCACCTGCTTGCCGCGCTTGAAGTTGCTCCGGGGTACCGGCCCGCACAACGATTGCTGCTCGACCTTTCCCGTCCCAACTGAACTTCCCCCTCACGCGCATACGAAGAAGCATTTCTCATGACCGACACGGCAAACCAGAACATCGATTCCGAAAGCGTCAAACCACTGGTCGCATCGTTTCGCAGCAGCCTGCAGCGAATCCGCGACGAAGTGAGCAAGGTCATCGTTGGCCAGAACGAAGTGGTCGAGCATCTGCTCATTACGCTGCTCGTTGGTGGCCATTGCCTGATCACCGGCATGCCGGGTACCGCCAAGACCTTGCTGGTGAAGACGCTGGCGACTGCGCTCGGCCTGCAATTCAAGCGTATCCAGTTCACTCCGGACCTGATGCCCACCGACGTGACCGGCACGGACATCATCGATGACGATCCGGTGACCGGGCGCCGCGTGTGGACGTTTGTGCAGGGGCCGCTGTTCACGAATGTGCTGCTGGCGGACGAAATCAACCGTACACCACCGAAGACACAGGCCGCGCTGCTCGAGGCCATGCAGGAGCGTTCGGTCACCGTGCGCGGTCATCGTCACCAGCTCGACGCACCGTTCTTCGTGCTCGCGACGCAGAACCCGATCGAGCTCGAGGGGACGTATCCGTTGCCGGAGGCGCAGCTCGACCGCTTCCTGTTCAACGTGATCCTGGACTACCTGACGCCTGAAGATGAACTCGCGGTCGTCAATCGCTTCACGACGCGCACCGACATGCCCGAAGCCGACGTCTGCACGACTGCGGAGGAGATCCTGAAATTCCAGTGGCTGGTGCGCCAGGTGCCGGTCTCGGAAACCGTCAACCGCTTTGCCGTAGACCTCGTGCGCGCTACGCGACCGACTGATCCGCAGGCACCGGAGATCGTCCGTAAATACGTGAAGTTCGGTTCGAGCGTCCGGGCAACGATGTTCCTCACGCTTGCCGCCAAGGCGCGGGCGCTGATGGAAGGCCGCTATCACGTCACGACCGATGACATCCGCTCGCTGGCGCTGCCGGTGCTCAGGCATCGCGTGCTGGCGAACTACTACGCGGAGTCGGATGGCAAGTCGGTGGACGATGTGCTGCGCGTGATGGTCGAGTCCAGAACCGGCTGATGAACGCCACGGCTTCCACGTCAGGGCAGGGGACACGGCTGCTGCAGCCGGAGGTGCTGGCAGGCCTCGCCAACCTTGACCTCATTGCCCGCGCGGCCGTCGAGGGCTTTCTGATCGGGCTGCATCGCTCGCCGTTCTTCGGCTTCAGCCAGGAGTTTGCCGAGTACCGCGCCTACGCCGAGGGTGACGACCCGCGCTTCATCGACTGGAATGTCTATGCCCGCAGCGATCGTACCTACATCAAGCGCTTTCTCGGCGAGACCAACAGTCACCTGATGGTGCTGCTCGATGCGAGTGCCTCGATGGGCTACGGCACGGGTCCCGTGACCAAACTGCGCTACGCACAGATCCTGGCAGCGAGCCTCGCGTACATCGCGTCCCGGCAGCACGACGCCGTCGGCGTGATGGTGTTCGATGAGGAAGTGCGAGCCTATCGGCCACCTTCGGGTCGCAGCAAGCTGCACGGCCTGCTGCACACGATTGACGCGGTCACCCCGTCGCGCAAGACGGATCTGGCGAAACCCTTCAGCCGGTTCCGCGAACACATCGCGAAGCGCGGCATGGTCGCGGTCGTTTCCGATTTCTATTGCGACCCGCAGGCGCTGATCGAAGGCGTCAAGCCGCTGGCGTTCCAGGGGCAGGACGTGATCCTGTTCCAGGTGCTGGACCCGAGCGAGCTGCATCCGGAGTTGAAGGAAGCGGCTCTGCTTGAAGACATGGAAACCGGGCAGACCGTGGAGGTTTCCCCCGCATTCATGAAGAAGGATTATCCCGAGCGCATCCAGGCGCACATCCGCTCACTGCAGGAAGCCGCTGCCGGCATTGGCGCCGATCACGTGCTCCTCGAGACCACCGCACCGCTCGATGTGCCTTTGCGCAATTATCTGCTGTTCAGGCAGCGCCGCCGATGAACTTTCTCGCGCCACTGTTCCTCGCAGGTCTTGGCGCCATAGCGTTGCCGGTGTGGCTGCATCTGCTGCAGACGCAGACGCCCGAGCGGCAGCCATTCAGTTCCGCGATGCTGCTCAAGATGTCCGAGCAGCGTATCCATCTGCGTCGCCGCCTGCGTTACCTCACGTTGCTGGCGCTGCGTATCGCGCTGTTTGTACTCGCCGCGCTCGCCTTCGCCCAGCCGCTGTGGCAACGCTCGGCAACGACGGCGACGGCCGGAGACAGCCGGGAGCATCTCATCGTCATCGATACGTCACTGTCCATGGGACAGGGCGATCGCATGGCGCGAGCCGTGACCGAAGCTCGCGGCATCATCGATGGACTTGGGGCAGGCGACACCGCGCGGCTGGTCACTGCCGGCGAAAGCGTCGATATCGTTGCGACATCGGTGCCCTCGACTGCAGCGGCTCCTGATACCCACACCGCTTTGACAGCGGCGCTCGACACGGTGCGGGCGGGTGCAGGCCGACTCGACTTCGGTGTGCTGGCAGCGGGTATGAGTGAACTCGCGGGCACCGGCACCGAGCCGGTCGTGCTTCACCTGATCAGTGATTTCCAGGCGAGCGGCCTGCCTTCGCAGTTCGGGGCGCTGATCCCGCGGCCTTTGGCCAATCGTACACAGGAGCTCAAGCTGCATCCGCTTGCCGACGCGGCGGCAGCAAACTGGGCGGTCGACTATCTGCGGCGGAGTGCGAAGGGAATCGATGTTGGCGTGCGGGGCTATCACACGACCCCCGCCGAAGTGACCGTCACAGTGAGTCTCAACGCCGCAAGGGAAGAACGACAAACCCGCTCGATACCTGCAGGTGGCGCCCTCGAATATTCGTTCGCGTTGCCCGATGTCGCATTCGCTCCGGGCGACAATCGCATCATGGCCAGCATCGCGGGCGTGGATCAATTGCCGGCCGATGACAAGCGCTACCTCGTCGTGCCAAACGTACCGGCGGTTCCGGTTGCGTTGTTGACCAGTCGTGTCCAGGCGCCATTGGTCAGGTATCTGTCGACGGCCTTTGCCACAGCCGCTCGCCAGTACCGCGTTGAGCCGGCAAATCCTGCATCCTTCGATGCCCGAACGCTGGAGCGGTCCCCGTGGGTGATTGCCGACGATCTCGGCGCGGTCAGTCCGGCATTGGCGACGACACTGACCGACTATGTAATGAAGGGAGGGTCGCTGTTTGCTGCAGTGAGCGAACGTTCCCTTGCCCTTGATACGCTGCCGGTGACCGGGCATCGCGTGGTCAAGGGAGAGGCCGCGGCACGGGCAGGGCAGCCATTCAGCGTCGGCAGGATCGACAGCAGTCACCCACTACTCGCGGCCACCGATGGCTGGCGGGGCATCAGCGTCACACGATTGTTACCGGTCGACGTTCTGGAGGGGGACCGGGTGCTGATTGCGATGGAGGATGGCCGGCCTCTTCTGATTGAACGCTCGCTGGGCGAGGGACGCATCCTGCTGCTGACCACCAGCCTTGATAACACCTGGAACGACTTGCCCGTGCATCCCGTGTTCGTCAGTTTCATTGCCGAGATCGCCCGTTACCTGTCTGGCGAGCAGACATTGAACCGGCAGCAGATCGCCGGGTCCAACCTGCCGCTGTCAGTGACCGGGGGGGCGTCCGGGCAGGTCGTCGACCCCGAGGGGCGCACCATTCTGTCGCTTGCGGACACCCTGCGGGCCCAGGAAGTACGACTCAGGCAGTTGGGTTTCTATCAGGTCTATACTCCGGGCAAGGAGACGCTGGTCGCCGTCAATGCAGATCCGCGCGAGTCGGATCTGGAGCCCATCACGGCAGAACAGATCAGTCGTTGGCAGCAAGCGGCGGTTGTCGCGCCGCAGGAAGCGGTCAGTGCAGAGCAAACGCAAGTGACTCCGCCGCCGATCGAGTTGTGGCGTTACCTGCTGATGCTGCTGGCGCTGGTCGTGGTCGCGGAATCGTTGCTCGGCAATCGCTATCTCAATGGCCACCTGCATGGCCTTGAATCGGATGCAGGGAGGGCATCGTCATGAGCTGGGAAGAAGCAGGCGGCGCAACCGCCCGACTCGAAGGCTATCTCGCCGCATTCCGGTCGCGGCTGAAGCGCATGCGCCTGGCTCGTGGAGTGGCTGCGCTGGCCGCTGCTGCCCTGATCATCACGGTGATCGGCGTCGCGCTCGCCATCCGTGCCGGATTTCTTGCCGATGTCTTCATTGTCACGCGGCTGCTCCTGGTCGTGGTGCTGGCGCTGCTCGCTGCCTGGCTGATTGTGCTGCCGCTGCGCAAGATCAATCGCGGCGCCATCGACGAAATCGAAGGGCGGACGCCTGCACTCGGCGGCCGGGTCGAGACCTACGCGGGCATGCAGGAACGGGGCAATCCTTTCGTGGACCTGCTCGCCGAGGACACCCTCGCGGTTGCAGCCGAGTACCCGGTCGAGCGACAGGTCAAGCCCACCGAACTCGGGCTGCCCGCTGCGATCGGCGGAGTCTGCGTGGCTGCGCTGCTGTGGCTCGCCATAGCAGGACCGGGACTCTTTTCCTACGGCGTACGACACCTGTGGGCAGGCTGGGCGGTGTCGGATCTGTTGCCGCCGCAGAGCATTGTCGTCACGCCGGGCGATGAAGCCGTGCGTCGGGGCGGCAGCGTACCGTTGCTCGCCGAGATGAAGGGCTTCGATCCCGCCACTGCCAAGGTGCATGCGCGCATCGGCAGCGGCGAATGGGAAGAAGTCGACATGGCCCGCACGCAGCGGGGCTTTGAATTCACGTTCTTCTCCGTGCGCGAGCCGCTTGAATACTACGTCGCTGCCGCAGGGGCGCGCAGTCCTTCGTACCAGGTCTCGGTGGTGGATCTGCCAAGCGTTGGTAATCTGCGTCTGACGCTGAATTATCCCAAGTGGACCGGGCGAGGGCCGGAAGTCAAGGATCCGGGCGGTGACATCAACACCGTGTCCGGCACCGGTGTGGATCTCGAGATCACCGCGGATGCTCCGCTGCCGGCCGCCGAGCTGGTGCTGAACGACAAGGCCGTGCCGATGACCACGGACGGCGTCAACGGCAAGACGCGCTTTGACGTGACAACCGATGGCCGCTACTACGTTGCCGCTCGCATAGGCAGCGAGCAGGTGCGGCTGACCGACGACTACTTCATCAGGATCCTGCCCGACGGCAAGCCCGAGATCCGCATGTCGCGGCCAGGGCGTGACTGGAATGCCAGCCGCATCGAGGAAGTCACGGCACGTGTGGAAGCCACGGATGACTTTTCGCTGACTTCATTGGAGCTCAAGTATTCGGTCAATGGCGGTGACTGGCAGACCGTCAAGCTGCCGGTGAACGGTCGCGAGACGAAAACCGATCATGTCCTGGCACTTGAGTCGATGAGTACGGTGGATCTCGGCAAGCAGGAGTCGCGCCCGCTTGCCCCGGGCGATCTCATTGCCTACTACGCCATTGCCAGGGATCGCCGCCAGACCGCCCAGACAGACATGTTCTTCGTCGACGTGCGGCCGTTCGATCGACGCTACTCGCAGTCGCAGGCAGGAGGCGGCGGGGGTGGAGGCGGTGGCGGTGGTCAGGAATCCGAGATCTCGCAGCGGCAGCGCGAGATCATCGTGTCCACGTGGAATCTGCTCAGGGAACCGCAAGGGCGCGAAGGCCGCAGCGGCACGGTGCGCGACAACGCCACGTTGCTGGCAGACCTGCAGAAAACCCTGTCGGAGCAGGCAAGGACGCTGGCCGAGCGCGCGAATGCGCGCGAGCTGAATGCCGATCCGCAGATCGCCGGCTTCGTCGAAAACATGACCAAGGCTGCTGCCGCGATGGAGCCCGCCGCAGAGCGGCTGTCGGCCATCGATCTTGAAAAGGCCCTCCAGCCTGAACAGCAGGCGCTGCAATACCTGCTGCGCGCTGAAGCGGCGTTCACTGATGTGCAGTTGGCCATGCAGCAGGGTGGCGGCGGTGGAGGCGGACAGGCCGGCCGCGACCTGGCGGACATGCTCGAGATCGAGATGGACCTGGAGAAGAACCAGTACGAGACGGGCAGCCCGGCATCGCTCGAGGCGAACAACGGCGCGGAAGAGCTGGATGAAATCGGGCGCAAGTTGCAGGAACTGGCGCGCCGCCAGGAACAGCTCGCCGCGAGCGCCCGTCAGCAACAGCAGCTCACCGCCGCGCAACGGTGGCAGCAGGAATCGTTGCGTCGCGAAGCCGAGGAGTTACAGAGGCGCGTCGAGAACCTGCAGAGGCAAGCATCGAACGGCCAGCAGCCGCAGTCCGGGCAGCAATCGGGTCAGCAGTCAGGGCAGCAGTCCGGGCAATCCGGGCAACAGGGGGGCCAATCCCAGGCCACGGCACGCAGACTTGAAAGCGCCATCCGCGCGATGAATGAAGCCGGTGAAGCGATGCAGAACGGCACGGAAGGTGCTGATCGCGAGCGCGCGAACAAGGCCGCGAGCGAAGCGCAGCGGCAGCTGGCTCAGGCACGGGACGAGCTCGCGAGGCAGCAGCAGCAGTCACTCGAGAATTCGCTGTCGAACATGGCTGGGCGGGCCGGCGAAATGTATGAGCAACAGCGCGAGATCGATCAGGAGTTGCAGGAATCGGTGCGCAAGCTGCTGTCGACCCGGGCGGCCGGCAGTCGTGAACAGAGCGGCCTTACAGAAGAACAGGAAGAGCGCCTGGCAGGTGCCAAGACCGAACTGGGTGAGAACCTCGACAGTCTTGAGAGGGATATCACGAACTCCGCCCGCAAGCTGGGCGACACGGAAAAGGGCGCGGCTGCGGCCCTCGAAGGCGCCGCCAAGGACCTGCGTGACTCGCAGTTGCAGGCGCGCATCGCCATTGCAGCCGATTACATTCGTCGCGGTGGTGCGGCGTACGTGGCGGGTAGCGAAAGTGCGGTGACGGATGGTTTGAGAGATCTGCGCGACCAGTTGCGCCGCGCGCAATCGATGGCAGGCGGCGCTGAGGGTGAAGCGGGTGATTCCGCTGATGAAGCGCTGTCGCGAGTACAGGCATTGCGTCGTGAACTTCAGCAGCTTGCCAACGCTGCCCAGCAAGGGAATGGCCAGCGCGGCGCCGGGCAGCAGCCCGGTGAGGCGCGAGAGGGTCAGGGGCAGCAAGGCGAGGGCCAGAATGGACAAGGCAAGGATGGACAAGGCCAGGACGGGCAAGGCACTCCCAGCCAGTCAGCACAAAACCGTGAAGGTCAGGGTTCGCAGGGTGAGGGCTCCCAGGGCCAGGGCGGACAAGGCCAGTCTGGCGATCAGTCGGGTCAGGGCGCAGAAGGCGCTACCGCGGCCAATGCTGGCGGTGGTCAGGCAGGCGGACAAGTGCGCGGAGGAACCTACGGCAACGGCGGAGCCATCACAGGTGGCGCTGGTCCGGTGGGCGGAGGCTGGCGCGGCAGCTGGTGGGATCGTCCCCTGACAGGGTCGGTGCCGCCGGTCGACGTGCGCGACGACATGCGCCGCGATATCAACGCAGCCACCCGCGATGTCCGTGGTGTCATCCCGGAGCTGGATCAGCGCGGCATTTCTGCGGCAGACCTCGAGGCGATCCGTACGCTGACACGTCAGCTCGACCAGGCCCGCTTCGAAGGCGGCTCGCAGTTGCTGGAACGCGAGCTCAAGGCCAATCTCGCGTTGCTGGAGCAACTCGAACTCAAGCTGTCGCAGAGCCTGCAGAATGACCGGACGGCAAAAGTGCGCACCGCCGTCGCCGATCGTGTGCCCGAGGAATACAAGGATGCGGTGGCCGAGTATTACCGCCGCCTCAGCAAGGAAAAGCAGACGCCCTGATGAGCAACATCGATAGTGCCCGGCTCCGGGACATTGAAAGGGAGCATCTGACCGCCGCCGACCTGCGGCGCGGCATAGAAGAGATGGAACTCGTGGTCCACTACCTGCCGAAGCTGGTGCGCGAAGTCGGCAGCTGGCAGATCCGTGGAGCCGAAGCCCTCGTGCGCTGGCGGCATCCGCAGCTCGGCCTGCTGTATCCGGGTCAGTTCCTGCCGCTGGCGGAAGACAACGAGATGATCGTTGCCATCACCGATTTCGTGCTGTCGGATGCGGTACGACAGGCCGGCCTGTGGCGCGGGTACGGGCATGATCTCGGCGTGGCGGTCAATCTGTCGCCCAGCATGGTCCGCGATACCGGCTTTCCCGAGCGGCTGGCGCGGCTGCTGCGCGAGTACGATCTGCCAGCGGAGATGCTGACGATCGAGGTGACCGAGGCCTCGTCCCTGCACGATGTCGAACTCGTCACCGACGTGTTCATGCGGCTCCGGGTGCAGGGTGTCAGGCTTTCGCTGGATGATTTCGGTACCGGAACCTCATCCATTACGCAGCTCTATCGCATGCCGTTCAATGAAGTGAAGATCGATCGCAGTCTCGTGTCGGAGCTGCCACATACGGAGGCGGCAGTCACCGTCGTGCACGCAATCGTGGAGCTGGCACACCGGTTGTCATTGACCGTGTGTGCCGAGGGGATCGAAACGGACGAGCAGTTTCAGTTCATGGATGAGGCAGGCTGCGAGGCCCTGCAGGGCCAACTGATCTCCAAAGCCGTCCCGGCTGCAGAACTCGAATCGCTGGCGAAGGCGTGGCGCAGCGGGTATCCGGCGTCCACCCGTCCCGGCTCCTGATCTACCGGGTACTCAGGTCGCTTTGAGCGATCGCCTGGAAGCGCGTGCGGGAGACTTCTCGCCCTGCAGCAGCAGCTGCAGCGGGCACGTCACCGTGACGCGCGTCCCGAACACCGGTTCCTCCAGCTTGAGTGCTGCGCCGAGCATGCGCGCGCGATATTCCATGATCTTGAGACCCATGCCCGGCAAGCTGTTCTGCAGGCCAGCGGCCAGGCCGATGCCGTTGTCAGTGATGACGAGCCTCAGTCTCCGGGCCGTGGTCTCGAGCTGGATCGACAGACGCGTCGCTCGCGCATAGCGTGCTGCATTGGTCGTCGCTTCCTGGGCGATACGAAACAGATGCGTGGCTGCGCTTTCCTTGAGGTCGGGGATGTCGGCGCCGGATGAGCTGCGGAAAGTGCAATCGATGCCATAGGTGTCCTGGCAGAGTTCGGCGAGATGACGCAGTGCTTCCGGCAGTCCACCGCGTTCCAGGTTCACCGGTGCAAGGCCGCGGGCAAGGAGTCGCGTGCTCTGGATCGCATTCGCGACCAGCTCACGGATCCGCGTTACCTGCGCGAGATAGGCCGGAGTTTCCTGCGCCAGCTGAACCTCGAGACCGCGCAGCAGCAGCGACAGGCCCGTGAGTTCCTGGCCCAGGCCGTCGTGCAGATCGCTACCCAGCCGCTGCTGTTCGCGATTCGAGATCTCGAGCAGCTCATGGGTGAGCTGCCTGAGGGCGGTGACCTCGCGGCTGGTGCTCAAGGTGCCGACGACAGTTCCTGTGGCGGCATCGCAAAGCGGGATCTGCGAGCTCATGAACCAGCGGAAGGTGCCGTCCGGGTTTTCCCAGGCGACTTCCTGATAGTCCAGCAGGCTGGCTGGCCCGGTGACATCGGCAGGTGCCGGGTCACTCGCCATCAATCGGTCCAGTTCCGGAAATTCGAATTTCCGGTGGCCGATGACCGCGCTGCGGTCCCGGCCGATCAGTTTCAGCAACTCGGCGTTGACCACGGTGAGTCGCTGCTCGCTATCGACCGCGAACACGACGACGGGGAGATTTTCTATCAGTGTACTCAGGAGTACGCGCTGTGCTTCCAGGGCAGACTGGGCTTTGCGGCGCTCGAGCCGCTCATGGGCTTCGGCCAGTGCGCGTTGCACCACGGCAGGCAGGCGCGAGAGACGATCCTTGATGACGTAGTCCGTTGCACCTCTCTTCAGGGCTTCAGTCGCTCGTTCTTCACCGAGTGAACCCGAGACGAAGATGAAAGGGGTATCCGGATAGCGGTCGCGAAGGAGGGCGAGCGCCCTGAAACCGTCGAAGCCCGGCAGGCTGTAGTCGGCCAGCACCAGGTCCGGAGGCTCGCTGAGTGCTTCCCGGAAGCCCGCTTCCGAGGCAACGTGCCGCCAAACGAGCCCGGGCCTGGCGCGGCCCAGCTCGAGCTGGACCAACTCGGCATCGTTCGGATCGTCCTCGAGCAACACGACCCGCAAAACCTTATCTACCTCGCTCGACATGGCACCCCCCGCCACGACTTTAGCAGGTTGACGCAATCACTACGCAGCCGCCCCGCAGCCATTGCTTGTCTCTCGCGAGCACGGGTGGTACAAAACGAGCAGGTAAGGGATTGCCTCCTCAAGTCTTCGCGCCCGATGGCTGTCATGGCCGAGCACACCAGAAAACTCCTGATCGTCGATGATCACCCCTTTGTGCGCGAGGGGCTCAAGCAGTTGCTGGCAGCGCAGAGCGAGTTCATTGTCGTCGCCGAAGCATCGTCCATCGTCGAAGCACAGGCGACGCTGCAGCGCATCCTGCCCGACATTGCCGTCGTCGATCTGACGCTGGGAAACGAAGACGGCATCGAGCTCGTGCGCTGGTTCCGCTCGCAGCATCCCGAAGTGGCAGTGCTCGTGCTGTCGATGCAGGAGGAGGCGCTGTTCGCCGAGAAGATGCTGCGACTGGGTGTGCAGGGTTATGTCATGAAGAGTGCGGCGGCTGCGGACTTCCTCAGCGCATTGCGCAAGGTTGCCAGGGGCCAGAAGCACGTCAGCGGGCCGGTCAGTGAACGGCTGCTGGCGCAGGTGGCGCGCGGGCGCACACAGAACGGCGAGGATCCCGTGCAGGCGCTGACAGCTCGTGAACTCGGCATCTTTCAGCTGATTGGTTCCGGCATCAGCACGCGCCAGATTGCGGAGCAGCTGGCGCTGTCGATGAAGACCGTCGATGCCCATCGCCGTCACGTGCGCGAGAAGCTCAATCTGCGTTCGACCAGCGAGCTCATTCGCTACGCGACACAATGGGTCGCCGAGAAAAGTGACCAGCGACCCCAGGGACTTGACGGGGTGAATAAGGTATAGCCTGAATCGGGCGCTGACACCTCCCGTCAGGCATTGGATTGCCGCAAAATCCTGTGAAGGGGGCGGAAGAAGATGAACGCGGGCACTTCACTACCAGGTTTCGGGCACAAGTCCGCGGGCGCAGCACAGCGCACGCGGCGAGTTCTCATCGTCGACGATCATCCGATCGTCCGCCAGGGTCTCAGGCGCCTCATCGAGGCGGAGCCCGATCTCGAGGTCTGCGGCGAGGCTGAAGCTGTTCGCGATGCCAAGGCGCTCGTTCGTGAGCTGCGTCCCGATATCGTCATCGTCGATATCTCCCTGAAGCAGGGCGACGGCCTCGAACTGCTGAAGGACATTCGTGCCCATTATCCGGCGCTGCCAGTGCTGGTGCTGTCGATGCACGATGAAGCCGTGTATGCCGAGCGCATGCTGTCGGCGGGAGCCAGTGGCTACATCATGAAGCATGCCGCCAGCGACCAGTTCATCGTCGCCCTGCGCCGCGTGCTCGATGGCGGTATCTACGTCAGCGAAGCCGTCGGCAACAACATGATCGAGAAGTTTGCGGCGGGCACGGCTTATGTTTCGGCGAATCCGGTCGACAGCCTGACCAACCGGGAACTGCAGGTGCTGCACATGATCGGCAAGGGGTTGTCGACGCGCCAGACTGCCGAGACGCTGAATCTCAGCATCAAGACGGTCGAATCGCACCGGCAGCGCATCAAACGCAAGCTGTCTCTGACCAACTCGGCGCAGCTGATGCAGTACGCGGTCAACTGGTACGCGGGCCGGGAACCGACACCGCGCTGAGTCAAACTCCCGCCCCGGCTGCTGACCCGGGCCAGCCTGACGATTGCGGTTGCAAGCGGCCACAGTGATACTGCGCCGGCTGGCCGACTTCTGCCGACCGGCAGCAACCTGGGGACCTGCTTGTCTGACGTTGACAGTTCCGCGAATGAACCGGCGCCACTGCGCCTGCTGTTGGTGGAAGACGAACCAACGCAGCAGCTCATCCTCGCTCGCAAGCTGCGGCAGGCGGGCTACCTCGTCGACACCGCCAACGATGGCCGCGAAGCACTCGACAAACTGCTCGAACGCGGGTATTCCCTGCTGCTGACCGATTGGGACATGCCGGTCATGGACGGCGTGGAGTTGTGCAGGGCGTTGCGTGCAGCGCAGTTGCCGAACTACGTCTATACGTTGCTGCTGACCGGCAGGGACGGCCTCCTCCATGTGGTTGCCGGACTCGACGCGGGCGCGGACGACTATCTCGTCAAACCCGTCGAAGACATCGAACTCAAGGCCCGGCTCGCCACCGGCCAGCGCATCGTCAAGCTTGAACAGTCCCTGCGCGCCGCGAATGAAGAAAATCGCCGGCTGTCAGTCATGGATGCGCTGACGGGCGCGTGCAATCGCCGATACCTGATGGATCTGCTGCCGCGGGAGATCGAGCGGGCGGCACGATACGGGCGACCGCTGTCACTGGTCATGTGCGACCTGGATCATTTCAAGCGGGTCAACGATACCCACGGGCACATGGCAGGCGACGAAGTCCTCCGGGCGACCGTCCGCGTGATCATGGAGGGTATCCGCAAGACGGACTGGGTGGCGCGCTACGGCGGCGAAGAATTCATCATCGTGCTGCCAGAAACCACGCTGAGCAGCGCCCAGGTGGTGGCGAACGCGTTGCGCGCCAGAATCGAAACGGCAGCGCTCGGAGCAGGAACCGTGACGGTACCGGTGACCGCAAGCTTTGGCGTGGTCGGCTGGGAGGCGGCGGTCAGCGCAACGGCCAGCATGGATACTCTGATCGCTCGTTGCGATGAGTGCCTCTACGCCAGCAAAGCGGCCGGGCGCAATCGGGTCACGGTGCTGTCGCTGGGGTGAGGGCGTCAAGGAATGTGCACACCCGCTCGAACTCGCTCGCCAGCTTGTCCAGCAGTTCGTTCAGTTCCGTATTCGAGGCAGTGCTACTGCGATTCTCAAGAGCAGCAGCCAGCTCCTTGAGCTGGCCCGCATGAATATTCGCGCTGGCGCCCTTCAACTGATGGGCCGCTCGTTGCAGACGTAGCAGATCCTGGCCGGACAACGCTGTCCGCATCTCCTCGATCGCCTTCGCACCGCTTTTCGCAAACGTTGCAACGAGGTCAAGCGCAAATGCCTGGTCTCCCGCTGTCAGTTCGAACAGGCGAGCCAGCTCTACCGGTTCGCCGGTCCGCGACACAGATTGAACGCCGGTGGAGGATGCAGAAGGCTGTCGAGCGAGGCCGAAGCGATCCAGCGTCTCGCGCAGGCGGCCGATTTCGAGCGGCTTGGTCAGGTAGGCATTCATCCCTGCGTCGAGACACAGTTCGAGCTGCCCGGGCATGGCATTGGCCGTCAGCGCGACGATGGGCACGCGCGCATTCCGGCCTCCGAGTGCGCGGATACGCCTGGTGGCCGTCAGGCCGTCCATGATCGGCATCTGCATGTCCATGAATACAAGGTCAAAAGGAGTTGCACTGCAGGCTTCGACTGCGAGCGCGCCATCGCCGACGGTCGTGACGCGACACCCCAGACGCTCAAGGAATCGCTCGGCGACTTTCTGGTTGACGAAGTTGTCCTCCACCAGCAACACCCGACCGGCATAGCGTGCTGCCTTGGTGCTTTCCGCCAGCGTCGTGCGGGTGACCATGCGCTGGGTGTGCATGTGCCATTCCCTGGCCTCGCGGGCCAGTACCTGTTCCAGGCAGTCGAACAGCTCGGAAGCCCGGACGGGTTTGGTCAGATAGGCCGCGAAGCCCATGCGCGCGAAGCGGTTGATGTCACCATGCCGGTCAACAGACGTCAGCATTACGAGCCGGGTTTCAGACAGCTGTGAATCCCCATTGATGGCTGCCGCCAACGCGGCGCCGTCCATGTCGGGCATCTGATAGTCCGCGAGGACGACGTCGAATCGGCGATTGTGTCCGATTGCCCGGCGCAGCATCGTCAATCCTTCGGCAGCGCTTGCGGCAACGTCGACGTCATAGCCGGCATGCGCTACCTGCTCGGACAGCACGCGGCGATTGGTCAGGTTGTCATCGACAACGAGAACCCTCTGGCCTTTTTCAGTCCGCCTTGCCACCGGCTCCGCGTCGTCCGTGTCCACCGCTTCGAGCGGCAGCGTGAACCAGAAAAGCGAGCCCTTGCCGGGTTCGCTCCCGGCCCCGACCTTGCCGCCCATCATTTCCACGAGCCGCGCAACGATCGACAGCCCAAGCCCGGTGCCCCCGAAATGCCGGGTCGTGGACGCGTCGGCCTGCGTGAACGGCTGGAAAAGGATGGCGAGCGTGTCGGGATCGATGCCGATGCCGGAATCCCGCACCTCGAAGTGGACCAGCGCGCGGCCGTCCTGCCGGCCCAGCAAATACACATCGATGGCGACTTCGCCTTTCTGCGTGAACTTGATGGCATTGCCGACGAGATTGATCAGGCATTGCCGGATGCGCTGTGCGTCGCCCAGAACCCGGTCGGGCACTTCCGGCCGGACGTTGACGATCAACTCGAGGTCTTTGGCAGCCGCCTGGAACGCCATCATGGCGCCGACGTCCTCCACATTGCCGCGCAGCTCCATTTCGATCGACTCGATGTCGAGGCGGCCGGCTTCGATCTTGGAGAAGTCGAGCAGATCGTTGATCACGGTGAGCAACGCATCGGCACTGCTGCGGATCGTTTCCGCATAGTCGCGCTGGGTCGGCTCAAGGTTCGTTTCGAGCAGCAGCCCGGTCATGCCGATGACGCCGTTCATGGGCGTGCGGATCTCATGGCTGACATTCGCCAGGAATGCGCTTTTGGTTCGCGTCGCTGCCTCCGCTGCATTCTTGGCTGCCCGCAGTTCCTCGGCGGCACGGTGACTTTCGGTGATGTCGCGCGTCATGCCGAGCACGCGCAATGCATTGCCCTGGCTGTCACGGAAGATTACCGCCTGGCGCTCCAGTACGCGCTCCACGCCGGCACTGTGGCGGATGCGGAAGGTGTCCGAGTACTGGCGGCTGCCGTCCTTGAGTGCCAGTTCCAGCCCGCCGCGCACTCGAGCCACGTCGTCCGGATGGATGATGGCATCAACGGTTTCATCGTTCAGGGTTTTGCCCGGGAGCAGGCCCCAAAGCTGAAAATTGCGCTTGTCCCAGGTGCGGACGCGAGTCTGCGGATTCCAGTCGAAGATCCCGATGCCTGCGGTGCTCGTCGCCAGCGCAAGGCGTTCGAGCAGTTCCGTCCGGCTCTCCTCACTGGCCCTGACGTCCGTGACTTCCTGCACTGCGCCGCTGATCCTGATCACCTTGCCGGCGGCGAATTCGGGTTCGCCGATTGAACGTACCCAGATCTTTCTTCCGGAGGGCGTCGTCACCGGCAAGGTCAGATCCCAGGGCTGGCCATGGTCGCGTGCACTGGCGATCGCCTGGACCAGCAACTGTCTTGATTCGGCGTCGTGCATGGCAAGCACCGCGTCGACGTCGGCGGTATCGCCTGGCGGCAGTTCGAAAATCCGTCGTACATCGTCGGACCACACGCGCTTGCCTGTGAGCGTATCGAGTTCCCAGCCACCGATCTTGGCAATGCGCCCGACGATCTGGCGCAGCATCTGGCTGCGGTGCAATTCCGCTTCCGTTCGCGTTGCATGGTCGAGCGCCGCGCGTAATGCTTCGCTTTCCCTGTGTGCCTGTTCTGTCTCAGTCACGAGGTTGGCCTCGATGCGTGCCTTGCGCAGCTGCAGGATGCCCAGGAGCGCGGCGGTCCACACCGCAAAGATGGACATGGTGCTGTTGCCGATGACGATCCACATGTCGTCCCCGGTCAGTCGGGGCAGCGCCTGTGCGATGATGAGCGACGATCCAAGGCCAGCGGCAATGTAGGTATGTGCGATTCTGGCTGACCGCAGGCTCAGCACGACCACGACGACATACAGGAGGCCGACGGCATACGCGGGAGGTGCGCGCACATCGACCAGGAACAGCGTCAGCGAGAGTCCGATCAGCCAGGGCAACAGGCTCCGCTGCTGGGGCTTGTTTCCGCTCAAGTCATTCATCCGTAGAATCCCGTCTGCTGGCTACACACCAGGCGGCGCTTAGAGAGTTCCCAAGGAGTTCAGGTTCATGCGAATTTGGAAGTGGGTGGGCGTGGCTGTCGGCGCGCTGGTCGGATTGTTCGTCATCGCTGCCATCCTTGTCACGTTATTCGTCGATCCGAATGACTACAAGGATGATATCGAACGGCTGGCCGAACAGCAGACAGGACGGCCGCTGACCCTTGAAGGTGACCTCCATCTTGCAGTGTTCCCGTGGCTGGCCATTGAATTCGGGCCGGCCCGGCTCGGTGATGCACCCGGTTTTGGCGACGAACCGTTCGTCGCAGTGGACCACGCGAGTCTCGGCATACGCCTGTGGCCTTTGCTGCGTGGCAAGGTCGAGATCGGCACCGTCCGTATCGATGGCATGGCCGTCCGGCTCGTAACCGATGCGCAGGGGCGCAACAACTGGGCGGACCTGACCGCCGCCGAGCCTTCGACCGCACCCACCCCGCCAGACGGGGCCAACTCGCTGTCTACGACCACGCTTGCGGGCCTTGATATCAGGAATGCCGCCATCTCCCTCGAGGACCGTCGCGACAAGAGTCGCATTGCGTTGTCAGAGCTCACCCTGACTACCGGCGCGCTCGCGAGCGGCAAAGCGTTCGATCTGAATACTGCGTTCCTCGTCGAGCAGACTGGTGGACCGTCGGTTCAAACCGAGATGACTGCGCGGGTCACTGCCGATCTTGAGCGCAACGTGCATGTCATCGACAAGCCCGTGATCAAGGCCACATTGCTGGGAAGCGATTTTCCTGCCGGCGGCCTGCCATTGAATCTGGGGGCGAGCAAGGCGACCCTCGACGTCGGGCACGAGCAGCATGTCGTCGAAGCGCTCGAGATGGAAACTTCCTGGCGGGGAGAGGGGCTGCCTGAAACCGGCGTGCCAGTGAAGTTGCGCGTCGCCAGTCTGCAAGCGGATCTTGCGGCGCAGACGCTGAGCCTCGCGGGTCTCGATCTCGACGCGGCGGGTGCGAAAGTCACGGGTCAGATGAGCGGCAAGGAAATTCTCGATGCGCCGCGACTGACTGGCCAGCTGGCTCTTGCACCCGTGCAGTTACGTGCATGGTTACCGAAGCTCGGCATCAAGCTCCCGGTGACCCGCGACCCGGAAGCGATCAAGAGCCTGGAATTCAAGGCCGACGTTGCGTTGACCACAACGTCGGCGGACTTCGAGAACCTTGACCTCAAGCTGGATGACACGACTGCCAGGGGCACGTTGGGCGTTGCAGATTTCGATGCTCTCGCGGTCCGTTTTGCACTCGACGTCGACCGGATCGATGCAGACCGCTATCTGGCACCTGAATCGCCCAAGGCAGCAGCCGGCAAGGAGTCCACAGCGCCACCGGTTGAGATCCCGGTGAAGATGATCCGACAGCTGAATGTCCGCGGCACGCTCAATCTGGGCGAAGCCAGACTCGCGGGGATCAGGTTCAGCAAGGTACGGCTCGGAGTGACAGCGCGCGACGGCAATCTGCGTTTCAATCCGGCAGAGGCAACCGTCTACGGCGGCCAGTATCGCGGCGATGTGGGGATTGCGGCTGCCAGTGATGTCGCTCGTGTCACGCTTGACCAGCGCCTGACCAATGTCGATTTTGCTCCCCTGTTCAAGGATCTGTTCGAGACCAGCCGGCTGTCCGGCAAGGGCAATTTCACGTCGCAGCTCAACGCGAACGGTCGCGATTCAGCGGCGCTGCTCAAGTCCATGAATGGCACGCTCGATTTCGCAGTGAACGACGGTGCGTTCGAAGGGACGGACTTGTGGTACGAGATTCGTCGGGCGCGCGCAGTGCTCAAGGGTCAGGGAGTCCCGTCCCGCACGGGACCCGAACGCACGGAGTTCACTGCGCTCAAGGGCAGCGGCACCGTCAAGGATGGCGTCCTGACCAGCAACGATCTGACGATGGCAATGCAGTACCTGCGTGTCGCAGGCAAAGCGACGGTCGATCTGCCCAGGAGCGAAATCGACTCGCGCGTCGAGGCAACTGTCCTGAAGATTCCTGCCGAGGGGGCCGACACGGCGGGCCTCAAGGAACTGGTCAATGCGCGTATTCCGGTGCGCATTACGGGGTCGCTCGACTCCCCGAAAGTGTTGCCGGACGTCGAGGGGTATCTCAAGGATGAGGTGAACCAGCGTCTGGAGCAGGAGAAAGACAAGGCGATAGAAAAGCTGCAGGACCGGTTGAAGCGGATGCTGGGGCGATGAAGAAGGGGACAGGGGACAGGGGACAGGGGATAGTGCAGAGCGGACATGCGGAAGGCGGACAGTCCGGCTCTGGCTCCAGCCGCCGACGCAGCTTTCGCTGCATCGCTGCTTGCCTGGTTCGATGTGCACGGGCGCAAGGACCTGCCATGGCAGCGCAGCCCCGCGCCGTATCCGCGTGTGGGTCTCCGAGATCATGCTGCAACAGACGCAGGTCGCAACGGTCATCGCTTACTACGCGCGTTTCATGGAGCGCTTTCCGGACATCGCTACCCTCGCCGCTGCACCGCTCGATGCGGTGCTGCACCTGTGGTCCGGTCTCGGCTACTACGCGCGCGCACGCAACCTGCACAAAGCCGCCGTCGAGATTGCTGCCCGGTACGACGGTGTGTTTCCTCAAGGGGTTGCAGAAGTGGAGTCGCTGCCAGGGATCGGTCGGTCAACCGCCGGCGCAATTCTGTCTCTGGCGCTCGGGCAGCGGCACGCGATCCTCGACGGCAACGTCAAGCGTGTCTTGACTCGATGGGCCGGTATCGAGGGCTTTCCTGGCACGAGGCAGATTGAACTCAAGCTGTGGGAGCTCGCCGAGCGCCTGACACCTGCCGAACGTTCCGCTGCCTACACTCAGGCAATCATGGATCTCGGTGCGACAGTGTGCGTCCGGTCGCGGCCGCTGTGCGCGGTGTGTCCCGTCGCGAGTGAGTGTGTCGCCCGGGTGCAGGGGACGCAGGGGCAGCTGCCGAGTCCACGACCCAGGAAGACCCGCAAGCAACGGGCGGCTCATGTCGTGATCGCCGTCGAATCCGGCGGTGCCGTGTTGCTCGAACGTCGGCCGCCGAGCGGCATATGGGGTGGGCTGTGGAGTTTTCCGCAGTTTGATGCAGCCCCTGCCGCCGAACTGTGGGTGGCGCAAGCGCTCGAAACAGCCTCGAGCCGAAGGGAGCAATGGCCGCCCCTGCATCATGCGTTTACGCATTTCGATCTGGCGTTGCATCCGCTGGTCCTCAGCCCGGTCAGCGCAGGCCGGCATGTGGCCGATGACGATCGCTATTGCTGGTACGATCCAAACGACCCGGCCCAAGTGGGTCTCGCTGCACCCGTAGCGGAGCTGATCAAGGCGGTGGCGGCTTCGCGTCCAGACGAGAGTTAGCTTCGAGGGGCGGTCTCTCCGCGTATTCTTGCGGATCACGGATCACGCGATCACGGATCACGCATCACGAGTCACCAGGAAGTTTCATGGTCCGCATGGTCAATTGCGTCGTTCTCAAGACCGAGTCGGAAGGGCTCGACTATCTGCCGTATCCCGGCGAACTCGGCCAGCGCATTTATGCCAACGTGTCGAAGGCGGGCTGGCAGCAATGGGTGGCTCACCAGACCATGCTGTTGAATGAGTACCGACTGACGCCCATCGATCCCAAGGCGCGCAAGTTTCTCGTCGCCGAAATGGAAAAGTTTTTTTTCGGCGGCGGCGCCGACAAGCCTAAGGAATTCGTGCCGCCCGCGGGCTCAACAGGCGGTTAAGCCTCAGGCTTCCCGGGAGGCGATGCGTCGGTCAAGGCGGCGAGCGCGAGTTTGGACTCACGCAGACGGCTTTTCTCGCCACCTCCCATGTTCTCCGATCTCGGCTTCCGCCAGCAGCTCGGCATCCTTGACCCAGGATGTGAGGATCGCTTCCTTCTGGGTCCTGGTCAGGGAGGTATCGCCGAGTACCTCGCTCGGGGAAGTAAAGCGGTCGGTGGGATTCTTGATGACTTCGTCCACCACCTTGCTGGTGGTGGCTGCCGGTGACCTTGTCTTCATCGACTGATCCGTTTTCATGTGACCTCCAC
The DNA here is from genome assembly GCA_963819685.1 of uncultured Pseudomonadota bacterium. Classification (GTDB taxonomy): domain Bacteria; phylum Pseudomonadota; class Gammaproteobacteria; order Steroidobacterales; family Steroidobacteraceae; genus CAIUGU01. Next base: position 260,062 of record CAWFXI010000003.1, read on the forward strand.
CTGACATTGCGTATTGCGTCTGCTCTAAGCGGACGCTCGTGTCTTGCTGGCTGCGTGGTTGCTCCTGGCATCCGGTTTGCCGAGCAGGTGGTGGATATCCTCCCGCATGCTCGCAAGTTCCTCCGCGTGCTCCTCTTCCTTGGCCAGGATGCCCTCGAGCATGCGTCGGGTCGTCGAGTCGCGCGTTTCCATGTACGCGATCATCTCCCGGTACGACTCGATCGCAACGCGCTCGGCGACCAGGTCTTCCGTCACCATTTCCTCGAGCGACCCGCCTTCGACGTACTCGGCATGACTGCGTGCAGTCAGCGTGCTCGGATCGAAATTCGGTTCGCCACCGAGCTGGACGATCCGTTCCGCAATCTGGTCTGCATGACCCTGTTCCTCCTGCGCATGCGTCATGAACTCCTGCTTGATGCTTTCCGCCAGAATGCCTTCTGCCATGAAGTAATGCCGGCGGTAGCGCAGCGTGCAGACAATCTCGGTCGCCAGCGCCTCATTCAGCAGCTTGAGCACCGTCTCGCGGTCTGCGCCATAGCCCGGGGTCACGGCGCCATCGCTGATGTGCTGCCGTGCGCGCTTCCGCAGCGTGGTGATATCCGAAAGAAAAGTGCTCTTGTCTGGTGGACTCATTGCAATGCTCCTCGCGATGACTTCAGGCTTTCCGCGCGACACTCATGATGAACGCGATGATGGCGCCGATCAGAAACACGACAAACAGGATTTTCGCGATACCGACAGCGCCGGCGGCAATCCCGGTAAAGCCGAAGAGGGCGGCGATGAGTGCGATGATGAAAAAGACGACAGCATAGTGAAGCATGGGTCCTCCCGACGGACTTGTCTGAAGTCCTGTGTTGGCGGTTGCGGCTGGTCAGCCAGCCTTGAGTTGAAGTGTCCGCTCCCTGCGTGGTGGTGGCAGTCGGCGTGACTCGCCGCGGTCTGTAGGACTGCGCCCACAGGCTGGAATGCTTGCGTGCCATTGGCGGACAGTGGACACTCGGCCGATGGCAACTTCCCCGTTCAGCGAGCTGGTCGACAGGAAGGGCGTGCTGTGGCCAACGCTGTTTTCCATCGTCTTCGTCGTATCGCTGTTTCTCGTGGCCGCCGCAGGGCAGGCGCGACTCGCGGAGTCGAATGAGCAGCTTCGCGCCGCCGAGTACCGTGCCCGCCGCCTGTCCGAGTTTCTGCGTTACATGGTCGATGCCGAGACTGCTTCGCGCGGCTATGTGATCACCGGTGACACCGCCTATCTCGAACCACTGAAAAGCGCTCCGCCTGCGGTAGCTTCAGCACTTGATGATCTGACAGAAGCCTATGCCGATTTGCCGGCCGTTCGCCGCGACATCGCATCGTTGAGGATACTGAGCGACACCTGTCTCGGTCTGTTCGATCAGGTCGTGGAGCGACGCGGCCAGAGTGCCGAGGCAGCAGCCCTTCTGATCAGGGCAAACGTCGGGAAGCGGACGATGGATCAGTTGCGTGAAGCTGTTGGCACCATCTCCGCCGAAGAGCGGCAGACGTTTGATCAGGCACAAAGGCGCGCCAGCACGGACCTCGTCCAGGGGCGCTGGTTGCTGGCGCTTGGCGCGCTGCTCAATGTCCTGCTGGTCGTCAGCGTCGGCGTGCTGATCTCATCCGATCTGCGCCGCCGCCAGCAGCTCGCCAGCACGCTCGAAGATCAGCGGCAATCCCTTGAGCAGCAGGTCCTCGAGCGCACGCAGGAGCTGGCCGCGCTGTCCACCCACTTGCAGACGGTTGCCGAGCAGGAGCGGGCAGCGCTCGCGCGGGAGCTGCACGACGAACTCGGCAGCCTGCTGGTCTCCACGCGTATGGACCTGTCCTGGCTGCAGCGGCGGTTACCTACGGACGATCCCGCGCTCAAGCTGCGGTGGCAGCGAATCCAGGACAGTCTGGATGCCGGTGTCAACCTGAAGCGGCGCGTGGTCGAGCAGTTGCGACCCACGCTGCTCGACAATATGGGCCTGTATGCGGCGCTGCGCTGGCAGTTCCAGGAGTCGTGCGGCAGGGCGGGACTGAAGTGCACCGAGCACTATCCGGAGTCGGAGTTGCGCCTGAACGATGCTGCGGCGATCGCCGTATTCCGTATGGCCCAGGAGGCCTTCACGAACATCCTGAAGCATGCCAAGGCCACTGCGGTGGATCTCTCGGTCACCATCGATGCCGCCGCCCGGGAGTTCGTCATCAGCGTGACAGACGATGGCATCGGCATGCCTGGAAGCGGCGGCAGAAGCCGGTCCGGATCGCATGGCCTCGCTTCCATGAGACATCGCGTTGCAGCCCTCGGCGGTACGTGGTCAATCAAGTCTGCACAACCGTCGGGAACTGTCCTGACTGCACGCCTGCCGCTGGACCGTGTGCTTGAGGCTGACGCCAACCTGGTCAGTATCGAGCCCGTCGCCAGGCAAGCCTGACCTGAACGCGGACATCGCGGCATCGGTTTGAACAGGCCCGTGGCGATGAACCACGGGCCTGTCGTGCTGCCTCAGTTCCAGCGGTTTTCCTTGCGGAACTCCCTGGCCTGTTTCTCGGCTTCATCCTTCGTAACGCCATAGCGGACCTGGAGCTTGCCGGCAAGGATTTCGGCGTTGCCCTCGATCTCGGTGATCTCGTCGTCTGTCAGCTGACCCCATTTCTGTTTCAGCTTGCCTTTCAATTCGTGGGCTTTGCCCTGAACGGTATCTTTGTTCATCGTATCGTCCTCGTGATTGAGAGTTGCTGCATGATCTTCATTGATGATGCAGATCTGGAAAATGCATGATCCATGCCACTCAATCGAAGTGGGCAAGCTGTTGATCGGAGCGTATGGAGAAGCATCAGGGAAGTAACGGTCAGGCAGAAAATGCATGTAGCCGTTGCAGTGACCGGGCAGTAGTTACATCCGCCTGTGATCAGAGCCAGTAAGTAAACAGACTGCTGAAAGCTTCCTTGATGCGGGACAGAATGCCGCGATTCCGCCAGTCTGCGAGCGTCAATTCGCGCGATGCCTTGATATCTTTCTCGAACGTGCCTTCGAGTACCTCGCCAAAGTTCCGGCTGATGATGATGGCATTGGCTTCGTTGTTGTGAATGAAGCTGCGCATGTCGAGATTGGCCGAGCCCACCGTCGAGACCACGCCGTCTACCACTGCCGTCTTGGCGTGTACCAGCGCATCGCGTTGCTCGAACAGTCGTACCCCACCCTGCAGCAGCTGGTCGTAATTCGACCGCGCCGCATTGAAGATCAGACCCGAATCCGTGAATCCAGGCACGACGACCCGCACGTCGACACCCCGCTTCACCGCATCGATCAATGCCTGGCGAAACTCCGGATTGGGCGAGAAATAGGCCTGAGTCAGCCAGATGCGCCTGGTCGCGAGTTTGACGACAGCAAGATAGGTCGCATAGACGGCAGCCTCGGTGGAGTCGTCGCCATCGCTCGCCACGATGGCGACGGGCTCGGCTCCCGCTACGGTGGGGACAGGAAAGTATTGCAGCGAGGTCGCATCCAGTTGTCCGCCCGCGCGCACCCACGTCGACAGAAACAGTGCCTGGAGCTGTTGCGCCGCCGGGCCTTCGATGCGCACGTGGGTGTCACGCCAACCTTCGTTCAGTCCGGCATCCGGGCCCGGGCGCGAAGTAGAAGCCAACGAATAGGCGGAGCTGATGTTGATGCCTCCGGTGAAGCCTACCCGTCCATCCACGACTATGATCTTGCGATGGTCCCGATTGTTCATTCTCAGGAACAGCACCGCGTTCTCGGGATTGAGCGGCCGAAAGGCGAGCACCTCGACACCGCTCTCGCGAAGGTCTGCGAAGAAGCTCTCCGGGGTGGAAACGCTGCCAACCGCGTCATACAGCACCCGGACCTCCACGCCTTCGGCCCGCTTTTCCTTCAGCTGCAGCGCGATCTTCTGACCGACGACATCGTCGGCGAAGATGTAGGTTTCGAGGTGTATGTGATGCTTCGCCTGCGCGATCGCGGTGCCGATGGCGTCAAGGGCCTGCGGACCGTCGATCAGCGCATGAACGGAATTGCCCGTCAGAAACGGTGCTCTCACTGCCTCGCGCACCGCATCGAGCAAGTCGTTCACGTCCGCATTTTGCGGAGTCGTGTTGGCGGCCTTCGCCAGTGCTGCGTCGCCTGCCTTTTCGGTCAGGGCACCTTTAGGTGAGATAACCGCGGTATCGGCTGGCGAAGACGGTGCGGAATCACGGACTTCCGGGCCCGCGCAGGCGAGGCAGCCTGCTGCCACCAGCAGGACTGCCCACCTTGCATCTCGCAATGACCGCTGCATGCGCGCCGTCCGGCGAGATTCCCGAATTTACTTGCCCTTGACCTCATCGACGGCATCATTGACACCTTCGCGTACATCGTCGACGGCATCGTCGACTTTGCTTGCAGTGGATTCGCCGCCGTTCTTTACGGTGTCGACCGCTTCGTCGATTTCTTCCGCTGCCTGTTCGACTGGTCCCTTGTTGTCACAGGCGGCGAGTCCGAGGATCAGCGCTGCCGTGAGTGTTGCCCAGGCTGCAGTAGTGATTTTCATGTGTTGCTCCCTTTCGATTGCATGGTGATCGCTGCAGGCAAGAAGGCCACAGCTGCGGGAGAGACTATGCGCGTTGAGGAAACTGACCGGTGCCAGCTGATGCGTGTGGTGGACGTAAGACTTGTCCCACACTTTACCGCCACAATGGTCCAGGCCTTGAGCCTGGCGACGCTCCCGCGATGGGTCAGGCGTCCGCTTCGGCGAGCGCTTCCAGGATCTCCGGTACGCGATGATATTCGCGGGACTTGTCGAGGAAATGGTCGGCGCCCAGGTGCGTCGCTTCGCGCCGATACTCCGGCAGATCATAGTTGGTCAGCACGATCACGCAGGGCTTCTTCGTATCAGTCGCCAGCGACTTGAGCACGCCGAAGCCTGTTCCCTGCCGCAACTGCAGGTCCAGGATGACGACATCCACGTGCTTGCGGTGGAGCAGCGCGATCGCGTCGCGTTCGTTGTCGACATGGCCGACGAGATCAACCGCCGCAGTCTGGTCGATGAGCTCCATCAGGCGATCGGCGAGAACCCTTGAGTCCTCGACCAGCAGCACCTTGAGCGTTGCATCTTTCATCATTGAGTGGGCCAGGGCATTCATGCGCCTCCAACTTTACTGCCCTGAGGCATGACTGTCTGGACGGAGTTCACGGACTGCAGAGTAGGATTCGTCCTACACAAAACCCGTGAAATTTCCGACCGCCGTGTTTCGCGCTGATGGCATGGTTACTGGATCAGCCCGTTGCGCAGCGCATAGGACGTCAGGTCGGCATTGGACTTGAAGCTCATTTTCTCCAGGATTCGCGAGCGGTAGGTGCTGACCGTCTTGACGCTCAGGCACAGCTCTGCGGCGATGCCCGACACGGCAGCACCTGCGGCCAGCTTGCAGAAAATCTGGAACTCGCGTTCGGACAGGCGGGCATGCAACGGCTTGTCGGCATCGTTGTCGAGATCCGAGACGAGGATCTCGGCGAGGTTGGCGCTCACATAGCGACGTCCCGCCAGCACCGCGTGGACTGCCTTCAGGATGTCTTCCGGAGGGCTGTCCTTGGGGAGATAACCGCTGGCGCCGGCCCTCAGTACGTTGACTGCGTACTGGCGCTCCGGAAAGCCGCTCATGATCAGCACCTTTACTTCCGGATGGCTCGACTGGATATGTCTCAAGACGTCGAGGCCACTGCGGTCCGGCATGTTGATATCAAGTACGACGAGATCCCATTTCGAAGCCCGCAGCTGGTCCAGCGTTTCGCTGCCGGTAGTCGCTTCGCCGATCGCCTTGATGCTGGAGTCCTCCTCCAGAAACTGTTTGATTCCCGCGCGCACCACTGCGTGATCGTCTGCAATCAGGATTCTGGACATTGGTGACCTCCCACTCGCCATCATTCGTATTCAGCGTATTCGGCTGCAAGCGCTCGTACTGCGTGCAAGTGCCTGCACTGTAAGTGTTGAGCCTGCTATACGACCCGCTCCCCGGTTTGGGGACTTGCACCATTGGTACCCGCACTGTAAGCGTTGAGCTTGTTATACAGCGTCTTGAGGCTGCAACCCAGCACCGCGGCAGTACGCCGCTTGTTGCCGCCGCAGTGCTGCAGCGTAACCTCGATCAGCTGGCGCTCGACATCTGCGATGCTGGTGCCGATGCTTATCATGAGTTCGGTCTGACTGCCATCAGTTGCGTTGGCCAATCCGGGCCGGGCGGCGGGTGCGGAAATGCCGCTGCCATTGACCAGGGGCGCGAGTTCCAGCCAGTCGTCGGCGAGAATGAATGCCCTTTCGATGGCGTTCTTCAGTTCGCGAACGTTGCCGGGCCAAGTGTGCCGGGCCAGCGTTTCGACCGATAGCGCGGACAGGCGTTTCCTCGTGCCGGCTGCACTATTGAGCTTCGCGAGGAACCCCTCGGCAAGCAGCTCGACGTCGCCGTCGCGATCCCGCAACGCCGGGACGTCCAGCGGAAAGACGGCAAGCCGGTAGAGCAGGTCCTCGCGCAACCGACCGTCCTGCACTGCTTCCATCGGCGAACGGTTCGTCGCCGCAATGATGCGGACATCGGTGTCCTGTTCGCGACTGCCGCCCACGCGGCGAAAGCGTCGCAATTCGAGCACGCGCAACAGGCGCGTCTGCATTTCAATCGGCATCTCGGTAATTTCGTCGAGAAGCAGCGTGCCGCCACTTGCCCGTTCGAATACACCAGCGTGCGCCTGCACTGCTCCCGTGAAGCTGCCCTTCTCGTGGCCGAACAGTTCGGCCTCGATCAGGTTTGCCGGAATTGCACCGCAGTTGATGGCCAGGAACGGGCCGTCGGCCCGACCGCTTGACGCATGGATGAGCTCGGCGACGAGCTCCTTGCCGCTGCCGCTTTCGCCGACGATCAGCACGCTCGCTTCCGTGGGCCCCACGCGTTCAATCAGCCTGAACACGTTTCTCATTGCAGGCGAGCGCCCGAGCATCGGGCCCATGCCATCGGGGCCCGACAGGGCGTTCCGCCGCACCGCTCCCGAAATCCGTTCGTGCTGACTGCTGGTCCTCTGGCTTGCCTGTGCTGCGCTTGCTGTCATGCTCATCTTCAGTCCCTCCGTTTGCAGGATGTCTTCCGCCGGACGCCGGACTTCGTCTGTCTGCGCCCGGCTTCGATGTAATGCCTGCATTTGATGCGTGCAATTCACGCCTCCTTTGTAACTAGTTCCGCTCGGGTCTGGCAGCGGCGAACTCCTGTGCTCGATTCGGATTCGACGACTTCGGATGTCGGTGTTCGTCTGACAGATTTTTTTAACCCGCTGAACGGACACGGTTGGGACAGAGCATTGCTGGCGCGTCGCGCCCTGCTGGCACGAGAGTGGTCTGCAGTGGCACCTGGCTTGCAACGTACAGCGCACGGCACGCCTTCACCCATGAAGGATCCCAGGCAAACTGATGAGGAAGATTCCATGAAGCACAGAAAGCTGGTTAGTGCGTTGTCTATCGCCGCGGTATTTGCGCTGGCCGCAGTTTCAGGCTGCAAGCAGGCGGAATTACCGGCTGAGGTAAGCAGGGACGTGGCCGCTGCAAGACAGGACGCCGCAGGTGAGGTTGCCGACGCCCGCGAAGAAGCGGCCACGGACATCGGCTCTGATGCAAGAGACCTGGGCAGGACCGCAGCGGATGCGACGCATGAAATAGCAATCACCGAAGCCGAAGGCGCGCACAAGGTGGCAATAGAGAAGTGTGAAGCGCTCAGCGGCCAGTCACAGACGGACTGCAAGGAAAAGGCCGATGCAACGCTGGCCCTGGCAAAGGCCAATGCCGACAGCGCACTGACGGCAGCACGTCCGTAACAGATCCGCCGCTGCCCAAGCGGCGTACGTCATGAATGATCCATTTTTTTAAGCAGAAGAGGACTTGAGACCATGAACATCATGAATTTGAAGAAACTGACGGCAGCGGCGCTTTTATGTGCGGCAGTAGTTACCGGCGCTTGCGCGGCTTCGGGCACTGAGCGTTCGACCGGCGCCGTGATCGACGACACCGTCATCAGCACAAAGGTCAAGACGGCACTGATCGAAGATCCGGTCACGAAGGCCCACCAGATCGATGTCACCGTGAACAAGGGTGTGGTGCAGCTGGCTGGCGCCGTCGATACGCAGGCTTCGAAGACCCAGGCCGGCATGCTCGCCCAGAAGGTACAAGGCGTCACCCAGGTGAAGAACAGCCTGAGCGTCGGGGTACCTGAGCGAACGGCAGGTACAGTCGTGGACGATTCCGCGGTAACGGTGCGCGTCAAGTCGGCGCTCTCGGCCAACACGGTAACGAAGGCGAGCCAGATCAACGTGGAAACCCGTCAGGGTGTCGTCGAGCTGCACGGCTTTGTCGACTCGCAGACAGCGGTCACTGAGGCCTCGAAAGAGGCTCGGGCTGTGGAGGGAGTCAGTTCGGTAAAGAACAACCTCCAGGTTAAAGCCTCGAACTGAGTGGGTGAGCCCTACAGGGCCAAGGAAAGGAGGTCTGCAAGGAAGCAGTCTCTGAATTGTAGGCACCGGCGGCCCATACGGAATTTGAGCCGTCCTTGCAGACAGACGCAACTTCGCAAGGAGTTGCGTTTTTTTTCCTTCAGCTTTGTTGTTGTAGCGAGCGCACTGTCCGGTGGACAAAGCGCAGCTTCTCCATGGCGGACCGGGAGAGCACGAATGGGTAGCCGTCCGGAAGCCCGAGACTGCGGTTCAGGTTATTGAGCACGTAGGTGAGCTGCAGCCAGTGCTCGATGAGCGTGTCGAACGGCACCATGCGAATGTCATTGGTGACGAGATCGGCTGCTGAGAACGACCGGGCATTGGCAGGCGATACGATCGTGACGCCGCTCGCCGCGGCCGTTTCGAGAGCATCGGTCATGTGCAGGTAGTGGGCCCAGGTTTCCGCCCAGTCTTCCCAGGGGTGGGTGCTCGCGTAGGCGCTGATAAAGTGTTCAGGCCAGTCCGGCCGGGGACCCTGCTCATAGTGGCGTGTGAGGGCGACCGCATACTCTTCGCGCTCGTCACCGAACAGCGACCGGAATGCGTCGAGACGGCTACTGTTCTGCAGCAGGACATCCCAGTAGTAATGACCGACCTCGTGCCGCAGATGGCCGAGCAGCGTCCGGTAAGGTTCATGCAGCTGCAGTCGCCGCTTCTCGCGTTCGGCATCGTCGGCCTCCGCGATGTTGATCGTGATGACACCGGAGTCATGGCCCGTGAGCACCGGGTCTCTCTCGGGAGCGGCCTCAGCGCTCAGAAACTCGAATGCCAGCCCGCGTTCCGTGTCTTCAACGCGGCTCGTGACGGGCAGCCCCAGGCTCAGCAGGCTGTAGAGCAGGCGTCGCTTGGCGCCTTCGAGTTTGCGCCAGGCGGTCGTGTTCTCCGGCAGCGATATATCCGGAATGACGCGTGTGAGGCGACAGGACCGACACAGTGGATCCGGATCGTCTGCGGGAATGGCCCAATTGCAGATGCCGGCGATCCGGTAGTTGGCGCACAGACGGTACTCGTCACCGGCGGACCCGGGTGACGGAGACTTCCACAGGTCGCGGGCGACGGGCTTCAGCGACCGCCACAGATCATCATCGACGCGCTCCAGGGCAGCCACGTCGAGGCTTTCGGGCAGGAAGGCGAGCACATGGCCACAGCGCACGCAGGTTACATTCTCGAAAAAGACCAGCTGTTCGCAGCTGTCGCAGTGGAATACTTTCATTGGGTTGCCGCGACCGATCGGACACAAAGTATAGGCGAGGCTCGCGTGACCTGGCTGTAAGACGCTGCCTCGTTCTACCTTGATACCGGCGAGGAGACGGGTGCGTTTTTTCCGATTCCGCGGCAACATGCCGGCCTTGTCAGGCAATGAACAGGACGGATCGCAGTCATGGCGATGAAAGCCAGGATCAAGCTGGTTCAGGACGTGATGTTCGTGGCCGAGTCCGGCTCGGGCCATGCAGTCGTGATCGATGGCGCGCCCGACATCGGCGGACGCAACCTCGGCTTCCGGCCGATGGAAATGCTGCTGATCGGTCTCGGCAGCTGTGCCTCCATCGACGTGCTGCTGATCCTGCGCAAAGCCCGCGAGCAGGTGACGGATTGCGTCGTCGAACTGGAGGGCGAACGGGCTACGACCGATCCCAAGGTCTTTACCAGCATCCATATGCGTTACGTCGTGACGGGTCGTGCCCTTGATCGGAACAAGGTGGAGCGGGCCATCAAGCTCTCGGCCGACAAGTACTGTTCCGCCACCGCGATGCTGGCGGCCACCGCGAAGATCACGCATTCCGTTGATTTGGTTGAAGAAGGAGCGGCAGCGGCAGGTATCAGTCCTGGCAGTCCTTAAGGCTCCGGTCCCGCCTGAACCGGGTCGGTCTTTCCTTGACAGACAGGGAGTGCGCCCAAGACAATGCGCGTCCTTCGATTGTCGGTCCAGGGCCTTCCCTGGTGACTGATTTCCTGTTGGCCGGGTAGCTCAGTTGGTAGAGCAGCGGACTGAAAATCCGCGTGTCGTTGGTTCGATTCCGACCCCGGCCACCACTTCCAATGACTCCACCCCGGAAGTTGGGGTGGAGTCATTGGAAGTGCGGGCCGGGTTGGCGGCTCGAACCAACGGTTGGTTCGGTCGCCCACAACTACCTTCGTCGTTGCTCGCTACTCGCCGGCCGGTTCGCAAGCGAACCGGCGTTCGCGCGGTTCGACGACACGTTAAGTGTCCTCGAAAAGGCATCCGCGCGAACCCAACCCCGGCCACAAGACACCGGGGTCTTTGAATCGAACCGTCAGTTCGCCGATGGTCATCGGTCCGGCCATTCGGCAAGCCGAATGGCGTTCGGCCGGACGACGACACATTAAGTGTCCTCGTAGCTGCACCGGCCTCACCCAACCCCGGCCACAAGAAGTCGGAGTCTGGAATCGATCCGTCGTGTCTGCGCTCCCACTCCCGTCCTCTCTTTTGCGTCCTCGCTATAAGAAAGACCAAATGGCGCCGCGCTGTTCCTGACCGACAAAGCCGGGACCGAGTCATACGCTTGAACACTTGAGACTCGGCATGAAGGTTGCCCGATTCGTGCTGCGGTGCCTGATGAATTCGCGCGCCTCAGGGGCGCAGCCACTGCGTGCCGAACACGACGTACACCACCGGGTCGTCGGGACCGAGCGCCACGTCGAGTCCCATGTGCAGCCCATAAGTGCGAGCGACAAGGTAGCGAAAGCCCATCCCGCCAGCTCCGACCGACTGATCGCGATCGCGGCCACCAAGCGAACTGCGCGCGATGCCTGCTCCACCGAAACCAACGAGGCTGAAGCGCGGGTGAAATTGCCAGCGCAGCTCCGCTTCGATCTCGGCGGCCTGCTCTCCCTGGTAGCGCAGTACCTGCACGCCACGCAGCGCCACGTACGGTCGCATGTAAAACGGCGTGCCGTCGGAACTGGCCTTGACGCCGCCACGCGCTCCGAAATAAAGCGTCTCGCTCAGCGGCCGGAAGTACATCGCCGACAGTGCGAGCGTTTCGAAATCCCGGTCGCTGCCCACTGACTCGCGATAGAAGGGGGCCGAAACGTTGAGGTACCAGCCACGGGTGGGCGTAAAGAAGTTGTCCCGCGTGTCGAGCGTCACCGCAGGCGTCAGCCCGCCCAGGCGAAGACTGCGATCGTCCAGTGAGACCTCCGGCTGCTCGAAGCCCGAGTCGCGAAAGGTGACCCGCGTCTGTGCCAGTGTGTAGCGCAGACCCAACCACAATGAATGGTTGCCGATGCGATAGCTGCCACCTGCCACGCCGCCGTGTGCTTGTACGGTGTAGTCGAGGCCCGACTCGCTTGTGCCCGGATTCCCGCCGAGGCCGAAGAACTCGAGGTTTACATCGGCGTCTGCCACCGCCACTTCCGTCTTCAACTTGCCCCCCAACCATGTTCCAAGGTGAGCTGCGAACAGGCCGTCGGTGCCGTTCTCGGTAAGCAGACCGCCTGCCGCGGCGATGTTGGGCCGCACGAAACCCTGACCTTCGATCGGCGGCTTGCGGTCGATGAACACCAGCGCGCCGACGGCTCCGTAGCCCACGGCCGGCTCGGTGATCGGCGAAATGATCGGCACGAACCCATACGCCGTATCGATAAACGAGCTCAGGTCAAACCACCCGTCGCTCGCGTCGCGGAACTTCGCTGGTTGCTCGGCAGCATCAGCAAAGGAGGCTGCCAGTCCGAAAATGAGGATCAGGGATGCCCGGCGGGAGAAGGTTCGTTGCATGACAAACTGGAACATGAGTGTCTACGGTGCCGAGCCGCACACTACCATTGTCGGGGCCAGGATAGCGGGACGGGATCTGTTTGAAGTATCGGCATCCGGTAGCAGTTTCGGCCCTGGCCATGCATCTGTTGACGGTCGCGCATGTGCCCTTTATATTCCTAATAGGCTATATAACCAAACGGCAACCTTATGTCCCCGGACAGATTGAACCGCACGTTCGCAGCGCTCGCTGATCCTACCCGCCGCGCCATCGTTGCTCGACTCGCGTCCGGCGAGGCGACCGTCAATGAGCTCGCAGAACCGTTCGACATGACGCAGCCTTCCATCTCCAAGCACCTGAAGGTTCTGGAACGGGCGGGACTGATTTCCCGCGGTCGCGAAGCGCAGACGAGGCCCTGTCGTCTGGAAGCAGCGCCGCTTGAGGAAATCGCGAGCTGGATCGGGGTGTATCGCTCTCTGTGGGAAGAAAGTTTCGTCCGGCTCGATGCCTTCCTGAAACAGACCAGGTCAACTGCAAGGAAAGGAAAGAGACATGTCCGCAAGTAACGCGAAGATGGCCGAGTACCCGGCGTTTGAGATGACACGCGTGTTCAAGGCGCCGCGTGCGCGGGTGTGGAAGGCATGGGCCGAGTCAGAGCAGCTGCAACACTGGTGGGGGCCCAAGGGCTGCTCCATCGAGATCCGGCGTTTCGAGTTCAGGGCGGGTGGCTTCTGTCACTACGCGATGAAATACACGGGTGCGCCCACGACGTGGGGAAGATTCAACTATCGCGAGATCGTCGCGCATGAACGTATCGTCTGGCTGAATTCGTTCGCGAATGAGCGGGGCGGTATTGCCCGGGCTCCCTTCAGCGAGTTCTGCCCCCTCGAGATCGAGAATTCGGTGGTGTTCACGGAGCTTGCCGGATCAACGACAGTGGCGTTGCGCGCGGATCCGTTTGGCGAGAGTGCAGAGGAGCGTCAGTTTTTCGAAGATCTGCGGCCGAGCCTCGAACAGGGGTACGGCGGCACAATGGAACAACTCAGCGACTATCTGGCCAAGGCGTGACGCCTGGTAGGGTGGTTCCGATGTTGGTCGGACGTATGACTGCCTTACAGATAATTTAATTATTCTGTACTATATTCGCAGGAAATCCAACGTATGTATGGGGTTTGCTATTCGACTGCTAAATCATCAATGCAGTGGAAAGCGATGACCACCTGCGCCGCACAATGCCAATCATATTATTCGTAATTAATGGCGAATAAGTGCTATATTATTATTTAATTAGCCATTTATGGCGATATAGCATATCAATTCGATTTAAGTTTATATCGCCGAATATGGCGAAATAAGTAGCAAACACTCAATAACTTGCCTATTAGGACGAGTTATGAAAATCACATTGGCACTGACTGATTCTGCGGTACTGGAAGAATTAGGCGCGCGTCTTAACCGACAGCGGATCGAAGCGGGCCTGACCCAAGTGGCGCTCGCGGAGCAGGCCGGGATATCAAAGCGTACCCTCGAGCGAATCGAAGCCGGCCATGGAGCCGAGTTGGTCAGTCTGATTCGCCTCTTACGAGTGCTAGGGCTTGCCGATGGTCTGGACCTCCTGGTCCCCGAGTCGTCGCCGAGCCCGATGGCGTTGCTGAAGGGACGTGGCAAGCAACGCAAGCGGGCCCCCCGTTCGAGGAAAGCCGTCTCTGCCAGCGTTTCATCCGCCGCCCCGCCCACGTCATGGAAATGGGGGGAGTAACGCATGGCCATGGTCGCAGAAGTGCTGCTGTGGGGGCGCACCATCGGAGCAGTCTCGCTCCAGGACAACGCAGAAGTAGCGGCATTTGAGTACGACCGTGATTTCGCGAAGAGCGGTATAGAGATCTCGCCGCTCGCGATGCCACTCTCTTCCCGGATCTACACATTTCCGGCATTGCCGCGAGTGTCGTTTCACGGTCTGCCCGGGTTACTCGCAGATTCACTACCGGACCGGTTTGGCAGCGCAGTGATCGACGCGTGGCTTGCCAGCCAGGGACGATCTCCGGCGAGTCTCAATGCGATCGAGCGGCTTTGCTACATCGGTGCGCGTGGCATGGGCGCGCTCGAGTTCGCGCCGGCCAGCGGGCCTTCGTCACAACGCTCGACGGCCCTTCAAGTGGATGCTCTCGTGGATCTCGCCTCCCAGGTACTTGCGAACCGGACCGAGCTGTCTGCCTCGTTCTCGAAGGAGCAGCGGCACGATGGTCTTGTCGACATTCTGCGCGTGGGTACGTCCGCGGGGGGTGCCCGGGCGAAAGCCATCATCGCCTGGAACCCGGAAACAAACGAAGTGAGATCCGGACAGGTGAAGGCGCCGGAAGGTTTTGGCTACTGGCTGCTCAAGTTCGACGGCGTGCGCGGCAACAAGGACAAGGAGTTCGACGACCCATCGGGCTACACCGTGATCGAGTATGCGTACTCACTGATGGCAAGAGACGCCGGCCTTGAAATGACGGAATGCCGGCTGCTCGAAGAGGGGGGTCGTCGACACTTCATGACCCGTCGCTTCGACCGGACGGCCGATGGCGGCAAGGTGCACATGCAGTCGCTCGCGGCACTTGCACACTTCGACTTCAACGCCGCCGGAGCACATTCGTACGAGCAGGCTTTTGACGTGATGCGCCGCCTGTCGTTGCCCATGAGTGCCGTCGAGCAACAGTTCCGGCGCATGGCATTCAATGTCGTAGCCCGCAACCAGGACGACCACGTCAAGAACATTGCGTTCCTGATGGACAAGAGCGGCCGATGGTCCCTTGCACCGGCTTATGACGTGACCTTCAGTTTCAATCCAGGCGGCGCATGGACGGCGCGTCACCAGATGACGATCAACGGCAGGCAGGAGGGCTTCACGACTGAGGATTTCCGTGCGTGCGAAAAAGTCGCCGGGCTGAAGCGCGGCCGCGCCGAGCGCATTCTCGGCGAAATCATCGATGTTGTGTCAAGGTGGAACGACTACGCGAACGACGCGGGGGTCTCCGGGCACTGGCGCGATCACATTCGGGCAGCACTTCTGTTGAAGCTCCCTTAGCCTGCGAGCGTTGACGATCCGCATTTACATGCCCGTGCGTTCTGGATCAACGAAGCTCGAGGAGTTCCGACACCCCGCTCCACAGGATGTCGATGCCGATGCATAGCAGAATGAAGGCTGCCAGTCGCATCAGCACCAGTGTGCCGGTCTCGCCGAGCTTTTGCAGCGCGGGCGAGTACCGATAGGTGAGATACACGATCGCCGCCGTGATCACCAGACCGACCAGTGCGCCGACGACGCTTGGAATCAGGTCGGACGCCTGCTCGGGTCGCTTTGCCCCCAACGTGATCGCGGCTGCGATGGTGCCAGGCCCCACGGTCAACGGAAAAGTCATCGGCACAAAGCTGCGCTTCGCGATCTCCGCGATCGACATTTCTTCCACGGAGTTCGCCACCGACTGCTGGACGTCGTCGCCACCCTCATCGTTCAGCAGCCGCCAGCCTGTCGCTGCGACAACGAGACCACCGGCGACCCGGACGATGGGAATGGAAAGACCGAAGAAATCGAGGACGTAGCCGCCGATCAGCCCGGCGCCAAGAAGCAGAAACAGACAGTTGATTGCGACACGTCGCGCCATGTCGCGACCAAGACGCTTGTTACCGCCCGTCAGCATCAGGAAGATCGGTGCGCCGCCGAGCGGATTGATGATCGGCAAGAGCGTGGCCGGAACCAACAGCGCAGACGCGAAGAAAGCTTGCAGCAGTTCGGCCAACTCTTGCTCCCACTGGTGCCAGTCGTTCCAATGATAAGCGGCGCTGACTGCAGCGGCCACAGATTTCTGTACGTACTTGTACGAGCAGGGGCGAACGCAGAGCGTTGCCCTGACACTTCGAATGAACGCAACCTGCAGTCAGGAATGCTCTGCCGGCATTGTGATCGAGAGTGCCTTTCCGGTCGGCAGCGGGCTATGATCCATGCATCCGGGGACACGCCATATACAAACGGGGGAACCGTGATATTCGAAACTGTAGCGACTGGCGGCTGCCGGTCGTACCTCATCGGTTGCGAGGCGACTTGTGCCGCGGCGTTGATCGACCCGGAACTCAGCCAGATCGACCGCTACCTTGCGCTGGCCGCAAAGGACGGTCTGCGCATCCGGTATCTGATCGACACCCATACCCACGCGGACCATTTCTCGGGCACCCAGCAGCTCGCGCGTCAGCTGGGGGTGCCGGTGGTCATGCATACCCTGAGCCCGGCGCCGTTTGTGGATCTGCGCCTGCAAGGCGGCGAAATGCTGGTCGTGGGCAAGCTCAGGCTCCAGGCCATCCACACTCCGGGCCATACGCGGGATTCCATGTGTCTGCTCGTCGAGGACCGCGTGTTCACCGGCGACACGCTGCTGATCGGCGGCACCGGCCGAACCGATCTGCCAAGCGGCGACGCAGGCGCGCTCTACGACAGCCTGTTCGAGAGGGTCCTGACGCTTGATCCTGCGCTGAAGGTATTTCCGGCGCATGAGTACAAGGGGCGCACTCATACGACCATCGGTCAGGAACTGGCGGACAACCCGCGCCTCAGGAAGCGCGACCGGGGTGAGTTCATCGAAATGATGCATAACCTCAATCTCACGATGCCGACGCATATCACCGAGGCGCTGCGTACCAACATGAGCGGCGGCAAGACGGTGGATCAGATGCTGTCCGAGGCCGCGGCAACCGTACCCTTCATGTCGCTTGCCGAACTCAACGCGAGTCTCGGATCCCGCAAGGATGAGTTGATCGTGCTCGACGTACGCGAGCGGGATGCCTATGAAGCAGGCCACATCACGGGCGCGCAGTGGCTGACGCGAGGACAGCTGGAGCTGCGTGTGAACGACGAGCTGACCGATCCGACGAAGCGGATCCTCGTCTACTGCGACTTCGGGCGCGTGTCGACGCTCGCGACGGCGACACTGCGGCAGATGGGATTCCGTCGGGCTGTGGCGCTGGATGGCGGCATGAAGGCCTGGCGCGAGGCGGGCTACGCAGTGAAGGCAGGGAAAGAGCCCTAGGTTCCCTTGATGAGCCGACCCATATTGTTTGCAATGCCGGGGAACGAAGGATTCACGACGGCATTGGCGCAACAGCTGCAATCGGAAGTGGGAGTGCTTGAAGTCCGCCTCTTTCCAGATGGCGAATCCTACGTGCGGATCGAGACCGATATTGCCGGGCGTGAAGTCGCCATTGTCAGCTCCCTGCACGAGCCTGATGCGAAGTTTCTGCCGCTGACGTTTGTCGGGCGAGTGGTGGCGGACCTCGGTGCGGCCCGCGTGGGACTGGTCGCTCCGTATCTCGCCTACATGCGCCAGGACTGCCGCTTCAAGCCAGGCGAGGCCATCAGTTCAATCTACTTTGCGGAGATGCTGTCGCGCACCTTTTCATGGCTGGTGACAGTGGATCCGCATCTGCATCGCTGGAAATCTCTCGGTGAGCTGTATGCCCTGGATGCGAGAGTGGTGCCTGCAGCAGCGGCCGTGGGCGAATGGATACGCCGTAACGTCCAGAACCCGGCGCTCATTGGACCGGACAGTGAGAGCAGCCAGTGGGTGACAGCGATTGCGGAAGTTGCCGGGGCACCGTTTGTGGTGCTGGATAAAGTCCGCCATGGCGATCGCGCCGTCACGATCAGTGCAGCAGATACTGTCAGACTGGAAGGCCGCACGCCGGTGCTCGTCGATGACATCATCTCCACGGCAAACACGATGATCGCAGTGGTGCGTCAGTGGCGCGACCGGGGACTGCTGCCGCCGGTCTGCATCGGTGTCCATGGCGTGTTTGCGGATGAGGCCTGGCGGGATCTGCAGTCGGCAGGTGCCGCCAGGATCGTGACGACCAATACCATTCCGCACGCGAGCAACGAGATCGACGTCAGCAGCCACGTCGCGAACGCCGTCCGTTTGCTGCTCACGTGATCGCATCATGTTGAGCGGTCTTGGTCTCGGCGTGATCGTGATTTTCGTCGCGATACTCATCCCCAGCCTGCTTGGCCTGTACGGACGTCCGCAGATCATCGAGCGGAGCCTGTTCCGTCCCTACTGGTTTCTGCGCAATCGGGAGTACGCGACCGTCATTACCAGCGGCTTCGTGCATGCCGACGGGGCGCATCTGTTCTTCAACCTGATGACGTTCTATTTCTTCGCGCCTGGCCTCGAGCGAGTGCTCGGAACGGCCGGGTTCGTCGTGTTGTACTTCGTGGCACTGGTGCTCAGCCATGCCGGGACGTGGTGGAAACAGCGCAACAATCCGAACTACGCTTCTCTCGGCGCGTCGGGCGCGATCTCCGCAGTGCTGTTCGCGTCCATCGTCTACTTTCCGACGCAGTCGCTCTATATCATTCCGATCCCCGTGCCCATTCCTGCGCCGCTGTTTGCAATCGGCTATCTTGCCTACTCGTGGTATGCGTCGCGACAGCGGCTGGGGCGTGTCAACCATGATGCCCACCTCGGTGGGGCAGTGGTCGGTCTGCTGTATGTGGCGCTGGTGGATCCGCGGGCCTACCAGCGTTTGCTTGCTATGATTGGCTGAACAGGGCCCGGTCGGTGGTTTCGGGCGAGCAGGGGCTATTCACATGACAACGATGACGATCAGACTCAAGGACTCGATCGAGTCTGGCGCGATGAGTGCCTTCCAGGTGTTCGCAGTGACGCTCTGCACGGTGCTCAACATGCTGGACGGCTTTGACGTCCTCGTGATGGCGTTTACCGCCTCCGAGGTGGCGAAGGAATGGAGCCTCTCGGGATCCCAGCTCGGGGTATTGCTGAGTTCCGGCCTGTTCGGCATGGCGGGCGGCTCCCTGTTTATCGCACCTCTCGCAGACCGTTTTGGCCGACGCGCGCTCATCATCGCGTGTCTTGCCCTGATTACGACCGGCATGTTGCTGTCCGCTGCGACGACGGCTCCCATGCAGCTGGCTGCCATGCGTGTGCTGACGGGGCTCGGAATCGGCGGCATGCTCGCCAGTCTCAACGTGATCACGGGCGAGTACAGCACGGGCAAATGGCGCAGTGCTGCGATCAGCGTTCAGGTCACCGGCTATCCCATCGGGGCAACGATCGGCGGCATCATTGCCGGCTGGCTGATGGCGAACTACGGCTGGCGTTCGGTATTTGCGTTTGGCGGCATCGTCTCGGGTGCGCTCATTCCCGTCATACTGTGGTCACTGCCGGAATCGCTCGACTATCTGCTGGCAAAGCGGCCTGCGAATGCCTTGTCGAAGCTCAATTCCCTGATGCGCAAGATGGGCAGGGCAGAACTTGATCAGCTGCCGCCGGCCAGCGAGGCCACCTCGCCGACAGCGCAGAAGGGCATGAAGAGTCTCTTCATCGGACAACTCGGCCGTTCAACGCTACTGATCTGGACGTCGTTCTTCATGCTGATGTTGTGTTTCTATTTCGTGCTGAGCTGGACGCCCCGGCTGCTCGTCGCGGCGGGGATGTCTACGCAACAGGGCGTCACCGGCGGTGTGCTGCTCAATATCGGTGGCATCATTGGCGGCATGGCGTTTGCGTGGGCATCCGTGAAGACCGGCCTGAAGCCGCTGTCGACGGCTTGCCTGCTGCTGACTGCTGTCATGCTGGGTGCTTACGCGTTGCTCGCGACTGCCTTTCTGCCGGCCTTCGTCATCGCGCTGTTGATAGGAATCTTCATCTTCGCAGCGATGGCTTCACTGTATTCGGCCGCTCCACTCCTGTATCCGCCTGAAATTCGCGTGACCGGCATGGGGTGGGCAATCGGCATTGGCCGCATCGGCGCGATCCTCGCACCCATTGCCGCTGGAGCGTTGATCGACAGCGGCTGGCAGGCACTGAATCTCTACTATCTGTTTGCAGTGCCGGCGTTGATCGCCATGGTCGCCGTGCGCGGCTTGCCAGTGAGATAGATACCTGTTTGCCTAGATGGGCAAGCCCACGTAGTTCTCGGCAAGCGAAGTGGCGGCCGCCTCCGACGTAGTGACGTAATCCAGTTCCGCGAGCTGGACCTTCTGCCCGAATGCGCCGGTGTCCGGGAACTTGTGCAGCAGCGAGGTCATCCACCAGGAGAAGCGCTCGGCCTTCCAGATGCGGCTCAGGCTACGGGCTGAATACGCGTCAAGCTCGGTATTCCTGCCGCTGCTGTAGTGATCGATCAGCGCCCAGGACAGATAGCGAACATCGGAAGCAGCGAGATTCAGTCCCTTGGCGCCGGTCGGCGGCACAATGTGCGCGGAATCACCCGCCAGGAACAGGCGCCCGAAGCGCATCGGTTCTGCCACGAAACTACGCAGCGGCGCAATGCTCTTTTCGATGGAGGGACCGGTGACCATTGTCTCGGCGGCTTCCGGGTCCAGCCGGCGTCGCAATTCATCCCAGAAGCGCTGATCCGACCATTCCTCCACTTTCTCGTCGAGGGAGCATTGCACGTAGTAGCGACTGCGCTTCAGCGACCGCATGCTGCACAAGGCAAAGCCGCGCTCATGATGCGAATAGATGAGTTCGTGCGAGACGGGTGGCGTCTCCGACAGGATGCCCAGCCAGCCGAATGGATAGACACGTTCAAACACCTGCAATGCGGTAGCAGGCACGCTCTGCCGGGAGACACCGTGAAAGCCGTCGCAGCCGGCAATGAAATCACATTCAATCTCATGCGTCTTGCCGTCCTTGACGTACCGTACCCGGGGCCGGCCGAGGTCAAAGTCATGAAGGCTGACATTCGCGGCTTCATAGACCGACCTGGCGCCTGATTCGGCCCGCGCGTCCATCAGGTCTTTGGTGACCTCGGTCTGCCCGTACACGACCACGTTCTTGCCTGTCAATGCGTGCAGGTCGATGCGATGCCGGACATTCCCGAAGCACAGGTCAAAGCCACCATGCACGAGGCCTTCAGCGCGCAGGCGCGCGCCCACACCGGCTTCCTCGAGGAGATCGACCGCGCCCTGCTCGAGCACGCCAGCGCGAATGCGGCTCAGCACATACTCGGGGCTTCGCTGTTCGATGACGATCGCATCGATGCCAGCCCTGTGCAGCAGCTGGCCGAGCAGCAATCCCGAAGGTCCCGCGCCAATGATCGCAACCTGCACTCGCATACTTACCTCATCAGCTGATTGCAAACCGGCTGTCGCAAACGATTTCATAGGGTAACGTAGCGCAACGGCGAACAAAAGGCGGTTCCTGCTGCTACGATGCGGGAATACCGAAACAATGTACGGACTGCCACGGGCCAGATTCCGATGCTCAGTTTTCCAATCCGCGATAGGGTGATGGTCGTTGCCGCTTGCTGCAGGACGGCGGAATTCGCCGGGGCTGTGCAGTGACCGCGGCTGTCGCGTCGCTGCTTGCGCTGCTCGGCGCAATCCTGTTGTCGATGTTCTCGCGGCTGAATGTCGGTCTGATCGCCATTGCGTGCGCCTGGCTGATCGGTGTCTATCTTGCAGGCCTCAAACCCGACGCGGTTCTGGCCGGCTTCCCTTCCGGGCTGTTTCTGACGCTGACTGGCGTGACGCTGCTGTTTGCAGTCGCCCAGGTGAACCAGACCTTTGAAGCCATGAGTCTGCGGGCCATTCGCCTCGTGGGCAGCAATGCGCACCTGATGCCGCTCATGTTCTTCATACTGGCTTTTGCTTTTGCGGCCGTGGGGCCTGGCGCCGTGCCGGGTGTCGCCCTCGTCGTACCGCTGGCGATGGTGGTCGGTGCGCGGGTGAATCTGCCACCCATGCTGACGGCGCTCATGGTCGCGAATGGCGCGAATGCCGGCAATCTTTCGCCGATCAGCGCCGTCGGTATCATCGCGAATTCGCGCATGGCAACCGTTGGCCTAGGGGACAACGAATGGAAAGTCATGGTTGCCAACCTGCTGGCGCATGGATTTGTCGCGGCGATTGCGTACCTGTATTACCTGTTCCGGCTGCGCGAGCCCGCCAACGGTGTGGCTACTGATCTTCAGAAGCAGCTGGAGGTTCCCGCGCCGCTGACAGCAGCACAGACTCGCACGATCGCGATGTTGCTGCTCTGGCTCATTGGCGTCGTTGTCTTCGGTCTGAACGTTGGCTTGAGCGCCTTCGCCGCAGCCCTGTTGCTGATGATCGTGCGCGCAGCGGACGAAAGCGCGGCGATGCGCAATGTTCCCTGGGGAATCATCCTGATGGTGACCGGCATGGCAACGCTGATTGCCATCCTCGAATCGCAGGGAGGCATGGCTCTGTTCACGCGCCTGATCGCCGCCATCGCGGGACCCGGAAGCATCAATGGCGTCATGGCCTTTGTGACCGGCGTGATCTCGACTTACAGCAGCACTTCCGGCGTCGTGCTGCCCGCGTTTCTGCCGACCGTTCCGGGAGTCGTCGAGCAGCTCGGCGGCGGCGATCCGCTTGCAGTCGCGCTCAGTATCAACGTGGGATCGTCGCTCGTCGATGTGTCGCCGCTGTCTACCATCGGCGCGCTGTGCGTATCGGCCGTCGTGGATCCCGCCTTGTCGCGGCGCGTCTTCTATCAGCTGCTGGCGTGGGGCTTTTCGATGACGGTGGTCGGTGCTCTGCTGTGCCAGCTGTTTGCAGGAATGCTGGCGCGGATGTAATCGCGTAAGCCAGGCACGATGTCTCTGTTCGTCCAGTACTTCCTGCTGTCCGTGCCGCTGTTTGGCCTGGTATTCCTGGGCTATGCGCTGGCGCTGTGGAAGCATTGGCCGCGCCGGCTGACCGTGTGGTTGTCATGGGCCGTATTTGCGGTGGCGCTGCCGGCCTATCTCTTTCGCATGATGGCCGGCTTCGCGAGCCTGCCTCCCGTGGACACACGGCTGCTGATTGCTTTCTTTGGCAGCTGCCTGATCGTGTTCGTCATAGGCAGGATCATCGCCGCCCAGGCCTTCCGGCTCGATGGCGTGTCACAGTCGATATTCGGTCTGGGCGGAGTGTTTTCGAATAACGTGATGCTCGGTCTGCCACTCGCACGGCTGACGCTCGGCGAAGAGTCGCTGCCATCGGTGGCGCTGGTGCTGGTCTTCAATGCCATGATTCTGTGGACACTCGTCACTGTCTCCATTGAATGGGCGCGACACGGAGCACTGAGTCCGCGCGGCTTCGCCAAGACGGCGTGGGGCGTGATCACCAACCCTCTCGTTGCCGGCATTATCCTGGGGGCGCTGTTCGGCCTGGCGGGACTCGAGTTGCCCCGCGCCATCGACGTGCCGCTGGCTGCGATCGGGGACATTGCGACTCCGCTGGCGCTTGCAGTCGTGGGCATGGGTCTTGCCGAATACAGTTTTCGCGCCGACTGGCACAAGAGTGCAACGATCACGGCCATCAAGCTCCTGCTGCAACCGCTGGTGGTATGGGGCCTGGCGTTGCTTCTGCACCTGCCACCGCTCGAGACGAAGACGATTGTGTTGCTTGCCTCCTGCGCTATCGGCGCGAACGTCTACCTGATGTCATTGCAGTTCAGGACCCTGCAGGGTGCCATTGCCGGCAGCCTCGTGATTTCGACCGCAATGGCGGCTTTGACTACGCCGGTAATCCTGACCGCGCTGGCGGTGCTCCAGTGACAAGGCGAATCGGTAAAGGTAAATGAAGCCCGGCTACGACGCCGTCATCATCGGTGCCGGCCACAATGGACTCACTTGCGCGTTCTACCTTGGACGGGCGGGCCTGAAGGTCCGTGTGCTGGAGCGGCGAAGCATCGTCGGCGGCGCCGCCGTGACCGAAGAGTTCTTCCCCGGCTTCCGCAATTCCATCGCGAGCTACACGGTCAGTCTGCTCAGTCCACTGGTGATTGCAGACCTCAGGCTGAAAGAGCGTGGACTGACCCTACTTGAGCGGCCCATCGCCAATCTGCTGCCCCTGCCCCAGGGCCAGTATCTGAAGCTGGGGAGTAGTCTCGCGCGCACCCAGGCCGAAGTGGCGAAATTCTCGACGCGCGATGCTGAGCGCCTTCCGGGTTACTACCACTCGCTTGATCAAGTGGCGGATGTGCTGCGCAAACTTGCCGTGAAAACCCCACCCCAGACCACCGGCGGCCTGTTCAATCTGGTCGATCTGTTGCGGCAGGGTTCCTCGGTCCTCGGCGGCGATCTGTCACGACAGCGCGATATGCTCGATCTGTTTACGAAGAGCGCCCGCAGCGTTCTCGATGGCTGGTTCGAGAGCGAGCCGATCAAGGCTGCGCTTGGATTCGACTCCATCGTGGGGACTTATGGCAGTCCGGATACACCTGGATCCGCGTACGTGCTGTTGCATCACGTGTTCGGCGAAGTGAACGGCAAGCGCGGCGCCTGGGGGCATGCGGTGGGCGGGATGGGAGCGATTACGCAGGCAATGCGCCAGGCCTGCGAGAGCGTCGGCGTCGAAATTTCGACGGATGCAGCGGTTGAGAATGTGCTGGTCGAGAACGGGCAGGTTCGCGGCGTGCGGATCGGGACTGGTGAGGAGATCAGATGCCCGCGAGTGATCGGCAACGTCAATCCCCGGCTGCTGTATACGCGATTGATCGCGCCCGACGCTCTGGACGCCGATTTCCTGCGGCGCATGCAGAACTATGAATGCGGCTCGGGCAGTTTTCGCATGAATGTCGCGCTGTCCGAGCTGCCGGACTTTACGTGCCTGCCGGGCAAGCAGCTGGCCGAACACCACCAGAGTGGCATCCTGATCTCGCCCTCGCTCGACTACATGGACGAGGCGTTCAGGGACGCAAAGGCCTTCGGGTGGTCGCGACGACCGGTGATCGAGATGCTGATCCCGAGCACTGTCGATGATTCGCTCAGTCCCAAAGGCACGCATGTCGCCAGCCTGTTCTGCCAGCAGTTCGCGCCGGTGCTGCCGGAGGGTCGAAGCTGGGACGACGCCAGAGAGCAGGCGGCCGATACGATCATCGATACCGTGACGGAGTGGGCGCCCAATTTCAGGTCGGCCGTGATCGCAAGACAGATCCTGTCGCCGCTGGATCTCGAACGCACGTTCGGACTCACGGGTGGAGACATCTTCCACGGAAAGCTGACCCTCTCGCAGCTGTGGTCTGCAAGGCCTTTGCTTGGCCACGGTAACTACCGCGGCCCGCTCAGGGGACTTTATATGTGTGGAGCAGGAACACATCCTGGTGGAGGTGTCACCGGCCTGCCTGGCCGCAACGCGGCGCGCGAAGTACTGCGGGACCGAAAGCGTTTCTAGAAATTGATTTCCATGCTCAGCACCAGATCCCGGTCGATCCCTTCATCGACCACGGGTTCGAGCAGGTACTGGCTGATTACCGTGCCGACGTCGAAGGTCAGATGGGCGGGCAGGTAAGTGATTGCAAAGCCCAGAGTCAGATACCCATCGCCCATGTGGTACCTGTTGCCGGCCGTGGCGCTGTCGCCAGCCAGATCGAACCCCGGCCCCGTCATGTGTCCTGCAACCGCGCCTCGAGGTCGCGGCAATGTCAGATGCCAGTGGGGAGCAAACAGCCACTCCGCATAGCGCCGATGCCATTGCATCCCGACGATGTAGGTGAGGTAGTCGTAGTTCGCGTCATAGTCGATCGTCCCCGATGTCCCGGCCCCGACACCTTCCAGTAACGTGTAGGTCGTCATGGTGTGTTGCAGGGACAGTCGCTGCCAGACCACTCCACCCATCCATTCACTGCCATCCATCCAGCCAGAGTGGTTGCGCCAGGTCGCTGTCACGCCGGTGCCGTACTGACGGATGTGGCCATCGAGGTTGCCAAAAGCGGCCTCTGCGGGCAGGCCTGCCGGTAACGGATTCAGGAAGATCGGATTCAACGCGCGGGTCCCCGGACTTCCCGACGAGGATGCATCATCTGCAAACAGCAGTCCCCGGATTGCCCAGTTGCTGGAGAGCGGATGTTCCAGCGCGGCCGCCACCATGTAACCGCGGACCTTCATGGACTGCGCACTGATCTCGTTGTAGCCGCCGCTGAAGTAGCCGCGCCAGCTCCGCTCATCCTTCCAGCCGCGCTGCCACACGGGCAGCGTGGCCAGCCCGTTGTTCAGTGCCACTTCGGCCAGGTGCTCGGTCACAAAGTCGATGCTTTCGGTAGCCGCCTGTGCCGTTGCAGCCGCGATGAGCATGATGCCGGTCGCGAGGGCGATTTTCGCTGTCATTTCCCTGTTGGACGCGAGGCAGACAGGATTTCAATCGAAACCGCTCGCGCGAGAGGTGCCCGGCACCCGCGGATAGAGCAGCACTGCGCCCAGGATGATGGCCACGCCGACGTAGAAACCTGCCGTCAATTCATGCTGCTCACCGAACAGGATCATCGCGAGCACGATGGCGTACACGGGTTCGAGATTGACGGCGAGCTGCACTGCAAATGCGGTCAGGTGCTTGAGAGCGAGCAGTGACAGCGAAAAGGGCAGCAGCGTGCAGCCGAGCGCGAGCAACAGCAGATACGCGCTGTCCCTGAGATCCGGCAGCGCGAATGCGGGCCCGGCGACCAGGAACGGGATCAAGGCGGTAAGGAAGAGCATCCCTGAAGTCATTTCGAGCCACGTGACGGTCAACGCGTCACTATGGCCGACGAGCCGTTTGTTCAGCGCGCCGAACACAGCGACGAAGAAGGCGGACATCGCGCCTGCGGCAATACCCGCATTCATCGTGTCCGGTGTGCCGCCAACGACCAGGACGACGCCGGGTACAACCATCAGGCCCAGCCAGACTTCGCGTGGTTCATGTGCGCGCCGCGCGATCCAGGGTTCCAGGATGGCCAGAAAGACCGGCCCCAACGCGAGGCATGAAGCCGCTACGGAGGCATTGGCGAGCTTGATGGCACCGTAGAAGGTCAGCCAGTGCAGCGCCACCAGGATGCCGACACCACTGTAGGCTGCAATCAGCCGTGGGGACAGCAGGGACAGTCCTCGCCACACACGCGGCGCCAGCAGCAGCGCAAGCGCAACGATCAGCATGCGCCACCAGACCAGGCTGGGCGCATCAAGCGATATCAGCTTGCCGAGGATTGCGGTGAAGCCCCACAGAACGACGCAGAAGTGAATCTGCCAGTGGGCGCGGGCGACAGCGCTCAACGAAATGGATGAGCGCTATGCGAGCGTCAGCGTGCTGCCTTGTCGAGCGCGTCGGCCTTGGCTTCGTCGGCTTTCGCCTTGTCGTCATTACCCATGTCGCGATGGATGTCCGCCCGACTCAGGTAGACGTCGGGATTGTTCGGAGCGAGGCTTACCGCCTTCTCGACGTCGACAAGGGCTTTCTCGTACTCATCATTCGCTCGCAATACGCGGGCGCGTGCGAGATACATCTCGGGATCATTGGGCTTCAGTTCGATGGCCTTGCCGGAATCTTCGAGCGCGCGCTTGTGGTCGCCGTCGGACGAGTAGGCGCGGGCACGCAGCATATAGATTTCCGGATCAGTCGGTGCGAGCTGGGCGGCTTGCGTCAGGATCTTGATCGCATCCTTGTTCTTGCCCCCGTTCATCGCCTTCTGCGCGCTGACGAACAGGTCATCGAGTGACTGTGCATCGGCGTGCGTCGGGGCAGTGAATCCTGCCACCAGGGCAACGGCCCAGAGAAACACGATTGACGATGCCCAAGTGCGCTGCAGCAATTTCCTGATCATGCGAATCCCCCGGCTGGTAATCTCTGTAACCTATGCTTGGTTTGCGTAGCTGTCGAGCGGCCGTGCTGACCTGACGGTGGCCTCCGCGGAGGATTTTAACCATTGCAGCAGGCCGCGCACAGGCAGCTCAACGAAAAAACCTGACGTTCAACGATTGCTGCTACGACCGGTCGCTTGACACTTCTTGTCGCGGTATCCACCGGTCATCCCGTTGGCAATCACCGGTGCTCCCACCATACTTCATCGGTTGAACAACAGGCAGTTGTCTGCCGCACATCCTTGGGGGAAAGTCATGGCGGAATCCATTCACAACAACACCGGCGCAGCCCTTGGTGAAAACGCAAAGCCGGGCAGTGTCGACCGGCGCTCCTTCCTCGGGATGGGGGCCCTGGCGGCAGCCGGCGCAATCGCTAGCGGGATGCAGTCAGTCCGAGCAATCGGCTGCTCCCGCGAACGCAGGCACAGCCACGGCAGCTCCCGCTTCTTACGTCGATGGTGAGACCGTCGAAACCACCAATGGCCGCATCAAGGGTTCGCGGCGGGGTGCAGTGCACGCATTTCGAGGCGTTCCATATGGCGCCCCCACTGGCGGCGCCAATCGCTTTTTGCCAGCCCGCAAGCCGGATGCATGGACGGATGTGCGCAGTTGTACCGAGATAGGCCCCCGCGCGCCGCAGACGCAGGCCCGCATCATTCATGAGTGGGGCGTGCTTTATCGTCTCGAAGCGTCGAGTGAGGAGTGCCTGGTTCTCAACGTGTGGTCCAGGGGGCTCGCCGACAACGCCAAACGCCCCGTGATGGTCTGGCTGCATGGCGGCGGCTTCGTCGGGGGCTCCTCCGGCGGCCTGCCGTACGATGGGACGAACATGGCGGACAAGCACGATGTGGTGTTCGTCGGCCTCAATCACCGCCTGAATGTCTTTGGATTCCTTTACCTGCCGGAGATCGGTGGCGAGAAGTACGCGCAGGCCAGCAATGTCGGCATGCTCGATATCGTGCTGGCACTTGAATGGGTGCGCGACAACATCGAACGCTTTGGCGGCGATCCGAACAACGTCACGATTCTCGGCCAGTCCGGCGGCGGTGCGAAAGTCAGCACGCTGCTGGGGATGCCGGCAGCCAGGGGATTGTTTCATCGCGCGATCGCGCAAAGTGGCTCGCAGGTTCGCAGCCAGACGCCCGAACAGGCGACGCGCACTGCCCACAACGTCCTTGCGGCAATGAAGCTTGGCCCCAAGCAGCTCGATCAGCTGCAGCAGGTCCCGTTCTATGTGCTTCGCGACGCCCTGTCTGCGGTAGAAAACGTCGGAGCCTTTTCGCCCGTCATGGACGGCCGTACGGTTCCCGCACACAACTTTGATCCGGTGGCGACGGAGATTTCCGCGGATGTGCCGCTGATGATCGGTTCCACCGAAACCGAGGTCACCTGGAACACGGGACAGAATTACGACAATCTCGATGCAGAGGCGCTCAGGTACTACGTCAGAACTGCGCTGCGGTCTGATGATGCAACGGCCGATCGGATCACGGGCCTGTACAGGCAGGGGCGCCCGGACGCGAGCAATCTCGATCTGTACCTGCAGATTGCCACGGATGCGTCCGGTTTCCGGCGGGGGACGGGGCTGCAGGCCGAGCGCAAGGCTGCGCAGGGCAAGGCACCGGTGTTCAAGTATTACTTTGCGAAGTATTCCCCGGTGCGCGACGGGGAGCTGCGCTCAATGCATTGCATGGACATTCCGTTCGCGCTCAACAACGTGGATATCGCAGGACCGGTGCTCGGAACTGCGCCGGATCTGAAAGTTCTCGAGTCCCGGATGTCAGCGGCCTGGGCGGCGTTCGCGCGCACCGGCAACCCGAGCCACCCCGGTATGCCGGAGTGGTTGCCTTTCACCACCACTGGCCGCGAGACGATGGTTCTCAATGTCGAGCCGCAGCTCGTCAAGGATCACAAGGGAGCGGAGCTCAAGGCCGTCAACGAGATCATGGATCGCCAGCAGACGTGAGCACCCACTCCGTCTACGGGATCTCGTAGTCGATCATGCGGCGTTCGTTGCGCAACGGTCCAAGCACTTTCTTGAAGTCTTCGTGCAGCGGATGAACCTGGTAACCGTCGAGCGCCGCCCAGCTCTCGAATTCCGAGAACAGGATGAGGTCCGCGGATTCGGGTGTTCTGGATTGGTCCAATCCGAGGTCGAGTTTCAGCACGCCGGGGACACCGGTTCGCATCGCTGCAGCGGATTTCTGCAGCGCCGCCCACGGCTCTGACTCCGGCGTCAGCGCGGCAAAGTCCTTGAGGCGCCAGACCACGATATGTCGTACCACCTTGCTCTCCTTATTCTCTGAATCGCAACGAATGCATGAAAGGGGAAGATCTATCTTCCCGCGCCATTGCGCCGGCGGCGCCGCAAAATGGCTCTGTCCCCCTTCGCTCGAAGGCCGGACTGGTCGAACAATGCGGTCAGCTGCGCCACGATGGCCTCGCCCAGCTGGTCCGGATTGGCGAGCGTGATCGAGCGTCGATAGTAACGGGTGACATCGTGGCCGATACCGATCGCGAACAGCTCAACGGGCGACCGCTGCTCGATCCAGCCGATGACCGAGCGCAGGTGCTTTTCCAGATAGAACGGGTCATTGACGGCCAGCGTGGCGTCATCGACCGGCGCACCGTCGGAGATCACCATCAGGATACGGCGCGGCTCCTGGCGCGCGAGCAGTCGCTCGTGAGCCCACAGTAAGGCTTCGCCGTCGATGTTTTCCTTCAGGAGATTGTCCTGCAGCATCAGACCCAGATTGCGCCGCGAGCGCCGCCATGGCGTATCCGCACCCTTGTAGACGATGTGCTTGAGATCCGTCAGGCGGCCGGGGTTTTCAGGGCGGCCGTCGGCCATCCATTTCTGCCGGGACTGCCCCCCACGCCAGCTCACCGTCGTGAAGCCGAGAATTTCCGACTTCACTCCGCATCGTTCGAGGACGGTGCCGAGAATCTCGGCGCACATCGCAGCCATCGCAATGGGCCAGCCGCGCATGGAACCGGAGTTGTCAATCAGCACTGTGACCACAGTATCCGGAAACCGGGTCTCCGCTTCCTGCTTGAACGCGAGCGACTCGAGAGGATGTGTGACCACGCGCGTGAGACGGCTGGTATCGAGCAATCCTTCCTCCAGATCGAACTGCCACGATCGCGTCTGCAGGGCCAGCAGGTGCCGCTGCAAACGGTGCGCCCAGCGGGCCACGCTGTCGGTCTTGCCTTCCAGCTGCTCATCGAGCTTGTGGCGCAGCCGAATCAGCTCCGCTTCGCTGCACAAGTCTTCTGCTGCAGTGACCGTATCAAAGGCCGTCGTGTAGGCACGATACGCTGCCGTCGATGGGCCTTCGGTGTCGGCCAGCACCACCGGTTCCGCCCGCGCCTGCTCCATCCGTTCGCCACTCTGTGGATCCCACTGTCCGTCCTCGTTGCTCGCATCGCTGTCGTCCGAGCGTTCGGTCGAATTCTGCCGCTCGGCGGACTGCTCGCGGGAGGCATCGCGCTGTTCCTGTTCCTTCTCCTCGGGTGTAGCGGCGAGGCCGAGCAGGCGGATCATCGCCAGGGACTTCAGCGCGAACGCTTCCTGGTCTGCTACCAGCGCTGGCAACGCGCCAATCTGCTCTGCAATCCCTGCATCGACCAGTTTTTGCGAATTCTCCTTGAGTCCGGCAGCTCGTTCCGCAGGCAACGGCGCACCCAGCTGGTAGCGGACGGAATCTGCAACATCCCTGATCATCTCGTCCGCGCGAGCCGCTTCGGGCTGCAGGGGACGACCCAGGCTGACACGCCACGGCCGGTGGAACGCCACCAGATCTTCCTGCACACCGAGCATGTGCTTCGAGCCCAGTGCTTCGACACGACCTTGTTCGAGCAACTGATACAGCTTTTGCTGTTGCGGCAGCGTCGGTGCGAAGCGATTCAGGATCTTCGTGTCGGTGAATCGCGCACGCAGTCCAAGGGCATCGACAGAACCGCGCCAGCGAGCCAGTTCGAGAACGGTAGGATTCGAGGGCGCGGACTGCAGCAGTGCTGCGGAGCCGGGCAGAGCGTCCGCCTGTCCCTCGGGAGGGGGCGCATCAGCCCTGCGCGACAGCGCCTTCAATACGACAGCAGAGACCTGTCGCAGCTGTTCACCCGGAGTCTTGCGCGACTGTGTCATCGGCTGAAGACGGGATGGGTTACTTCGCAGCGATGGCGGCTTCCACCAGATCCACGCCGAAGCACCGCTGGTAGAACTCCGCAATGATGGGCCGCTCGGCTTCGTCGCATTTGTTGAGGAAGGCGAGGCGGAACGAATACTCGATCTGGCCGAAGATGGTGGTGTTCTCCGCCCAGTTGATGACTGTACGCGGTGACATGACCGTGGACAGCTCGCCGGCCATGAAGGCGCTGCGCGTCAGGCCCGCAAGAGCCACCATTCGCTGCACTGTTGCGCGCCCTTCCGGCGTAGCGAAATGCGGCACGCGAGCAACGACGATTTCCACCTCTGCCTCGGGTGCCAGGTAGTTGAGTGTTGCAACGATGTTCCAGCGATCCATCTGGCCCTGGTTGATCGTCTGTGTTCCCTGGTACAGGCCGCTTGCATCGCCGAGGCCTACCGTGTTCGCGGTTGCGAACAGCCGGAAGGCGGGATGTGCCCGAATCACGCGGCTCTGGTCGAGCAGGGTGAGCTTTCCCTGTGCTTCGAGTACGCGCTGCAGGACGAACATCACGTCCGGCCTGCCCGCATCGTATTCGTCAAAGATCAGTGCAACGGCCCGTTGCAGCGCCCAGGGCAGAATGCCCTCGCGGAACTCCGTGACCTGCTGGCCAGCCCGAATGGCGATCGCGTCCTTGCCGATCAGGTCGATGCGGCTGACGTGACTGTCGAGGTTGATGCGGATGCACGGCCAGTTGAGGCGGGCAGCAACCTGTTCGATATGCGTCGATTTGCCGGTGCCGTGATAACCCTGCACCAGCACACGCCGGTTGTGGGCGAAGCCGGCGAGAATGGCAAGCGTCGTATTGCGGTCGAAGCGGTAGGCATTGTCGATGTCCGGCACGTGTTCCGAACGCTGTCGATAAGCGGGAACCGTGATATCGCTGTCGATGCCGAACACGGTGCGTGCACTGACATGCACATCCGGCGTCGCATGCAGCAGCTGCTCTTCCACGGCCGGGTCCTCTGCCATTTCAGGTTGCATACCGTTCCACTGCCGTATCGCCGGGATTCTGCGCTGCCTTGACCAGTACACGCCCTTCGACAACGTGTACAGGCACGGACTCGAGATCAAGTCCCCGCGCCGGTCCATCAATGCACATGCCATCCTCGAAACGGAAAATGGCGCAGTGAAACGCGCACATGACCTGCCGCGCGGCCGGTATGAAAAAGGACGTGGACTGACCGTTCAGTGGCAGGCGAAAGTGCGGGCAACTGTTCACGTAAGCCCAGACTTCGGTACCGTCACGGCAAGCAACGATGCGCAATTTCTTGAAGCCCTCGCCGTAGATCACTTCGTGACAGCCCCCGTCGGGGATGTCGCTGGTCATGCACAGTTCGGTTTCCCCTGCCGGAGCGTCCGGATGTTCGCGCCACCCCATAGGTTAGTCAGAAGCTCCCTTCAGGTCAGCGTGGATAGTGCGGCGGAATCTGCGCGTCCACATTCACCCACACGGACTTCGCATCCGTGTAGTCATGCATGGCTTCGAAGCCCATCTCGCGACCGTATCCCGAACTGCCCACGCCCCCGAACGGCGAACCCGGATTCACGCGCTTGTAGCAGTTGATCCAGACCATGCCGGATTTCATTGCCGCAGCCATCCGGTGCGCGCGCTGCAGGTTGGTCGTCCACAGTCCGCCGCCCAAGCCGTATTCCGTCGAGTTGGCGATCTGGACCGCTTCCTCGTCGGACTCGAATGTGTTGACGGATACAAACGGGCCGAACACTTCTTCCTGACAGATGCGGTCCTGGGGCTGTGCCATGACGACAGTGGGTTCCACGAAGAAGCCCTTCGCCAGTTCCGGAGCATCCGGCTGCCTGCCGCCCGTCAGGATCTTGCCGCCTTCCTGCTGGGCGATCTGACAGTAGTTCAGCACGCGCTGCTGATGCAGCTTCGAAGTCAGCGGTCCCATCTCCGTCTTCGGATCGAGTGGGTTGCCGAGCTTGATCGACCTGGCAAGCTTGACGAAACCCTCCAGGAATTCATCTGCAATGCTCTTGTGCAGCACGAGACGTGAGCCGGCGATGCAGGCCTGGCCCTGGTTGTGGAAAATCGCAAAAGCGCTGCCATTGATGGCGGCCTTGATGTTGGCATCGCCGAACACGATATTCGCACCCTTGCCGCCGAGTTCGAGCTGCACGCGCTTCAGGTTCGTGGAGGAAGCCTGGACGATCTTGCGGCCAACGGCCGTCGAACCGGTGAAGCAGATCTTCTGCACATCCATGTGTTCGGCAAGACGCTGTCCTGCGACCGATCCATGACCCGGCAGGATATTGACGACACCCGGTGGAATGCCGACCTCCGCCATCAGCTCCGCAATCTTGAGCGAACTCAACGGCGTGATCTCTGCCGGCTTCATGACGATGGTGTTGCCGGCGGCGAGTGCCGGCCCCATCTTCCAGCTGGTGAACATCAACGGGAAATTCCACGGTACCACCTGGCCCACGACACCCAGCGGTTCGCGCAGCACGTAGTTCAGGAAGCCCTGTTCGACCGGGACGACGCTGCCCTGGTATTTGTCGGCCATGCCGCCGAAGTACCGGAAGGTGACCGCTGTACGCGGAACGTCGAGACTTCTGCTGTCGCGGAGCGGGTGGCCGGTGTCCGTTGACTCGATCTGTGCCAGTTCTTCGGCGTTTGCCTCGATGGCATCCGCCAGCTTGAGCAGCAGCCGACCGCGTTGCATGGCGGCCATGTCACGCCAGGCCGGAAACGCCTTGCGGGCTGCGGCAACAGCCTTCTCGACGTCCGCCACCTTGGCTTCCGCCACGTCGGCAATCTTCGAGCCGTCGAAAGGATTCAGAGTCGGGAAGGTGGCGCCGTCCGTCGCATCGACGAACTCGCCTCCGATGAACAATTTGGTTTGCAGTTTCATTTTGAGTTGCTTCGCGCTAGGAGGTCGTTGCTACATGGGGCCGCAACTGTTCAAAAAAAGTGGCGGCCATTCGGCCGCCACTTGCACTTCATTTCAGAACGAACCCGGTCAGAAGCTGACGGGGTACGGCGGCAGCTTGCCGGTTTCGTACATCTCGGGCAGCTCCGGCGTGGTGTTTTCCCACACGAGCAGCATCGAACGCTTCCGCGAGAAGCCCTGATGGCGGATGTTCGCCGGCATGCATGCCACGTCTCCCGCCTTCATGACTGCCTTGGCGCGCGGTGCACCGGTCAGCTTGTCCTCGACTTCCCATTCGATCTCGTCGCTCATCTGCACGAACCATTCGACCCGGTCGTTGCCGTGCTTGACGGGCAGAATGTATTCCTCGGTTGTCGGGCAGCAGAGGCTGCGGCCGCACACTGATGTGACCGAAGGATTCCACGTGACATCCGAGCGCGACAGGTAGCCAAACAGATTGAAAGCGTGCACTTCGCTTTCAAAGCCCTTCTCGGCATGGATTTCCGGCTTGTCCTGGTTCACGTCGGCAAAGCCGCGATTGACGGGATAGCCGTTGGCATCCGAACGCAGCTCCGTGTCACCCGGCAGGCCGGGCATCCGCTTGCAGGCCTGGCGCTGGCGTTCGATGGCATCGATGTTCGAACCATTCTTCCTGCCGGCCCAGCTCCTGCCGGTCTCTTCGGGAGCGGCGAAGGGGTCGAAACCCTCGTTCGTGAAGTCTTCAAGAATGGCCTTGAAGGTCGCCATGATCAGCGGTGTGTCGAACGTTTCCGTCAGCGACAGCCCCTTGTCGTGATAGGCGGGTGCATACCGGCCGGCGTAGAACTCGACGCGTCCATACAGATTGCGCGTACCGATCATGCCGTCGAAATTCACCCAACCGTAGAAAAAGCCCCAGGCGACGTCACGCATCATGGCGCGCAGGAACGCGTCCGCGGACATGATGTGCTTCATCTGCTTGCCCTTGACCGGCCAGCTGATGTGGACGAAGTATTCGTCACGGCTGATGGTGAAACTGCCAAGCTTGAACGTGCGATAGCCCGTCTCGTTGCTCGGCGCGGATGCATTCACTTCAACTTTTGCCACTGCGCTCATTTGTCTCAATCCTCCAGAAACTCAAGCGACCCTGAACGGGACTGGCCGGTCGCCCGAACTTGCCATTGCCATTACTTGTAGCAGATATCCGCCCACTTTTGCACCGACAGTTCGCCCAGCATCGTCTGGAGCATCATGACTCCGGTCTTGGTGGCCGTGAAGCGGTAGGCCGCTCCGGCAGGGAGCAGGGCCTGGTGGCCACGCTTGCAGACGACGTAACCCATCTTTTTGCCTGCCGGCTCGCCCTTCACCTTGACGGCGCCCTGCTTGCCAGCGGGCACGACGGCTCCCGGATTGTCGAGCTTGACCAGATCAACGCGGACCTCGCCATCCATGATGATGGCGAATTCATCGTGTGCAACGGCGAACCAGTCGGAAACTCCTTCAGCCCGAACTGCTTCGATGACGTACTCGAGGTTCAGGCCGACAACGACCTTCTCATACGGTGCAGAGCGCGATGCCACGTCGAAAATGTTCGAAAAAACATAGTTCTTCGGATCATCGTTGATGATCTGGAGTTCACCTTTGGTGAAGTCGTTCAGCGAGCCGAAAACGGTATGGAATTCACTCATCGCGTGTCCTTAAAAGTCTGAATCGGGTACTGCCACCCAAGCGCAGTCAGCGAGGGCAATGCCTGGCTGCTGCGGGATTGTCATCATGCATCAGAATCACGGTCACCATGATTTTGGGGCGCCAATCTTAAGCGGGTGGCCGGGGCAAACACAAATCACACAGGCGTGAGCCTGACACTGGAATTTCCGGCATCTGCTCGCGATATGCCCCGCAGCCTAGACCCCCAAAGCTTCCGTCCGACAGCGCCTCTGTGACCGGACATCCCGTCATGTTCCAATATGACAAATGACCTGCGGGCAGGCGCTATGACTTTGCGCAAATTGAAGGGGTTCCAGGGCATCAGCGCCATTGCTGCATAGCAGCATCGCAGCTGCCGCGACCCTTACCCTGCAAGACGTGCTACGCGGCGGATTCCGCAGTTGCAACAGTTACAGCAGTGCTGCGAATGAGGGCAGGAGCCGTCCGGCGGTGATGATCCCGGCCCAGAAAAACAATGACAGACCGCATACGACCTTGGCATGGGTGGACGCCTCGACGCCCGGGCCCCACTCCTCAACATGACGGGCCAGTTTCAGCTCGAACCACAGGGCATTGAGGCCCGCCAGCAGGATGAAGACCATCTTCATCTGGAACGACGGGTTGATCCCATAACCGACCGGGTCGGACAGGAAGAACAACACTCCTGTGACCAGGTTGATGCCAAAGCCTACGAACACCAGCGGCAACAGCTTGTGCAACGGCGCCA
This sequence comes from uncultured Pseudomonadota bacterium, assembly GCA_963819685.1. Taxonomy (GTDB): domain Bacteria; phylum Pseudomonadota; class Gammaproteobacteria; order Steroidobacterales; family Steroidobacteraceae; genus CAIUGU01. The sequence goes on from CAWFXI010000003.1 coordinate 297,408, forward strand.
CGGGCAGTCGCTTCGCTATTCCCAGGATCCTCAGATCCAGCGCTGCGATGCCACCGATCAGCATCGCCAGGCCAATGAAATGCAGGGTCTCGAGCACCGGAAACATCCACACTGAGGTCTTGACCGTCAGACCGATGGAGGTCCCGTCCAGCGATTCCAGAAAGCCTTGCAACATGTTGACTACTCTCTGTTCTCAGGCTGGTTGCGACAGATAGGCGATCAACCGGCCGGCGACAATCGCCCCCGTCCAGCTGACCAGCGATACCGCGGCCAGCACCCGCGCCAGCGCGGGCGTCTCCGTCGTGTCCTCTCGCAGGACCTTCTTGTTCAAGTACACCGCCACCAGCAGCCCGATCACGATCGACAGCATCTTCCAGCGAAAGGAGTTGCTGTAGAAATCCTTGCGCGCGTCCGCCATGAACAACACCACGCCGGAGAGTGCGTTGAAGGTGAATCCCACCCATACCCAGGGCATCAGCCGTCGCAGTTCCGACAACGGCAGCGGTTTTGCAACACCGAGCACCCGCAGATCGATGACGATGAGCAGTCCCACGAGCAGACCCAGGCCCAGCGAGTGAAACGTCAGCAGACTGGGGTATCCCCAGATCGACCCCAGTACCCACTGCGACAGGTCCAGGTTCTCGAGCATCATCAGAAAATTATCCATGCCGTTGTGTCCCGAATTGGTTCTGGCCAGGCTTGGGCAAGCTCACAATAACAAGTCTGCCGTCGCCATCACGGGCGAGGCGTGATTCCCTGCCAGGCATCTTCCAGAAGCTGCCGAATGCTGTCCCGGGTCAACGGGCGGGGATTGAAGTATGGAGTCTGAGTCGCGAGGTCAGCGGCTTTGTCCAGGTCCTGCGGGGTCAGGCCCATGGCCTTGAGCGACGCGGGCGCGCCGACAGCTTGCCCCAGGGCATGCAGTGCGCTCGCCACATCGGGCGTACCGAGTGCTGCAGTCAGCCGGCGCTTTGCGTCCGGAGCCGCGTCCAGATTGAAAGCTGTCGCATAGGGCAGCACCACTGCGTGCGTGTCAGCATGCGGCAGATTGAAGGTGCCACCCAGCGTATGACAAAGCTTGTGGTGCAGCGCCATGCCCACCGATCCAAGCACGATTCCGCCCATCCAGGCGCCGTAAAGTGCGCCTCCCTGGGCATCCAGATCCTTTGGATTCCTGCACACCAGAGGCAATGCCTCAGCCATGGCCCGGATGCCTTCCTGGGCCAGCGTCGACATCAGTGGATTCCTGTTTTCCGCATACAGGCCTTCCACGCAATGCGCCATCGCATTGATGCCGCTCGGACCTGCGATCTTCGGGGGCAGGCTGGTCAGCAGTTCCGGATCGTAGATGACGGACTTCGGCTGGACTCTTGGATCCTTGCCGGTTCGCTTCAGGCTCCCGGCAGTCAGGCCCCACACCGGAGTCATTTCCGAGCCGGCGTAAGTCGTCGGAATGGCGATGATCGGGAGGCCAAGGTCGAGAGCAATCGCCTTCGCGAGGCCGATCGATGAGCCGCCCCCAAGGCATACGCAGCCATCGGCTCCGACGGCCTTGACCTTTGCCTTGCCTGCTTCCGCAATCTCGACCGGCACATGGACCGCTACCTGGTCATAGACGCCGGCGCTCAAGGTTCCCAGTTGTTCCGACATGGCGCTCGCGGTGCCGACGTGGATGGGATCGGCGATGACCAGTACGTGCCTGAGGCCCAGCGCTTCGATTTCCTGCTTGAGCTGACTGCGGCGTCCCGGCCCGAAGACCACTCGCAGGCGAGGCAAATCAAAAATAAAGGGATCCATGGATCTCAATCTCTCCCGACTGCTGCCTGTGAAAGGCTGCCGTTTGGACCTGTTTTGGCTGGCGTCTTTATACTCACGCGTGGCCGCACTGTCGACATGATTGTGCATGCTGCGGCACTTGCATTGCAGTGCGATTCAATTGCTGCAACAGCTTCCGGCACTACATTTCTTGACACTATAGGTGCCGCCGCGACATCGACAGCTTGCAGGATGGCTGACATATCATTCTCGAACGTCATCCATACCATGAAGATGACTTTTGATCCGGCCGAGCTCCAGGCGGTTCGGCTCAATAACTAGATTCTCACCAGGTGATTTTTGCAGGGGCCTTCGGTTTAACCAAATGCGTAGAGCTGACTTTACCGCGCTTGCTGCGGCGCTTCTTGGACTCGCCTCTACCGCAGCCGTGGCTGAAGTCGATCTGTCAGGCGTATGGGCAGTTCGGCTGCATGAAGATCAGCCTGAACGGATTCCAGGTCCGGACATGGTCGAGTACCACGGCGTGCCGATCAACGAAGCCAACCGCGCCCGTGGGCTTGCCTGGGATCCTTCGATCCTGACGCTGGAGGAGTACCAGTGCCGGCCGCATCCTTCTGACTACTTCACCCGTTTCTCGCCGGAACGTATCTGGCGTGAAGTCGATGCCGAGACGCAACAGACCGTCGGCTGGCATATCCGCAAGGAATGGCAGGCTGCAGAGCGCATCATCTGGATGGACGGTCGCGAGCGCCCGCCGGCCTACGCTCCGCACAGCTGGCAGGGGTTCTCCCTCGGCACGTGGGACGGCGATGTGCTCAGCGTCGAGACGACTCACCTGAAGCAATCGTATATGCGTCGCAATGGTCTGGCGCGCAGTGACAGGGCGACGACCCGCGAGCACTACATCCGCCACGGCGACTACCTGACCATCGTTGCTGTCATCAGCGATCCCGTTTACCTGACGGAATCGTTCATCCGCAGCAGCGACTACGCGCTGAACAACAAGCAGAACATCAATCCGTATCCCTGCGATCCGGTCGTCGAGATCGTCGGCCAGGCAAAGGGGCATGTGCCCGCGTACCTGCCGGGCAAGCACCCGTCAGAGTTCGAGTATGCCGATCGCTTCAACCTTTCTCATGAAGCCGTACTGGGTGGGGCGCAGACCGCCTATCCGGAATTCATTGAAAAAGGCCTGGCTGTCGGCACCAGGCGCTGAGGCGTCTGACGCCGCGTTGCCGCGCAAATCGCAGCCGGTCGCTTGAGATCAACCAGTTAAATGATCAATCTGGCGCGCTCCGACAGGGGCTCACGTCAGCACGCTGCGCCGCCTGACAAAGAGTTTGTGAACCGGGGGAGCCCTGAAGCATGAGCATGAACACAACAAGAACGACACGCGCGGCGCTTGCCGTCGCCGCCATTCTGGGTGCGGCATCGATTGCCATGGCAGCCCAGTCCGCCCGCCAGAATCGCAATGCTCCCGCTGCGCCGGCGCCACAGGCTCCCAATTTCGACACCGTGCAGATCAAGGTCCTGCCGATCCGCGACAACATCTACATGCTGGTCGGCGCCGGCGGCAACATCACGCTGCAGGTGGGCGAAGACGGAGTGCTGATCGTCGATACGCAGTTCGCACCGTTGTCCGACAGGATCCTCGCCGAGATCCGCAAGATCTCGAAGGCGCCGATCCGCTTCATCATCGACACGCATGCTCATGGTGATCACACGGGCGGCAACGGCAATCTGTCGAAGGCGGGAGGATCGGTCGCCGGCGGCAACATGCTCGGCCCGCTCGCGGTGGTGGCCCAGGGCCAGGGCGGAACCCCGGCGGGTGCAGTGGCAACAATACTGGCGCATGAGAATGTGCTCACGCGGATGGAGCAGCAGATCGGCAATACGCCACCTGCCCCTGCCGAGAATCTGCCCAACGTAACGTACATTTCCGAGTTCAAGGACATGTACTTCAATGGCGAGTCCATCCGCCTGTTCCATGAACCGGACGCGCACACCGATGGCGATACCATCGTGTACTTCCGCCGCTCCGATGTGCTGAGCGTTGGCGACGTCTACAACACCAACAACTATCCGGTGATCGACAAGGATCGTGGTGGCAACATCAAGGGCATCCTGGCCGCCCTCAATCACATTCTCGAACTCACCATTCCGAAGGATCGCCAGGAAGGCGGCACACTGGTGATCCCGGGACACGGACGCCTGTCGGATGAAGCGGACATCGCCGAGTACCGCGACATGGTCACGATCATTCATGACCGGATCAAGGACATGGTCGACCGCGGGCTGACCCTCGAACAGGTCAGGGCCGCGAAGCCGACGATCGACTACGACCCGCGGTATGGCGCCGGCACGGGACCGGGATCGACGGACCGGTTCATTGAAATCGTCTACAACGATTTGAAGAAGGGGGCCTGATTCATCGCGTCTGCGTGACTGACTGGCAAGACCTCCTGCCAACCAGACTCGGGGCCGCGGACCAAGCTCGACAGATTGATTTTTTCCTGAAGGAGAACTGACATGCAAAGCAAGACAAAGTGGCTGACTGCGCTGGTGGCAGGCGCGGTAGTGGCGGGGGTTCCGGCCTACGCCCACCATTCATTTCCGGCAACGTACTTCGTGGACCAGAAGACCCAGATCGAAGGCGAAGTGGTGCAGTTCCTGTTCCGCAACCCGCACGCATTCATTCACGTGATGGCGCCGGACAAGGACGGCACGATGCAGCGTTGGGCAGTGGAATGGGGCGGCGGTGCCGCACTGGCCCGCGACGGCAATGTCAGCAAGGACACGCTGAAGCCCGGTGACAAGGTCGTGGTACAGGGACAGCCTGGCCGCAATCCTGCCGATCACCGCATTCGCCTGGTGCACATTTCCCGCCCGGCCGATGGCTGGGAGTGGGGCGGCGACTTCGAGTGATTCCGGCTGATGACGTTCCGGTGGGGCAGCCTGAATCGCTGCCCCCACCGGCAGCACTGCTGCGTTCTGACCCTGCAATCGCTGGGCAATCGGTGGAGAAAACGACAATGAAATTCCGGATGGTAGTGCGCACTTCGCCGGTACTGATGGCGATGGCGGCACTGTCTCTTGGGGGAGTGGTGACGACTGTTGCCGAGGCCGGTCAGGCCCCTGCGCAGACGCCCAGGAGTCCTCGTGAGGCGGCGCCGTTCGATCCGACCGGGTACTGGACCGCAGTCGTCAGCGAAGACTGGCGTTGGCGGATGGTCACTCCGGCGAAGGGTGATTTCGCCAGCGTGCCGTTGACCGAAGAGGGGATCAAGGTCGGCAACGAATGGGATCCGGCCAAGGATGCTGCTGCGGGCGCCCAGTGCAAGGCATTCGGCGCGGGCGGCATCATGCGCATGCCGACCCGACTGCATGTCACCTGGCAGGATGATCTGACGTTGAAGGTCGAAACCGACCATGGCCAGCAGACGCGCCTGCTGCGGTTCGCCGCGCCTCGACCGCTGCCTGCAGTGCCGGCTCAAGGTGGCGGCGGTGGCGGTCCGCCGGTACTGCCCGCGCTGGCCCCGGTTCCGGCATCCGGAGCCCCGAGCCTGCAGGGCAATACTTTTGCCCGCTGGAACTCGACTACGCTCGAGGGCGCAACGAACAATCTGGTAGCCGGCTATCTGCGTCGCAACGGCGTGCCGTACAGCGAGGACGCCGTCGTGCTCGAATACTGGACGCAGCACACGGACTTTGGCGACACCTGGCTCACCGTTACGACTGTGGTCCGTGATCCAAAATACCTGCGCCAGGATTTCATCACCAGCTCGAGCTTCAAGAAGTTGCCGGATGGCAGCAAGTGGACGCCTCTTCCTTGCGAAAAGGCCTGACAGAGCTGCCGCCACTTATCGCCGGTCTTCTTCGAGCGCGAATACATACAGCGCGTTGCCGGTGGAAGGATGACGGATCTCGGGCGCGACGAGGGCCGGTACATTGCGCGGACTGCCGCCACCGAGCCCGGTCGTCACGGCCACGTACTGTTTGCCGTTGGCGCTGAAAGTGAGCGGAAATCCTTGCACGGAATTTCCCAGGCGGGTTTCCCACAGCACCTTGCCATTCTCGACGTCCACCGCCTTGAACATCCGGTCCAGATCCCCGACGAATGCGAGTCCACCGCCTGTCGACAGCACTGCCGTCAAGAAGGGCGCACGCTGTTCGAGCGACCACAGTTCTTTCATGGTCGAGACGTCGTAAGCCGCAAGCTTTCCCAGATTGCCTTTCGTTCCGGGCATTTCAAACCAGCGGCGATCAGCCCCGGTGCTGCCGCGGCCGGCAACAAAGCCCACCTCGTTCGCGCGCATCTCCATACAGCTTTGGCTCAACGGAATGATCAGGCGATTTGATGCGGGGTGATAACTCATGGCCTGCCAGTTGTGACCGCCTTCGGTGCTGGGGCAGGACTGGATCCATTCACCGATTTTCTGCTTGACGATGTCGTCGCGATAGCGAGGCCGGCCTGTCTTGCGATCGATGCTGGTGAAGACGTTCTGAAACACCGTTTCCTTGTAGTCGAGAAACTCGCCGCTGGCGCGATCGAGTTTCCACAGGACGCCGGCCTTGCCGACGGTGAACATGAGCTTGCGGCCCGCATCATCGATCAGCACGCGCTCATAGACTTCGTCAAGGTCGAGGGTTTCGCCGGGCACGTGCTGGTGATGCCAGGCAAGCTTGCCGTCGGCAAGATTGAGCGCAATCGTCGAGTTGGTGAACAAATTCTCGTCGGACACGTTTTGCTGGCGGCTTGCAGGCATCCAGGGCTTGGCCTGGGCCACGCCCCAATACGTCAGGCCCAGCTCCGGATCGAAGCTGCCGGTGATCCAGGTTTCCCCCCCTGCGCGAAACGTATCCGGCAGCTTGCCCCAGCTGTCGCCACCCGGTTCGCCTGAACGTGCGATGGTGTTGAACCTCCACAGCTGTTTGCCGGTGTCGGGATCGTACGCGCTGACAAAGCATTTTTCGCTGCGATAGATCGTGCATGCCGCCAGGCCCTGCACGACCCTGCCATTGGCAATGACCGGAGCGCCGACAGTGGTAAATCCGCCCTCGCTGCGGTCACCGATCGCTGTGTCCCAGACCGTCTCCCCGTTGCGGGCATTCATTGCCACAAGCCGCGCATCCGAGGTCGGCATGAAGACTTTGTCGCCGTAGATGGCGATGCCACGCACGGATTCGTTTGCCCCATCCGGTCCCAGGTGGTTTTCCCAGATCAGGTTACCGGTCGCCGCGTCGAGCGCTTGTACGGTGTTGTCGCTGTTATGGAGATACAGAATGCCGTCATGCACGATCGGGGCAGGCTGATTCTTGCCGCCTTCGGACATGTTCCAGACCCAGGCCAGGCGCAGTTTGCCGACATTGTCGCGACTGATCGCCTTGAGCGGGCTGTGGTTCCAGGCCTGATAGTTGCCGCGCAGCATGATCCAGTCGTCCGCCGACGGATTGCGCAGCAGCGCATCGGTGACAAGCGTCAATGCCGCCACTTCGCCTTTGATTGTCACTCCTGTCGGACGCTGTACCGAGGCCTGCGTTGTAGCCGCTGGTGCGGGTTGGGCCAGAACTGCGCGCATTTCCGCCGGCATTTCCCCATTCGCGATACGGCCGATCGCCACCGTGGAATCTGCTGCCAGTGGAGTGCTGCCCGCCGCCCCGCCATTGGCCTCGAGCAGAAATGCCGCCACCTTTATATAGGTCTCCATGCCGAGGCTGCCTGGCCGCATCGGCGGCGGCGGCATGGCCACGGACAGATAGGTGACGAGATCGCCGGCGGTGCGATTGCGCCAGTTGCTCATGAAATCGGCGCCCGCAAGCGGCTTCGCCTCGTTGGCGCCGCGCAGGTCGCGCTGATGACAGGCCGCACAATTAGTCTGGTACGCAGTCCGTCCCGCAGCGGCTTGTTCGCTGGTGAACGCAGTCTGCTGTGCGGCAAGGGGCAATGCCAGGCACAGCGGGGCGCAGGCGATGATACGGAAAACAAGTTTCATTACCGGACCTCGAGCAGCCACCCCCAAAGATTGCCTTCGGGAGCCGCTTCACTGTGAATCTCGATATAGACTCTGCCGGTTCGCAGGGCCTTGATCTGGCTTGAATTCAATTGCAACGTGGCCGAAAACTCGCCGGCAGCTGCACGCCCGATGGCGATATCGGCGAACGCGGGGCCGCGAACTCCCATGACCGGCCCCAGGTGCAATTGCGCGAGCGTGGCGGGTCCTTGCATTCCCAGATAGCTGCCGCGCACGACAAGTCGTTTGCCGTCGAGTGACGCAGAAGCGGTGCCGAGGCCGGTCGTATGGTCACGTACGTCAGAGCTCAAGGGTTCTGGTCTGATGCGCGCTTCGAAATCATTGCCGAGTGCGCTGGCAAAGCCCATTCCAGACACCAGGGAGAACGTCACCGAGCACAGCAACGAGCCCAGGATCACGCTTGTTGTTCCTGGTCTTTTCATGCGTCTACCCCCTGAAATGCCACATTGGACCGCGGTGCACAGACGCGGTGGCCGACGAAGGTCCGCTATTGTGCCAGCGAAGGGGTAACTGCGCCGTCGCTCGGCGAGATATTTTCACAAGGTCAACGGCGAACGCAGCTCGCGCACATCAACCACCTCTTCCGGAGCATTGATCCGCCTGATTCAAGTGCGGCACGCATGATTTGATCTGGCTATTCCGGAAAAGGTCACTACGTGGCTCTCAGGTTGTACCGCGATGCGATTTTTTGGGAAAGGCGGTCACGCACGCAGGATGGCCCCAACGGGGTGGAGTCCATGGATGGACGGAATAATCCTGCCGGGAAGCGCTACAGCAGAGCGCCCGAGTCCACAGTCGTATAGAATTCCGCCGCGCGTGGGCCTGTAGCACAATGGTTAGTGCAGGAGACTCATAATCTCTTGGTTGCAGGTTCGAGTCCTGCCGGGCCCACCAATTTTCTCCGCCGGCAGGACGAGAACCTGCAAGCGTTGCAGGTTCGACACAAGATCGCATGGAGCGATTTTGGACAGCGTTAGCTGGCGCACCGCGTCGCGGCCAAGGACGGCAAGCGACAGAATTGCCGGGAGCAATTTTGGACGTTGCGTGACCGATTTGGTCATGCAACGGCCCCAGTGGGGCGGAGTACAGGGAGGTACGCAGCAATCCTGCCGGACCCACCACTCTGCTGTATTCCCGGCAGGACGAGAACCTGTAAGGGTTGCAGGTTCGACACAAGATCGCATGGAGCGATCTTGGACAGCGTTAGCTGGCGCACCGCGTCGCGGCCAAGGATGGCAAGCGACAGAATCGTCGGGAACGATTTTGAACGTCATGCAGCGACCGACTGCATGACGGCCCCAACGGGGTGGAGTCCATGGACGGACGGAATAATCCTGCCGGGCCCACCAATTCTTCTCCGCCGGCAGGACGAGAAGCTGCAAGCGTTGCAGGTTCGACACCGTAAATTCTGGCATCGCACAAACGGGTGGTGATTACCGGAATGTCCGCAATTGTTAAGGTCGGTCACCGCGCTGGCCTCCCCAACTTGATGCGCGCTATGATCGGGCGCGTTTTTGCGGACTAGAAGCCAGACCCACGCGGTCGGCAATCACAGGGGATCAAAATGAAGTTCTTGACCTGGGCCGGAATCGTGTTGCTGGCGGTCGTGGCAGGTGCGTGCTCACAGACACCTCCTGAAACGCGGCTGATCAATGATGCCGTCGCCGCGCTCGGCGGAGCGGACAAGATCAATGCCGTGAAGACGCTCGTCATCGAAGGCGAAGGCATCGCCGGCAACATCGGCCAGAATGTGATGCCGGATGACGCCTCTGCAGAACTGGACGGTCACCGAATACAAACGCAGCGTGGATCTGGCGAATGGCCGCTGGTCCATGCAGCAGCTGCGTACGCCAACCTTCGGCTATGCGCCTGCTCCGAACCAGCGTCAGAACCAGGGACTCGATGGTGACGTCGCCTATAACGTAGGTGGACCGCAGAATGCCGCAACTCGCGCATCCGGCATGGTGGCTCGTGACCGCCGCGTCGAAGCCTTGCACCATCCGCTGGCTGCCCTGCGCGCTGCGCTGGATCCCGCCGCCAAAGTGGGCAACTACCGGGACCAGGGCCTGCTGCAGATCGTGGATATCACGACTGCGAAGGGTGACCTGATCACCCTCGCGATTGATCGCGGTTCGCATCTGCCGACGCATATCCGCTCCACGGCGTACAACGCCAATCTGGGCGACGTCGTCATTCAGAGTACTTTCGCTGACTATGCTGACGCCGGCGGGTTGAATCTGCCCAAGCGGATCACGACCAGGCAGGACAAGGATGTCGTGCTCGATCTCAATGTGAGTGCCAATACCGTAGACGCCGACGTTGGCGATCTTTCAGCCCCGGCGGAAGTAGCGGCTGCCGCAGAGCCACCGATGCTGCCGGTCTACGACATCGTGCCCCAGAAAGTGGCGAAGGGTATCTGGCTGCTGCCGGGCAGCCACAACAGCGTGGTCTTCGAGTTTGCCGATCACCTGACGCTGCTGGAAGTCCCGTTGAACGAGAGCCGGGCACAGGCCGTCATCGCCGCAGCCAAGGCGCTGGTTCCTGCCAAGCCCCTCACCACGGTCATCGTCACGCATCATCACTTCGATCACACCGGCGGCCTGCGTGCTGCGGTTGCTGAAGGCTTGACGATCATCGCGGATCGCAACATGGAAGGCTTCGTCGATGACATGGTGGCCCGGCCGCATACGATCGTGCAGGACACGCTGGCGAAGAGCCCGAAGACTGCAAAGATCGATTCGGTCGAAGACCAGAAAATGCTCAAGGACGACGCGATGGAAATACGCCTGTACCACGTCAAGAACCTTGAGCATGCCGGGACGATGATCATGGCATTCGTGCCGAGCGAGGGACTGCTGATCAATGCCGACCTGTACGGCCCGAACTTCGCGACGTTCCCGGCCTGGGACACCATGCTGCAGAACATTGCCGAGCGCGGCATCAAGGTGGACAAGCACCTGCCGATTCACGGCACTCTGCAGACCGCCAAGGAAGCTGCGGACACGGTTGCCGCAAAGACCGGCAAACCCGCGGCCTGACGTTTACGACCCGTTTTCAAGTACGCCACAGGAGGCATTCATGTATCGGTATCTGTCTGTAATGATTCTGGGACTCGCGGCCGTCACCGCATCAGCTCAAGTCCCGGTGACTGGGGCGACTGCTGCTGCCGACCAGCAGGCACTGCTGAAGAGCAGCGACCCGAAGCTCGCAGCCAACAAGAAGCTCGTCTATGACATGTGGCGCGAAGTGCTGGAGGGCGGACATCTCGAGCTCGCCGAGAAGTATCTGGCTGAGGGTTACATCCAGCACAACCCGAACGCGCCCACCGGTCGCAAGGGTTTCGTCGAGTTCTTCAGCCGGTTTGCGAAGGCTCAGACCATCCAGCCGACCATCAAGCGCCAGGTCGTGGCGATCATGGCCGAGGGCGACCTCGTCATGATCAATTTCGTGCAGGAGTATCCGGATCCGGCGGATAGCACCAAAAAGTACACGACTACATGGTTCGACATGTTCCGTGTTCAGAACGGCATGATCGTCGAACATTGGGACAGCGCTCTCAAGAACCCGCCGCGTCCGCAATAAGCGGCACGGAAGCGTCTTCATGCGGCTGGACGGTGCGTTCTGACTGTCCAGCTGCCTTTGATTTCCTGGCTGGCGCGAGCCACCCGGCTGCTCAAGGATTAGGCTGGATGAAAGCAGACCCGAAGCCATCGAGCATCGGGCTGTGATTGCAATTTGGGGGGATCTTCACGTGCGCACGTTTCACCTTTCGACTGGCTGTGGCTTGTTGTTCGCAGCCGCACTGTCCGTGGCAAGCAGCGCCTCTGCGCAGGAAATCGACTTTACCGGCGAATGGCGCCCGATCTATCACGAGGATGGGCCCGAGCGCATTCCCGGCCCGGATCTGGGTGACTACGCCGGGTTTCCCATCAACGATGCGGCGCGGCTGCGCGCCGACAGCTACGATCCCGAGCGCATCGTGGTCGTTTCCGAGAACGGCTGCCGTCAGCACAGCGGCGACTACTCCATGCGCGGCCTCGCCAACCTGCGCATCATGCGCGAGCTGGATCCCGTCACCCAGCAGGCCGTCGCGTTCCATACGCGCATCGGCTTCCACACGATGGATCGCACGATCTGGCTCGACGGCCGTGCGCATCCCGGTCCGCAAGCGGCTCACACGTGGCAGGGCTTTTCGACCGCCGAGTGGAAGGGCAACCAGCTGGCGATCACGACCACGCACCTGAAGGAAAATTATCACCGTCGTAACGGCATTCCGTCGGGGCCGAACCGCACTTTCACGGAGCGCTGGGTGCGCCATGGCGACGTGCTGACAGTGATCACGATTGTCGATGATCCCGAAATGATGACCGAGCGCTTTGTGCGCAGCCAGAGCTGGATCCTTGACCCGGGCCAGCATGTGCTCGCGAATCCGTGCGAGTACGGGTCTGAAGTCCCCGCGGAACCCGGCACGGTGCCGCATTACCTGCCGGGCACGAATCCCTTCCTGACGGAATTTGCCGATCGTTATGGCCTGCCCCGTAGCGGCCCGCGCGGCGGCGCGGAAACGATGTATCCCGAATTCCGGCTGAAGATGGAAAAGCCCGCCACCACGCCGGAAAAGTGCACGCTCTACTGCAGGTGCATGAACGATGGCGCCGTATGCCCCGACGGTCCCTGAAACGAGACCGCACAAGAACTCCAGAAATACGAGCCTTGCCGGAAGTCCCGCACATGCAACCAAAGAAACACAGTCGATCGCTGGCACTTGCCATCACGATGGTCCTCAGCGCCGCCGGCTTCGCATCCGGTTCGGCCCGTGCAGCCGAGGCCTCATCGGCTCGCCGTGCCGCGCCGGCAGCACAGGCGCCAGCTGCGCCTGCGACGAAACTCGAGCTCACGCCCGTGCAGGGCAACGTCTACATGCTCACCGGTCTCGATGTGAACGTAGCGGTGCAGATCGGCGAGGAAGGCGTGCTGTTCGTCGACACACCGCCACCGGCGCTGCTGGATCAGGTGCGTGAACTCATCGTTCACGCACACGAAGCGTCCGATCCGCTATGTCATCAATACGAGCGCCACTGCCGATCACGTCAGCGGTGACGAAGCCATCCTGCTGGCCGGCACAAGTCCTGCGGCGCTGGCCAACATGAAAAAAATGGGCATCGCCGCAGCTGGTTTGAGCGGGTTCACTTCCGAAGGTGTGCAGATCCTGGCGCACGAAAACGTGCTCAATCGCGTCACCGACAAGAAGCAGCCCGCCATCCCCGGGGCAACCATCAGCGCCGAGTACTACACGCCGACGAAGGATTTCTTCATGAACGGCGATCCGATCATCCTGTACCACACGCCGAATGCACACACGAATGGCGACAGCCTGGTCTATTTTCGCCGCTCGGACGTGCTGGTCACGGGCGACCTCTTCACGCCCGGCCGTTTTCCGGCCATCGATCTCGAGCAGGGCGGCAGCATCAACGGCCTGATCAAGGCCGTGAACCTGGCGCTCGACATCACTGTGCCGGCTGCATTCCAGGAGCGGGGTACCTACGTCATTCCGGGTCATGGCAGGTTGTGCGATGAAGCTGACTTAAGCGAATTCCGCGAGATGATCACCGTCGTCCGGGACCGCGTGCAGGAGCTCATCAAGGAAGGCAAGACATTGCAGCAGATCCAGGCGGCCCGTCCGGCCCTGGACTACGAAACGACTTACGGCGGCAAGAACGGCGGACCTACCGTCCAGACCTTTGTCGAGACGGTCTACAAGAGCCTGACTGCGCCCCCGAAGGGAGCCAAGTAAATGACAACAAGATCGCTCAAACTTCCCTTGCTGTGTGCCGCATCGATGCTGTTGGCGGCAGGTACTGCGATTGCCGCGCAGCCCGGGCCGCCACCACCGCCGCGCACAGCCAAAGCAGCAGCGCCCATCGATCTGACAGGGCAGTGGGTGTCGATCATCGACGAAGACTGGCGCTGGCGCATGGTCACGCCTCTGAAGGGCGACTTCGCGAATATTCCGGTCACCGAGGCAGCACGCAAGATCGGTGTGCAGTGGGATCCCGCCAGGGACGAGGCAGCGGGTGAGCAATGCAAGGGCTATGGTGCGATGGCGATCATGCGCGAGCCGGGGCGTATCCGCATTTCCTGGCAGGACGAGAGCACGCTCAAGATCGAAACCGATTCCGGGCAGCAGACGCGTCTTCTGCACTTCGGCGAAAAGCAGCCCCCGGCTGGTACGCCGGCCACATTGCAGGGTTATTCGATTGCGGAATGGGAAGCACCGCCCGGCGGTCGTCCGGGGGGGCTCGCGATCGGCGTGCAGCGTGGCGGCAGGGTGTCGAACACGCTGAAAGTGGTGACCACCCACATCAAGCCGGGTTACCTGCGCAAGAACGGCATTCCCTTCGGCGAGGGCGCCAAGCTGACGGAGTACTTCGACAAGTTCGAGGAGCCGGATGGTACGGAGTGGTTCACCATCACGATGCTGGCCGAGGATCCCGTGTACCTGAATGCACCGTGGCTGACGTCGCCCAATTTCAAGAAAGAGAAAGAGGCCGATCGGGCGAAGTGGCGACCGACGCCCTGTTCAGCGCGCTGAACTGATTACGGGCGCAGACAGTCCCGCGCGCAGGCGATAACTGCACGCGGGTGTCCTGATACTGGCAAGCGGATTGCTGCTGTATTGGGCCAGTGACATACTCGACCGCTGCCGCCCCGGCATCGCGGCGAATGCGTGTTTACCCTCGTTGAGGGTATGGGCCCAAGAGGATCCCCGAATGGCTACCGTACGATTGAACGTCAATGGACAGAATCGGGTCGTCGAGGATGTCGATGCCCAGACACCGCTGCTATGGGTACTGAGGGACAGCCTCGGCCTGGTGGGCACCAAGTACGGATGTGGAGTTGCACAGTGCGGAGCCTGCACCGTGCACATGAACGGCAACCCGGTGCGTTCCTGCCAGATTCCGGCCGCCGCAGCGAGTGGGGCATCCATCACCACCGTGGAAGGACTCGCGAAGGCAGACGGAACCCTGCATCCCGTCCAGCAGGCGTGGATGGAGCACGATGTGCCGCAGTGCGGCTATTGCCAGGCGGGGCAGATGATGTCCGCCACGGCGCTGCTCGCGCAGAACCCGAATCCCTCCGATGCTGACATCGATGCCGCGATGGCCGGCAACATCTGCCGCTGCGGCACCTACCACCGCATCCGCAAGGCGATTCATTCCGCTGCCCAGAAGCTTCAGCAGAAGCGCTAAGGAGCACACATGAACACCGCAACCGAAGCCAGGCTGATTGCCGAACGCCACGTGCTCGAGATGCTGAATGCCGCTGAAGCACGGATTCCCGCCGCGGCGATGTCCTTCAATCGACGCTCCTTCCTGAAGCTCACCGGCATGGCCGGAGGCGGACTGGTCCTTGCGTTCTGGCTGGGCGATGAGGCCACTGCCGTCGCCGCCGAGGCAGCAGGCGGAGCGAAGTCATTCGCGCCCAACGCCTTCCTGCAGATTGCTCCCGACGGCACGATCACGATTCTCTCCAAGGGGCCCGAAATCGGCCAGGGCATCAAGACCGCCTTCCCGATGATCATCGCGGAAGAACTCGATGCCGACTGGTCGAAAGTGAAGGTCGAGCAGGCGCCTATCAACCCGAAGGTGTTTGGCAGGCAAAGCGCAGGCGGCTCGCGGTCGATTCCCACGAACTGGGATCTGTTGCGCCGGGCAGGTGCCGTGGGCCGCGCCATGCTCGTGTCGGCGGCTGCCGCCGAATGGCAGGTGCCCGCCGCCGAATGCTCGACGGACAAGAGCATGGTCATCCACAAAGCCAGCGGACGACGGCTCGCATACGGCGCGCTCGCGAGCAAAGCGGCTGCACAACCGGTGCCCGATGAAAAGACGGTCGCGCTGAAGGAGCGCAAGGACTACCGGATCATCGGCACTTCCATCAATGGCATCGACAATCGCAAGGTGGTGACGGGTCAACCGCTGTTCGGCATCGACCAGGTACTGCCGAACATGCTGTACGCCGTGTACGAAAAATGCCCGGCAACGGGTGGCAAGGTCGCGCAGGCGAATCTCGAGCAGATCCGGGCGCTGCCAGGCGTCAAGCAGGCCTTCATCGTCGAAGGCAATGGGCGGCCGACGGAAGTCATGCCCGGTATTGCGATTCTCGCGACGACCACCTGGGGTGCTTTCAATGCCCGCAAGCAGCTCAAGGTCACCTGGGATGAATCAGGCGCCGCCACGGACAGCTCGAATGACTTTCTCGCCAAGGCGCAGGAGCTCGCGAAGTTGCCAGAGGGCCCCGGCGTCATTCGCAGTGATGGTGATGTCGATCAGGCCATTGCGAGCGGAACCCGGAAGGTGGAGGCCTTTTACAGCTATCCCTTTGTTTCGCACTCGCCGCTCGAGCCGATGAACTGCACAGCCTGGTTCAAGGGCGACTCCGTCGAGCTGTGGGCGCCCACGCAGACTCCGGATGCAGCCCTTGGCCTCGTTGCCAATACGCTCGGCATTCCGGTGGACAACGTCAAGATCAATCAGACGCGCTGCGGTGGCGGTTTCGGCCGTCGACTGATGAATGACTATGCATGCGAAGCGGCCCAGATCTCCAAACAGGCGGGTGGCATCCCGGTGAAGCTGCAATGGTCACGCGAAGACGATATGGCGCATGACTTCTACCGGCCCGCCGGCTTCCACGCATTCAAGGGCGCCGTCGATGGCTACGGCAAGTTGTCCGCCTGGGCGAATCACTTCATCACCTTTACGGTGGACGGGAAGGCACCGGGAAGCTCGGCGAATTATCCGGTCGAGGAATTCCCGGCCATGCTCGTGCCGAACTACCGCATAACGCAATCGATGCTGCCGCTGGGTACGCCGACAGGCCCGTGGCGCGCGCCGCGTTCGAACGGCATCGCGTTTGCCGTGCAGTCATTCATGCATGAACTGTCGGTGGCTGCGGGTCGCGATCACCTCGAGTTCCTGATCGAAGTGATGGGTGAACCCCGCTGGCTCGAACCCAGGACGGAATTCGCGCTCAACACCGAACGCGCGATAGCCGTCATCAAGCTGGCGGCGGAAAAAGCCGGTTGGGGAAAGCAATTGCCACCCGGGCGGGGCATGGGACTTGCCTTCCATTTCAGTCACGCAGGGCACTTTGCCGAAGTGGCCGAGGTCAGCGTGGACCGGTCAAAGCGCCTGACGGTGCACCAGGTCACGGTGGCGGGCGACATCGGTCCCATCGTCAACATGACCGGCTCGCTGGCCCAGTGCGAAGGCGCTGTGATCGACGGTCTGTCGACGATGTTTGGCCTCGAGATCACGATGGAAGCAGGCCGCGTGCAGCAATCCAATTTCGATCGCTATCCGATTCTGCGCCAGGGCAGCCATATACCGAAGATCGAGGCGCACTTCATCCAGAGCGCCTATCCGCCGACCGGCATAGGTGAACCTTCGCTTCCACCACTGGCGCCGGCTGTGTGCAATGCGATCTTCGCAGCGTCGGGACAGCGCGTACGCACGTTGCCACTCACTCGGTCGGGCTACACGTTGGCGTGAGGCGCCGCGATCTCGTCAAGTTGGGGGCTTTGAGCCCGTGGCTGCTTGAATCCGCACAGGCAAGTGCCCCACCGAAGCGATTGCCGCCTTATGTGTTGACGATTCCGGTGATGGTGGAGCACATGCTGCGGATTGCGCACGTGCGCGCCGGCGATGTCGTCTATGACCTCGGTTGTGGTGATGGACGCATTGTCATCGCCGCAGCCAGGCAGTTCGGCACGCGCGGCTTCGGTGTCGACATCAATCCGCAGGCCGTCGCCGTCGCGCGCGAGAATGCCATCGCTGCCGGCGTGGAGAAGATCGTGACGTTCGAGCAGGGTGACCTGTTCGACACGGACGTTTCGGACGCCACCGTCGTGATGCTCTATCTGTTCGCGGAAATGATGCTGCGCCTCAAGCCGAAGCTGCTCCGTGAGCTGCCGGAGGGTGCGCGCATCGTGTCGCATGACTTCGACTTTGGTAAAGGCTGGCCGCCGGACAACCAGTACGACTTTGGAACCGACGCCATCTATCTGTGGAAAGTGCCACCGCGCGCCCAGCGGGCGGCATGACGGATGGACGCCGCCCTCGCTGACTTGCTGGTTCTGCTGAATCTCGAGCGCCTCGAGGTCAACCTGTATCGAGGCGTCAGCCGGGACATCGGCAATCCCCAGGTCTTTGGGGGCCAGGTGCTCGGGCAGGCACTGATGGCCGCCACGGGTACCGTCGAGAATCGCATCGTGCATTCGCTGCACGCGTATTTCCTGAGGGCCGGCGATTTCAATCTGCCGATCGTCTATGAGGTTGACCGCAGCCGCGACGGCAACACTTTTTCCAGCCGCCGTGTGGTCGCAATCCAGAACGGCCAGCAGATCTTCCACATGTCGGCGTCCTTCCAGTCTCCCGAAGAAGGGCTCGAGCATCAGGCCGTGATGCCTGATGTTCCGCCTCCCGAATCGTTACCAAAGCGTTCGGACTGGGGCAACAACCCGTCTGTCACCGAACAACAGCGACGCTTTTTCAATCGCGCCCGTCCGGTCGATGTCCGGCTCGTGGACATGGAAAGACTGCTGAACGGCAAGCCAAAGGATCCACACCTGCATGTCTGGTTTCGAGCACCAGACCCTCTGCCCGATGGTGAGGCCCTGCATCGATGTGTGCTGGCTTACGTTTCCGATTACTACCTGTTGATGACCGCGGCCTTGCCGCACGGCATTCCGTTTCCGAGCAAGGACCTCCGCTTTGCCAGCATCGATCACGCCATGTGGTTCCATCGACCGGTGCGCGTGGATGACTGGTTGCTCTACTCAATGGATAGTCCCAGCTCTTCCGGTGCCCGCGGCCTGTCTCGCGGCAGCATCTTCAGTCGCGACGGCCGTCTGGTTGCCACGACTGCGCAGGAAGGGCTCATGCGGGTCATGGCGGGAGCCACCAGCTGGGTAAGGATGGACGTCAGTGTCCGCCTGTGCCATCAAGACTTCATATTCTCATCGGCCAATCGATTGGTTTTCATGTCATTGCACGTCAAACCAGCAAGCTGTCCTGTTGCGCCTCCAGCGAGTAAGCGACACCATAAGTACGGCGAGCGCTGTTCTTTCAGCGCTTATTAACGGGGTTCAAGGAATGCTTGATTCGTCCTAGCACTTCGGGTTGAATCGCTGGTCGTATTGATCGCGCTGTACTGCGTGGCATTCGGCAATGGCCCGTGGTGGTCGGCGGTGATGGCCGGACGCTCGCTGGCGGCGCCGGCGACATGGCTGTTCTTCGGCGCGTGCTTCGTGCTGCTGGTTTCGCTGCACTTCATCCTCCTGTCGCTGGTCGCAATTCGCGTTACCGTCAAACCCTGGTTGACGCTGGTTGTCGTCGCGACTTCGTTCGCCGTTTACTACATGCGCGCGTACAACGTGCTGCTCGATCCGACGATGTTGCGCAACGTCGTACGCACCGATGCACGCGAAACCCGCGAGCTGTTGTCGTGGTCACTGGCTGGCAACGTAGTCGCCTGGGCCGTGATACCCGTGGCCTTTATCTGGTGGGTGAAGCTTGCGACCAGGCCCTGGCTGCGTGCTGCGGGCTTCCGGGCAGCGGCGCTTGTCATGGCGTTGGTCGTGGCGGTCGTCTCGGTGCTGCCGATCTCGCGCGACTTCATTTCGCTGATGCGCAATCAGCATCAACTGAGGTATCTGGCCACCCCTGGAAATTACATCGTCTCGCTGCTGAGCAACGCGGTCACCGACGTGAAAGTCGTCAATGCGACCAAGATCGCCATTGGCGATGATGCGAAGCGCCCGGCAAGCCCGGCCGGTGCCTTACGTCCGAAGGTATTCGTTTTCGTGCTCGGGGAAACTGCGCGGGCGCAGAGTTTTTCTTTGTTCGGCTACAACCGCCCGACCAATCCGGAACTGCCAAAGCTGAATGTCATCGCGTTCTCGAACGTAAAGTCCTGCGGTACGTCGACAGAAGTGTCGGTACCTTGCATGTTCTCGCCCTATGGCCGGGCCGACTACGACGAGGAGCTGATTCGCCGGACCGAAGGTCTGCTCCATGTCATCCGCCACGCGGGCATCGGGGTCAGATGGATCGACAACCAGTCGGGCTGCAAAGGAGTCTGCGATGCGCCGGGGCTCGAATACCGCAAACCCGATATCAGTTTTGCGCCTGATCTGTGCGATGGAGAGGACTGCCTCGACGAGATACTTGTCCGCAGTCTCCGGGTGGACCTCGAGTCGATCAAGGGTGATACGGTCATCGTCATGCACCAGATGGGCAATCACGGTCCCGCGTACTATCGCCGCTATCCGCCGGCGTTCCGCCGGTTCACTCCGGATTGTGCCACCCAGGAGCTGCGCAATTGTTCGGCAGAAGAAGTCGTCAACGCCTATGACAATGCGATCCTGTACACGGACCATGTGCTCGCCGACCTCATCGGCGTGCTGGCCGGTCAGTCGCAGCGCTTCGATACGGCATTCCTGTACGTATCCGATCACGGGGAATCCCTTGGCGAATCGGGACTCTACCTGCATGGCATCCCGTACGCATTCGCGCCGGAGCTGCAGACGCATGTGCCGATGGTCCTGTGGATGTCCGACGGGTTCGCGGCTGCGGGCAATATCGACGCCGACTGTCTGCGCGGACGCGCGAGCGCGGCCTATTCTCATGACAACATTTTTCATTCACTGCTGGGCGTCTTCGACGTGACGACCGCTGTCTACAAGCGGGATCGCGATCTGTTTGCGCCTTGTCGGAAAGGCACGAGCTGAAGTACATTGCCGCCGCTACGACACCAATACATTCATCAAGGGGATCTCACATGAAGATATCGCGCCGCAACGTTGCAGGCCTGCTGGCCTCTTTCCTGATCCTTGGCGGCTGTGCAGGCTCGGTGAAGTCGGGCGGCGAGTGGCAGACGCTCGTAGATGGCGGCAAGGGGCTCGAGAACTTCAATCCGATCGGCGGTGCGAACTGGCGGGTGGAGGGAGGCGCCATCGTGGCGAACAGCGGTAAAAGCGGCTTTCTCGTTACGAAGCAGTCGTACCGGGATTTCCAGATCCGGGCCGAATTCTGGGCGGATCCCACTACCAACAGCGGCATCTTCATTCGCGCCTCCGACCCGGCGATGATTACTCCGCTGAATTCCTATGAAGTGAACATCTACGACCAGCGTCCCGATCAGACGTACGCCACTGGCGCGATCGTCGATGTCGGCAAGGTTTCCGGCACTCTGAAAGCCGGCGGCAAATGGAACACGATGGAGATCACCGCTCGCGGCACGCGCCTCATCGTCGTCTTCAACGGGGTCGAAACCGTCAATGCCGAGGACAGCAAGCACGCCGAGGGTCCATTCGGGCTGCAATTCGGCGCCGCCGCTGAAGGCAAGCCTTCCGGTTCGATCAAGTGGCGGAAGGTGCAGGTAAGGGCGCTCTAAAAAGTTCAGATGCCGTGCCGGCCACAGGGGAGCGGTCTGGCCGGTTGTTGTTGGAAAGCGTGGTGCCGCGGCGAAGAACAGGTGCCCGCCGACATTGGGGCATCATGAGGCCAAGCGTTGTTCGCGAGGCCTGTTCAGGCTCGCTGCTCCCGGCCACCACCATCGTGTGCTCGGGCAACGGAGTGCCGTTTATGTAGGTGTGGCGGTATGTCACCACCTGTCGGCCATACCGCTCCCCTATGTCCGTCCCGGCGGAAAGGAGAGGAGGCGCACCTTGCGGTGTTTGCCACTTTGCATATTTGCGGCATAGCATTGCTCCGTCTCCAAGGAATTCAATGGAGTAAGTGTGAGCATGGAACGTTATGCCGCAGAAGTGCGGCAATAGATCGCCGCAGTTCCGCAGCCTAGTTATATAGTTAGGTCGACATGGGACAAAGGCGATGATTCGAATCAGAATTGCGTGTGAGGCAGATGTCGAGGTCCTCGCGGCAATCTACTCACCCTTCGTCGAACAGACCGCTATTTCGTTCGAGACGATTCCGCCGGGGCGCGATGAGATGCTGCGCCGAATTGTCGAGACCGCGGCGGTCTACCCGTGGTTGGTGTGCGAGTTAGATGGCAAGGTCGTGGGCTACGCGTATGCGACGCAACACAGAGTACGCGCTGCCTACCGGTGGTCCGTCGATACATCGGCGTACATCGGCGCTGCGCATCGTCGGCGTGGGATTGGCCGAGGTCTGTACGCGTCGCTCTTCGAGGTCCTGCGCGCTCAGGGCTTCATCAACGCGTACGCAGGAATCACGTTGCCTAACGTCGCGAGTGTCGGGCTCCACGAGGCAGTCGGTTTCAAGAAGCTTGGCATCTACGAGAGGGTCGGCTACAAGCTCGGGAAATGGCACGATGTCGGCTGGTGGCAGCTGGTCCTGCAGACGCATTCCGAGAGTCCAGACGAGCCGCGTGCTCTTTCCACCGTCATGGCGAGACCCGATTGGGAACGCGTCGTGAGGAGTGGCGAAGAGGTGATTCGCGGGGAAGCTGCTTGAACCGGCGACCAAACACCCGCTTGCAGCCGACAGCAGCCGGCGTAATCCTGAGCCGCTGCGTCTGAAGCGGCACGTTCTGTAGGAATTGCTGATGTGGTACTCCGGTCAATGTCATTGCGGCGCGGTTCAGATCGAGGTCGAGGCGGATGAGACGATCACCTGCAAGGACTGCAACTGTTCCATCTGCGCGAAGTCCGGATTTCTGCATCTGATTGTGCCGAAGTCGAAGTTTCGACTGATCAAGGGCGAGGAATCGCTGACGACATATACGTTCAATACGGGAACAGCGAAGCATCGTTTCTGCAGGGTGTGCGGTATCAAAGTGTTCTACGTGCCGCGCTCCAACCCGGATGGCTTCGATGTCAATGTGCGGTGTCTTGAACCGCAGCCGAAGGAGCTGATCATTCATCCCTTCGATGGTCTGCATTGGGAACAACACGGCGCAGCGTTAGCGGGCCTTAGCAAGGAATCATAGCGTGCACGAATGGCGCCAGTGCATCGGTGCGGGGGTTTGAATGTTCGCGGGTAGCAGGCAGCTGCAGGTATGGGACGAGGAGCAGGGAATCTCGTTTCCGGCGGTCGTCATGTATCCGACTGCGGTGCCTTCGGCGCCTACCGCGTTCGGTCCCTACACGATTGACGTGAGTCCTGACGCGCCGATATCAGGGGGCTCATTCCCTGTTGTCGTGGTGTCTCATGGCAACAGCGGTTCGCATCTGCTCTACCGATCCGTCTGCACTCACCTGGCGAAGGGCGGCTACGTTGTTGCGATGCTCGAACATCCGGGCAACAACCGGAACAACAATGAGCTTGCAGGGACTTATCAGAACCTCGTGAATCGCCCGAGGCATGTTCGTCTGACGATTGATGCGGTCCTCGCCGATCCGCTTTTCAAGGCGAGTACGCAGGCAGACAATGTCGCGATCATTGGCCATTCGATTGGTGGCTATACGGCTCTGGCCGTCGCCGGCGGACTGCCCTGGTCGGAAGATTTTCGCAGGGTGGAAGTCGTTGCTGATCCGCGAGTGAAAGCGCTGGTCATCCTGGCACCCGCAACACCCTGGTTCATGGCAGAGGGGTCGCTGCGCAATGTGCAGGTGCCCATCCTGATGCTGACCGCCGAGCATGATCCCCACACACCGAGTTGGCACGCAGACCTGGTGCTGAACGGCGTTGCTGACAGGAATCGGGTCACGCACAGAGTGGTTGAGAATGCGGGTCACTTTTCCTTCCTGACCCCGTTCCCGGCAAAAATGAAGAGCGCCGGCTTTCCCCCGGCAACTGACCCGGAAGGTTTCGATCGGGAGAAATTTCATCAAGTGCTTCCCGGCGAAGTACTTGAGTTCCTGAACCGCCACCTGAAGCCTGATCAAGCGTGATTCGGTGTGCAAACCGCCGGAAATCTCTCTGGCTGCCGGGCCCCTTGCCGTGTTAGGTTACATGTAACCGCTCAGGAGTCGGGAATGGCTACTACTGGATCAAAGTCCTCGCGAGACAAGGTCAGGGCGCATCGGGC
Organism: uncultured Pseudomonadota bacterium; assembly: GCA_963819685.1. GTDB lineage: Bacteria > Pseudomonadota > Gammaproteobacteria > Steroidobacterales > Steroidobacteraceae > CAIUGU01. Next base: position 321,227 of record CAWFXI010000003.1, read on the forward strand.
GAAGTTGCGCCGTGAGGGTCTGCGTCCAGTGCAGATCTGGGTGCCTGATGTGCGCTCTCCCTCTTTCAAGGCCAAGGCGCATCGTCAGTCGCTTGCCGTGGCCAATAGCGTCCATGCCCGCGAAGATCAGGCTTTCATTGACTCCATTTCAGACTGGCAATAGCGAATGAAGCGGGGAGAGGTCTGGACTGTTGCAGGCGGACCCGACTATGCGGGGAAGCCCAGGCCGGTCGCGATTGTCCAGGATGATCGGTTCGATGCCACACAGTCGATCACTGTGTGCGCGTTTACAAGCGACCCGACAGAAGCACCGTTTCTTAGAATCCCGATAGAGCCATCAGACAACAATGGTCTGCGCGTTCACTGCCGACTGATGGTAGACAAGATCACCACTCTGCCGAAGGCCAGACTCGGACGACGTATCGGGCGGCTCGCCGATGCCGATGTGCTCAAGCTCAATAGAGCCGTGGTGATATTTCTGGGATTGGGCTGATAAAAGGAAAGAAAAGGTGCCGGTATTTGTCGTCCTTCTCGCGATCCTCTTCGCCGCCTGTTCACCGACGGAGCCGACAGTGCAGAAGCTGACATACCCTGCAGCGCGGCAAAGTGACGTGGTGGAGGACTATCACGGCACGCAAGTAGCGGACCCGTACCGGTGGATGGAAGACCTGGACGGGAAGGAGACGGCCGACTGGGTGGCGGCGTCGAATGCCGTGACCGAACCGTATCTTGCCCGGTTGCCGCTCAGGCAGCGATTCAACCAGCGCCTGACAGAACTGTGGAATTACGCACGTGTCAGCATTCCGTCGGTCGAGGGCGGTCAGCTCTTCTACTCGAAAAACACCGGGCTGCAGCGTCAGGCGCCCATCTTCATGCGCGCGGAACTGACAGCAGAACCCAGGCTCGTGATTGACCCCAATGTCATCTCTGCGGACGGCTCGGTGTCGCTCGCGCAGTACGAGCCATCTCCCGACGCAAGACTGCTCGCCTACGCCGTCGCGGAAGGGGGTGCCGACTGGCGCACGGTCAAGGTGCGCGACATCACCACGGGTCAGGACCTGCCGGACGCAGTGAACTGGATGCGGTTCTCCGACATCTCCTGGACCAGGGACTCGAAGGGCTTCTTCTATTCGCGATACCCCGAGCCGCCGAAGAACAAGGTGCTCGAGGCGGCACTGAGGGACCAAGCAATCTATTACCACACAGTGGGCACACCACAATCCGCGGACAGGTTGATCCACGAGCGCAAGGATCTGCCCGCGTGGATCATCGGTGGCAGCGTGACGGAGGATGGCCGCTATCTGCTGGTAGTGTTGCGCGAAGGCGCCGGTAATCAGAACCGGCTGTACTACGCCGATCTGGGCGATTCGTTGCGGCCCAACCTGCGCGCGCCTGTGAAGCCAGTGATCGAGACCGACGATGCGGAGTACGAACCGATCGGCAACCAGGGATCGGTCATCTATCTGCGCTCCGACAAGGAAGCGCCGAACAGGAAGGTGATCGCTGTCGACCTGAAGAATCCTGCTCCGTCCGCCTGGAAAGTGGTCGTGCCGGAGCGACCGGAAGCCATGGAAAACGTCGCGCTCATCGGGGGCCGCATCGTCGCGCAGTATCTCAAGGATGTGCAAAGCCGGCTTGAGTTGTTTGGCCTCAACGGTGAGCCACAGGGGGAGGTGTCACTGCCGGGCACTGGCGCAGTAACGGGTCTCGCCGGTCGCGAGGATGATCCGGCGATCTGGTACAGCTTCTCGTCGCCACTCGCGCCTTCAACGGTCTACGTATACGACCCGTCAACCAGGCAAAGCGTCGCGTTTGAGCCGCCGCAGCCGCCAGTGGATACCGCGCAGTTCGAGACCCGCGCGATGTTTGCCACGTCGAAGGACGGCACACGCGTACCGTTCTTTCTGACCGCGAAGAAAGGCATGTCGCTCGATGGCACCAATCCGACCATGATGTATGCATATGGAGGATTTTCGATCAGCACCTTGCCAACGTATCGGCCGGACGTTCCCGCATGGCTGGAGATGGGTGGCGTCTGGGTCACCGCCGGCATCCGCGGCGGCGCGGAGTACGGTGAAGCCTGGCACGATGCGGGTCGTCTCGAGAAGAAGCAGAACGTGTTCGACGACTTCATCGCCGTCGCGGAGCATCTCGTCAAGGAGAAATACACGTCGCCTGGCAGGCTCGGCATCATGGGCGGATCCAATGGCGGGCTGCTGGTGGGCGCGGTAATGGAACAACGCCCCGAGCTGTTCGCCGTCGCGCTTCCCGCTGTGGGAGTGATGGACATGTTGCGTTACGATCGCTTCACTGGCGGGCGCCTTTGGGTCACCGAGTATGGCTCGGCGTCAAATCCCGAGCAGTTCCCCTTTCTTTTCAAGTACTCGCCGGTGCAGAACGTCAAGACGGGAACCTGCTATCCGGCCACGCTGGTCACGACAGCCGACCACGATGATCGCGTCGTGCCGAGCCATTCCTTCAAATTTGCAGCGAAGCTGCAGGCGGCCCAGGGCTGCAGCAAACCCGTATTGATCCGCGTGGAAGTGCAGGGCTCGCACGGCTACCGACCGACGGATAAGCTGATCGCGGAGCGCGCCGATCAGTGGGCGTTTGCTGCGGCGAACATGGGGTTCGAGTAGTTTCGAACCCGCCAGCGATTGCAAGGCCAGACGGGGGATCAATGACTCATCGTACAGTGCTGCTGCTCGCGCTTCTTTCGCTCACATGCGTCGCCCATGCGCAGCAGGCGGACCTGATTCTGCTGAACGGCAGGATTGTCACCGCTGATGAACAGGGTACCGTGCAGGAAGCACTCGCAGTCCGTGATGGCCGCATCGTCAGTGTGGGCAAATCCGCTGCTGTCCGCGGGCTGGCAAGCAAGGACACCCGCATCATTGATCTCGACGGGCGAACGGTCATTCCAGGCTTGATCGATTCGCACATGCATGCCATCCGCGCGGCCACGAGCTATGCCACCGAAGTGCATTGGCTGGGCACTCAATCGCTGGATGAAGCACTCGGTCGCTTGCGGGAAGCCGCTCGAACCACGAAACCAGGCGACTGGCTGATCGTTGCCGGTGGGTGGACTGAAGAGCAGTTCCGCGAACGCCGTCGGCCCACGCAGGCGGAGCTGGTCGCAGCGGCGCCGAATCATCCGGTCTACGTCCAGTGGATGTACGGTTGGGCGATGCTCACGCCGCTCGGGTTGAAGGCGCTCAATATCGCTGTGGAGCAGGATCTGCCCGGCGGCGGTAAATTTGAACGCGATGCCGCCGGTAAGCTCACCGGTGGAATCCTCGGTGGAATGGTGCCGCTGTTCGAGCGCCTGCCGAAGCCGAGCAACGAGCAGAGCAAGGAGGGGACCCGCAAGTTCTTTCTCGAGTTGAACCGCCTTGGCATGACGGGCGTGATCGACCCGGGCGGCTTCGGCATGACCCCTCAGGAATATGAACCTCTATTTGCCGTGTGGCGCGACAAGGCACTTACCGTCCGTGTTGCCTACAGCTATTCGTCGCAGTCGGCGGGCCGCGAACTCGCCGAATTCCAGGCGCTGACGGCGTTGCTGCCGATGGGCTTCGGCGATGACATGCTGCGGTTCAACGGCATTGGCGAACGCGTGACGTTTGCGCTGTACAACAACGACAGCCCGAGCGACGCCGAGAAGCAGGCGTTGTTTGCGATCGCCCGCTGGGCCGCCGACCACGGTCTTGGCCTGACGATCCATTGCCAGAGCAACGGAGCCATCGGCCATGTGCTCGATGTCTTCGAACGGGTGAACCATGAAGTTCCCATCGCGGCTTTGCGCTGGTCGGTCGCACATCTCAACGAAGGGACGGCAGACACCTTCACGCGGATGAAAGCCCTTGGTGTCGGGTGGACGATGCAGGATGCCACTTATTACAGCGGCGAGCGGACGCTCAAGGAGAAGGGCGCGGATGCATTGCGCCGCATGCCGCCGATTCGCACCGCAATGGGACTCGGAGTGTCGATTGGCGCGGGCACCGATGCGCACCGCGTGGCCAACTACAATCCTTTTGTCGCACTCCGCTGGATGCTGGATGGCAAGTCCGTCGGCCGAATCGCACTGCGTGGTCCGGAAGAGACGCCAAACCGCATGGAAGCACTGCGTCTGTATACCGTGGGCAGTGCGTGGTTTGACCACTCCGACGCCGATCGCGGCACACTGGTACCAGGCAAACTTGCTGATCTGGCAGTGTTGTCGGCCGACTATCTGTCTGTGCCGCTGGAAGAGATCGCCGGCCTGCACTCCCTGCTCACGCTGGTGGGCGGGCGCGTGGTGTATGCAGAGGGTCCGTACAGCAAGCTTCAATGAGCAAACGGGCTTTCCAACGATGAGACGATTGCGGTACTGTCTCGATAAGTACGCTTACAATCAATAATCGGGGGATGCATGAAGCCACGACGCCTGTTCCGGTTGATCTTTGCCCCGGGCCTCATGGTGCTAATCGTCGCGGCCGGTGAGCGCGGATGCGCAGACCCGCCTCCCGTCGACGGCAACCGGTGAGTGGCCGACATACGGCGGCGATCTGGCGAGTTCAAAGTACTCGCCGCTGGATCAGATCACGCGAGGCAACTTCGGTTCGCTGAAAGTGGTCTGGCGCGCGAAGTCCCCCGACGCCTTCTTGAGCATGACGCAGCCGGACGGCGGCGAGTGGGCGGCGAGTTCCAGGCTGATCTTCGACCAGCTGGCACGCGACGATCCCAAGCGGTGGCGCGACGGCGCTCCGCCGATCGTCAGCAATTTCAAGGCAACGCCGTTGATGGTGGGCGGTGCGCTGTACTTCAATTCGCCAAGCTCCGTGGGGGCGGCGGTGGATGCGCGCACGGGTGCTTTGCTCTGGACCTACAACCCGAAGAGTTACGAGGCAGGGACGACCTCGATGAGCCAGCGGTGGGTTCAGAAGGGCGTTGCCTACTGGACCGACGGCAAGGAAGAGCGGGTCTTCTGGGGCACCGGCGACGGCTATCTGATCAGTGTGGATGCGAAGACCGGGCGGCCGGTAGCGGGTTTTGGCAAGAATGGCCGAGTCGACCTGATGGAAGGTCTGCCGCGTGCCAAGCGCGGCGAGCGGGATTATCTGAATGCGCTGACCTATTCGGTGCAGTCGCCGCCGTTCGTGGTCGGGGATCTCGTCATTACACCTGCCTCAATTTCCTCTTTGCTGATCAGCAAGGAACAGATCCCTGGATGGATTCGCGCCTTCGACGTGCGGACCGGGAATCTCAAATGGACGTTCAAGACCGTGCCCGAACCCGGCGAGTTCGGCAACGATACCTGGGAGGACGGCTCGTGGGCGTACTCGGGCAAGGTGACGGTGTGGACGCAGATGAGCGCCGATGTGGAGCTCGGCCACCTGTACGCGCCGACCAATACAACGGCGCCGGATTTTTATGGTGGCCATCGTCATGGAGACAACCTGTTCGCGGAGAGTGTCCTGGCGCTCGACCTCGCGACCGGCAAGCGCATCTGGCATTTCCAGACGATTCACCACGGACTGTGGGACTACGACAATCCGGCTGCACCCAATCTGCTTGACGTGACGGTGAAGGGCAAGCGCGTGAAGGCACTCGCGCAAGTCACGAAGCAGGGATTCGTCTACACGTTTGACCGAGTGACGGGCAAGCCGATCTGGCCGATCAAGGAGACACGAGTTCCTGCGTCGGACGTACCGGGCGAGCGTGCTGCACGTACGCAGCCCATTCCGACCAGGCCAGCACCCTATGAATACCAGGGCATGACGATCGACGACCTGGCTGACTTCACGCCGGAGATCCGCAAGCTCGCAATACAAGCGGTCGCTCCCTTTCGTCTCGGACCGCTGTTCACGCCACCCTCCACAATAGGCACCCTCCAGCGCCCAGGCCTGGATGGCGGTACCATCTGGGGTGGTGCTGCCGTCGATCCGGAAACGGGCATGCTCTTTGTGCCATCCAGAAATGCTTTCGCGGTTCGCCTGCTGGCCGAGCAGGACCCCAAGTCGGGCGGCAATCTGCGGTATGTGCAGGTCCAGGCGGCGCGGGGTGCATCGATCCCGGGCGGCATACCGCTCACGAAGCCACCGTACTCCCGGATGACCGCCATCAACATGAACACCGGCGATCACTCGTGGATGGTTCCTACGGGCAACGGTGATCGCATCCGCAATCTTGCCGCATTGAAATCACTCAATCTCCCACCCGTGGGAGGCGACTCCACACTGAGTGGCCCTCTGCTGACCAAGACACTGCTGATCTATGCGCTGACGGCAGGGGGCAGTGGAGATGGTCCGCGCCTGGTGGCCTATGACAAAGTGACGGGCAAGGAACTCGGGTCCGCTGATATTCCCGGCATGGCCATTGGTACTCCAATGACCTACATGGTGGATGGCAAACAGTACATTGCCTTGACAGTAAGCAGCCCTGGAGGCTTTCCGGAGCTCGTTGCGTTAGCACTGCCTTAACGGGCGCTTTATATTGTGCAGCGAATTCTTGCAATCGCGTTGGAGTGGGGGAATAGAGATGTTCACGAGAAAGGTTTTCCTGAGCTGCGTCGTACTTTGCGTTACGGCGGCGTCGGTCTTTGCGGCAGGTCAGTCGAAAGTCACAACCGCAGCGGATAGCGACTGGCGCTACTACTCTGGCGACAACGGTTCAACCAAGTACTCACCGCTCGATCAGATCAACAGGAACAATGTCTCTCAGCTCAAGGTCGCCTGGCGGCGCCCGTTTTTGAGTGCGGAGTTCAGAGCAGCGAATCCCGACATCAAACCCTCCAACAACTTTCGCGCCACGCCGATCAAGGTGGGCGGTGTTGTCTATGCGTCAACCGGAGTCGGGCTCGCGCAAGCCTTCGATCCGGTAACGGGCAGGACGATCTGGGAACAGCGGACACCGCCCGAAGGCGTGCGCAACGGCATTGTCCCTCGCGGCATTGCGTATTGGCAGGAGGGATCGGAAGCGCGGGTGTTCACCTATACCAACAATTTCCTGTACGCACTGAACCCGAAAACCGGCGAGCCGGTGGCGGGTTTCGGTAAGGATGGAAAAGTCGATCTCAATGATGGGCATTGGGGATACGACCTGGCGCTGGACGTCGGCTCCTCTGGTCGTTCGCGATGTCGTCGTCATGGGCTCTACGTTGGTCGAACAGGACTCCGCGTCGAAGAAGGAGGGCGTGCCCGGAGACGTTCGCGCGTATGACGTGCGGACCGGGAAACTGCGTTGGACATTTCGAATCATTCCGCGTCCGGGCGAAGAGGGCAACGAGACCTGGAAAGGTGACTCCTGGACTTACACCGGTGCGGGCAACGTCTGGGCTCCCATGAGCGGCGACGATGAATTGGGCTATGTGTATCTGCCGACGACGAGCGTGACCAACGACATGTACGGGGGTCATCGACTCGGCAACAACCTGTTCAGCGATTCCGTCGTGGCAGTGGAAGCCAGTACCGGCAAGAAAGTGTGGCACTACCAGATCGTGCACCACGACCTCTTTGACTATGACAATCCTGCAGCACCGATTCTTGGCGACATTATGGTCGACGGACGCAGGATCAAGGCACTGGTGCAACTCACCAAGCAGTCGTTTGCGTACGTGCTGGATCGCCGGACAGGAGTGCCGGTATGGCCGATCGTCGAGAAAGCAGTGCCCGTGTCCTCGGTCCCCGGAGAGGAGTCATCGCCAACACAGCCGTTTCCAGTGAAGCCTCCAGCCTTCGACCGGCAGGGACTGAGCGTCGATGACCTGATTGATTTCACCCCGGAGCTGCGGGCCGAAGCGATCGAAATCACGAAGAAATACGTCACCGGTCCCCTGTTCACACCTCCGTCCGTGGTCGGCGATGGTCCGAACGATACGAAGGGAACGATCCAGTTGCCCGGCTCGGTCGGTGGCGCGGACTGGACCGGCGCAGCATTTGATCCGGAGACAGGCTTCCTCTATGTCCCGTCCATGACGAATCCCTTTATCGCCAATTTGTTGCCGACAACGCCCGAAGAAACCAACCTGCGCTATCGGGCCGGCTCGCGAGCGCTCATTCAGGGACCAAGGGGACTGCCGTTGACCAAGCCGCCCTACGGGCGAATTACTGCAATCGACTTGAACAAGGGGGACATCGCCTGGATGGTGCCCAATGGGGACGGTCCGCGTAATCACCCGGCAATCGCCCACCTGAAGCTGGGCCCGCTGGGCAATGCCGTACGCGCGGCTCCGCTGGTCACCAAGACACTGCTGTTTGTGAGCGAAGGCGATCAGATCAATATCAGAACGCCGCCGGGGGGTGGAGGCAACAAGTTGCGCGCCTTCGACAAGGCTACCGGCAAGACAGTGTGGGAAACGTCTCTTGACGCAGGGACCACCGGCACGCTAATGACGTATATGCAGAACGGCAAACAATATCTTGTAATGGCGATTGGTGGTCTGAATCATGATGCTGAATTTGTGGCCTATGCATTGCCTTAGCCCAGTGCGCGTCCGTCTCTTGCGGGTGATATCCACGATCGCGTCGCTGACGCTGCTTGCGACGCTGCCTGTGCGCCTCTCAGCTGAACCGACGGTGCAGGGAGCACCCGATGCAGCCCGGTATCTTGCGCAAGTCGCAGCAGAGCGCACGGCCCATGTGGAACTCTGCAGCATGTGCCACGACGCCAATCTGGTGGCCGGCTTCAATCGTCTGCCGACGGAGTGGGACGAAGTACTGGTCCGCATGCAGTCTTATGGCACCGTTGGAGCGCCAGAGCAGTTCGCACTGGTGCGTGGTTTTCTGCTGCGAAGCTATGGAAAGGTGAACATCAACACGGCTCCGGCCGCGGACCTCGCGCCGGTGATGGACCTGCAGCCCGAGATTGCGGAGGCCGTCGTCGCCTACCGCACTGAACACGGCGAATTCAAATCACCCGACGATTTGAAGAACGTGGCGGGCATCGATCCCGCCAAGATCGACGCGCGCAAGAACCGGATACTGGTGGTGCAGTGATGATCACGCATCATCACCCGGGCAACCAATAAAAACCCCGGCCGAGAGAAGATCCCGGCCGGGGTCAGAGTTGCAGGAAGGGGTCTCGGATATCGACCGGGAGTCGATTCTAGAAATTGACCCGCAGATCCAGACCATACTGGCGCGGACGACCCGGGTCATGCACCAACGTACCGGCAGTTTGCACGAAGTTGATACCGCCAATCAGATAGAACTCGTTGGTCAGGTTGGTGCCATACGCCGCAATGCTCCACGTTCCACTCGGGGATTCATACTGCACGCGGCCGTTCAGCAGGCCATAAGCGGGCATCTGGACGAAGTCCGCGTCAGTCACCGCACTGCGCTGTTCGTCCGTATAGGAATAGTCCAGGCTCGGCGCGATCGTCGCCCCGCTGGACAGCGTGTGGGTGTAACGTCCACCGACAGCGAACTTGTATTCCGGCGCTCGTTGCAGATCGGTGTCCGTTGTCACTCCGGCGACAGTGGGTTCGACTCGCGTGTATTCGCTATCGAGGTATGAAGCCGAGCCCGTTACGATGAATTTGTCGGTCACCGCAAACTGCGCCTCCACTTCCGCACCCTGCAGGCGAGCATCGCCGGCGTTCTCCGTGACAATCGTATTCAACTGGGAGAAGTATTTCAGGCTGTTGAACTGAATTTCCTTCCAGTCGGTATAGAAGATCGTCGGGTTGACCCGAACCCTGGCGTCAGCAGACTGCCAACGCAACCCTCCTTCATAGGTCCACGCGGTTTCAGGATCGAAAGGGATGAAGCCCGTCGGAGAGACTGTTGGCGGTACAGCGGTGGTGCCGCCACCCCGGAATCCCTTCGATGCCTTGACGTAGAACAGCGTATCGGGAGTCGCCTGGAAGTTGAGCCCAATCGCAGGGGAAGTGTCGTCGAAGCTCTGGTCGGACACCGAGGCAAAACCTGTGTTCTCGACAGTCGTGTCTTCCTTGCTGTAGCGAAGACCCAGCAGCAACGAGAGCCGGTCGGTGAAGCTGAACGTTCCCTGGCCATAGAAGGCATTGGCTGTGGTCTCGCCTATGGAGGCTGCACCCAGGGAGGAACACGGAAGAATGTTGAGGCACAAAACAGACGGTGGTGTTTCGACCTTGGTGTCATAGTAGTAATAGCCCAGCGTCCACTTGAGCCTGTCGGCGAAACTGCTGCCGTTCAGCTGCAATTCTTCGGTAAAGAACTGGGTCTTGTTCCCTACGGTATCGAAAGTGAATAACGGCAACGGGCTGTCGTCACCGTCCAGTACCGAGCGCGTCCGCGTCTCGCTATAGGCACTGATCGATTTCACGGTCAATGAATCGCTCAGCTTGTAGGCCGCAACCAGCTGACCTTCGTTGTAGTAGGCGTTGAAAAAATCCTTCCCGTCAAAGCCGGGATTCTGCCAGTCGCTGGTCGACAGAATCGCATCGGTATAATGCAGACTGGGGTTGATGAAGCGAACGATGCTTATGAGCGCGGCATTGTCATTGTAGCCCTCCACCTGCGCGGCACGGCCGTTGGTTTCTTCCTTGAAGCCTTCGGCCTTGAGGTCAAGGGTCAGGCGATCACCCGGGGTCCAGCGCAGCTGGGCACGATACTGGGTAACTTCGTCCTCGCCACGCTTGAAGCCATTCAGGGTATCGTCGACGTAGCCGCCGTTCTTGTCATAGGCGGCTGCGAGACGCACGGCGACATCGTCGCTGATCGGTACGTTGAGTGCCCCACGCACGCCGCTGGTCTCCAGATTGCCGGCACTCACCTGCGCAAACCCGTTGGTGGTCTGGCTCGGCTTGACCGTCACATATTGCACGGCACCCGCGATCGTGTTGCGACCGAACAGGGTGCCCTGCGGACCACGCAGCACTTCGATACGGTCGATATCCAGCAAGTTGAGCAGATTGCCGGTGCCGGAGGGGTAGTACACCTCGTCGATATAGAGACCGACTGCCGCCTGCGCAGTACCGTCCACGCCGATACCCCGGATGGACAGGCCGCCCGATGTGCTGCTTGTGTGGGCCCGGCTGCCAATCACGAGATTGGGTGTGAAGTTACCCACATCCAGCAGGTTCTTGATGCCGCGCTGCTCGAGCGCTTCGGCAGTCAATGCAGTGACCGAGACGGGGGTTCGCTGCAGCGACGTCTCCACTCTCTGGGCGGTAACGACAATTTCTTCCAGCGCAACCGGATTCGGCGATGCTGCCTGGGTCATTGCCGGGATAATGCCGCTGGCAGCCAGTGCCGCAGCAATTGGCCAATACAAAAGATTTTGTCGTGTGTTCACTGAAGCGTTCTCCCCTGTTTGCCTGATTGTTCTGTTTGCGGGCGCGAACCTGAAGGGGCATATCCCTTTTCTTTTCATGCCCTCCAACCGGTTCGGATTTAGCTTCATTTGTTCAATGTTGTCAATGTCAACGGTGTCGACCACCCACAACCTGCGCTTCCTCCATGGCAGCGCATTACCCGCCAGACTCAAGCTTGGGAGAGCGCGTTTCGATTGACTGCACGAGCGAGCTGCCCGGTGATTCGCAGTGATGCTATTTCCCAAGGAAGCGCTGGTTACAAAATCCTGATCTGGACCTTGCGCCACTTGATGGCACCGGGAGGTGTGAGCCCCGGAACAGGAAAATACTGCAGCGCGAAATGGCCCTGAGCATGCTTGCTGTCCTCGACATTGGCGGTTTCGACGCCGTTCATCACGACGATAAGCCTCGAGCCACGGGCAGTGATCTCCATCGTGTTCCACTTCCCGGCAGCTTTCAGGGTGCCGGGAACTTTCGCGACGTCAACAATCGCGCCGGTGCCATAGGTGGGGTCGGGTCGGCGATCGAAAATATTCACTTCGTAGGCATTCAAGGGAGTGACCATGGCCGGATCAAGCCCGCGGATGAAGACGCCGCTATTGGTATTTTCTTCAGCCCAGAATTCGACCTTGATCTGAAAATCCCGGTAAGACTGTCTGGAAACCAGAGCACCGCCCGGACCGCTGTCGGCGACAATGGCGCCGCCCTCCGCGCGCCAGACCGTATCGCCCATCAGGCTGAAGTTATCAAGTCCTGAATTGCCGTCGATGAGCACTTGCCAGGTGTCATCCGGCTTTACTGTGCTGGCGCATCCACCGAGAAACAGAACAGCTGCAAGCAGCCCACCAACGCTGCGAACCCGGATCTTCATGAGTGTTTCCCCTGGAGTTGTGTCGAAGCTGGAATTGTGAAGTGGCCGGGATTCTATTCAGGCGGTGGCATCCCGGCAAGGAACCTCACCGCAATGTTTCCGTTGTTGTTGACGATGGCAACAGTTGGAAATAGTATTCGTCCGCAAGGGGGCATTGGAAAAAAGGGATCGCGGCCCTTCAGGTTCGCGCCGGCAAGCAAGATCAAGCCCCGAGAGAGATGTAATCGGTGACGTCAACGAGATCGACGGTTTCGGCAGACAGCAATGTCGACCTGGCCGGCCGCGACAGTGTGGCGTGACGCTCTGCAATGTTTTCTGTGGACACGAGGTTCAGCCGATATGAAGAAGGTCGTTGCGGAAAGGGTCATGTCAGCACTGGTGGCGTCGCTGGCAATCGGAGCGCCGGCACTGGCGCACCATTCTTTTTCGGCGTTCGATATGACCAAGGAAGTCGAGGTGCAGGGGGTCGTCAAGCAGTTTCGCTGGATGAACCCGCATAGCGCGCTGCTGCTCACCAGCAAGGATGCGGCGGGTAGCCCGGTAGAGATTTACATCGAGATGGGCGGGCCAGGAATGCTCGTGCGCAACGGCTGGCTGCGAGAATCGGTGAAGCCGGGCGATGCGATCAAGGCAACGATCCATCCGATGCGCGACGGCAGTCCCGGCGGCGATCTGGTCAAGGTTGTCCTTCCCGATGGCCGTACACTTTCGGGCTCGTTGAACATCAACTTTGCACCGGGAGTCGTGCCCCCTGGGCCGAAAGCGCCAGCTGAGCCAGGAGCGAAGTAATGAATCACACTCTTGCGAACAGGGGAGCCGGCCGCTCGCTGTTGCTGGTCTCCTGTCTGTTGATGACGCTGGCCACACCCCTTGCCTCTGCGCAGACGGCCCAGGCGGGCAAATACCCGGGCGCCCTGGATCGGGATAATCTGAGCAAGCCCCGCCCCAAGCCGCCCTTCGATCTGACAGGCACCTGGTCGTTTGTTGTCGATCCCAAGAGCGGCTTCAACAATTTCATGCCGTTACCGGAGCTCACGCCCGACGCACAGGCTGCGCTTGCCAAGTTCAAGGAATATTCGGCCAAAGGTCTGGAGTATCGCGATGATCCGGGCGCGTGCTGGCCGGTGGGCATGCCGCGCATCATGACGCGCTTCTTTCCGGTCCAGATCATCCAGCTGCCCACGATGGTGCAGTTGACGACGATGTTCGACAACAACCCTCGCTGGATATACACCGATGGCCGCCCTCATCCGCCTGATGCAGAACTCGTCTACACGTACAACGGTCATTCCATTGGGCGGTGGGAAGGCGACTCGCTGGTCGTCGATACTATCGCCCTTAACGGTGACCACCACTGGATACAGGAAGGCATTCCGGCCAGTGACAAGTTGCACATAGTCGAGCGCTACCGCCTCGTCGACGGCGGCAAGGCCTTCGAGGTCCAGTTCACGATGACCGATCCCGACAACTGGAAGGGCGAGTGGGTCAACACCAAGCGTTTCAACCGCACTGAGCGTGTCGACATCGAGGAACACGGCTGCATCTACGAGCTGGTCAGGGATATGCCGAGTTTCAAGTTCAATGTGCGTCAGTAGCGCCCGTTGACTGCGCGCTGATTTTTGTAATTTTTTTAAGACACATAATGGTCAGGCGCTGCGCCGGGACCTGTGGAGGTTCTGACGAATGAAATTCAAGTTGTCATGTATGGTAGTCACCGCTGCGCTGTTTGCGGCGCAGGTGAGTTCCGTTTCGGCTCACCACTCCTTTGCGATGTTCGATGAGGTCAAGGAACAGATCATCGTCGGCGTGGTGACCGAGTTCCAGTGGACCAATCCCCACACCTGGATCGAGATGGACGTGACTGACGCCAAGGGAGTGGTGAAGCACTGGAGCATCGAGGGTGGCAGCGTGCTGGGCCTGGCGCGACAGGGCTGGAAGCGCACGACCCTCAAGCCCGGCGACAAGATCAGCGTGCTCATCCACCCGCTGAAGAACGGCGGGCCGGGTGGCAGCCTGATGGGTGTCGTCACCGCCGACGGCAAAACCCTCGGCGAACCCCTCACTCCTCCGGCCAAGAAGTAGGCGCATCATGAACGGTTCAACGGCAAACAGAATCATCCGCGCTGGCCTGCTCTCCGGCGTCTGTACGCTGGTGCTCGCCTGCGCGCCGCCGGCGGCGAAGACTCCCGACCTGAACGGAATCTGGGTGACCGCCGACAGCTTCATGGACACGCAGGACGGGACGTTTCTCGCTGCGCCAGGGCGCGCTGAGGCGACTGCACGCGAGGGCAGGATCGCTTTTGGTGAAGGAGGACTGCCCAAATTGAAGGGCGAGTACGCCGAGCGCTTTGCAGCCGCGCAGCTTGCGGACAAGGAAGCCGAGGCCAGGGGTCAGCCGATCGCGACCCCTTCGTCCGACTGCATTCCGTCGGGAATGCCGATGTTCTGGATCGGGCCCTACGCGTTTGAGATCCTGCAGAACGATAAGCAGATCAACGCCTTCCAGGAGAGCTGGGAACAGACCCGTCGCATCTATCTGGACGGGCGTGCACACCCGAGCCTGGACGATGCGGATCCGCTCTATCAGGGGCACTCAGTTGGACATTGGGAAGGCGACACTCTGGTGGTCGACACCGTCAATATCGTTCCCGGAGACATCGCTGTATTGGTGCGCCCCATAGCGACAAGATGCAGATTTCGGAGCGCCTGCGGCTGGTCGAACCCGATCTGCTTGAGATCCAGATGTCCGTCCAGGATCCGGAAGCCCTCGAGGAGCCCTGGGTCACTACCCGCAAATTGCGTCGCAAGCCCGGGATGGAAATCCGCGACTACGTTTGCGCGGAGAACAATCGCAATCGCTCCGACGCCAACGGGTTCACCCTGGATGGCGTCACCCAGTCACCCCCCCCGTCCAAATAGGCGAGCTTTCAAGACTCCGCTTACTTTGTGACAGGCACCTCTCCCCCGAGCGCGAGCCCGGGGGAGTTTTTTCCGTCAGCTCGTGAGGCGAACGAAACAGGGTGGAACGATAAATTACCGCTTCGCTTACGCCACTCCAGCGAAAGCTGCTTGCGATTCACGTCGAAGAGCCCTCGAGGCCACCCGAAGCGTCACGGTCAACTGCTGAGCGGCACCAATAGATGCACCCGGCTACCTGGAAGAGTCCTTGACGTACTTTTTGATGTCATTCGGGAGCAGTTCGCCTCCATACACCACACCCCTGGAATCGACACCAATACCTTCAGCAGCACTGGACCCCATCACTGTACCCACAGGGTCCGGGATGAACGCCACGACCTTGCCGTCCTTGAGACTTCCAATGCGGATGCCGCGTTTCCACCCCCAGTGGTTTTGCGTTGCGGATTCCGATTCGGAATCGGCGACATACAGGAAGTCATTCTTGTCGACGGCGATTCCGCTCGGACGGCTGAACTGCGTGAACTGCTCGATGAATTTTCCGTCCTGGCCGAAAACCTGAATCCTGTTGTTGTTGCGATCCGCTACCAGTAGCCGCCCTCTGCTGTCGAACGCCATATTGTGAATGAGGTCGAATTCACCCGGCTTCGTGCCTTTCTTCCCCCATTCGCTGATGTACTTGCCGTCCTTCGTGAATTTCACGATCCGGTTGCCTTTATCTCCTCCGTGTCCCTCGCCCACGAAGATGTCGCCGTTTGGCGCAATGGCAACGGCAGTGGGCTGCTCGAAATGATTCCGGTCACGTCCGGCCACTCCGGCTGTCCCCAGCCGCATCAGCACTTTTCCGTCTGGTGAGAGCTTGATGACCTGAAGGCCAATGCCGTCCTTGGCCTCCGCATCGGCGATCCAGACATTCCCGTCCGCATCGACGGTAATGTTGTGCGGAAATATGAACATGCCGGCGCCCCAGTTGCGGACCACTTTGCCGTTCGGGTCGAACTCGAAGATCGGATGCAGATTTGAACCGACGCAGGCGGTTGGCACGAACCCCTTGTAACCGCATCGCTCGATCACCCAGACGTGGTCACGCGAATCGACGGTCAAGGCGGGTATCGATCCTTTCTCGCGACCTTCCGGCCACTGATACCACCCGGTAATGGTCCGATATGGATTAGGCGCCGAATTGGTTGGAGGCCCGGTCGGCACTGGCGGTTCCAGACGAACGCTTTCGCTCTGGTGGCTGCGGCGGGCGGCTGCGCGGAAGCGGTTTGCGCATCAGCGAACACGGCCGCAATCGCAAAAAGGATACCTGCCAGCGAAATATCCACTTTCGTGTGTCGAAACATTCGAATCTTCCTGTCAGTAGATGTTTGAGGGCGGGCGAAGTTCGGATCCGGATCTTCGGGGTCGCCTCAGCAGGAAAAATTTCTTCCGGCGTCCCGTCGTTGTTGTTGCGTCATGGCCGATCAGTACTTCGGCCAGATATATTTCATCGCCCCACGCCGATCATCGAAGCATGTAGTGCCGGCAGATTTCTGCGTATCGCCACTAGTTCCCTTCAGGAAAGGCGGCTCCGCGAAGGATAGTATCGCCTTGCCGGCTCTCCCGGCAACTGATGTTGCCGATGACAACGAAGAATCCCGGACTGCTGGACCGCAAGGGCGAATGCGTGAAGAATAGTCAGGCGCTGCTGGTTGGTACGAGTGAACGGCCCGTGGGGCGCGGAACAATGGTTCAGGCGGAATTTCGGAAATCGGATCCCGGTGCACATTGCCCGAAACCGCGCCGCGACATCAATTCGTTTCTTCATTTCTCATGGCAAGACGATACCGGATATCAGGAGGCATCATGACTTTCCGCCCTGTTCGAAGTTTGTTTCTGGCGCTGTGCGTGATCACCATTGCCGCTGGAGTGGCTCGCGCAGCCGGACCCGATCCGGCAGTAATGACGTTTACATTGCCAGCGGACATCAAGTGGCAGGAAAGCCCGGCGAATCCCGGCGTCAGAAGCGCCATATTGTTCGGTGACCCGACCAAGCCCGGCGAGCTGTATGCGACGATCAATCAATTTCAGCCGGGCTTCATGACGCAGCCGCACTTTCACCCGAACGATCGCTATGTCATGGTGCTCAAGGGCACGTGGTATGTGGGAAGTGGTGAAAAATTCGACCCCGAAAGCACCACGGGTATGCCGGCCGGCAGTACCGTCAAGCACATTGCAAACCAGATTCACTATGATGGTGCCAGGGACGTACCGTGCGAAATCATCATCTTCGGTATCGGCCCCGGCTCTGCCAAGCCCGCCAGCGAAAAATCCAGCGCCAAGTAACGTTCACTCCCCCGTCCTGCCGCTGGACCCTGTCCAGCAGCCTCCTGCGACAAGAAAAGGCTGGCCCCATGGGTCAGCCTTTTTTTGTGAGATTGCGGATTCAATTTCGGTTGTGAGTCGGTCTTCGCCGGTCAGCAGCGCAGCCGTCAGGGAGAGTTATGCAACGGCCCCAATGCTGCCTGCGGAGATTGGTTCGCCACTATGACGTCGTCTGCGTGCAGCTGTCGACGTGGACCCGGAAGCCGCGATCGGCTAACGCTCTTCCCGCCGGTTCGGGAAGTTGATCAGACAGCCAAGCGCGTCGCGCTTGGGGACTGCTATCGACCCGCCCGCGAGCACAGTGTCGAGCGCATCGCGCAAATAGTGCTGGGTGGCCAGCTTCTGGTGTTCGTAGGTCAGGCTGTCGTCAAGTGGGCCGTGATAGACAATCTTCCAGCTCTTCGGGTCAATGACGAAGATTTCGGCGGTCCGTATCACCCCGAGAGATTCACCGACCGACTGGGTCTCGTCGATCAGAATCGGCACATCGATCCGGAACATTTCGGCCTCGCGCAGGATCGACGAGCGGTCGTCCTGCAGATTCGAGTTCAGCATCAGGAACTCGATACCGCGATTCTTGTAGGCGTCGCGAATTTCCCGGAACGCAGGCCACGCATTGCGGACGATCGGGCAGCCGTTGCCCTGAACCATGATCACGACAGCCTTTGCATGAGACAGCCAATGGAGTTCGTGCGTGGCGCGATGTTGATCCTGCAATCTGAAATTCTCCGCAGTTTCGGCGGAAACGGCGAACGCGGCTGCGGCTCCGATCAGTCCGAGCAGAACAGGCAAACTGATTATTTTCATCGGATGGCCCCGTTCAAATCACAAACAATTGTAAACTCATTTTCGGTAAGCAATCCGGAGGGAAGCTGCGATGAGGATGAGACTGCTCGTGGCGGTGCTGCTGGCAGCGGGACCCGGATATCTCAGCGCTCAGAACGCGACTGCACCGGATCTGGCCGAGACCACGCTCGCGAAGATGCAGATGATGATCCACCACGCGATGGAGACGGCGGCCGAAGGGGCGCAGCTCGTCGCCCTTGGCCAGGAATCGGCAACTGCCGTCGATGCGCTGGCCATCGAGCGAGGCCGGGCGATGATCGCCGACGCGAAGGCATTGATTCGCGAAGTTGCGGCCGGCGATACGATGATGAGTCTGCACAGGCAGCAGCTCTCCGATGCCGCGAACAGTTCGATGATCGCGACGCACCGTCTCGAACAGGCTGCATCCAGCTATATCAAGGCGCTGGAAGACTCGCTCCCGGGCGATACGAAACCGATCGCTGGATCGCACGTGCACTGATCTCGTCCTCGAATCTCGAAACTTCGGCCGCCAATGCTATTGATGCGAGTTTGGCAGCGTATACGTGATGTAGCCGACAAACATTTCCTCGTTGCTCTGCAGCCCACCCAGCACCTTGGCAGCCGGATCCGGGATTGCCCGGGTTGTACTTCGTATTGTCGTAGACGCCATCGATGATGATGCGGGTTCCGGCCGGAACCAGCTTCGGTTCGGCGAGCCGGTAGGTGGGCTGCCAGTTGAAATCATAACGCGACACGTTCAGCAGGATTTCGGAGCGCATGTCGGGATAGACCGCCGTGAAGCGAAATGCCGTGCCACGGAAATGCATATGCGGGCGCACTGCGTAAAGCAGTATGTCCTCGGGAATCACGTAGCTGTGATTCATCCGATGGTCGACCGCGCCTGGTGGAATCTCGAGCGCGCCGCTGGCCCAGTGCGCGATCCCGTAGGTCTGATAACTGCGCTCGGGCGCCTTGTCGTAAAAATAAAGGGCGAAGCGCGTCCGGTCCGTGACGGGCACACCGATCGGGGTGTAGTGAATCTGCATCGCGATCTTGTGGCCTTTGGGGATGAACACGCCGGTGCCTTCCGGAAACACCGACGCATCGGCCTTGCCGGGCGCATACCCTTCAAGAAAATTGGGCACTTCTTCGCTGACCGGTTGCTCGCCGTCCTTTGTCTCCGGCGTCGTGATGTACGTGACCAGGTGATGCAGCACGCGCGTGTCGCCCGGAATGAATTGTACGGCCCGGACCCACTTGTCTTCCTTGAACGGAAGTGAAACCGTCCTGTTGACGTAATCGATGATGCCCGTAGCCGGTATATCGAAGGGCGGCACTTCAACGATGTAGTCGGGCTTGCCAAGCTGCCACTGCGTTTGCAGCGGCTTGACCTTCTCTTCGAGCGGATCGACAGGGCTGTCGCCGCGTGGCGCGCCCGCGTCGACCCAGTGGACGAGCGTCTGCAGGTCCTTCTTCGGGATGGAGGTCTTGTTGAGGAAATGATTGTAGTGCGGGTCAACCTGCATCGGCGGCATGCGCTTTGTCATCAGCACCTCGCGAATCATCGGCGCGAAGCCGCGCACGACGCGGTGGCGGTTCATCGCAAATGGCGCGATGCCGCCTTCGACATGACAGTGAGTGCAGTTCTCGATCAGGATCGGAGCGACCTCGGTCGCGTAGTCAGGTACGTGATCCGCGCGGTCCGGAAAAGTCAGTGCGCAACCGTTCGTAACGTCGAGGCTTACGCTCGCCCGTCCCGCCGCGTTGCCCTCTGCGGCCGCCGTCAATGTCTGCTTGAGCGCTTCCGGGAAATTCGCCCGGCCGACAGCACCGGTATTGATCAGATCGTAAGGGCCCGGATTGGTCAGCGCTGTGAGTAGCGGCCCACGATACAGCAGCGTTCGCGATTGGGGTTCGATCACGAGTACTTCGCCGGCCTGTGTCACTTTCAGAGACTCGGCAACAAGCTGACTCTCGTCGAGCATGATCGGAAAATCAACGTCGTAGGCTTTGGCAACGCGGCGCACCGATTCAATATCGTCCCCAGCCGCCGAGTTCATCATCAGAAACTCAAAGCCCCGGCTTTCCCATTCCGTACGCAGCAGCTTGTACTTCGGCAGTAGATCTATGTTCTGCGCGCAGTGATTGGACTGAGTCAGGATCACGATGCCTTTCCTGTAGCCAAGCCGCTTCAGCGTCCATTGCGTCCCCTGATGGTCGATCAGGGAAAAATCGCCGATCCTGACCGGCTTTTCCGCGACTTGAGCGACAGCGGTACAGCAGCCGAGAAAGAGGCCAATGAGAATGCCAAATCCGCTCAATGCCCTGCCTTGCATATGCGCCTTTCCCCCGCAACCATTCCGATTGTTGTCATAGGCAATATACGTATTCAAGAATTAAATATAAACACCTAATCGCGAATGTCCGGATTCAGCGGATGATCCCACTCTCAAGACAGCAGCGCTGGAAGACAAGGGAAGAGGCGTGAACGCGCATTTGCGCAGAAGCCGGCCTGGCTTAGCGCAGCTGGCGGGATACAACAGTGCGGGAAATGTCTCTTGAAGCAGGGACTACCGGCCGCGCTCATGACCTGCATGCAGAGCTGGCGGGCAAGGCATTGTGGTGGCAACCGGCAGCCCGGCACACGACGCAGGTGGTTGGCCTGCGTATTGCCGCACCCCGCGCTGGCGGTCAGAAGGCGGGGATCCCGGTAATCGCCCGGCCGAGGATCAACGCATGGATGTCGTGCGTGCCCTCGTAAGTGTTGACCACTTCGAGATTGACGAGATGTCGTGCGACACCGAATTCGTCGCTGATGCCATTGCCGCCCATCATGTCGCGTGCCATGCGCGCGATGTCGAGCGCCTTGCCGCAGCTGTTGCGCTTGAGGATGCTCGTCAGTTCGACGGTGGCACTGCCGTCTTCACGCATCCGGCCGAGGCGCAGGGCGCCCTGCAGCCCGAGCGCAATCTCCGTCAACATGTCAGCGAGCTTCTTCTGGATTAACTGGTTGGCGGCCAGCGGCTTGCCGAACTGCTTGCGGTCGAGGACGTAGTCACGCGCGCGTCGGTAGCAGTCTTCGGCGGCGCCGAGGGCCCCCCAGGCGATGCCGAAGCGCGCGCTGTTGAGGCAGGTGAACGGGCCTTTCAACCCACGGACGTCGGGAAACGCGTTTTCATCGGGACAGAACACGCCATCCATCACCACCTCGCCGGTGATGCTGGTGCGCAGTCCGACCTTGCCGTGGATCGGCGGCGCCGACAGTCCCTTCCAGCCCTTCTCGAGTACGAAGCCACGGATATCGCCTGCGTCATCCTTGGCCCAGACCACGAACACGTCGGCGATCGGGCTGTTCGAAATCCACGTCTTGGCGCCGGTCAGCTCCCAGCCGCCTGCAACTTTCCTGGCACGCGTGATCATGCTGCCCGGATCAGATCCGTGATTCGGTTCGGTGAGGCCGAAACAGCCGATCCACTCCCCGGTTGCGAGTTTGGGCAGATACTTCTGCTTCGTGGCCTCGTTGCCGAATGTATTGATCGGCACCATCACCAGCGACGACTGTACGCTCATCATGGAGCGGTAACCGGAGTCGACGGTTTCGACTTCGCGCGCAATGAGACCGTAACAGACATAGTTCAGGGCAGCGCCACCGTAACGCTCTGGGATCGTCGGGCCCAGCAGGCCGAGTTCGCCCATCTCGCGGAAGATGGCAACGTCGGTCTTTTCGTGGCGGAACGCCTCGAGCACGCGCGGCAGCAGCCTTTCCTGGCTGTAGATGTGTGCCGCGTCGCGCACGGCGCGTTCATCGTCACTCAGCTGCGCGTCGAGCAGCAGTGGATCGTCGCGGTCGAAGACAGCTTTCTTTGCGGGCATTCCGATTCCTAATGCGTCGAGGTCGGCTTTGAAATGACGCGCTCCAGCCCGTCATCCGGGGTCGGCGCCTTTGCTTCCTGCATAAGGCGCATGCCCTTCGTTTCCGGCAGCATCCATATAGCCATGGCTGCCAGCAGCACGAAGGGTATGGCCAGCGCGATGCCGGCACCGAACGTCGATCGGGATGCCACCCACGCGATCAAGACGGGAGCCAGAAATTGCGTGCCGCGCGATACGTTGTAGATGATGCCGAGCGCAGAAGCACGGACCTTCGTCGGGAACACTTCGTTCAACAGCGGGCCAATTCCGCCCCAGTTGCCTTCGCCAAAACCAAGGAGAAGCATGAAGCCGAAAATCACCCACGTGTAACCACCGGCCATGTTCCACCCCAGTGTCACCATCACCAGACCGAGGGCCTTGAAGATGGAGAACAGTGTGAAGGCGGGGCGCCGTCCCCAGCGATCGGCCAATTGGCCGAATATCACGTAACCAAACAGCGAGCCGATCTGATCCATCAGCAACAACCCAGCCGTCTGGCCCAGCGTGAGGCCGCGTCCCTGGATCAGGTAAGTCGGCAGCCAGATGGTTTTCAACCAGAAAGCAGACATGTTGAAGATCGTCAACGTCAGCGCGATCGCCGTGGTTTTACGCAGCGCAGGACCCACCATTTCCGCGATCACCTGCCACGGCGTCATGGCGACCCGCCCCGCGTTTTTCAGGCGCAGCCAGATATCCGACTCGGGCATCTGCGAACGGATCAGCAGGACGATCAGGGCCGGCAGGGCAGACAGGACGAAAACGGCCCGCCAGCCGATCAACGGGGCGAGCATGGTGCCAGCCATGGTCGCGAAGAAACGCGCGAACGCGGAACCACTTTGCAGGTACGCGCCGTAGCGGCCACGGACATGGGGCGGCACGGTTTCGCCCACCATCGCATGCGCCACGGCCCATTCACCACCGATACCGAAGCCGGTAATGGCGCGCGCGATCAGGAGCGTCCAGAAACCGTTCGCGAATCCCGAGAGCAGCGTGCCGAAGCTGTAAACCAGAATCGTGATCATCAGCAGCGGTTTGCGGCCGTAGCGGTCGGCCAGCGCTCCACCAAAAATGCCACCCACAGCCGAGAACGCGAGCGCCGTGCCGAGCAGGATCGCAACATCCTGTGTCGTGAGTCCGAGGTCCTTGGTGATCGTCGTCGATGCAACCAGGAAGCTCAGCAGCACCAGGTCGTAAAAGTCGAAAACCCAGCCAATAAACGAGAATGTTAGGATCTTGCGGTGGATCGGCAGGACTATCGGGCTTTCGCTGAGCAGTTTGCCGTCTTCTGGTTTTTGCACTGCAGTTCGTCCTTAGGAGAGTAGATGGCAGCGCTTGATGGTCTGCGAGTAATCGACCTCACACGCGTCCTGGCAGGACCGTATTGCACGATGCTGCTCGGCGATATGGGCGCGGACGTTATCAAGATCGAGGAACCGGCGCAAGGCGACGACGTGCGATTGTGGGGCCCGTTCATTGGCGACTGGAGTGCGTACTTTCTCGGCATCAATCGCAACAAGCGCAGCGTGGCGCTCGATCTGAAGTCAGCCGACGGCAAGGCAGCATTGCGCGCGTTGCTCGCGGGCGCGGACGTCTTTGTCGAGAACATCAAGCCCGGCAGCATGGAGAAGCTCGGATTCAGCAGGGAGGCCATTTGCTCGCTCAACCCGCGGTTGATTCACTGTTCGATCAGTGGCTACGGCCAGACAGGGCCGCGGCAGCACCTGACGGGATATGACCCGGTCGTGCAGGCGGAGTCCGGTTTCATGGACATAACGGGTCATCCCGACGGACCGCCGGTGCGCGCGGGCATTGCAATGACGGACTACCTTGCGGCGTTGTACGCGTACTCCGGGATCCTGCTGGCACTGCGAGAGCGGGATCAGACGGGCAAGGGACAGCATGTGGACATCGCGCTTTTCGATTCGATTCTCTCCACGCTCTCGATGCCGGTAGGCACTTTTCAGGCGACGGGTCAGACCCCGCAGCGCCACGGCAATTCCCACGCAACGATAGCGCCGTATGAAGTGATGCGCGCGTCGGACGGCAGCCTGATGATCGCTGCGGCGAACAGCCGGCTATGGAAGCAACTGTGCGACGCCGTCGGCGTGCCGCGACTCGTCGACGATCCCCGCTTCAAGACCAATTCGGATCGAGTGGCCAACCGTCTGGCGCTCGTAGGCGAGCTCGAAGCCGCGTTTGCCCATTTCACGGTGAATGAGCTGATCGCGCGCCTGCAACAATTCGGGGTCGCATGCGGGCGCGTGCAGACAGTTCCGGAAGCACTTCTGGATCCGCAGATCGAACCGCGCCAGATGTTGATCCCTCTTGACGGTCCCGACCTGAAGGGCTTCCGCGTGCTCGGCAATCCGATCAAGCTGTCACTGAGTCCACCACGCCTCTACAGGCGTCCGCCGAAGCTCGGTGAACACACGTCCGAGGTCATGGACGAAATCAGCCGGGGTAGTACCTGACCACCCAATCGACCACGCACGCGGGCTTCTGCTCGCCTTCGCGCTCGATGGTGATCGCCCACGTCGCCTGGACGGCACCGCCTGTGTCCTCCAGCCCGGCAAGCGTGAAACGCCCGCGAATCCTCGAGCCGGTTGGGACCGGTGTCACGAACCGGACTCGATTCATGCCGTAGTTGATACCCATGCTCACGCCGGTGAGGGTGATCGAGTTTCGCAGCATCACGCTCACGAGCGACAGGGTCAGGAAGCCATGTGCGATCGTCGTCTTGAACGGAGAATCGGTCGCGGCGCGAACGGGATCCACATGAATCCACTGGTGATCCCCGATCGCGTCGGCGAACAGGTTGATCCGGTCCTGCGTCATCTCGAGCCAGTCGCCGACGGCGATTTCCTGACCCACCCGCTCGTTGAGCTGCGCCAGCGCGAGAGTCGTCATGACGTCGTACCGACAGACGGCGTTTCGTAAAACCCACGACCTTCGTCGGCAAGCTTTTCAAGCAAAGCCGCCGGTTTCCAGTAGTCGCCAAATTGCTTGCGATATTCATTGATACGCTGCAGCACGATTGGCAGGCCAATCGTATCGGCGTGGAACAGAGGACCGCCGCGATATCGCGGAAAGCCATATCCGTGGACGTAGATCACGTCGATATCGCCGGGACGAGTCGCGTAACCCTCCTCGAGCACTCGGGCAGCTTCGTTCGCAAGCGCGGTCGTGATGCGCGCGATGATTTCTTCGTCGCTGATCGCGCGCCGCGTGACCCCGCGCCGGGCCGCCTCTGTTACAGCGAGCTCGTCGATCAGTGGATCTGCAATCGGCGTGCGACTGCCCGGTTGGTATCGATACCAGCCCGCGCCGGTTTTCTGACCGTAGCGGCCGAGCTCGTACAGCCGGTCCATCACCTCGGACTGCGGCCCGTCCGCGCGCGTCTTGCCGAGCGACTTCAGGTGTTGCCGGATGCGGGCGCTGACGTCGATACCGGCAATGTCCTGCATTGCAAAGGGTCCCAGCGGCATTCCGAAGTCGGTGAGCGCCTTGTCGATCTGCGCCACAGTCGCGCCTTCTTCAAGCAGCAGATGCGCCTCACGCAAGTAGTACCCAAGCAGCCGGTTGCCGACAAAACCGAAGCAGTTGCCGACAACCACGCCGACCTTGCCCAGCTGCTTCGCGAGCTTGAGCGACGTCGCAATCGTTTCTGTACTGGTGTGCCGGGCGCGAACGATCTCGAGCAGCTTCATCACATGCGCGGGACTGAAGAAATGATGGCCCAGCACCTTGTCCGGCCGCCCACTGGCCGCGGCAAACTCGTCGATGTCGAGGGTCGACGTGTTTGAGGCGAGAATGCAGTCTTGTTGTGTGTTGCGACCGAGCTCCGCAAACGTCGTCTTTTTCAGCTCCATGTTCTCGAACACCGCTTCGACGACGACGTCTACCCGGTCGAAGCCGTCATAACTCGTAGTCGGTGTGATCAGTGCGAGCCTCCTTGTCAGCGCGTCCGGCGTCAACCTGCCCTTCGTCACTGCCGATTCGTAGCTCTGGCGGATCATCGTCATGCCGCGCTCGAGGGATCGCTGATCCACGTCCTTGAGGATTACCGGAATGCCGGCATTCGCATAAGTCATCGCAATGCCGCTGCCCATTGTCCCTGCCCCGACGATGGCAGCTCGCCCGATGTGCTGCGTCGGTGTGTCCCGAGTGATGCCAGGCACCTTCGATACTTCCCGTTCGGCGAAGAACAGGTGCCGCAGTGCCTTCGACTCTGTGGAGATCACACACTCCGCAAACAACTCGCGCTCGCGCAGCGACCCTGCGTCGAACGCATGCTCAAGGCCATATTCGATGGCATCGAGCGCGGCGAACGGTGCGCGCAACCCGTTCGCCGTCCGCGCACAGGCCGTGCGCATGGCCTGTGCCGCCTGGTGCAGGCGCGTCTTGTCGAGAAGCCTGTCGGTCAAGTCGCGCGTCTTGCGAGTTTCGCCGCGCGCCGCGCGCGCCTTTGCATGACGGATCGCAGTCGCACGCAGGTCGCCAGCGGCGATCTCGTCGACGAGACCGGTCGCGAGCGCTTCGCTGGCGTCGATCGATTTTCCGTCCGTGCACATGCGCATCGCCAGTTCGGGTCCGCCGAGCCGCGGCAACCGCTGCGTGCCCGCAGCCCCGGGGATGACGCCAAGCAGCACTTCCGGTTGCCCGATCCTGGCGTCCGGGGCAGCAACGCGATAATGGCAAGCCATTGCCACTTCGTTGCCACCGCCCAAGGCGTTGCCATGAATTGCCGCGACCAGCGCCTTCGGGCAGTCCTCCAGCCGACGCAGGATCGCGTGCGTGCCCGCCGATCGCTTCATCGAGTCGGCAGCGGTGCGCAGCGTGTCAAATACCTTGATATCGGCCCCGGCGATGAACGTAGATCCCGCGCCGATCAGCACAATCGCGTCTGCGGAAGGATCGGCAACGGCGCGCGCGATAGTGTGATCAAGCGCGTCCCAGACGCCCGGACTCAAGGCATTGACGGGGGGGTTATCGATAGTCAGGACCGCGACGCGATCGACGATTTCGTAGCGGACCAGGTCAGTCACTTGCTGTCGTCTGCCCTTGATCGCGAGGCGAACTCGACGGGGGGCGCCAGGATGAACATGACGCGTGCCTTGCGCGCGCTGGTGTTGGCAAAACTATGAGGTCGGTCGTACGAAAAGGCGAACGAGTCGCCTGCTGCAACCGTGTAGGGCTTGCCGTCGACTGTCAGCTTGAACTTTCCCTCCAGGACGAAGCCGAGCAGATCCCCCGGGCCATGCGCCATGGGCTCGTCCGACCTGGCCCCCGGTGCCAACTCTACGATGCTGGCTTCCATGCGGTGCTCCGGTCTCGCCGGCAGGAGTGGTGTCCATTCCATTCCAGTGGTGTGGTACACGGGATGATGACCTGCCTTGGTGACGAGCGCCTGCGAGGCTTTACGGCTTTGCAGCAAGGTCGTGACATCCATGCGCAACGCCTGGCAGATCTGATACACCATATTGAAGGACGGCGCCGCCTTCTGGTTTTCGATCTTCGACAGGGCGCTGGCAGAGCAGCCGACGATTTCCGCCAACTCGTCGAGGGTGAGATGGCGAATCCGGCGCGCTTTCTTCAGGGTGGGGCCGAACGAGTCCTTCACGCCACCGGGGTACCGCTCGCCGCCCGCCGTGGAAACTTTCTTTGCGGCCTTAGGCATGGTCCAACCCACTATCAACAGCAAGGCATATTCGTTCTGGTTTGCGGCGCCACTACTGCGTGACCGAGCTGCACCGTGTGCCCGTGATTCTAGAGCACGTGCACCAGTCATGTCATTCCGGCGCGCCTCTTTGGCAAGCGCATTCATCACCTATTAATTATTACAAGCGTAGTAATTGCCGACGCAGTTAAAAAAACTTGAATTTGGAGCAGGATTGCGTGAATCTATGCCCGCAACAGTATCCAGGCACTCCAGAGTGCAGGCTGCTGACGTTTGATAACCAGCCCCATAGAGGGCTCAAATGCCAAGGGGGATACGCGCAATGAATTTCCAATCTCGAGGTCGGTCTGCGGCGTTGAGTGCCGCAATCAGTGTCATTCTGGCGTCGCCAGCGTTGGCCGGCGAACCCCCTTCGGGCGGCATCCAGCTCGAAGAAATCGTAGTCACGGCGCAACGCGCCGAAACGAATCTGCAGCAAACCCCCATCTCGGTTGCTGCCGTCAGCGGCGCGCAACTGGCAGAACAGGGCGCCTCGTCACTGCTTGATCTCACGTCCTTCATTCCGAACCTGCAGGTGGGCAGCACAACGCTGCAAGGTGCGGGCAACGGTCGTTTTGCTATCCGGGGCATCGGTACGGATGCCGGCTCGTCAGCCGCAGTCGGCCTGTATGTCGATGAAGTCTTCTATCCCACCGGTGCGGGCAATCTGATGGGTCTGTTCGATGTGGACCGCGTCGAAGTGCTGCGTGGACCGCAGGGCACCCTGTTCGGCCGCAACACGATCGCAGGTGCGATCCAGTACATCACCGTGAAGCCCGGCAAGGAATTCGGCGGTTATGTCGAGGCGACGGGTGGCAACTTCAATCGGACGGATTTCAATGGCGCCCTGAACATCCCGTTGGGTGAAACTCTGGCGGCACGCGTCGCGGTCGGTTACAACTCCCGCGACGGCTATGTGCACGACAACTTCAAGAATGTCGACCGGGGCGAAGACGAGCGCAAGGCGGCCCGCGTGGCGCTGCGCTGGACCCCCACCAGCAGCCTGACCCTGGACCTGAAGGGTGAGTGGCTGGGCAGTGAAAACAATGGCCGCGCCTCCACGATTCATGGGTATGACGGTGCCGTGTTTCCGAACGGCCAGAACGACGGCGCACAGTTTCCCTTTCTTGGGCGCATTCTTTCCCCCACTCCAAACAACGTGCACCTGTGTCCGGCTATTGGCGGCCCTCCTTCCCCGGGCGGGGCCTGTTTCGATGCCGAGTCGTCGGGTTATCAGATGGCGGGCCTGGATGCCGAGGAATACTCCGATCTGGACTACACCTCGGGCGCCCTGGTCGTCAATTGGGACTTGAGCGATGCTGTCGCGATCAAGTCGATCACGG
The DNA here is from genome assembly GCA_963819685.1 of uncultured Pseudomonadota bacterium. Lineage (GTDB taxonomy): Bacteria > Pseudomonadota > Gammaproteobacteria > Steroidobacterales > Steroidobacteraceae > CAIUGU01. The sequence continues at coordinate 350,434 of CAWFXI010000003.1, forward strand.
GTTACAGCGAAACGAAAAACAAGGTCGCGCTCGACTACGATACGACGCCGCTCAGCCTGTTCAGCGGTGTCGGCCCCAAGAACACCACCACGGCGCTTTCGGAGGAGCTGCAGCTTCGCCTGAATCTGGTGAACAACCGCCTGCACTGGACCACCGGGCTGTTTTATTACGATCAGGATCTGGAAACACTGACTGCCTTTGCATTCGGCGCCGGCCGTGCCCAATCCTGCCAACGCGACTGGCAGTAAGGCCACGGTGGAATCCAAGGCAATCTTCACGAGACTGGCCTTTGACTTCACGGATCGCCTGTCAGGCTCCGTGGGATTGCGTTACAGCGAGGAAGACGTCAATTCGCGGACGCTGAGCGCAGCGGGGGCCCTCGGTCCGCGAATTCAAGGGCAACTTCGATGATACGTCCCCGCAAGCGGGCCTGCAATTCCAGGCCACCGAAGATCAGATGTACTACGTCAATGCGGCCAAGGGTTTTCGCGCGGGCGGCTTCGGCACGAATCCAGGGTTCGTCGGTGGCGTCAAGACCGTTCGACCCGGAAGAGGCCTGGACCTACGAAGTGGGTGCGCGCCTGGAGTTCATGGACCGCCGCTTGAGGGTCAACCCGACCGTCTTCTTCACGGATTGGACAGGCATCCAGGTCAATACGCTGATTACGGTTCCGGAGCCCGGCGCGACGTGCCCGTCCAGGCGGCCAGAATTGCCCGGGCGTGGCTGCGGTGGCCCAGAACGTGGGTGATGCGGAAATCAAGGGCCTTGAGATCGAAGCCATTTTCCAGGCGACGGAGCGGTTGACGCTGCAGGCGTCTCTCGGCATGCAGGACAGCAAATACACCGAACTCGACCCGAACCTGGTCCGTGCACAGGTCTACCCCACTTCTCTTGGAGGGTTCCCTGTCGGCGAGGTTTTTGTGCCGAAGCTGTGCGATGGCAATGGCGATCCGACGCTGGCGCAGTTGAACCCGACCCGCACCCCAGCCCAGCTGGCTCCGCTGGTTCCGCTGTATGAGTGCAAAGGTGGCAGTGATCTGAGCCGCTCGCCTGAGCTGAAGTTCTCCGTGGGTGCCCGGTATGCGATTCCGCTTTCAAGCGGCGCGCAGATCGTCACCAGCGCGGACTATGGCTGGACCGACGACCAGCGCAGCCAGGTGTCCAATGTCGATCAGACGCTGCTGCCCAGCTACGGGATACTCAATGCCCGCGTGCAGTACAACGCGCCGGACAATCGCTGGAGCCTGGCGGTTTTCGGGACGAACCTGACCGACGAGTACTACTACCTGGGTAGCGCCGATTTCGCCGGTGGGTATACTCCCGGCACAACAGTGTGGGATGTGGCGCGGCCTGTTGAATACGGCGCAACGTTGAAGTTCAACTTCTAGTTGAACTTTTGCCGGCCGGGACGATCCTGAGTCCTGGCGCCCCGACAGGGGTGCCAGGACCCGTCACGGCCCTCACGATGATCTGAGGAAGAAATCAATGACGCGTTTTCGAGTTGCCTTTGCTGCGCTGGGCTTCCTCGTTGCCTGCGGGGGCGCTTTGGCACATCACTCCATTGCGATGTTCGACGACAGCAATCAGGCTACGCTGACGGGAACGGTCCAGGCCTATTACTGGCGCAACCCGCATTCGATGCTGGTGATTGACGCCGCCACGGTGGCGGACCCGAAGGGCAAGCTGGAACCGGACAAGGCCGGGGTCTGGTCCGTCGAGTTGCATAGCACGGCGATCATGATGCGGCGCGGCTTCACGAAGGATTACTTCAAGCCCGGCGACAAGGTGACCGTGACGGGCGGACGGATGCGCGACGGGTCCAAGATGATCCGTTTGTTCAACGGCAAGAAAGCCGATGGAACGCCGTTCTACGGCGACGATTTCCGTCCCGAATCGACTGGAAACAACGCAGCTCCTGCCAATTGAGATGACCACGATGAACGCACGGCGAACACTTCGGGCAACACTGCCGGCCGCATCCCTGTTTGTCCTCCTGACCTCGGCGTCGTACGCTCAAATTGCACAACTTGGGGGTGGCCAGCCCCCGAATCCCAATCCGCAAAGCATGCGCAGGGGTCTCGAGCGCCTGCCTGATGCGCCCGGCAAGCAGGACGTTGCCGAAGTGTGCTCGCGCTGTCACAACCTCGAGCGCATTGCGAAGGAACGGCGGACTGCCCGGCAATGGCAGGCCATCGTACCAGTGATGGTCGATCGTCTGGAGGCTGCGGTTGCGCCAAGCGAAGCGGATGTGAAGGCCGTTGAGAAGTATTTGAGCGACCACTGGAGCCGGCCACAGACGGCGGCCGAAGCCGCGGCCGCGGATCCGCTGCGCGAGCCTGACGCGCCACTACCGCTGGCGGAAGCGCGCGACCTGTCGGGCATCTGGATGACCTCGACCTGGTACACGATGCTCAACATGGGCCCTGCTGAGGGATTACCTCTCAGTCGTGGTTTGCGCAGCGCCGTGAACCCCCGGAACGATGTCAGAAAAGTGCTGAGTGCGTGGTCGAAGGAAAAATCGAAGGACTGGACGATCTACAATGACCCGTTGACGAAGTGCAATTCGCCGGGACCGCTGGCCTACAACAGCCCTTACATGTTTGAGTTCCTGCATACCCCGCAGCGCGTGACGCTGATCGCGGAATACTTCCACGAGGTCCGTCGCATCTTCCTGGACGGACGGGAACATCCACCCGGCAACCCCGATCCGACAGCAATGGGCCATTCGGTCGGACGATGGGAAGGGGCGACGCTGGTCGTCGATACGCGGAATTTCAAGGAGAGTCCCGCATTCCAGGTGCCCTGGAGCGATCAACTGCATCTGATCGAGCGTATTCGCCGCGTCAGGGATGGCAATGTGCTCGAGATCGACATCACGATCGAAGACCCGGTAGCGTTTACCGAGCCATTGCATGGCACGTACTACTACAAGAAGGACCCAACACTGGGGTTCGGCGAGTGGAACTGCGACGGGTTCTTCGATTACGAGTCGCATGCGCCGAAGGAAGCAACCAGGTAAGTACAACCGGAGCTGGCAGGATGCTTCTCGCCAACTGATCTTCCTGACTTCGAGTCATCCAGTCATTTGCCTTTGGTGGCCCTCGATCTCAATGCGAGATCGTATTTGAAATCGACGGGTGGAGACATTACAAACAGCACGCGGGTCTTGCGAGTACCGGGGTTGGCGAAAGCATGGGGCCTGTCGTACGTGAAAGCGAACGAGTCGCCCGATTCCACGTTGTAAGTCTTGCCGTCAACCGCCAACTTGAGATTGCCCTCCAGGACGACACCGAAAAGCTCGCCCGGTCCATGCGCAATGGGCTTGTCTGACCTGGTGCCCGGCGTCATGCAAAGGACGTAAGACTCCATGCGATGTTCCGGTCGCGGCGGCAGCAACGACGTAACCTCCAGACCGGTAGTGCGCCACACCGGATGGTTAACTGCCCGGGTGACGAGCGACTTGGTTGCCGCGCGGCTCTGGAGCAGCGTCGTGACGTCCATGCGAAGCGCCTGGCTGATCCGGCACAACATGCCGAGTGACGGCGCCGCCTTCTGATTTTCGATCTTTGACAGGGTGCTGGCCGAGCAACCGACGATATCCGCCAGTTCGCCGAGCGCGATCTGCCGAATCCGGCGCGCCTTTTTCAGTGCGGGGCCGAAAGAGTCTTTGAAGCCCTCGGGCAGGTCTTCCCCGACGGACGTGGAAACCTTCTTGGCTGACTTACGCATGATCTGATCCCATATCGATGTCGCGGCGTACACACATCTTTGCTGCGGCGCCGTAATGGCATCGCGATGCGCCGATTGTCGTCGATTCTAGAGTATCTGAGTGCAGGGGGGCAGGCAGGGCTGCCTCGACCGGGAATTGCCATACCCGGAAAATTCAATAAAGTTGCAAAGAAAGAAAAATATTTGCTATATAAGGCCGACAAACCGAATAGTGTCGCGGCGCGCCCAGGCATCAACCTTTCCAATCCAATCGACTGTGGCGCAGTCTCGACTGCAAGTAGTTCAACGACCCTTTTCGAAGCAGCTTTTTGTGGTCCGGGGGAGGCACGCAAATTGGTGAATCAGAAAGCGGAAACCTCGCGGCAGATTGCTGAGTTCATCGCGTTCAAAACACGATCGCGATACGTGGCTGCGGGAATCGTCCGGCTGCACGATATCGAAGACATGCTTCAGGAAGCGTCTTGTCTGACAGGCAGAGATCTGCAGAGATTTCTCGCATCGCACATCAACCATGAGTCCGCATTCAGTTCAGCCGGGAGCACAACGAGATGAACAAGCGCCGAACGGTTTTACCGTTATTCTTCGCGAGTCTGGTCGGAGTAGTGGGTGGGGGCGCCAATGATGGCGCTTTGGCGCAAGGCAACCCCGGTGCCAATCGAAGCGGTCAGCCCGCTGAAGGGGCTGCTCGACTGATGGAAGAGATTACGGTGACCGCCCGCCGACGCGCGGAGAGTGAGCTCGAGACTCCCGTATCCATCTCCGCATTTACGGGTGAGGCGCTGGAGTCCCGTGGTATCGACAACTTCGTCACGATGGATGCCTATATTCCCAACCTGAGCATAGGCGGGGCGGCGGCCCGCGGAACCAGCATGGCATCGATGTCGATCCGCGGTATCGGCAACTGGCAGCCCAGCATCTACTCCGATCCGACAGTCGGCATTTACGTGGACGACGTTTACTACGCCAAGATCTCCGGGGCATTGCTCGATCTCGTGGACGTCGAGCGGTTGGAAGTGCTTCGCGGCCCACAGGGGACCTTGTTTGGCAAGAACACGATGGGTGGCGCCATCCGTTACTTCACCGTCCAGCCGAGCAGTGAGTTCGGAGGATATGCAAAAATGACAGTGGGCAACTACAGTCGGCAGGACATCGATGCTGCAGTCAATTTGCCACTGGCCGATGATTTTGCTGTGCGGCTCGCAGGTACGCTCAGACAGCGCGACGGCTTCGTGACCCGCATCGTTGATGGCGTTGAGACCGGCAATATCGACAACCAGGCGATACGACTGCAGGCGCGCTGGACGCCCGGTGCCTGGGATGTCAAAGCAAGCTTCGACGATACGGTTACCAAGAACAACGGTCCTGCCCGTGATATTCCCTACACCTGCCCTTGGGTGCCGGGTGCAGGACCGGGCACAAACTGCCTCTTTCCGTTCCTGTATTTTCTGAACACGGGGCAAGTATTCGATGACCGCTGGGTTACCGCTGACCCATACACCGTCTATGGTGGTGAGCGGGATCGCGAGGACACGCGCCGGCAGGGAGCAAGCCTCAATTTCGGGCGGTCTTTTGGCGACGTCGCATTCAGGTCCGTGACCGGATGGCAAGACGGTGACCAATACGATCTGACTGACTGGGATGGCACTCCACTCGGCGTCTTTGAGCAGCGCAATCAGATCAACTACGACTACTGGACCCAGGAATTCCAGTTTTCGGGCAACACCGCAGGCGGCCGCCTGAACTGGGCCGCAGGCGTGTTCTATTTCACGGAAGATTCCACCAGCTACACGGTGCCAGGGGGACTGACGTTCGGTCTCCCCACGGCAGTTCCTGCCGAAGAGCACCGGGAAAGCACCAGTACCGCGGTCTATGCCCAGGGGACATTCTCAGCAACCGAGAGATTGGACGTTACCCTCGGTGTACGCTACACCGAAGACAAGGAAGACCGCAGTTCGTTGAACGGTACGGTAACTGATGTGCAGAAGGGCACGTGGGATACGGTCGACCCAAAGCTGAGCTTCGAGTTCGATTTCAGTGAAAAAGTAATGGGCTATGTCTCGGCGTCCCGGGGTTACCGCCCAGGAACGTTCACCGAGTACCCAGATGAAAACGGGGTCAGCCAGCTGCGGCTCGTCGACCCGGAAACGCTTTGGAACTACGAGGTCGGCCTCAAAGGCCGGTTCCTCGACGACCGTTTGCAGATTACTGCCGACGTATTCAAGGGCGACTACGACGATATCCAGGTCGCAACGGTTCATCCGGACCCATTGACGGGTACCGTGTACGGCCTGATCGAGAATGCCGCCAAGGCCCACGTGAACGGCGCGGAATTCGAATTCCGGGCGCTATTGGGAGAAAGCCTGATAGTTCGCGGATCCTACGGGTACCTCGATACAGGCTACGACGAGCTCGGCCCGGCGGTCGCCCTCGGCGTTGTAAATTCAAAGTTCATCCGCGCACCTGAAAACTCGTATTCCATCGGCCTTCAGTACGTGACCAGCAAGGTCGCCGGTGGCGAACTCTCGGCGAATATCGATTACGGCTGGAAGGGTGACCAGGAAACCACGAATACGGGAACGAACAACGTGACAATCGAAGCATATGGATTGTTGAACGGTCGTCTACAGTACAAGCCAGCTGGAGAGAGTTGGACTGTAGCGTTGATCGGGACCAACCTTCTGGATGAGGAGTATCTCATCGGGGGTTTCGATTCCGCGATCAAGGAAGGCATCGTGGGCATCGTTCACCAGGATCGCGGACGACCGCGTGAATACGGCGTGCAACTCGCGGTTGACTTCTGATCACGAACGGGCAAACGGAGACGTCGGATGCGGACACCAAGAACGGCGAAGGCGATGCGGGCGCAGGAGGTGCTGAAGGTGGCAGCCGATCGCCCGTCTACCGTGGCAGCATTAATGATTGTCTTGATCGCTCCGATCGCCGCGTGCACGCAATCAGCTCCCGGTTCATCGCCGCAAGGACGCAACTGGGCGGAAATCGCGAAGTTACCTGACTGGAGCGGCGTGTATGAACTCGAGTTTGCGCCCCAGAGTCCGGCCGAACTCACACCGAAAGCCGCAGAGCGGTCCAAAGCCTATGCGGAACGCCTCGCGCGCGGCGAGAACATAACGTCTGAAATCGCCAACTGTGTCCCGCCCGGGTTGATCGGCATCATGGCCCAGCCTTATCCGATTGAGTTCCTGTTCACGCCTGGAAAAGTGACGATCGCGATCGAAACACACAGTCAAATGCGCCGCATCTTCACGGACGGGCGGTCTCATTCGGAGGATCCGGACTTGTTCTGGCAAGGAAATTCCATCGGACGATGGGAAGGCGATACGCTCGTCGTGGATACCATCGGTCTGGACCCGGCGGCGCCGCCCGGTGACCAGATCATGCCGCCTGGCCTCCGCTTCACCGATAAAGCCCATGTCGTCGAGAGGATCCAGATGGTCGATGACGACACCCGGATCCGGATCACCACCACGGTCGATGACCCCGAGGTTCTCCTCAAGCCCTGGACGTTCGTTCGCAATTACCTGCGACACCGCGACTGGGATATCAGGGAGTACACCTGCCAGCAGAACAATCGCGATGCCGCGGACAGCGAGGGTCGTGCCAGCATCAGGCTCGAATGAGTCGCTTCGCGCCCTTTGGAAACGGTATCAAACGAGGAACAAACGTGAGGACAATGAAAACTTCATGCCTGGCACTGGCAGCGGCCATTTTGGCGGGCGCTCCTGCTTTCGCGCATCATGCTGCTGTCATGTTCGACTTCTCTGAGCAGAACCGGAAGAAGATCCAGGGTGTCGTCAAGGAATTCCAATGGACCAATCCCCATAGTTGGATCGTGCTCGTCGTCAAGAACGGGTCTGGACAGACGGAAGAATGGAATTTCGAAGGCATGAGCCCCAGCTATCTCAGCCGTCACGGTTGGACCAAGCGTACGCTGGCGCCCGGTGCTGAAATCGGCATGAACTTCGCGCCGATGAAAGATGGTCGCAAAGGCGGCTTTACGATCAATGTGATCATGCCGGACGGAAGCGTGTTGCAGGAATTGCCAGTGCCAGGCGATGCTCCGCCCCCGCAAAATAATCAGAGATGACGATCGGGCCGATCCCTGCGAGCGGGTTCGAAGAGAAGAAGTCACTGCACGGCGGTTTTGGCCAGGTCGAATGAGGGCGTCTGACACTTAAGGTCTACGTGCTGCCGGCCGACCCTGTCTTCCCTTCCACCCCGGCATCTCCTCATATCCATTCCCTATTTCGGTGACAAATTGGTCGCTGTACAGTTCTGATCATGTACAGGTACGACGAAATCGACCAGCGGCTGGTGGATGAGCGGGTGGCGCAGTTCCGCGACCAGACCCGTCGCTTTCTCGCAGGGCAGCTGTCCGAGGACGATTTCCGCGCGTTGCGCCTCCGGAATGGCCTTTACATTCAACGGTTTGCACCGATGCTGCGGGTGTCGATCCCGTACGGCCTGCTGTCCACGAAGCAGCTCAGGATGCTGGCCCGGATCGCGCGTGAGTACGACAAGGGCTTTGGGCATTTCAGCACCCGTCAGAACATCCAGTACAACTGGCCGAAGCTCGAGACCGTTCCGGACATCCTCGAATTGCTCGCCAGCGTGCAGATGCACGCCATCCAGACCAGCGGCAATTGCATCCGCAATGTCACCGCAGATCACTTCGCCGGCGTTGCGCCCGATGAACTCGATGATCCGCGTCCGTGGTGCGAAATCATCCGCCAGTGGGCGACGCTCCATCCCGAATTCTCGTACCTGCCACGCAAGTTCAAGATTGCCGTGACGGGTTCGCCACAGGACCGAGCCGCTTCGAAGGTGCATGACGTCGGCCTCAATCTGCGGCGTAACGCAGCCGGCGAGATCGGCTTCGAAGTGCTGGTAGGCGGCGGTCTGGGCCGCATGCCGATGATCGGCCACGTGATCCGCGACTACCTCGCGCCGCGTGACCTGCTCGCGTACCTGGACGCAATCCTGCGCGTGTACAACATGGGTGGTCGTCGCGACAACATTCACAAGGCCCGCATCAAGGTGCAGGTGAAGTCGCTGGGCCCCGCGAAATTCCGCGAGCTGGTCGAGGCAGAGTTCGAGAAGTCGCGCGATATCGCTCCGGTGCTGACCGACGAGGAAATCGCGCGCGTCAAGGCTCACTTCGTGCCACCGCAGTACGAGTCTCTGCAGGACGAGGACGTCGTCACCGGTGCCGGCAACGAATTTCGCAACTGGTACCAGCGCAATACGCGCAAACACAGGATTACGGGCTACCGAGCCGTGGTCGTGTCGCTGAAGTCCCCGACGCGGCCGCCCGGCGACATCACGGACGTCGAGATGGAAAAGGTGGCCGATCTCGCCGACCAGTATTCGTTGGGGCTGGTGCGCTCGACACATGACCAGAATCTGATCTTCGCCGATGTGCGCCAGCGGGATCTCAAAGCCGTCTGGCAGGCGTTGAAGGCCATCGACCTCGCAACGCCGAATATCGGCACATTGACCGATATGATCGCGTGCCCCGGCCTCGATCTTTGCAGTCTTGCGAATGCCGGCACGATCGATGTCGCCCGGCAGATCAACGAACGCTTCGATGATCTCGACTATCTGTACGACATCGGCGATGTCGAACTCAAGATGTCCGGCTGCATGAATGCCTGCGGTCATCACCACGTCGGTCATATCGGCATCCTCGGCGTCGATAAGAGCGGCGAGGAGTGGTATCAGATTACCCTTGGCGGTTCGGCGGGGGGTCAGGACGCGGCGCTTGGTACCGTCATCGGTCCGTCCGTCGCGAAGAACGAAGTCGCTGAAACGCTGGACCGGTTGTTGCGCGTTTATCTCGAACAGCGGCAGGAAAACGAGCGCTTCGTCGATACGTTCCGCCGCATTGGTGTTGCTCCCTTCAAGGCCCGAGTATATGCCCCAGCTGATCAGGCAGCGTGAACTGGTCGCCGACGACTGGCGCAGCATCGACGACGACCCTCAAGGTCGCGAACGGGCGCTGATCATCCCGTTTGCCCGCTGGCAGGCGGAGCGGGAGCAGTGGTGGTTGTGGGATGGCAAGCTGGGTGTGCGCATCGGCCCGACTGATCCCGTGGAAGCGTTGGAGCGCGATTTCCTCAGAGTCTCGCTCGTCGCGATTGAATTCGGCGGCATCGGCGAAGGTCGCGGTTACACCCAGGCGCAGTTGCTCAGACGACGCTACCGCTTCACCGGCGAGATCCGTGCTGTCGGCAAGATCCAGCGCGACCAGCTCTTCTATATGGCCCGCTGCGGCTTCGATGCCTTCGAACTCCCCGACGGGGCTGACATTGCGGCCGCCCTGGCTGCCTTCGGCGATTTTTCCGTGAAGTATCAGGACTCCAGCGATCAGGGGCTGGTCTTGAGGCGGCGCGCATGACGACCAAAGATGAACTGTCTCCCCGCCTTGAGGAGCTTGTGCGCCACTCCAGCGCGCAGCTTGCCCAGGCTGTCAGGGACTATGGCAAGGTCGTGTATTCCAACAGCCTGGGGCCCGAGTCGGCCGTGCTGATGGACCTGATCTGCGCGCACGCCCCTGAAATCGAATTGTTCACCATCGATACCGGGCGCCTGCCGGATGAAACGCTCGCGTTGCTCGATCGCATCGAGCGCCGCTATGAGCGCCGGATCAGGGTCTATTACCCGGACAGCGCCTCCGTCGAAGCCTATGTCCAGGAGAACGGGATCAACGGTTTCTACGCCGGCCTTGAGGAGCGGCAATCCTGCTGCCACATCCGCAAGGTCGAGCCGTTCAAGCGCGCAGTCGCAGGCTACAAGGCCTGGATCACCGGCGTCCGCCGCGAGCAGTCGGCCGAGCGTGCCAAAGGCGAAGAACTGTCGTGGGACGACCGCTACGAAATGTGGAAGATCAGCCCGCTGCTCGACTGGACGGAAGAAGACGTGTGGGCCTATATCAAGGCTCGCAATCTGCCGTACAACCCGTTACACGATAAGGGCTATCCCAGCATCGGCTGCGCACCCTGCACGCGAGCGGTGGAGCCGGGCGCCGATCCGCGTTCAGGCCGGTGGTGGTGGGAGAATGCAGACACCCGCGAGTGCGGACTGCAGCCACGTCGCCGCGTGATCCCGATCAAGGTCGAGCCACGTCGCGCCGCCGGCGCGTAATACAGCACATGGAATACTTCCCGATCTTCCTGCGTCTTGCGGGTGAGCCCGTGCTGGTCGTCGGCGGCGGCGAGGTCGCTGCGCGCAAAGTCGATCTGCTGCTCAAGGCGCGCGCGGATGTCACGGTGGTGGCGCCCGAACTGGCACCGCGACTTGCAGCGCTCGCCAGTGCCAATGCCATTGCCCATGTGTGCGGCGAATTCCAGCCCGAACATCTGCACGGTGTGCGGCTCGCTATTGCCGCAACGAACCGCCACTCAGTCAACGCCTGGGTGGCGCACCAGGCGGAAGCCCAGGGCATCAATGTCAATGTCGTCGATGATCGCGAGCTGTCGCGTTTCATCATGCCCGCCATCATCGATCGCTCCCCGATCATCGCGGCAGTCACGAGCGGCGGCGACGCCCCGGTGCTGACACGGAGGCTTCGCGAAAAGCTCGAAGCGTTTCTGCCGCATCGATTGGGCGACCTGGCAAGATTCGCGGGTAGTCTGCGGGCCACCGTGAAGCAGCGTTTGACCGAGGCACCGGCGCGGCGGCGCTTCTGGGAGAAATTCTTCGATGGCCCGCTCGCTGCCGACGTGCTCGCGGGACGCGATCACGGGACGGTTTTCCGCTCGGTCGAAGCCAGTCTGCTGGCAGCGGAAAGCCGGGTGCCAGTTCAGCCAGGCAGTGGTGAGGTCGCACTGGTTGGCGCTGGTCCTGGTGATCCGGGCCTGTTGACGTTGCGAGCCCTCAGGGTGCTGCAGAACGCCGACGTCGTGCTCTATGACCGGCTCGTATCGAACGATGTGCTTGATCTTGCACGCCGCGATGCGATGCGCATCTATGTAGGCAAAGTGGCGGGTGGCTCATCAGGTTCGCAGGCAGAGATCAATGCACTGCTGGTGAAGCTTGCACTCGAAGGCAAACGTGTCTGCCGGTTGAAAGGCGGGGATTCATTCATTTTCGGACGTGGTGGCGAAGAACTCGAAGCGCTGGTGAAGCACGGCATCCGCTTTGAAGTCGTACCGGGGATCACTGCAGCGATCGGCTGCGCCGCTTATGCAGGCATTCCGCTTACGCATCGCGAGCATGCCCAGTCGTTGACGTTCGTCACGGGTCATGGCAAGGACGATGGCGAGATGCAGGTGGACTGGGAAGCGCTGGCCAGGCCGAACCAGACCATCGTGTTCTACATGGGACTCAAGTCTCTCGGGAAGATCGTCGCGCAACTGCGTGCGCATGGTGCACCCGAGCATCGTGCCGTGGCGGTGGTAGAGCAGGGCACTTGTGCGGCGCAGAAGATCGTAACGGGTACGCTGGCTTCGCTCGAGCGGCAAGTTGCGGCAGCGGGACTTGATTCCCCGAGCCTTCTGATCGTGGGTGAAGTCACCCGGCTGCACGAAACGCTCAACTGGTTCCAGTCCGCGGCGGACACGGATGAAAATCTGTCTGCAGGGAGGCTGTCGGCATGAGCAGCATTGCCAGAGGCTTTGCGGATGCCGTTGGCTCCACACCGCTTATCCGGCTGGGTGTCCTGAGCGACGAGAGCGGCTGCGAGATTCTCGCCAAGGCCGAATTCATGAATCCGGGCGGTTCGGTAAAGGACCGCGCAGCGCTGGCCATCGTCGAGGACGCCGAGCGCAGCGGCCGGCTCAAGGCCGGTGGCACCGTAGTCGAAGGCACGGCCGGCAATACCGGCATCGGACTCGCCCATGTCTGCAATGCACGGGGCTACAGGCTGGTCATTGCGATGCCGGACAACCAGTCCGAGGAAAAATTCAGGTTGCTCGAAACGCTGGGTGCAGATGTACGTCGCATCAAGACCGTTCCATACAGCGATCCGAATCACTATCAGCGCGTGGCGCAGCGGCTCGCGCTCGAAATTCCGGATGCCGTCTGGGCAAACCAGTTCGACAATACGGCGAACCGCGATGCGCATGAACGCACCACCGGCCCCGAGATCTGGGAACAGACGGACGGCCGGATCGACGCGTTCGTCACGTCTACTGGAACCGGCGGCACACTCGGCGGCGTTTCGCGGTACCTGAAGAAGCGCAACCCCAGGGTGCTCACGGTGCTCGCTGATCCCCAGGGCAGTTCCCTGTACGAATGGGTCCTGCACGGTCAGCTGAAGGCCACCGGCCCGGGTTCCATTACCGAAGGTATCGGCATCGGGCGTGTCACCGCCAATCTCGAGGGAGCGCCGCTCGATACAGCTGTACACGTCGACGATGCCGAGTGTGTAAAGTACGTCTATCGGCTGCTCAGGGAAGAGGGCCTCTTCCTGGGCAGCACCAGCGGCGTCAATGTGGCGGCCGCCATGCAGGTTGCCCGTCGTCTGGGTCCCGGCCACACGATCGTCACGATCCTGTGCGATACGGGAGCCAAGTATCAATCACGCCTTTTTGACCGCGAATGGCTGGCGGAGAAAGGCCTCAACGAGAGTGTCCAGAGTGTCGACCCCCGGATCCGAGCCCATGGTTGAATCAGGCAGTTCAAGTCCCATTACCACCGATGTCGTCATCGTCGGTGCGGGTCCCTGCGGTTTGTTCCAGATCTTCGAGCTTGGCCTGCTCGGTCTCAAGGCGCACATCGTCGATGCGCTGAAGGACGCTGGTGGTCAGTGCATCGAGCTGTATCCGGACAAGCCCATCTATGACATTCCAGCGGTGCCGGTCTGCACTGGAGAGGAACTCACAGAGCGGCTGATGGAGCAGATCAAACCCTTCGGCGCGGAATTCCATCTTGGCCAGGAAGTCACGAAGGTGGATCGCCAGGAGAGTGGCCGCTTTCATGTCGGCACCAGTGCCGGCACGCAGTTCGATGCAGGCGCCGTGGTGATTGCGGGAGGCGTGGGCTCGTTCCAGCCGCGCAAGCTCGACGTCCCGGGCGCTGAAGTACTCGAAGGCAAGCAGGTTCATTACAAGGTGCGCGAGCCGCAATCCTATGCGGGCAAGGACATCGTCATTCTGGGGGGCGGCGATTCCGCACTCGATTGGGCGCTGGCACTTGTCGATATCGCGAACAGCGTTGTCGTCGTCCATCGTCGCCCGGAGTTCCGTGGGGCTCCGGCTTCCGTCGCGAAGCTCTTGGCACTTCGCGATGAACATCGCGCCGACGTGCTCGTCGGTCAGGTCAAGGATCTGGTCCTGGATGACAACGGCTTGCTCAAGGCATTGCGAGTGCAAGGTGCAGACGGCGTGGTGCGTACGCTGGATGCCCAGCAGGTGCTCGTGTTCTACGGGCTTTCGCCCAAGCTCGGGCCGATTGCTGAATGGGGCCTTGATCTGCACAAGAAGCAGCTGAACGTGAACGTGGCGACGTACCAGACCAACGTGCCTGGCATCTATGCCGTGGGCGACATCAATACGTATCCAGGCAAGAAGAAGCTGATTCTGTCCGGCTTCCATGAAGCGGCGCTGGCGGCATTCGCGATCAAGGAATATCTCGAGCCGGGCAAGAAGGTGCATCTGCAGTACACGACGACCAGTCCGATCATGCACAAGCGTCTCGGTGTGGCTCACGAAACGCATCACGAAGAGCACGAACGCAGGAAAGCTGCCGGCGGCGGTTAGCCTGCGCCTGGCATGACCGCAGAGGCCGCAGCTGCCGATCATCTCGAACCCGGCACTGCCGCGTTCCGTCGGGCCAACTGGGCGTTGTTTGCGGCGGCCTTCTCGATCTTTGCGTCGCTCTATGGGATGCAGCCGCTGCTGCCCATTTTTGCAGACGAGTTCGGACTCGGCGCTGATGGCAGCAGCCTGGCGCTGTCGCTGACGACGGCGACACTCGGTATGGCGATCATCCTTGCCGGGGCGTTGTCCGATGCCATTGGACGCAAGCGGCTGATGTTTGCTTGCCTCGTGCTGGCCGCACTGCTCAATTTCTTCGTTGCAATCGCGCCAAACTGGCCGCTGCTGCTCGTGGCACGTGCGTTGATGGGTTTGGCGCTGTGCGGCGTTCCCGCCACTGCAATGGCCTACATCGCCGAGGAGGTGTCGCCGCAGGCCGCCGGCTTTGCGATGGGTCTTTATGTCGGCGGCAGTGCGATCGGCGGCATGATGGGCCGGTTGCTGATCGGTGTCATCGCAGACCTGTTCTCGTGGCGGATCGCGGTTGGCGTGCTCGGTGTCGTGGTGCTGATCAGCGCATTGCTGATGCAGCAACTGTTGCAGGAGTCCCGGCATTTCAAAGTGCGCCCGTTTATTCCTGGTGAATTCCTGCCGTCACTGGCACGGGTGTTTGTCGACCCGGGGTTGCGGTGGCTGTATGCGACAGGCTTTCTGGGGATGGGCGCCTTCGTCACGGTCTTCAACTATCTGGGCTTCCGTCTGCTGGCCGCCCCCTACGAATTGAGCCATGCAGTGATCGCGTCGGTTTTCCTGAGCTACATCGTGGGCATGGCGAGTTCCACGTGGGCCGGCACACTCGCGGATCGCATCGGCCGCCGCAAGGTTCTCTGGTTCATGATCCTGATCATGGGCGCAGGGCTCGCATTGATGGCTGCGGCTGATCTGGCTGTCATTATCTCTGGTGTGGTGGTATTGACCTTCGGGTTCTTCGGCGCCCACGGGGTGGCCAGCGGCTGGGTTGGTCGTCGCGCCCTCGGTGCTCGGGCCCAGGCGTCGTCAATGTATCTGTTCTTCTACTACATGGGGTCCAGCGTCCTCGGCACACTCGGAGGCTGGCTATGGAAGCACTATGGGTGGCCCGGCGTTACACTTCTGACCGGAACTGCAATTGGCATCGGCCTGGCGATTGCTGTTCGCCTGTATTTTCTGCCGCCGCTCCCCGTTCACGCTGACAACGCCCAGGCTTCGCCGGCCGCCACGGCCTGAATGCGGGCAAGGCGAGTCTGTGGCCAATCGCTGTCACGCAAGGCTGAATCATGAATAGTGATGACCGCGACCCCCGCTATTTCGGCAATATCCTGATCCAGCGGCTGACCCGCCGCGATGTACTTCGTAGTGCCTTGTCCGTAGCTCCGGTGCTCGTGGCAGGCACCGCCTTCCCTGCAATAGGGCTGGCAGCTGCACCCCAGGCGGTCAACACGCTGACATTCAAATCCATTGCCGGCAGCAAAGAGGACAAAGTCATTTTGCCACCGGGCTACGTCTCCGACGTCGTCGTGCGCTGGGGAGAGAGCCTGCACGCCGGTACACCCGATCTCGATACAGAATCGATCGTCGGTGGAGGATTACTGACTGCGACAGCCGCCGCGCGGCAGACGCGCCAGTTCGGCTACAACTGCGACGCCATCCATTTCTTTCCGCTGCGCGCCGACAACACGAGCGGCATTCTGTGTGTCAACAATGAATACACCGATGATGCGTTGCTGTTTCCGGAGTACGGAGGCGCCGCCACGCGCGCGACATGGCTTGAGAAATTCGTGACGGAGCATGCCGAAGCGGTGGCTTTCGAGAAAGCGGCTCATGGCGTTTCCGTTGTGGCCGTCATCGCGCGAAGGGCGACGCGGACGATGGTCGATCGACAAGACATCCCGCTTCAACCGCCGGATTACTGCGGATACGCCCATGTCACTGAACGGACCGGCACGCGGTTCGCCGTTGCTGCGGACCCGTGCGGATCCCGGGGCTGTGCGCGTGAATGGCACGCTGGCGAATTGTGCGGGGGGGCAGACACCCTGGGGGACGTACCTCACGGCGGAGGAGAACCTCGAGGACTACTTCGGCAACTATCGAGGGCTCAAGGCGCGCCGCGATGTCGATCCCGGCATCCTCGATGCGCATCGGCGCTTCTGGCTGTGGAATACCAACTCCATTCACGGCTGGGAATTCATCGACAAACGCTTCGATGCGGCCTACGAGCCGGCCGAGGCGTTGCGGTTCGGCTGGATCGTCGAGATCAATCCCCACGATCCGGCCGCAATGCCGAAGAAGCGCACAGCACTCGGGCGTTTTTCCCACGAAGGTGCCGAGCCCATCGTTGCTCGAGATGGGCGCATTGCCGTGTATATGGGCGATGACGAGAAATTCGAATACGTCTACAAGTTCGTCACCAGTCGTCCACTCGATCCGAAGAATCCCGCTGCGAATGCCGATCTGCTGGATGCGGGCACGCTATACGCTGCGCGCTTCGATGCGGATGGCAAAGGTGAATGGTTGCCGCTCGTCTACGACCCCAGGGGTCCGCTCAACGAGTCCACGGGCTTTCGTGACCAGGCGGAAGTTGTCATCAAGGCCCGGGCTGCAGCGGATGTGCTGGGCGCTACGCCGATGGATCGGCCGGAGGATGTGCAGCCCAATCCGGTCAATGGCCGGATCTACGTGGCCTGCACGAACAATGACAATCGCTCCACCGGTACGCTGGACATCACGGGTCGGACGATCAGTACGAGTCCGAATGCTGCGAACCCAAGACCCAACAACGGCTGGGGGCACATCATCGAGATCACTGAAGAGGAAGGTGATCACACACGTACACGATTTCATTGGGAGGTATTCCTGCTCGCCGGCGATCCTGCCCGAGGCAAGCTCGTGACGAAGCTTGAAGACCTGAAGCCCGGCAAGCTGGGGAGTAACGACGTGTACTACGCGGGTTTTGCCGACGCCACACGCCTGAGCCCGGTGGGCTCGCCGGACAACATCGGGTTTGATCTCGCAGGCAACCTGTGGATTGTCACCGACGGAACGCAGCCGCAAGCGACCAATGACGGCTGCTATGCGTGCCCTACTGCAGGGCCCGAACGTGGTTTGCTGCGCCAGTTCATGAGTGCACCTGTGGGTGCCGAAGTCTGCGGCTGCGAATTCACGCCGGACAGCCGCACGCTGTTTCTCAGCATCCAGCATCCAGGCGAGGGCGGTACGGTCAAGAAGCCGAGGAGCCACTGGCCGGATGGCGGCGATTCCCAACCGCGGCCGAGTGTCATTGCAGTGCGGCGCGAAGACGGCGGGATTGTGGGCAGTTAGCAGTTAGCCCCGCGCCCTGCGGCTTCTTGTTGAGGCTTCGGGCAGTCTGGGTTGCGTTGCCCGCTTGGTGCTGGCCTTCCGCCTGCCGCGTACGCGATATTCATCCTTCGAGGGTGTCTCCGGATCGGGAACGACCAGATTTCTGAGGACCGTCCGCGTTTTCGCAAGCAACTCGGCAAGTATCGCCAGCTGCTGGGGTCCGAGCGCTGCCTCGATGGCGGCCACACGCTCATTTGCTCGTGGCTGCAGCTGCTTGATCAGCCTGCGGCCCGTATCCGTGAGGGATACCACTCCCCACCTTTGCCCTTGCGACGTTTTCCGGGTTACCCAGCCGATGTCAACCATCCGGTCCAGGATGCCTGTCATGCTGGGTGCAACGATCCTGCCGCGCCTGGCGAGCTTGCCGATTTCCAGATCACCCGTTTTGAGCAGGATGCTTAAAACGCGGAATTGCTGATCGGTGACACCGTACTGGCGGAAGAGCGACCGGAAAGATCCAAGAAAACCCTCGCGAACATCGAGCAGCAGGTTAGGGAGCACGTCATCGCCGTTCTCGTCGATCTCAGGGCTGAGAGCCTTGATTCCCTGCGAGACGGGCATGTCTGCAAGAGGCAATAGCTCCGCTGCACTATCCCCTGCATTCCTGGAACTCATCATATTCAACATGCACTCCGGTGAGGAACGGGTTCCATTAATAAGTCTAGCATCAGCTTAAAGGGTCTTTCCGTCCGTACCACACCGCCGCACATTGTCGCTTCCTTCACGAACGAAAGACGTGCACATCTGAAAATCACGCTATCAATAGTGCACTTCACGTGTTGGCGGAGCCTAATGAAGATTGACTTAACTTGTGAACTAAATATAGATTGGGCGTTAGCGGCTCTCCGGGTGACCGGATTGCTGCAGCGCCGCAATGCAATGCGGCGACAAAACACAACGAATAGGGGGTTCATATGTTCGCCGTGCACAATCGTATAACGTCGATGTCGGGTTGCATCGCCTTGTCTGCCGCGATCGCCAGCGTGCTGCATGGAGGGGTTGCGCTGGCTGCGGGCGCGCCAACCGGCGGACTCGAGGAAATCGTCGTCACTGCTCAGCGCGTCGAGAGCTCGCTGCAGGAGACACCGGTCTCGATCACGCAGTTCAGCTCCGAGGCGCTCAAGGAGCGGGGCATCAGCTCGCTGCTGGAGATCAGCGCCTTCACTCCTAACCTGCAGGTCGGCAGCCGATCGGGTTCGGCTGGGAACCAGGGCGGCTATGCGATTCGTGGCGTGGGCGTGAATGCCACCGGGTCGTCGCCTTCGGTGGGCCTGTACATCGATGATGTGTACTTCCCTTCAGGATCGGGCAACCTTCTGAGCCTGTTCGACGTTGCGCGGGTCGAAGTGCTGCGCGGCCCGCAGGGCACGCTGTTCGGCCGCAATACCATTGGCGGCGCGATCCAGTACTTCACCGTCAAGCCGGATACCAAGGAAGTCAGCGGGTTTCTCGAGGGGACGGGCGGCAATTTCAGTCGCGCGGACTTCAGCGGCGCGCTGAATGTCCCGTTGGGCGACACGGTTGCCGTGCGCCTGTCTCTCGCCTCCCGGGAGCGTGACGGTTACGTGCATGACATTAACAGCAACGTTGACCGCGGCGACGACGACACCAAGCATGGCCGCCTGCAGGTCCGCTGGACCCCGAGTGACAACCTCACCATCGACCTCAAAGGGGAAGCGCTCAAGCAGGAGACCAACGGCCGTGCCCTGAAAGTGCTGGGTCTCAATCCCAACTCGTTCCTGGTGGGTCTCGCCCTGCGTGGCCTGGGGCCCTTCGTTGAAACGCGCCCGTATAATAATTCGCTGATCTCGACCACGGACTACTCTTTGCCGGGCTTCAACAAGGCCGAGTTCTTCGAGTTCAAGTACTCCGAGGGTCAGGCCAACGATCGCCTATGACTTCAACGACAGCGTCACGCTGACGTCGATCTCGGCCTTCAGCAAGTCGGAAAGAGATTCGGCACAGGACGTCGATAACGTGCCGATCAACATCATCTCGGTCACCAACGTCGATGACATCGACCTCTTTACCCAGGAGCTGCGACTGACTGGTGGGTCGGACCGATTCAAGTGGTCGACGGGTGTCTATTACTACGACGAAACGCGCACCGCGAGTGGTACGGCCGCCATCGGCAATGCCCCGACCGGTCCCTTTGGCGTGGCGAACGAAATCAAGTCGGAGGCGTACGCGGTCTACGCCCAGGGTACGTACGACTTTACAGACCGCTGGTCCGGCACGCTGGGTGCACGCTACAGCTCCGAGAAAATCGACGCCAGGGCGACTGAGCCCTATGTGGTCCAGGGTCCGCCGATCCCGGGCTTCGATCTGCAGCCTTCCGCCAGTGACACGTACACCGATACGTCGCCGTACGTTGGCCTGAACTTCCAGGTCACCCCGGACGTGATGACCTACGCGAAGGCCAGCAAGGGCTTCCGGGCGGGCGGATTCAATTTTGCGAATCCTCCAACAGGCCTGTCCCCCTTCAAGCAGGAAACGACGTGGACCTATGAACTCGGCGCCCGCATGGAGTTCATGAACAACCGGCTGCGTATCAATCCGACCATGTTCTACAACGACTGGAAAGACATTCAGTTCAATGCGCTGGCCCCTCCCTCGAATATCTTCACGAGGAACGCGGGTGACGCGGAACTCAAGGGCGGTGAACTGGAGATGCAGTTTGCGGCGACCGACCGCTGGCTGCTGGATGGCTCGGTGTCCTACCTGGACGGCAAGTACACCCGCATCGATCCCAGCGTGACGGTGATTGCGTACTACCCGAACGGTTCGTTCAACCCGCCGCCTGCCCCAGGAACGCCATCGTTCCAGACGGATCTGGCGCTCGAAGACGATCTGCAGCAGGCACCGGAGTTGAAGTACACCGCCGGTGTCCGTTACTCCCTGCCGTTGTCCAACAACGGCCGGATTGTCACCAATGTCAACTACGCCTGGGTGGATACGATCCGCAGCGCAGTCACGCGATCCAACTTCGTGCAGATGCCGTCCTACAGCCTGTTGAACGCGCAGATTCAGTACATCGCTCCTGACAACCGCTGGAGTATCGCGGCGTTCGGCACCAACATAACGGACGAGTTCTACTACATCGGTGGCATCAACTTCGGTACCCTTGGCCCTGGCAGCATTGAAGCCGATGTGGCCCGGCCGCAGGAGTATGGCGTGACGTTGCGCTTCAATTTCTGAGGAGACGAGGTTCGGCAGATTATGAAGTGAGTGGTGCGCCGGTAACGGCGCACCACTTTGCCGATGGGCACCGACTTTCGGTGATCAGCCCACGCTGTCATCGGGAGCTGATGCGACCCGGCTCTCATAAAAGGGGGGGAGCGATGAATTCCGCTGGTCGTGGTAATGGCACCCGCCGCACGCTGTGGCTGGTGTCCTGTCTGTTGATGACGCTGGCAGCGCCGCAGGTCTTTGCCCAGGCTGCGCAGGCCGGCAAGAACCCGAGTGCCCTGTCACGGGATAATCTCGGGAAGGCTCGTCCCAAGGCGCCCTTTGACCTGACCGGCACCTGGGTCATGCTGATCGATGCCAAGACCGGCAGGCATCAGTTCATGCCGTTACCGCCGCTCACGCCCGCGGCGCAGGCTTCGCTGAAGAAGCACGATGAATATACGGCCAAGGGTCTTGAGTACCGTGATGATCCGGGTGCCTGCTGGCCGCTCGGCATGCCGCGCATCATGACGCGCTTCTGGCCGGTGCAGATCATCCAGCTGCCGACGATGGTGCAGGTGACGCACATGTTCAACAACAGCGTTCGCTGGATTTACATGGATGGCCGCGGTCACCCGCCCGATGACGAACTCGTCTACACCTACAACGGCCATTCCATCGGCCGCTGGGAAGGAGACTCGCTGGTCGTCGATACGGTCGGCATGACTGATAACCGCCACTGGATACAGGAAGGCATCCCGGCGAGCACCAAGTTGCATATCGTCGAGCGGTATCGCATGGTCGATGGTGGCAAAGCCTTCGATGTCCAGTTGACGATGACCGATCCGGAGAACTGGAAGGGTGAGTGGGTCAACACCAAGCGTTTCCGACGCGAAGATACGACGGACATCGAAGAGCACGTCTGCATCTATGAAGAGGTCAAGGATCTGCCGAGCTTCAAATTCAATGTGCGTGAGTAGTTGATGCTGTCGGCAGTGGCTCCGGTTCATGCGCATCACAAGATTGACTTAACATGTGAAATGGATATAGTTTGATTGCAGGCAGCATCCAGCGGAGCGACTTGCTGCAGTGCCGCATTGAACGCGGCGACTAGACAGGGCATGTTATCGGGGGGCGTATGTTCAACTGGCGCAATCGCAATCTTGTGGTATTCGGTATCAACCGGACCGATGAGTATTGCCGCATCGGTGGCGTCGACTTCGGCACCCTTGGGCCCCGGCAGCGAGGCAATCGATCCTCGCGCGACCAGGGAAGTTTCCGGGACGCTGCGATTTAATTTCTGAGGATACGAGGTGTCATCATGAAGAGTATGGGTGCAGGAAAATCGATGCTGGCGCTGCTGGCATCACTCGCAGTGGGTGCGCCTGTGCTGGCGCACCATTCGTTCGCGGCGTTTGACATGACCAAGGAAGTCGTCGTCCAGGGAACCGTCAAGGAGTTTCGCTGGACGAATCCGCACAGCTATCTGGTGCTGGCGGGCAAAGACGCCGCAGGCAAGGCGTCGGAAATCCGGATCGAGATGAATGGGCCGGGGTATCTGGCGCGCAACGGCTGGAAGCGGGAGAGCCTGAAGCCGGGTGATGTGGTGACGACGACGATCCATCCGATGCGGGACGCCAGTCCCGGCGGCGATCTGGTCAAGGTGGTGTTTGCCGATGGGCGTGTGCTCTCGGCGGCAATTACCCTTGCAACTCCACCGGCTGAGCCCGCCGCAGGAGAGAAGCGATGAGCCTGTGCGCTAAGGGCAGGGGTATCCGCCGTTCGTTGTGGCTGGTGTCCTGTCTGTTGATGACGCTGGCAGCGCCGCAGGTCTTTGCCCAGGCTGCGCAGGCCGGCAAGAACCCGAGTGCCCTGTCACGGGATAATCTCGGGAAGGCTCGTCCCAAGGCGCCCTTTGACCTGACGGGCACCTGGGTCATGTATGCCGATCCCAAGACGGGCTTTCACCAGTTCATGCCGTTACCGCCGCTCACGCCCACGGCGCAGGCTTCGCTGAAGAAGCACGATGAATATACGGCCAAGGGTCTTGAGTACCATGATGATCCGGGTGCCTGCTGGCCGCTCGGCATGCCGCGCATCATGACGCGCTTCTGGCCGGTGCAGATCATCCAGCTGCCGACGATGGTGCAGGTGACGCACATGTTCAACAACAGCGTTCGCTGGATTTACATGGATGGCCGCGGTCACCCGCCCGATGACGAGCTCGTCTACACCTACAACGGCCATTCCATCGGCCGCTGGGAAGGAGACTCGCTGGTCGTCGATACGGTCGGCATGACTGATAACCGCCACTGGATACAGGAAGGCATCCCGGCGAGCACCAAGTTGCATATCGTCGAGCGGTATCGCATGGTCGATGGTGGCAAAGCCTTCGATGTCCAGTTGACGATGACCGATCCGGAGAACTGGAAGGGTGAGTGGGTCAACACCAAGCGTTTCCGACGCGAAGATACGACGGACATCGAAGAGCACGTCTGCATCTATGAAGAGGTCAAGGATCTGCCGAGCTTCAAATTCAATGTGCGTGACTAGTTGACACAGCCGGCCCACAAGCAGATTGCATGAGGATTGTTAAAATGAGAATCCAATTCCTGTCCTGGTGCGGTATGGCGTTGCTGGCAGTTGCCGGCCCTGTTCTTGCCCATCATTCGTTTGCGATGTTTGACCAGACCAAGAAGGTGACGCTGCAAGGCGAAGTGAAGGAGTTCCAGTGGACCAACCCGCATTCGTGGGTCCAGCTGCAGGTCAAGAACGAGAAGGGCGAGACGGAAGAGTGGGCATTGGAAGCCTTGAGTCCCAATGTGCTGAGCCGCATGGGCTGGAAGCGCAACTCACTCAAGCCTGGCGATATGATTACCGCGGTCATCAATCCCACGCGCGACGGATCGCATGGCGGCAACCTGATCAGCGTCACCAAGGCGGACGGCACGACAATCGGAGGCCGTGAATGAGTCGACACGTCACTCGCGCCGGACTAGCCATACTGCCTGTCCTTTGCGGGATGGCATGTATCTTCTTCGGCACCAGCACATTCGCGGCTTCTGCAGCGGAGCCTGCGGCAAAAGGCAAGACGCAGGCCGCGCCACAGCCCCGACGATTGGCTGACGGCAAACCCAACTGGACGGGGTTCTGGTCGTCGGTCGGGGGGCTGCTGGATGAATATCGGGGTCCCAGCTTCCTTGAGGCGCCTAAAGGTGGCAACGCGGCTGGCCAGGGACCTCCTCCTCCTGGTCCGGGTCCTTCGCTGTTGAAGTCCCCTTACAAGGAGCAATACAGCGAGTATCTGAGTAAGGCGGCAACCGGACTCGTCGCGGATCCGGTGGCACTGTGCTATCCGCCCGGTATGCCCCGCATGATGGTGGCGGTCTATGGAATGGAGATCCTGCAGACCCCTGAGCAGATAGCCATCACCAGCGAATGGCAGGCGGCTTCACGCCGCGTCTGGATGAAGGTGAAGACTCATCCGGATCCGGAGGAGCTCGACCCCACCTATGCCGGTCATTCCATCGGCAAGTGGGAGGGCGACACGCTCGTCATCGATACGGTGGGCATAAGGAAGGATGTTCCGGTCGACTACATGGGGCTGCCGCAAAGCGGCAACATGCATGTTGTCGAGAGGATCACCGAGACTTCGCCCGGCATTCTTGTCAATGAAATCACCATCGACGATCCGGAAGCCTTCAGTGCGCCGTGGAAGCAGAAGTATACGTATCGCTATCGACCTGACCTCCATCTTCAGGAGTACACCTGCCTGGAGAACAACCGCAACATCGGTGAGCATGGCGAGGCGGTCTTCAAGAAGTAGTTGCGGGGCAATCGACGCGGGATGAATCGAAGTATTCATGTAAGGTGAGCCTCCCGTAAGGCCGCGTGGTAGCTCTCATGCCTGATAGTGCGCAAGCACTGACGTTCCCGATCGGGGAGGTCGTTCTTCATTCCGCGGCGTATCCCATCATCCAGGCGTTGCACATCGTGGGCTTCGCGATGCTGGTCGGTGCCGTGACAGTATTCGACCTGCGCGTCCTGGGCTTTGGACGTACGCTTCCGGTCCAAGGACTTGCACGCCTGTGCCTGCCGTGGGCTGTCCTGTCACTGCTGCTCATCGTGCCGACTGGCTCTCTGCAATTCATGGCCCATGCCGACGTGCTGCTCGGCAGCCGCGTCTTTCTGCTGAAGATGGGCCTGCTGCTGCTGGCTGCGATCGTTGCAATTGCCTTTCATTCGGGGCCCTACAGAAGCGTTTCCAGCTGGAATACCGGGAGTGCGGCACCGGTGACGGCGAGACTGCTCGCGGCGGCATCGATCCTTGTCTGGATCGCGGTGCTGTTTGCTGGGAAGATGCTCGCTTACGAATAGGCAGAGGCCTCTTATGGATCTGGGGATCAAGGGCCGCACGGCACTCGTGCTTGGCGGTGGCAGGGGACTGGGCTCCGCGATGGCGCTGGCACTCGCGCGCGAAGGCGTCAAGGTTGCCGTCGCCAGCGTTACGCCCGCCTCGGTTCAGGCTTCTGCCCAACGGATACAGGATGCCGGGGGACAGGCCCTCGCCGTTACCTGGGACCTTGCCGATCTCGATGCCATCGAAGCCAACGTGCGCCTGGTCGAGGAGAAACTCGGATCTGTCGACATTCTCGTCAACAACACCGGTGGACCGCCTCCCACGAAAGCAGCCGGGCAGCCGACTGAGGTCTGGTCAAAGTACTTTCAGTCGATGGTGCTGTCAGTCATCGCTGTCACGGACCGTGTACTTCCAGGCATGCGCCAGCGCCGCTGGGGCCGGATCATCACGTCGACGTCGTCCGGCGCAGTGGCACCCATCCCCAATCTGGCGATCTCGAATACCCTTCGAGCTTCGCTCCATGGCTGGTCCAAGACGCTCGCGCAGGAAGTCGGCAGGGACGGCGTCACCAGCAACATCATCGTGCCGGGCCGCATCCTGACAGACCGCATCCGCTTCCTGGATGAACAACGGGCCCAAGCTACGGGCAGAACCGCGGAGTCGATCGCCGCTGAAAGTATTGCGACGATTCCCATAGGGCGACTGGGTGATCCGCAGGAATACGGCGCGGTCGTTGCGTTCCTGGCCAGCGAGTGCGCCGCTTACATCACGGGATCGGTGATCCGCGTCGATGGCGGCCTGATCCAGGGTGTCTGACAAAGTGGCGACTGCCGGTAGCGTCGATGTCATGGTGATTGGAGCGGGAGTAGTCGGGCTGGCCGTCGCCCGAGCCCTGGCGCTTGCGGGTCGCGAAGTCATCGTTGTCGAGCGGCATCGACTTCCGGGCCAGGAAACCTCGTCGCGCAACTCGGGAGTGATCCACTCGGGTATCTACTATCCCAAGGGCAGTCTCAAGGCTCGCCTGTGTGTACAGGGCCGCGAGATGCTGTACGCATTCTGTTCGGAGCGGGGCGTTGCCCACTCGCGTTGCGGCAAGGTCATCGTGGCCCAGGAGAAGCAGCTCGGTGCGCTCAAGGCGCTTGAGCAAAAAGGCCTGGCAAACGGCGTGACAGATCTTGCCTGGCTGTCCTCTGCGGAAGTCAGGGATCTTGAACCCGAAGTCCGGTGCGCTGCGGGCCTCTGGTCACCTTCGACGGGCATTGTGGATGTGCATGAGTTCATCACGGCGCTGGTAGCCGACATCGAAGGCCAGGGTGGCACCGTAGTGTATGGAACCGAACTGCAAAGTGTGTCCAGGGCCAACAACGCATTTGTCGCCACCGTGTCGGACGGCAGCCAGACCGACGAATTCGAGTGCCGGACACTGATCAACAGCGCAGGCCTCAATGCAATCGATCTGTTGCGCCGGATCGAGGGCTATCCTGCCGAACAGCTGCGCACTGCCTGGTTCGCCAAGGGAAACTACTTCGTCTGCCATGGCGCGCGTCCGTTCCGGCATCTGGTCTATCCGATGCCGAACGAGGCCGGACTGGGTGTGCATGCCACGCTGGATCTCGACGGCACGACGCGTTTTGGACCTGACGTCGAATGGATTCCTGCCGTGAACTACGACGTCGATGCGGCCCGCGCGGCAGGGTTCTATGCTGCCATACGCGAGTATTGGCCCGGTCTTGCCGATGGCGCTTTGCAGCCGGGTTATGCGGGCATACGGCCGAAGCTGGTCGGCGATGGCGTGGCTGCCGCCGATTTCGTGATCGAAGACAGCGGAACTCACCACCTGCCGGGACTCATCAATCTGCTTGGAATCGAATCGCCGGGGCTCACTTCCAGTCTTGCGCTGGCCGAGACCGTCGCCAGCCGCGTGTGATTCGCTATTCCAGCTTGAGTTCCATCCGCACTGCCGTCGCCGTCGACTGATCAGCCGCCGGCCGGGCTGTCAGGAATACGCGTTCCGCGGCAATTTCTCCGGTTGCCAGCAAGGCGCCTTGAACAGCTTCCGCACGTCCGCGGCCCAACGCATCCAGCTGATCAGGTGTGGGCGCAAGGGTCGCCAGCAGCGACTTTTCGAGTTCGGCAATCTGCAGATGCAGCGATTCCGGAGTAGGCGCTGCGGGTGGCGATGCATTGCTTGCCGGAGTTGCCGGCGCAGCGGGAGGTGTCCCGGTACTTATGGCGCCGGCCTTGGTCAATGCCTGCAGCCGCTGCTGCAGGACCGCGATGTCATCAGGCGCGCCGGTAACTTCCGGAACCTTTTGCGCCAGCGCTGCCCGCGCCATTGCTTCCTCGTCTACCGCGGTGTGGACGGAGAGAGGGATGTCGAGCTTCAGCTGTGGACGCTCGACCAGGGCCTTGGCCAACGTGGTGAGTTTCTGCGCGGCGTCCGGTGCCAGCATCGCTGAGCCCGGTGCGAAATCGACAAATGCCAGATCCTCGCCGCCACCGAACAACGAACCAAGCAGCGCGAATGGCGCGGTCACAATCTTCGTCAGCAGACCGATCACTGCTTTCCAGATGATGGGTCCCAGGCGGAAAGTCGGATCATCCAGCGTGCCGCGAACCGGCAGATTGATGTCGATGACGCCATTGCGATCCTTGAGCAGCGCAACGGCCAGCTTGATCGGCAGCGGCACCGCGTCCTTGCTTTCCGTCGCCGCGCCGAACTCCAGTTGATCGATGACGACATGATGTTCGGCCTCAAGCGCACGATTCTGGACCTTGTATTTGAGTTCGGTAGACAGCTTGCCCTTGGCAATGCTGTAGCCCGCAAATTTGCCCGAGTACGGATTGAAGGTGGTGAGCTCCATATTGCTGAAGCTCATGCCAATGTCCGTATACAACGCTGCGGAGAGCAGATTGACTTCCCCGGCAATGACAACCGGCGAGAAGCGGTCGACGCTGCCTTTCAGGTCCACCTTGGCCCGGGTATCGGGATTCGACGACAGTCCGCGAATGGTGCCTGCCAGCGATTGGATACCGGTAGCAAACGACGGATTGACGGAGAAGTCGGCGAAATTGGCAGAGCCGTTTTCGACCACCACGGTATTGATGCGCATGGGCATGACCGGTTCTGTGGGCTGCCGGTACGGATCTGGCAGGTGGCGGACTTGCAGCGGCGGGTTCCTCCGTCGGGTGTTGGCGTTGGCTCATCCGCCGCGCCCGGATTCAGCACCTGGGTGACATTGAGTTTTGCATCCTTGGCTGATGATCACGCGGGCGTAAGGATCGCGGGCGAGCACCCGGTCGATGGTCAGGCGATCGGGCTGGAACGAGTAGTCGATGCCGGTGACGCTCAGCAGCTTCCATTTCAGGAAG
Organism: uncultured Pseudomonadota bacterium; assembly: GCA_963819685.1. Classification (GTDB taxonomy): domain Bacteria; phylum Pseudomonadota; class Gammaproteobacteria; order Steroidobacterales; family Steroidobacteraceae; genus CAIUGU01. The sequence continues at coordinate 379,175 of CAWFXI010000003.1, forward strand.
TCCTCGTTCAGCACCGTGTCCTTCGAGGCAAAGTCCGCCACATCAACGCGGCCGGTGAACTTGAGTTGTGGTTGCGGCCGGGTGGCATCCGCAGCGTAATTGACATGGCCCTTGAGCCCGAAGCGCCCAGAGCCCAGTGTCATCGCAGTGGTCTGCGCAAGATAGGGCTGCAATACCGGCAGACCGAAATCGGTCAGCTCCACGTCGAGATCCGCGAGCAGCGCCTCCGGACGCAGCTTGCCTTGCAATTTCAGCAAGCCCGTCTGGTTGATGCCGACCTCTGCTGTCAGATCGAAGGGCTTCGTCAGGTTCGACGAAAGTCCTGTGACCGTCAGGGAAATCGGCGACAGCGCCATGTCGACGGCAGGCGTCATGCTGCGGTCGCTCGCGTTGACAGCCAGCTCACGAATGGCGACCGACGCAATTTCCGCCAGCCACTCAGGCGCTGTCGAAGTTGCTGTTGAAGCAACGGGTGCAGGCGCCGTTGCCACCGTGGTCTGTGTGTCCCCGGCGGCTGGATCCGCGCTGACGGCAGTGCCTGCCAGTCGGCTCAAATTGAGCGTGCCATCGGGTTCGCGCCACACATCCACCCGCGCGCCGTTCATGGCGATCTCCTGCACAGACACGCGGCGATCTCTGAGCGAGAACGACGTCTGCCGCAGTACCAGTTCCGGAATGGATATCCACGGTGTCGGCGTTCGGTGCTCCTTGGGCGCAATGGTGTAGTCACTCATGCGAACTTCCGGCAGGTCAATGCCGAGGTCTACCTGATTGTCGTCGCTGACCGAGAGGCGATACGTTCCGCCGAGCGAGAGGCTGCCTGAGGGAAACGTGAAGGCGACATCGTCCCTGACGTACGACCACAGCGTCCCGGCCTTGAGACCCGCGACGGAGAAATTTCCGGTACTGCCAAGCGGCTGCACCGAGAACTCGCCAGCCCATTCGAGCTGCTCGCCCGCTTCGGTCGTGCCGGCGAACCGGTAGGCGTTCTGGTAATCCACCGTCGTCCGGAAGTCGTTCAGCGAGAACTGGATGGGCGTGATCACCGCGCGAAAGGGTGTGGTCCGGGTCTGGTCTTCAATGCCTATCCGTCCTGAAGACACTTGCAGCAGGCCGATGCGAACGGCGGGGAGCGGTTCGGGTGCGGCGGGTTCCGGGGATTCAACGGTTTCAGGGGTGGGTGGTGCCAGCCCGGCGAGATTGAGTGTTCCGTCGGGTTGAATGACTGCATCGATCGAGGGCTGGGTCAGTCGGATCTCGGCAAAGGTCAGCGCCCGATGCCAGAGCGTCGAGAGCTGCACGTTGACGTATAGCTCATCGAACGCGATGAGGGGCCTGCCATCCGGCTCGGTCAGCCGGAATCCCGCCACCCGCGCCGCCAGCAGGAATGGATTGAATTCGATTCTTTCAATCGCGACCTGCTTGCCGATCTGCTGGGTGACGAAATCCTCGATGGCGCCGCGGGCCAGCCGCGGCACCAGAAAGAACCCGGCCATTGCATACAGCAGCAACAGCACCCCGGCGGCCGCAAACCACCGCCAGCGCGGCAGTAGCCAGTCGACAGCAGCTGCCGCGGAGGTGTTCACAACGCGATCAGTCTTTCGCTTCGAGAAAGCGGTAAACGATGCCAGCTGCCGCAGCACCTGCGAGGGGTGCAACCCAGAACAGCCACAGTTGCGACAGCGCCCAGTCACCGACGATGAGGGCAGGGCCGGTGCTACGAGCCGGATTCACAGAGGTATTGGTCACCGGAATGCTGATCAGGTGGATCAGCGTCAGGCCGAGGCCGATGGCAATCGGCGCAAAACCCTTCGGGGCACGTTTGTCGGTTGCACCGAGGATGATGATCAGGAACATGAATGTCATGACGAACTCGGTGACGAGTGCTGCCACCATCGTGTAACCGCCTGGCGAGTGTTCCGCATAGCCGTTGGACGCGAGACCTCCGCTCAAGTCAAACCCCGCCTTGCCCGAGGCAATCAGGTAGAGCACTGCAGCACCGGCGATGCCGCCCAGCAGCTGCGCAAAAATATAGGCCGCCAGCTCCTGGCCCGGGAAACGACCGCCGACCCAGAGGCCGACGGAAACGGCCGGGTTCAGATGGCATCCCGAGACATGCCCGATGGCGTAGGCCATAGTCAGAACGGTCAGGCCGAAAGCGAGGGACACACCGAGCAGGCCTATGCCAACTTCCGGAAAGGCAGCGGCCAGAACCGCACTGCCGCATCCACCCAGTACCAACCAGAACGTACCGATGAACTCGGCCGTCAGCTTTTGACTCATTGACATGGAAGCTCCCTTGGCGCCTGACGCCGTAACCGGACGTCCTGGCTGGCTATGTTGTTCTTGAACCCGGTCCGCGAAACCCGCGGTGCCTTTCATGATCTTCCGCCCGCGCGACGAGTGCAAGACGGACGAAGGGGCAATGCGGGTAAAGGGGTTTCGCTACAGCACTTTCCCGGGGTTCATGATCCCGTTTGGGTCGAGTGCCCGCTTGATCGCGCGCATGACGTCGAGTTCTGCGACGCTCTTGTAATGCTGCAGCTCTTCGCGCTTGAGCTTGCCGATTCCATGCTCGGCGCTGATGCTGCCCCGGTACCGGGCTACCAGATCGTGAATGGCGTGGTTGACCGCCGGCGCGTTGGCCAGAAACGCGGTCGCGTCCCCCTGGGCAGGCGCATTGACATTGAAATGCAGGTTGCCATCACCCAGGTGGCCATAAACCACCAGACGTGCAGTCGGTGTCAGCCCAAGCACCAGCGCCGAGCCTTCTTCAATGAAGGCAGGCAGCGCGCTGATCATGACCGACACATCGTGCTTGATGCTCGCGCCTTCATGACGCTGGGCTTCCGGTATCGACTCGCGGATACGCCAGAACATCAGTCGCTGCGCTTCGCTCTGCGCCACCACCGCGTCGCTGACCACTCCGCCTTCCAGCGCGATGCCGAGTTCCGCTTCAATCAGCGACTCCAGCGGATCGTCCGCACGTGGGCTGGTGGCTTCGGCCAGCACGTACCAGGGTGAGGGAACATCGAAGGGATCGCTGACCCCGGTGATGTGCTTCACGGTCAGTTCAACGCCAATGCGTGGAATCAGCTCGAACGTCGTGAGCCCATTGCCCGTCGCTGCTCGCAGGCGACCGAGCAGCTCCACCGCAGCCTGCGGAGTGGGCACGGCAATCAATGCTGTCGCCACTGATACCGGTCGCGGAAACAGCTTGCAGCTCACGGCAGTGATGATGCCGAGCGTCCCTTCGGCCCCCATGAACAGGTGCTTGAGATCGTAGCCGGTGTTGTCCTTGCGCAGACCCTTGAGGCCGTCGAGCACTCGACCGTCCGCCAGCACGACCTCGAGTCCGAGCACCAGGTCGCGCGTCATGCCGTAATGCAGAACCGCCGTGCCGCCGGCATTGGTGGAGAGATTGCCGCCGATCTGACAGGAACCTTCTGAACCCAGACTCAACGGAAACAGGCGATCAGCCCGGGCGGCAGTGTTCTGCACTTCGGCCAGCACACAGCCCGCTTCAACGATCATCGTGTTGTTGACCGGATCAATGGCACGGACGCGCTTCAATCGCCCGAGCGATATCACGATCTGGCTGCCGTCGTCCGACGGCGTTGCTCCGCCGCAATAGCTGGTGTTGCCACCGACCGGCACGACGCCCACGCCAGCTTCGTTGCACGCTGCGAGGATCTTGCTGACCTGTTCCGTAGAGTCGGGACGCAACACCAGCGGCGTCGCGCCGTGATACAGCTTCCGATGATCAACGAGGTAAGGCTCGATATCCGCCAGCTGGTCGAGATAGCCCAAGGGTCCGACGATGGAGCGGAGATGGGCAAGAAGTTGTGCAGTTGGCATGCAGGGATTCTAACAATTTGGTCGAGGGTTACGGCTGCCTTTGCGCCAATGGAAGCGGATGCAAAAACAGCGAAAAACACGGGAAAAACAGTTGATTTCGATGCCGTGAGGAGTACGATACTGTAATCCTGTACAGTTCTCTGGAGAGTCGCATGGACGGAGGATTTCCCACTGTTTCCCGCTCCCTCCGGGACCTCGAGTCCGAGATCACCGAACTGACCGGGCATCTGAATGCCGCCACCCATCGGTGGTTAATGCTGGTCGCAGAGTTCGATGCTCGCAAAGGCTGGGGCGGTGCCGGAGTGCAGTCCTGTGCACATTGGCTGAACTGGAAGTGCGGCATTGCGATGGGAGCGGCGCGGGAGAAGGTCCGCGTTGCCCATGCCCTGACTTCCCTTCCCGCGATTTCATCCGCAATGGCGGAAGGCAAGCTCAGCTACTGGAAGGTTCGTGAATTGACGCGGGTGGCTTGCAGCGGCACCGAAGACTATCTACTGAACATCGCCCTGCACGGCACGGCGGATCACGTCGAGAAGGTCGTTCGCTATTTCCGTCGCGCCAAGGAAGCGGAGGAACTCTCTCGAGAAGCGGCGCAGCAGGCCAATCGATATCCTGAGCTATTCGTTCAACGATGACGGCTCGCTTGTTCTAAAGGGATGTCTGCCGGCAGAAACCGGTGCGCTGGTCCTCAAGGCGCTGCAAGCTGCAATGGAGTCCGCCGAGGGTCGAGTTCCGACGATGATGCTTTCCGTTCGTCGAACCTGAATAATATTCCGGCCGGAACGTCTATTGTTCTAAATCGACACCGCGGATGAAGCGAGCCGATGCATTGGTCGCCATGGCGGAGAGCTTCCTGGCTCACGGTGCTGAAGCGATGACGGGAGGTGACAAACACCAGATCGTCGTTCACGTGGCCGCCGAGACGTTGCACCACAAGGAAGCTGGCTGCTGCGAGATCGAGGAAGGCCCTTCGATTGCTGCCGAAACCGCGCGACGCCTTGCCTGCGATGCGAGCATCGTCACGCTGGTCGAGGATGAACAGGGTCAACCTCTGAATGTTGGACGGAAAACCCGCTCCATCCCACCTGCGCTTAGACGGGCTCTCAACGCACGCGACAAAGGCTGCCGTTTCCCCGGCTGCACGAATACCACGCTACGTCGATGCTCACCACATCCACCACTGGGCCGATGGCGGCGAGACCAAGCCAGTCGAATCTGGTGAGCCTCTGCCGCTTCCATCATCGCCTGGTCCATGAAGGCGGCATCAATATCGAGCGCCTGGACGATGGCGCCCTCCGCTTCGTCAAACCCGATGGCAACTCCTTCGACAGCCTCGTGCCCGGCCACACCAGCGACTGGACGCGGCTGCTCGCCAGCAATGATCAGAACTCAATTCGCATCGACAGAAAAACCGCATTCACCCGCTGGCAGGGCGAAAGAATGGACTATGGGCTGGGTGTCCAGGTGTTGTTGCAGAAGTGGAGGAAGGGAAACGCGATAGCACAAAGAGGGGAAGGCGTAATATCAAGCAGGTGATCAGCCTGTTTGGAATGGAAGGAATCAATTCATGCGCATCACCTTGTACGTAGTCGGGATACTTCTGATTCTCAACGGCGCAATCTGGTTCTTCCAGGGCATCAATGTACTGCCCGGCAGCTTCATGACCGGACAGATCAAGTGGGCGGTCTACGGTGTCCTCTGCAGCGCGGTCGGGGTAGCCGTTGTAGTCGCGGCGCGGCGGATGCGGAAGAAGGTTTAGGTACTCACTGGAGGAGCGAGCTCGCTCGTATCGGGCCTCGGTATCGGCCCGCGTACCCTACTTGACGGCTACTGTGATGATCTCGAACAAAGTCTCTCCCGCATTGCCCAGCGAGTGGGTGACGTCGCGGGGCACGAACTGGACCTCGCCTGCCTGCAGCGAGGTGATCTTCCTGTCACCGATCAGCAGAACGACCGGGCCGCTCGACACGGGGATGATCATGATGTCGTAGGGATGCGTGTGCGGTACTTCGGTCGCTCCGGGCGCAAAGGTGACCCGGGCCACGGCAACTTTCTCGTCGTCCTTGATGGTGGTGCGCGTGACCCCTGGTGTGGCGGGCCGTCCGCCTGCGAGGCCGACGCTGGATTGAGCGCCAACCAGAGTCGGAACTATCAATGCGAGAGCGACGATTGCGGCACGGGGTATCATGGCGGTTCTCCTTTCGAGGAGAGCAAATGTATCAGCAATTCGTAGTTCAAGAAGCTTGGTCTGAAGCCCGAAGACGTTGGCAAATTCGCAGGCTATGTCGGCGACTACCTCGGAAAGAGCGGCGGCGGCTCGGCCGCAAAGCTGCTGAAAGGCGTCTGGGGCGGCTGATCCCGCTTACCCGCGCCAGCCCGGCTTCGTCAGCAGCATCTGGACATCGCCCAACTGCCGTTCGGCGAAGCCGCCCTCGCAGTAGCAGAAATAGAAGTCCCACATGCGGACGAAGGATTCCGGGAGCCCCAGGGCCTTGATCTCGGGCAGGTGGGCAAAGAAGGCTTCGCGCCACTTGCGCAGGGTCGTCGCGTAATGCGGCCCGATGTCGCGCAGGTGACTGACTTTCATGTCAGTCGCCCGCGTGACGGCGTTCGTGATGGCCGTGACTGAAGGAATGAAACTGCCGGGGAAGATGAAGCGCTGGATGAAGTCGACGTTCCTGAGCGCTTGCTGATAGAACTGGTCCTGGATCGTGATGGCCTGCAGCAGCATTGCGCCATCGGGCTTCAGGAGTGATGAGCATTTGGCAAAGTAGCCGTCGAGATAGCGGGCACCGACCGCTTCGATCATCTCGACCGACACCAGCTTGTCGAAGCCGCCGCTGCCGCAGGTGGTTGAAGATCGCGATAGTCTTCCATCCTGACATCGATGCGATCTGCCAGTGCCCGCTTCTTTCACGCGTGCAACTGAATGTGCGTACTGCTCTTTCGAGATCGTCGTGGTCGTGACCCGGCAGCCATACTTCTGCGCGGCATGCAGTGCGAGGCCGCCCCAGCCGGTGCCGATTTCGACCAGATGATCGCCAGGCTGCAGCGCCAGCTTCGTGCAGATCGCATCGAACTTGGCGAGCGATGCGTCGTGCAACGTCGCGGTGGGCCGTTCGAAGATGCCACAGGAATACGCGAGCGTCGGATCGAGAAACAGCCCGAAGAAGTCGTTGCCCAGGTCGTAGTGGGCAGCGATGTTTCGCTGACTGCCCGCTTTCGAATTGCGATTGAGCCAGTGCAGGATACGTCGCGTCGGCGCCGTGACCAGAGCCCAGCCGCGTTCGATGCCATTCATGACGTCGCGATTCAGCACCATGATGCGCATCAGCGCGGTGAGATTGTCGCAGCGCCACGAGCCCTGAATATAGGCTTCTCCCGCGCCAACGGTGCCGCCGAATGCGGCATCGGCCCAGAACTGCGGTTCGAAAACTTCGATGGTTGCCTGCAGGCCGGGGTCAGTCGATGGGCTGCCGAAGTGATGCGAATTGCCGTCTTCGGTGACGGTCAGGGATCCGATCCCGAGTTTTTCAAGCTGCTTCAGCAGCGCCGTACGGCCAAGGTTCTGCAACGTCGTGATCGAGTTTGCGGCGCCCGGCAATTCGAGAGGGGCGATGGAGCCTGCTTTGGACTGGTTCATCGTGCTTGTCCAGCGGTCAGTTTGTCGGGATGGGTGTGCAACGGCGTCTTCTTCAGCCACAACCTGAGCGCCTGCCAGTAGATAGCGAGGCTTACTCTGGCAGTGATGAAAGGGAAGGCGATCAGTGTCCTTGCCAGCGCGGCGCCACTGATTTCCTCCCGCTCGAGCGCCAGCGTGGCGTCGAACACCTTCTCGTTGGTGCGGAAGTTCTCCATGTGCACCAGCAGCCGGGCATCGGGTGGAGAGAAGCGCCAGTCATACTGCATATCCATCGGCAGGAAAGGTGAGACGTGGAAACGCTTGTCGAACTGAAAGCGCAACCTGCCGTTGTGGTCGGTGCTGCTGTCCGCGGACAACACGTACGCATGCCGCTCGCCCCACGGAGTGTTGGTGATCTCGGCGACGATGGTTTCGACTTTCTCATCCCGCCTGTCGAAGCAGTAATAGAAGCTCACGGGATTGAAGCAGTACCCGAAATAGCGCAGATGTGTCAGCAGTCTGATGGGCCCCGCGGGGCGAGTGCCGTTTTCCCTGGCGACCAGGTCGCGGATGGCAGTATCGATTGGCTGTTCTGCAGACCCGAAGTAATCCTCACGACGGAAGCGTGCCAGCGCCGGGTAACGCGCAGACCACAGCCAGAACCGCGAAAACAATTCGGGCAACTCGCCCAGGTCGATATACGTCATGAAGATCCGGTAACGGAACTCATGCGCCGGCCCGGCGCGACGGTGTCTAACCCAGCCGTTGTAGAGGCAGCTGTGCATCGTTGTCTTTCCGGAAATGGTCGACCGCGGTGAGGCCACTCACCACGCCATCCTCGTGGAATCCGCAGCGCCAGTAGGCGCCGCAATAGTACGTGCGCCGTGCGCCATTGAGTTCACGATGCCGCTGCTGGGCCGCTACACCCTGCGGCAAATAGACGGGATGGTGATACGTGAATCGCCGCAAGATCCGGCGTTCATCGATCGCCCGGGTGTGATTCAGTGTCACCAGGAACCGCACGGGGGCATCGAGATTCTGCAGCACGTTCATGTCATACGTGACTGCAACCGGCTCCTGCGGCTGCTGCAGCAAGTGGTAATTCCATGCAGCTCGGGCAAGGGGCCGGCGGGGGAGGATCGATTCATCGGTATGCAGGACAGTCTCATTGGCAGCGAACGGGAAACTGCCGAGCACCTCCCGCTCCACTGTACTTGCATCATCCAGCATCCTGAGCGCCTGATCGGCATGGCACGCGATGAAAACCTGATCGAAGTGCTCCACACCGCCTTGAGCGCTGCGGATGAGCACTTGATGCGGCAACCGGCGGATGTTCGTCACCGGCGTTGCAACGCGGATCGTCGTCCGCATCCTCGATACCATCTGGCGAACATATTCCCGGGAGCCGCCACTCACCGTTCTCCAGACAGGACGCTCGCTCAGGTTCAGAAAGCCATGGCGATGAAAGAAGTCGATGAAGAATCGTGTGGGGAAGGCGAGGATCGCAGCCCGCGGCGCAGACCAGATCGCGCGGCCCATCGGCAGGATGTACTGTTCGATGAATTGCGACGAGTAGGTTCTGCGTGCCAGAAAGTCGCCAAGCGGTTCCGCATCGATGGAGTGCGAGGAGGTCGACACTCCTGCCACGAACGCTCTGGCCTCGCGATTGAAGCGCAGGATGTCAGTCAGCATGCGCAGGAAACGGGGATTCACGAGATTGCGCCTTTGCGCGAACAGCGAATTGAGCGAGGTGCCGTTGTACTCAAGTCCCGAGCGCTCGCACGAGAGGCTGAAACTCATGTCGGAATGCTGCCATTCAACGTCGAGCTCATCGAGCAGCGCGATGAAGTTCGGGTAGGTCCAGTCATTGAAGACGATAAAGCCCGTATCCACCGCATAGTTGCGCCCGGCCCATTCGACATCGACCGTCGCCGTATGCCCTCCGACATGGTCGGATGCTTCAAACAGTGTCACTTCGTGGTCCTTGTCGAGGCGCCACGCGGCAGTGAGCCCGGCTATGCCGGAGCCTACAACGGCGATCTTCATCTCGATCCCGCCCGGACAGCGGGACGTGGGGTCGCGTGGGCCTCGCGAACGTGCAATGGCACCGGCTTCAGGTCGCGGATCAGGCCGAGCGCCGCAAGGATCCACAGGCCGTAGTACGTCAGGTCGATCTCCCACCAATAGAAGCCCTGCCTCGCCGCAGCGGGATAGTGATGATGATTGTTGTGCCAGCCTTCACCCAGCGTGACGAGAGCGAGCCACGCGTTGTTGCGGCTGTCATCCCTGGTGTCGTAACGGCGTCGGCCGAAACTGTGCGCAAGCGAGTTGATGGTGTACGTGGCGTGATAGCAGGCAACGGTCGAAATGCAGAAGCCCCAGACCAGCATCTGCCAGCCGTTCGTTCCGAGTTGTGGCGCTACCCTGCCCAGCAATGTTCCCAGGCCCAGCAGGGCCCATGCGAGCACGAACGGGATCAGGATATCGAAGCGGTCGACCAGCCTGAGTTCCGGAAATCTGAGCAGGTCCCGCACGCGCGTCATGTCCGGCGTGAAATGCTTGCGCGACAGGAACCATCCCATGTGACTCCAGAGCAGGCCGCTCTGTACGGGCGAATGGACGTCGCCTTCCTGGTCCGAATGCGCGTGATGATGGCGATGATGGGCTGCCCACCAGATCGGCCCGCGCTGCACTGCCGATGCACCGAGTACGGCGAAAATGAACTGGCCCGTGCGGGAGGTCTTGAACGACCGGTGCGAAAAGTAACGGTGATAGAAGCCCGTGATCGCGAACATGCGCAACCCGTACAGGCCCACTGCAACGCCGACTGCAACAGCGCTCGCGCCCACCCAGAACACGGCGAGACACGCGACGTGCATACCTGCGAACGGCATGATGCGCAGCCAGTCGATCCCGTCGTTACGGCCGGCATCCGCCGGTCCGACGCTTGAGTCAAACCAGCTGAGCACAGCCGCCATGAACCTTCGCATCATCAGGAAGCCCTTGAATGGGGAAATTGCTTGTATCCCCACCTTCGGTCTCCGCACCCGGGCAGATTCAGCCGGATGTACTCTTCAGCTCACCGTACCCCGCCAGCGCACGTTCCCGGCTCTGCCTGAAGTCGACTACCGGCAGTGGGTAGGTCTTGCCGAGTTCGATTCCCGACGATTGCAGGATGTCGGCGGGAGCCTCCCAGGGACGCGGCAGCCAGCGATCCGGGAGCCTCGCCAGTTCCGGTAGCCACCGCCGCAGGTAACGGCAGTCGGGGTCAAACCGTTCGCTCTGCAGCACGGGATTGAAAATGCGGTAGTAGGGGGCGGCATCTGCGCCGCAGCCCGCCGTCCATTGCCAGCCCAGCGTGTTGTTGGCGAGATCCGCATCGACGAGCGTGTCCCAGAACCAGCGGGCCCCTTCCAGCCAGTGGGTGCGGAGATTCTTGACCAGCAGCGAAGCCACGATCATCCGCACGCGGTTGTGCATCCAGCCGGTTTCCCACAGTTCACGCATACCCGCATCGACGATGGGGTAGCCAGTCCGGCCGTGCTGCCAGGCCGCAAGCAGCGCAGGAGTGCGGTCCCAGCGATAGGCAGCAAACTTCGCGTCCAGCGGCGCCTCCGGCGTCGCAGGAAAATGGAACAGCAAGTGATGGGCAAACTCGCGCCAGCCCAGTTCCCTGATGTACGCCTCCGCACCCGCTGCGGAACTCGCTTCGAGTTGAGCATGCGACAGGGCGGCGACGATTTGCCGCGGACTGATTTCGCCAAAGTGCAGGTGTGGCGACAGCCGCGAAGTGCCGACGAGATCCGGCCGGTTCCGGGTATCGCCATAGCGGCTGACGATGCTGTCGACCAGAACTTCAATTCGCGCAAACGCGCCGGCTTCTCCGGGATGCCACCTTTCCTTGAAGCCAGCATCCCAGCGAAGTCGCGGCAGCAGTCCGAGCTCTTCAACGGATGCCGATTTGACGCTGGACCCAGCGGTTTGGTTGAGGTCCGGTGCCGGCATCGGTGGAGCAATCTGGTCAAGGGACTTCAGGCAACGCTTCCAGAAGGGCGTAAACACCCGGTAGGGTTCGCCTTTGTCGGTGCGGATCTCCCACGGCTCAAACAGCAGAGCACCGTTGCAACTGTCGGCCGCAATTCCGTCCCGCCTCAAATCGGACTTGAGTCCCAAGTCACGGGCGATGACCGCCGGCTCGTACAGGCGATTCCACAACACGGTCGTTGCGCCGGTATCCCTGATCAATGCACGCAGGGCAGCCAGCGTGGGTCCACGACGGACGACCAGTTGCTGCCCGACTGCGTCGAGATCTGCCTGCAGAGACTTCAGGCTGTGGTGCAGCCACCAGTTGCTGGCCGCACCCGGTTGCCACGGCGCCTCTTCCTCGGGTGCATGGATGTAGGCGAACACAAGCCGCTCGGCGCCTTCGCCAGCGAGCGCCAGGGCAGGGTTGTCGGTGAGCCTCAAGTCGCGACGCAGCCAGACGATGGCGGTGGTCGCGGATTTGCTTGCAGATTTCAATGCTGGGCCTTGGGAAAAGCAGAAGGGGGACAGACTGCTCTGCCCCCCTTCGCATTGGATCCGGCGTCGGGTTCGCGCCGCCTGCAATTTTCTTCAGAAAACCGCTTAGCCGTTCCTCAAGGCCGCGATCCGCTCCTCGAGAGGCGGGTGCGACATGAACAGCCGCTTGAGACCGCCGGCTCCGCCACCCGCGATTCCGAACGCCGACATCTGGTCGGGCAAGGCGGGCGCGTGGCGCTGTTGCAGCCGCTGTAATGCGCCAATCATGGATTCGCGCCCCGCGAGGGTTGCTCCGCCACGGTCGGCGCGGAACTCGCGCTGCCGCGAGAACCACATGACGATCATGCTGGCGAGGATGCCGAGCACCAGCTGCGCGACCAGCGAGGTGATGAAGAACGCAGGCCCGTGCCCCCGCTCTGTCTTGAAGACGACGCGATCGACGACGTAGCCCACGACACGCGACAGGAAGATCACGAACGTGTTCACGACACCCTGGATCAACGCCAGCGTGATCATGTCGCCGTTGGCGACGTGCGTGATCTCGTGTGCCAGCACGGCTTCCGCTTCGCGCTGTGACATGCCGTTCAGCAGCCCGGTGCTGACTGCGACCAGCGCACTGTTGCGCCTTGCGCCGGTGGCAAAGGCATTCATTTCCGGCGATTCAAAGACGCCGACTTCAGGCATGCCAATGCCAGCCTGCCCGGCCTGCTGCCGTACGGTATTGACCAGCCAGCTTTCCGTGGCGGTGCTCGGCTGATCGATGACCCTGACGCCCATCATCCGCTTTGCCGTCCACTTGGACATGGCCAGCGAAATGAGCGAACCGGTGAAGCCGACCACCGCGGCAAACGCGAGCAGTGCGCCCATGTCCAGGCTGGTCCCCTGGGCATCCAGGATGCGGTCGATCCCGAGCAGCCGCAGAACGACGCTCAGCACCACCAGGATGGCGATATTCGTGACCAGAAACAGGAAGATACGTTTCATCTATGAGGACCCTTTAACTCCGACGGGACCCATATTGGGCCGCGTGCAGCGGCGTTCAAGTTCCCTACTCCCGATCGTCGTACTCGTCATCGTCGTCGTCATCCAGATCGTCGTCATCGTCATCGTCCCAGTCGTCGTCTTCGTCATCCTCGTCGTCGAGGTCGTCATCCTCGTCATCGTCCGGCGGGACCGATCCCGACCAGCCTTCCGGCTGCGTGGTCTTCTCAAGGTCGAGCACATGCCACGTATCGAGATCGATTTCCTCGATATCGCCGTTCTCGTACTGGATCTTGACCAGCTCTTCGTCAGGATCGACGGCCAGCACCAGGAAGAGTTCCTCCTCGTCCAGGTCTTCGAACCACTGCCCGGCTACCGGATCGTAATCTCTGCCCACAGCACACCTCGAAAAAAGCGGTTCGACACCGCGACTGGCCCCAAAACTTTCAGGCGCGAATATTAGCAGGCGGATGCAATTCAATTGCAATAGCCTGCGGACAAGAGGTCCATTGCGATCTGCTAGACTCGGAGCACCTTAACAGTGCTCATGCCGGTGCGTCCGGCCAATGCAAAATGCACGCCTATAAAGCCCCATTGCGTGATATGCGCTTCGTCATCCACGAAGTCCTTGAGCTTGGCGCTCATTACCGTGCGCTCGGCCGTGAGGATGTCACGCCGGATCTGCTCGACAGCATCATGGAAGAGGGCGCCCGCTACGCCGAGGAAGTGCTGGCTCCCACCAACCTGCCGGGGGATGCCGAGGGTGTGCATTTCGAAAACGGTGTGGTACGCACTCCGGCGGGCTTTCGCGAGGCATACGCCACCTTCTGCAGCGACGGCTGGGTCAGCATGACTGCACCCACCGCTTACGGTGGTCAGGGATTGCCGGAAAGCGCGCAACTGCCGTTCGCCGAGATGTTGTGCTCGGCGAACCTCGCCTGGCGTGTGTATTCCGGCCTGATCGAAAGCGCCATTCTCGCCCTCGACACGCATGCCAGCGATGAGTTGAAGGCGCTGTACCTGCCGCAGTTATCCACAGGAAACTGGGCAGGAACGATGTGCCTGACCGAGCCCCACTGCGGTACGGACCTTGGGCTCTTGCGGACAAGAGCCGAGCCGCAGACGGACGGCAGTTATCACCTTACCGGCACCAAGATCTTCATCACCGGCGGGGAACAGGATTTCACCGAGAACATCGTGCATCTGGTCCTCGCCAAGCTGCCCGATGCGCCTGCCGGTTCCAAGGGCATCAGTCTGTTCCTCGTGCCAAAGTTTCTGCCCACTGCGGAGGGTCGTCCCGGACCCGGCAACGGCGTCCGCTGCGGTTCGGTGGAACACAAGATGGGAATCCGGGCATCGGCCACGTGCGTCATGCATTTCAGCGACGCGAAGGGTTGGCTGGTGGGTGGGCCGCACGCGGGCCTTGCCTGCATGTTCACGATGATGAATCACGCTCGCCTCGGCGTTGGCGTCCAGGGGCTTGGACTCTCGGAGATGTCGTACCAGGGCGCACTTGCCTACGCGCGCGATCGACTGCAGGGCCGCTCGGCCACGGGACCGAAGCTTCCTGACAAAGCGGCCGATCCGCTGATCGTGCATGCGGACATCCGGCGCATGCTGCTGACGCAGAAGGCGCTGGTCGAGGGCAGCCGCATGCTGGCCTGCTTTGCCGGACAGCAGCTGGATATCGCCCACACCCACCCCGACGTCAAGGCACGGAGCGCGGCCAATGACCTGCTCGCGCTGTTGACGCCCATCGTGAAAGCGTTTCTGACGGACGCTGCGGTTGAAGTGACCAATCTCGGTGTGCAGATTCATGGAGGCCACGGCTATATTCATGAAACCGGCATGGAACAGCTGGTGCGCGATGCGCGCATTGGCCCCCTGTACGAAGGCACCAACGGCATCCAGGCACTCGACCTGATCGGCCGCAAGGTACTCGGTAGCCGCGGTGAACTCGTCAGGCAGATGGCAGCATTCATCGTCGAATTCTGTGGCGCTCACGGCGAGAATTCGGAGCTGAAGCAGTACATCGCACCACTGGCAGCGATGGTTCGCGAGTGGGGTGATCTCACGCAGTTCGTTACCGCCGCAGCCAGCCGCAATGCCGACGAAGCGCCGGCTGCAGCCGTCGACTATCTGCAGTTCTCTGGGTACCTCTGCCTGGCCTGGTGCTGGGCAAGGATGGCGGCGACAGCCCAGGCTCGACTGGCCGGCTCGGCGGGCGAAGCAGACTTTTATCGGGCCAAGCTCACGACAGCAACGTTCTTCTTCGAGCGCCTGTTGCCTCGTGCGCGCTCGCATGCAGAGGCACTGCGCAGCGGCGCTGGCACCCTGATGAAGCTGGACGCAGCGCACTTCGCCTTCTAGGGAACCTCATGCCACGCGAACGCAAGGTGGTCGCGCGCCCGCTGGTGCAGGCACGTCGCATCGTCGTCAAGATCGGCTCGGCCTTGCTGGTGGAGCAGGCAACAGGGCGCCTGAACCGTGCCTGGCTTGAAACGCTGGCCGCCGACATCGCGAGGTTGCGGGCCCGCGGACAGGAAGTACTGCTGGTTTCATCCGGTGCGATTGCGCTCGGTCGTCGGCATCTGGGGCTGGAACCGGGCAAGCTCAGGCTCGAGGAGAGTCAGGCGGCAGCGGCGGTCGGCCAGATTCGCCTCGCACACGCCTGGAAGGAAGTGCTCGACGAGCACGAACTGACCGTTGCCCAGATTCTGCTGACTTTTGGCGATACGGAAGAGCGGCGCCGGTATCTCAATGGGCGCAATACGCTGGCGGCGCTGCTCAGGCTGGGCGCGATTCCGCTCATCAATGAAAACGATACGGTGGCCACGGCCGAAATCCGCTACGGCGATAACGATCGGCTCGCAGCGCGGGTCGCACAGATGATCAGTGCCGATTGCCTGGTCCTGCTCTCCGATGTGGACGGGTTGTATACAGCCGACCCCTCGCTCGATCCCAAGGCCCGGTTCATCGCGGAGGTCAAAGGGATCACACCCGAGATCGAACGCATGGCGGGCGGAACCTCTTCTGCAGTGGGCTCCGGCGGCATGGCCACCAAGATCGCTGCTGCCAGGATCGCGGTCGCGGCGGGGTGTCACATGTGTGTCGCGCTCGGGCGCGAGTTGCATCCCCTGAAGCGGATTGAAACGGGTGCACGCTGCAGCTGGTTCTTTCCGGCGGCCAATCCAGGGACCGTGCGCAAGCAATGGATCGCGGGGTCGTTGAAGCCCGCGGGTGAGCTGCATGTCGATGCCGGTGCCGCGGCAGCGTTGAAGCGCGGCAAGAGTCTGCTGCCTGCGGGAGTCACGCGGGTGGTCGGGAAGTTCGAGCGTGGCGATGCGCTGCTTGTCCGCAATCCGGAAGGCAGCGAGATCGCCCGGGGATTATCCGCGTATTCGAGCAGCGACGCGGAGCAGCTGTGCGGCCGCAAGTCGAACGAGATCGAAAGCCTGCTCGGCTTTCGCGGCCGCGACGAGATCATTCACCGCGACGATCTGGTCGTCACCGGATCATGAGTTCCCGGGACTAGTCGGGCAGGCGTGAAACACCGCAGTCGGGCGGTTTGATCGACCACCGAACCGCCCGCGCCCCGTCGCTGGTGGTCAGTTGCTGTGTCAATTCGACCTTGTGGCCGGCCCCGCACAACAGGTCCGCAACATCCAGCGAGCGCATGAACACGACGCGCATCGCATCAGCCGTCCCGGCCTTGATCGTCACCTGATAGCCGCCGGCCCTGGGTCTGGACGTCGTGCATTCGGTGTCCACAAAGCGCTCCTGCATGGCTGCGCAGGCGGCGAGGGCCGAGGTGACTGGATCAGTAGTCTGCGGCTCGGCGGCCTGTGCAGTAACCACGACGATCGATAGCAATAAATAGCGCAGCATCAAGTAAAGCGACCGCTGGGAATACAGGAAGATCGAGTATGGCACAACGCCGACAGACATCTGTCGCTGCAACCAGACACCATCTGTGCTGGTGATTCGCGCCCGCGCCCGCGCAAGAGCGCAAATAATTTGCGACATTCACACCCTGGCATTTTCATACGGGAAGTAAAGAGTCGCGCAAAGGTGACTGAAATTCCTGGGCGTCGGCGGCAACGTAAAATTTTTCACGATGTCGGCAACTAAAGACATTTGCGAGCATTGCCACGCAATGTTAACTGCGCGCCGTTTCAGAGATTCGTGCCCGGAACCCTAAATCCGGATTTGCCTGGAGAATTTTAGCGACATGCATCTTCACACGCCTGCGCCGCGCGCGTTCTGCTCCCGCTTTCTGTCCATATTCGCAGTTCGTTTTTATTGTTTCCTGGGTAGTGGCTGAACCTGCTTTGGCCGCTGGGCAATGGCCAGTCATCACAGGCATACCCGCGACGACCGCGACGGTGGGAAAGCTGTATTCATTTCTGCCAAAGGCGACGGACAAGGACGGGGATCGCTCGTCTTCCGTATTGTGAACCAGCCTTCGTGGATGACGTTCAATAGCAGTACAGGCTTGTTGAGTGGCACACCTTCGAGCGCGAACGTCGGTACCTACTCGAACATCACCATCAAGGTGAATGACGGCAGCATGACGGCGTTTCTGCCGGCATTTTCCATTACGGTTGCTGCGAGTTCCGCAAACAAGGCACCGGTGATCTCCGGTGTGCCGGCGATCAACGCCACCGCAGGCGTCGCTTATTCATTTCAGCCCACGGCATCGGATCCAGAGGGGAAGGCCCTCGCGTTTACCATAACCAACAAGCCATCGTGGGCTTCGTTCAGCTCAACAACCGGTCGCCTGAGCGGAACTCCCGCTACCGCGAATGTGGCGACGTATTCCAGTATTCAGATCAAGGTGAGCGACGGCAGCCTGACAGCTTCATTGCCGGCATTCTCGATCACAGTGAAAGCAGCTACCAGTACCAGCAACCGAGCACCGGTCATCTCAGGCACACCGGCAACCACCGCAGCACCGGGCACTGCCTATTCATTCCAGCCGGTTGCGTCGGACGCGGACGGCAACACGCTCGGCTTTACCATTCAGAACCGACCAACCTGGGCAACCTTCAGCACGACTACCGGCAAGCTGTCAGGAACACCTGCTTCCACCAACGTCGGCACGTACTCGGGCATCACCATTGCGGTGAGCGACGGCAAGGCGACGGTGTCGCTCCCTGCCTTTGCGATTGCAGTGGCGAATCCGCCGGCGGTCAGCAGCCGCGCAGCGACGCTGTCCTGGTATCCACCGAACACGAACACGGACGGAACGCCGCTGTTGAACCTTGCGGGCTATCGGATCTACTACGGAACGAACTCAGCTTCACTGAGTTCGACCATTACTCTGACCAATGCGAGTCTGACCACCTACATCATCGAGAATCTGAGTGCCGGCACCTGGTACTTCTCTATTGCGGCACGCACCACCACCGGAGCGGAAAGCGCCCGATCAGCACTCGCGTCAAAGATCATCAGGTGAACCGGGATAAGGTGTCTCGAGCCATTCGTCACCCGGCAACGCCTATCATCGGCCAGGCATAGGGTCGGTCGCCCCGGCGGGAACCCGCAGGGCCGGGACCGGCAGCTACCAGCGCGTCAGTGACGAAGAGTGCCGGAAGCCGGCAGGGTGCTGGTAGAATCCCGCCATTCATGAACGCCTCAACGCCACACCTTGCTGAATCGCGTGCGGGTACTTTGGATATCGGCGCGCTGATGACAAGCCTTGGCAAGGCCGCTGTGGAAGCTGCCCGGGTTCTTGCCCAGACACCCGCGAGTGCCAAAAATCGGGCACTGCAGGCGGCCGCCGACGCCCTGCGCACCCGCTGCGATGCCATTCTGGCCGCCAACGATACGGACATGCGGCTGGCCACCGAACGTGGCTTGAGCAGCGCGTTGCTGGATCGCCTGAAGCTCGACGTGAAGCGCGTCGAAGCAATGGCACGCGGTCTCGAAGAGATCCTTGCGCTGCCGGATCCCATCGGCACCGTTATCGCTGACTGGACTCGTCCCAATGGCCTGCGCATTACACGGGTTCGAGTGCCGCTCGGCGTGGTCGGCATCATTTATGAGAGCCGTCCCAACGTCACGGCTGATGCGGGGGCCTTGTGTCTCAAGTCAGGCAACGCGGTGATTCTGCGCGGCGGCTCCGAAAGCCTCCGCTCCAGCCTGGCTATTCACGAATGTCTGGCTCTAGGCCTGCGCGCCGCAGGGTTGCCTGAAACCTGCATCCAGATGGTGCCGACGACTGATCGTGCGGCCGTCGGTTATCTGCTGTCGGCCATGACGGACTTTGTCGATGTCATCGTCCCCCGGGGTGGCAAGAGCCTGATCGCGAGAGTCCAGCAGGATGCCCGCGTGCCGGTGATCGGTCACCTGGAAGGCAATTGCCACGTCTATGTCGACCGCGATGCCGATGTGAACATGGCCCGGGAGATCGTCCGCAACGCGAAGCTGCGACGCACGGGAATCTGTGGCTCGGCCGAGACCGTGCTGTTCGACAGAGCGGGCGTAGCGACGCTGATGGCCCCGGTGATCAGGACACTGCTCGATGCCGGCTGCGAAGTCCGCGGCGATGACACTGTCCAGAAGGTGGACGCACGCGTGCGTCCGGCGAGTGAAGAAGACTGGTATACGGAATACCTGGACGCCATCATCGCCGCGCGCGTCGTGGAAGGTGTGGACGCAGCTATCGCGCATATCGAAAAGTACGGATCGGCGCACACGGAATCCATCGTCACGGACAACGCAGCGACGGCAGAGCGCTTCCTCTCAGGTGTCGATAGCGCGATCGTGCTGCATAACGCATCAACCCAGTTCGCCGACGGCGGCGAATTCGGCATGGGCGCCGAGATTGGTATTTCCACCGACAAGTTCCACGCGCGCGGACCAGTCGGCGTCGAGCAACTCACGAGTTACAAGTATGTCGTTCATGGTACAGGCCAGCTGCGGCCCTGATTCGCACGTCGAGCCTTCGTTGCGTTCGCCGCGCTGTTCCGATTCCCGCAGTCCTGGTTGCGCTTCTGCTGTGCGTTGCGTCAGCAATGGCACAGGCGCCCAAGGAAGCGTTGTTCGGTGAGCAGCGCGCCGCCCTCGAAGCAGCTCGCGCTTCGCTGGTCGAGATCCTTGCTCCCCAGGCGTTTGGCAAGGCGTTGACCGCATTCCAGTCGGCTGAAAAAGACTTCGATCGCGGCAGGGACACTGCGCGCGTAAACGCCGGGCTGGCGACCAGCAAACAGGCATTGCAGACGGCATTGCGGGTGGCTGATGGCGCGCGGAATGCATTCATGACAGCAATGAAGACCCGCGATGACGCGGTCGCAGCGGACGCTGCGCGCAATGCGCCAGAGGCGTGGACGCGTGCATCAGACCGTTTTGCGGATGCCGCGGCGCGGTTGGAGCGCGGTGACGAACAGGTTGCACAACGCAGGGCGGCAGAAGCAGAAGTGCTGTTCCGCGATGCCGAATTGTTGGGCATCAAAGGCGGCCTGCTCGGGCAGGCCAGGACATTGATCGCTCAGGCGGACGCTGCAAAGGTCGCCAACTTTGCACCGCGCACGCTGGCCGAAGCCAGGCGACTGTTGACGCAGGCAGATCAGGAAATCAGCCGCAATCGCTATGACATCGCGGTGCCCCGCGATCTGGCGCAGCAATCCGCGTATCAGGCCCGTCACGCACTGTATCTCGCGGGCCTGATCGGCCAGCTGCAGGAGCGGGACAAGGACGACCATGCGCTCGAAGAGCTGCTGCTGAGCTGGGAGTCACCCCTCGAGCGTCTCGCTGGCGAAATGGATCTGCAGCCCCGCTTCGATGCCGGAGTTCAGCAGCCTCTCGATGAAATGCGGAAAAAGGCCCAGGAACAGCGGCAGGAACTCGCGCGTTTCAGACAGGAGGCCATGGATCGCGAAAGCCAGGCCACGGCGCTGATTGAAGAGGTGCGACGCCTGGAAGATCGCCTTGGCGGTGTTTCGCAGGAACGCATAGCACTGCAGCGACGGGTCGATAACCAGGCACGGTTGCGCGGCAATCTGGCCACGATCGAGAGTACGTTCCGGCCGGAGGAAGCGCGGGTGTCACGCACGGGTGATGACATCGTGATCTCACTGCTTGGCATCAATTTCCTGGTTGGCAGGAGCTCCATTGATGCTTCCAGCGAACCGTTGATGGGCAAGGTCCGCGAGTCACTGGCACTGTTTCCCGGCGCGTCGGTGGTCGTCGAAGGTCACACCGATTCACAAGGCAGCGATTCGGCAAACCTGATCCTGTCGCAGGATCGGGCCGATTCCGTGAAGCAGTATCTGGTTGCGAAGATGGGCCTGGATCCGGAAAAGGTCACGTCGATCGGCTATGGCGAAACCCGGCCCGCCGCCAGCAACGACACCCCCGATGGCCGGGCGCGCAATCGCCGCATCGATCTGGTGATTCAAGTGGAGCAGGGGGCGCCCTAGCGTCCCGATTTGCCGGCTTCCTGATGTACATGGCCATCGGCATGGTCATGATCGTGCAGGGTGGCGGGCTCGGCACAGCGTTCGCAATTGACCCAGCCGGAGTCGCCGTTGACGTAGTGCTCCTTTTTCCAGATGGGCACGCGGTGCTTCACTTCATCGATGATGTAGCGGCAGGCGGCGAAGGCCTCGCCACGATGACGTGAACTGACGCCTACCCAGACGGCGAGGTCGCCTATCCCCAGCGAGCCAACGCGATGGATGCACGCCGCGCGTTCGACGCCGAAGCGCTTGATGGCATCCTGGACGATCCGTTCGCCTTCCTTCAGGCCCAGCGCGGCAAACGTCTCGTATTCAAGGCGTCTGACCTCGAGGCCTTCATTGTGATTGCGCACCCAGCCCTCGAAGCTGACGAATCCGCCGCAAGCCGGATCCTCGAGCGCTCGTCTTGCGAGCGCCGCGTCGATGGCCACATCACTGAAGCTGAACACGTTCATCCGCCGGCCACCGGGGGAATGAAGACCACCGTATCGCCGCTCTTGAGCGGCACCTGCCAGTCGCAGAATTCCGTGTTCACTGCAACGCGCAGCTGCTCTTTCAGCAGGCGGAACGGATGACGACGTTGCAGTTCCGAGTACAGCTTCGCTGGCGTGTCGGCCGTCGATTCGAGAATTTCCTCGCTACGGCCGGCCTGTTCGCGAAACAACGCGAAGTACTGCACGCGCAGCGAAATCTGCCTGTTCCCCATCGCAGCCCTCGCCACAACAAGCTCTTCCGGAGTGTTCACGTTATCGAGCGCCCGCGGGTCAGGCTGCTTGAGGAGGTGGGTGGCGGAGTTGATGAGGAATTTGCGTGGGCATTGCTTGCCCGCATCGATCCATGCCAGCACCGCATCACGGCTCGAGGGTTCCCAGATGGCGCACAAGGGTTCAGGCAAGCCGTCGTGAGTGCTGACAAAAGCGGTCGCGGGACGTGACGAGTCGCGGTGCTCAACCAGGAATTCGAGCGTTGCGCGATTGAGGAACGGCAGGTCACAGGCCAATACGAGCCAGGCCATTTCCGGATGCTCCGCCTGGGCAGCCGCGATTCCGGCAATAGGCCCAAGGCCTTCATGATGGTCGACGATGGCTGGAAAACTGCCACGCAACGGATCGGACAGCTGGTCGGCGCGAACCGAGACGAAAGCTTTCTGACAAACGTGACTGACCAGCTCGAACGCGCGCTGCAGTTGCTGTTTGCCCTGAAACTCGAGTGCAGCCTTGTCCGTTTGCATGCGGCGGCTTGCACCGCCCGCGAGAACGAGGCCGTAGAGGGGAGAAGGGGGTGAAGTCATTCGCCTAAGTTAGTGCCGCGCCACCAGTGAGACAAGTGAAGAGGGGCAAGCATAGCGACAAATGTGCATTTGCACATGCCATTATGCCGTCCAGCGGCGCGATGCCATGCTGGCGCCTGCGGAAGAGCGCGTCTATTCTTTCCGAGTACCGTGGCTGATGATAGTGAGCGGGATTTCTCGTTCCCTGCAGCTTGCGGGATTGCATGTGACTTGGGCGGGAGCGTGCTGTGACGATCTCAGCGACACCGAAGACCAAATCGAAGTCGGACGAACCCTGGGGGCCGATCGTGGCGAGGGTGACCGCCGCCATTTTTGGCGGCTATGCCTTGACGTATACGTTCGGCTCCGCCGCGGCGAAAGTGCTTCCCTTGCGGCCGAGCGAGGCTGTCTACCTGATCAGCATTCTGCAGATCCTGGTCTACTTGGGCATTGTAATCTGGGTATTTTCGGTAACGGGCAGGAAGGCGTGGACAGGCTTGCTTGTATTGAGCGCACTGTGCTTCGCCGTGACGCTTCTTGGCTGACTGATCAACCCGCTTACGCTTGAGTCGACGTGGGCAGGAGACTGGCTGTGGAAAAAAAGAGCTTTACCCAGGAAATGTCGTGGCTGCACACCTGGTCCGGCCTCATTTTCGGCTGGCTGCTGGTGCCCATTTTTGTCACGGGCGCCATCTGCGTATTCTGGTTCGAGATCAGTGTCTGGGCTCGCCCTGAAGTGCACGGCATACGCGTGGCGGATCCCGCCGATCTGGTGGAATTCAGCGAAGCCTACCTGAAGAAGGCGGCGCCGGATTCCCGGCTCTGGAGAATCACACTGCCAGCGACCGATCACCGCGATCCCATTCTGATGGTGAACTGGCTTCAGGAGGACGGCAAACTTGCCAGGAAGACGTTTGTGCCTGACGGGTCCGGGGCTCCGGTTGCGACAAGTACGATCGGCGGGCGCTTCTTCGTCAACTTTCACTATGCATTGAATATCCTGCCTCGTGAAACGAACCCTGTGGGGCTCATTCTGGTGGGGCTGGCCAGCCTCGCCTTCCTTGTTGGCGTCGTCGGCGGCGTTGTCGTGCACAAGAGAATATTCAAGGACTTCTTCACGTTCAGGCCAAAGGCGAAGTCCAGGCAGCGTACCTGGCTGGACGCGCATAACGTCTTGAGCGTCCTGCCGCTTCCCTTTCACTTCCTGATCGTCTTTACGGGCCTTCTCTTCTTCTGCTACGCGTACGTCCCATCAGGCATCGCTACGCTGTTTCAGGGGTCGGAAAGTGCATTCCTTCTGTCTGCGGGGACGTCCAGGAATTCCGAATATGGTGACTTGACCAGAGCGGAGCCCGGAACTCCTGCGTCTGGCATGCCCTTGAGGTCACTGTACGACCGCTGCCCTGGCATGGGCTCGCCCCGGAACCTGCGGGCTACGTCGTCGTTCGAGATCCAGGACGAAATAACGCGACGGTGGAATTTTTCGGTGCACATCATCACGGGATCTACATCGTCAATACGCCCCGGGTTGCGTTCGACGGAGTCTCCGGAGAAATCGTCCGGGTCATGCATGATCGCCCGCCCATCGGCACGGCGTGGGATACCGCTGCGGGTCTGCACATGGTCTTTTTCGGGGGCATCCCGATGCGCGTGCTGTATCTGGTCGGCGGCATGGCCGGGGCCGTCATGATGGCGACCGGGCAACTATTGTTCACGATCAAGCGCCGCGAAAAGACCGTGTCGCCCTCCAAGGAGCGCTTCTTCAGGATCGTCGATCGGATCAACGTAGCCACGATCGCGGGTGTGGGCTTCGCATGCATTGCCCATCTGTGGGCCATTCGCCTCCTGCCCTACGGGATGGCCGACAGGCCAATCTGGGAAGTCAGATTCTTTTTCATAGCGTGGGGGCTTGCTTTTGTGCATGCGGCGTTGCGGCCGACGCGGACGGCATGGGTAGAACAGCTGGCCGCGACCGCAATTCTTTGCATCGGCTTGCCGATGCTCGGCTTTCTTGTCCCGAACTCCAACCTGTTCGAAATGATCGCCAGGGGCGACTGGAAGACCGCCGGTGTTGACCTGAGCAGCGTCGGTTTTGGAATCGTGCTGGCGACGATGGCGCGGATCGTGAGTGGCAAGCGCGCGACCCAATCGCTGCAGAAGCCTTCGCTCATCCCTGCGTGATGCTGCTTTCGATTGTTCTCCTCGCAGCGTTTTCGGGATTCACGGCGATTTGCTTCGCGACGGTGAAGCATCAACGCGACATCTGGAAACGTCCGCTCAGGCGTCAGTCGGTGCTCGCACTCCGTGTCGTCGGAATGCTGCTGCTGGCGCTCTCATGGGTGGCCTGTGCCGCGATCTGGGGCCCTGGAATGGGGACCGTGGCGTGGGTCTGTGCCGTCGGCTTTGTGCCGATCGCGCTGGTTTTCCCGCTGGCCTATGCGCCAAAGCAATGCGCTGTCGCCGGCGGGCTGGCAGGAGTGCTTGCGGGCTGCATCTCGCTCATTGCCCTCGTTTCGCATTAATTCCAATGAAGATTCGCGACTTCCTGAATGGCTTGCCGATGGCGCAACGTTCGGTGATTGGCAGAAAGACCCGAAGGGACTCCCTGCGGAAGTTTATGGAGGAGGTTCGTCCCGTCACCACCAACCACAAGCTGGTGCGGATTGGCGGCAACGCTGACGGAGGTTATCTGGCGCCCGATGACCTCGAAGGAATTGAAGCCTGCTTTTCACCGGGGGTAGCGCAAACGGCGGATTTCGAATCGCAAATGGCGGCCAGGGGAATTCGTTGCTTCATGGCCGATTTTTCCGTGGACGGACCGCCGGTTCAGAATCCGCTGTTTCATTTTGAAAAGAAGTTCCTGGGGTCCAGCAACGACGAAAAGTTCATGACGCTGGGCAATTGGGTCGACCGCTGCGCTCCGGACTCGAATGACCTGATCCTGCAAATGGATATCGAAGGTGCTGAGTGTGGCGTTTTCCTGGAATCAGAGACTGCGCTTCTCGGCCGGTTTCGCATCATGATCGTGGAATTTCACTACATGCAGGATCTTTGGGAGGTACGGGGATACGACCTGCTTCGGCTCACTTTCCTGAAGCTCCTGAAACAGTTCGAAATCGTGCATATTCATCCGAACAACAAAGCCGGACTGCAGTCGCAGCATGGCCTGGCCATACCGCCGCTTCTGGAATTTACTTTTTTGCGGAAGGACCGTGTCGCGACCAGCGTTCCCACGACGGCATTTCCCCATCCGTTGGACCGGCAAAATGTCCCTTCGAAGAGGGACTTTGCTCTTCCCCAATGCTGGTACCAGGCCCCATGAAGATTGATGCACAGTCTGTCCATGCCTTGTGCATCCTCCTTGGTCTGAAATCTTGCTGCAGCAGCAATGAGTATCAGCAAAAGACCAACGGTCAGCATATCGAAGAAGCCACTGCCCCCAGACGGCGCTGAGCTGTCGCTTGATGGTCTTGGTACTGGGGGCGATCCTGCAGTCGACGCACTTTTGACAGTGGCGACCGCGACATAACGGAAAATCCAGGTGCCGCCAGTTGCTCCGTTGATGCGAACCTGGAAATCGTTGTACGAGGACGGCATGTACTGGAGTAATGGAATCGAAATGAGCTTGTCACTGGTGTCGCCGTCTGCCCAGTCAAGCCGACCGGAAACCGGGATATAGTTGGCACGTGCGGGTGCGCCGTTGTCAGAAGTCGCGTATTCGACGCTAATCGCACCGTCCTTGCCTGCATTGCGTGAGACTCTCAATACGAGGGTTGAGGACTCGACACCACTTGGGTACGCGGGTGCAAGGCCAACAATGCCCGGGCTGGGCAGTACCATTGCCCAGTAGCCGAAATGCTTCATTCTGTAACGTTCTGATGACTGCCGCTCCCCCCGCCTGTTCAACGATGTCGGCGATGGTGACGTTGTCCCAACCACGAAATGCGACGACGCCGTGACTGCCGAATGTATCGTCCAGGGCCCCGTTTGCGCTTCCGTCGATGAGCAATCTTGCTAGGGTGACGTCAGAGTCTGAATTGCGCGAAACAGCAACATACAGGTGATGCCCGTCGCCGCTGATTGACACGTTCTGGATCACTGCTCTGTCTCCCGCCGCGTAGGTCGAGAGCTTGCCATGATCGATCTGCGTGAAACCGGTTCCGTCGTCTCCAAAAGTCCTGTCTGGCGTGCCATCGCCATGCAAGCGGCCAATGACGACCACAGCATTTGACGCAACACCGGCAATCAACAAGTCACCATTCGGGAGCCACCCGGCAACTCGCCACTCAGCCACGTCCGGGCGCAATGCAGGGTCCGCAACTGGCGGTGCAGCAGGCGTTCCATCACCATTCAGATAAACGGTGGGATAGTTGATGACCTTGATTCGGCCGCCCTACAGCACCAACAGCGCTTGCTGACTTCCGAGTTCCCAGTATTGGATGCTCAAGGCGCTGTACCTGTGCCGGTGCCAAACAATGGATCATCCGAGCCATCGGCATTGTAAGCGTCGAAGCTTGACACCCGTTAGCGTAATCATAGGGATAGTCGTAACGGACTTCGAGACACCAGCAGCTGGCCATCAGGCTGGAGCGCCATTGATTCGGCCTGATTTCCGTAGCCCGTAGTGGCATTACCTGGAAAGCTCCTCGGCAGGACGAGTGACGATGCCTGCCAGGCCGAACGACGGGTCCAGATTGCCTGCGGCGTCAAATCTCAGGATTGCAAAATCATGAATCTTCCTGCCACCACGCATCTGCTCCATGGATCCTCCGAGCAACAATTTCCCGTCGGGCGTGCGCAATGTGCTGCCATAGGTTGGATTGAAGCCGGCAGGCAGCTGTTTGTAGCCATTGGTACCGAAATTGGAGTCCCTTAGACCGTCGGCGTCCATACGGACTATTCGAGAGAACCCGGCTTCTGCCAGGAGGCTGCCATCTCCCAGCGCCCCGAGCAGAACCAGCGAATCAGAGCTTATGCTGCCTTTATCGCCATAGCTTGGGTCCATATCGCCTGTTCCCGCGATGGCAGGACCGGCGCGCAGCAACGCAATCCACGCTACAAGCACCACTCCTGAAATCATTGGCGAATGCATGGCCACCTCCCCCCTATCGCGAACACCAATGCAACGTACAGGCAGACTCTGCATTACCAGCAGCCGTGAGGCATGATGAAAGACCAACGACGGATCAAAGTGTAGCCAAAGACTTGCCAAAGCTCGCTTAAAGGCATTCCTGGCTGTTGAAAAATCCGGGCAAAAGCGCAGAAAATCTGCCTATGGACCTCCGGCAGGTAAATCAACCCGGAATACGCTGCGTATGGCGAGCAGGTGATTTGCTCATCGATGTTGGGCAACAGCGCGTGGACCAGGATGGCGAAGCAATCGTCCTGCCCAGGCTGTCCTTCGACCTGCTATTGGCGTTACTCCAGGCGGCGCCAGATTTTGTTTCCAACGAAGAGCTGATGTCTCGCGTCTGGGTCGGCCAGGTCGTAAGCCCTGAAACCGTTACCCAACGGGTCAAGCTTCTGCGTGACGCGCTGCATGACGATCCGCGTCAGCCACGTTACATCGGAGGCTTGCGAGGGCGTGGCTATCGGATGATCGCTCACGTAACCCACCCTGCTGATACCGAGGCAGTGGTGGTGGAACCAGCGCCTGCCGATACCATCAGGTTGAAAGGAAGTGAATCAGCTTCCAACGGAACGGCATCGCCACGGCAAGCCAGTTCGTACCCGGGACCGTACCGTTCTCGACGAAAGGTGGTTTGGTCGACTGTGACCCTGTCGGTAGCTCTGCTGCTTGGCGTCTTGCTGGTCACTCACGGCAACATTGAGGCTTATCTGTCTTACCTTCATGGGCGTGCGTTGCTAGGGCGCTTCACTGTTGCCGAGTCAGAAGCTGCAGTGCCTCATTTTGAAAAGGCTCTGGAACTGGATCCACGGTTTGCGGCCGCCTACGCATCGCTCTATGACGCTCACATGCAAGCCGCCGCACAACGTCGGCTAAGTCGAGACTCGGTCCGCCGCCGCTACCAACCGCTCATCGATCAAGCACTGGCAATTGATCCGCAATCAGGTGCCGCGTATTTCGCCCGTGCGATGTGGAGCGTCGAAACTACCGAGGCGCGAGACATGGACTATCGCCGCGGCGTCGAGCTCGATCCCAGCAACGGCCGCGGCCTGACGGCGTATTCCGAATTCCTGCAGAGCGAAGCCCACCAGTGGGAAGCCAGCGGGCGCATGCTGCAGCGCGCTTTGTGGGTCGACCCAATGTCACCGAGGGCACGCTTCAAGGAAGCGATGCGAAGCCTGCAGGATAGTGGCGCAATAGTGCTCGAGCGAAAGATGCTCGAAGTGCTCGAGCTGGACCTACATTCGTACCGGCACTGCAGCGCTATGGAAAATATCGCTGGGAGCATCACGGGCTGCTTACCGAAGCTGTCCAGGTTATCGAACGAGCCATCGCGCTCGATCCTGCGAACCCCTGGCTGCGACATACGGCAATGGCCATCTACTTGGATCTGGGCGACGAGGCGGCTGCCCGCGACGTCTCCGCGGGGACGCCGCAGAATGTCGCCTCTTCGCGCCTGCTGTTGTCCCTATATCGAGGTGACTGGCGTGCTGCAGGACTTGCGGCCTACGACAAGGAGGCTTGGAGTTACAATGTCTTTGAAAACTGGGGAGCCAGCGAAGCACTGCGCGACTATGCGCTCAAGACTGGAGAGCTGGACAAGGCGATCCGGTTTCTTCAGGAGAAGTACGCCCTCAGCGCGGACTCGTCCGTCCCGCTCCTGCTGGATAATTTCCGTCAGGCCGTATTTCTATCGCAGCTGCTGGAGGCACAGGGCCATACGAGTCAGGCACTGGAATTGCGGCGAGCAGCATCGCGGTGGAACGATGCGAACGAGCTGAAGTATGGTTCTGTATTTGCGCGGCGATTGCGCGCGGGACTGCTCCTGCTCGAAGGCAAGCGAGAGGCTGCGCTTGGGGAGCTGGCCGAGTCATTCCGTTCCCTTGACTACATGCAATGGTGGTACACAATCAAGATTGATCCATTGTGGGTCCCGATGCATCAAGAACCAGAATTTCGCGCCATCGCCACGGACGTACAGCGCCATGTCTCAGGACAGCGCGCTGAACTCGAAGTGCTCCGCCGTCGCGGCGATATCCCGCAGCGACCAGCAGTAAGACCACAGGTCTCGGCCATGGAGATTTCGCAGGGTGGCGAGCATCCAGTATCGGGCAACTAGCCTGGCCTGGCCGGGTCTCCTGCTCGGCGTATCCTGCGGGTCGCTGGCACAACCGCCCTTGGATAAACTCGACGAAGTTGTTGTCACTGCGCGCAAACAAGTCGAATCCCTCGCTGACATACCACTCGCGGTTCAAGTCATTTCCCAACAGCAAATGGAGCGGGCCGGGATCGAAGGCCTGCAATCGCTGGCGGGCCAGGTCCCCGGCATGTACTTCGAATCGATGTGGGGAGGCATGTTTGCAGCACCAACGCTGCGCGGACAAGCCCAGCCGAGCCAGGCGGGCGACAATGTCGGCGTCTTCGTGGACCGCGTTTACCAGGCCAGCAATACTGGTGTCGATGCCTCGATGCTGGATCTCGAGCGCGTTGAAGTCGTCAAGGGCCCGCAGAGCGCCATGTATGGTCATAGTACTTTCGCGGGCGCAATCAACTACGTTTCTCGCCACCCCACGGAAAAACTGGAGCGGGAAGTCGGCATTGGAGGAGGAACGGACGCGTATCGTGCCATGTCGGTCGCACTATCGGGGCCGGTGGGTGTACCGGGGCTACTCGGTAGAGTGTCACTAGGCGGGCGTGAATTCGATGGTGTCGGAGTCAATCTGGCCAATTCGCAAGATCATCTGGGGGGCCATCAGGATTGGGCAACATCGCTTATGCTGGAGTACGCCCCGAGTGGCCAGTGGCATATCACGGGTGCTGCGCGCGCGTCACGGGATCGGATGGAGCACCCCAACGTCGCGACCGCCACTGCCAGCGACTACAACTGCGGCAGCCAGGACGCTGTTAGCGGTTATTGGAGCTATTACTGCGGCGACCTGCCACTCACGGATCGCTTCGACATCAGCCCCGAGGTGCCCGAAAGCGTTATACGCACACTGCAGATTTCCCTCGGAATCGAGAGAACCGCTGAACTCTGGAGCGTTGACAGCTTCACGGCCTACTACCGCAGTACCTCGGACGCATATCGGGACTTTGACGGTAGCTCTGCGGGTGGTCTGTTCGGCGTCTGCACTGTAAATCTCAATTGCAATCCTGTTGGAGGCTTGCCACGTGTCGTGAACCGGCTCGTCTTGGTGAACCAGGTGAATCGGGACAGCGGTGTCACCGAAGAATTCAGCCAGGAGTTTCGCTTGCGGTCGGTTGCGGACCGCTTTGACTGGATGCTAGGCGCCCAGGCTTTTCTGACGCGCGGAACCGCTACGTCGGCGATTGGCGCCGGCCCTGTTGATTTAGGAACACCGAGCGGCTTACCGCTGTACTGCCGGCAACACCGCTTCGAGTAGGGACCAAGCTCGATCTTGAACAGATACGTCGTTACAGATTCGAATCTGACACAAATCGTGCGCTCAATATCCGGGAGCGAACGACGCTCCGCGGCGCTTTTTGGCTCTCTCGATTACGCAATCACAGGAAACCTGAACCTGCACTCTGAACTGCGTTTCACACGAGAGCGGGTGGAGAATGATTGTCTGACTCCATCCTGTGGGCCATCAGCCGACGCAGCCTACTTCAACTTCGTGACGCCACGCGTCTCGCTCGATGCCCACCTGGCCACCGCATCCTTGCTATGGCTCTCCGCGGCAAAGGGCGCACGTTCGGGAGGCACAATGCCGACACGAACATTGATACCCACGGAACAGATTTTTGACCCCGAATCCAATTGGACCTACGAATTCGGTTTCGGGGCCCGTTCTTCAACGGACGACTGCAAGTCGATGCGGCCGCTTTCTATATCGACTGGCGCGACACGCAGATTCTCGGGCCATCGAATTCTCCTGGGGATCACGGGTTCGTCATGCGGAATCTGAGCGGCATCCGGACAGCGGGCATTGAGCTGGCTGGAGATCTACGCCCGACGCCGCGATGGTCCATCACGGCAGGCTATGCCTATGTTGATCCACGCTTCAAGGCGGGTAGCGAGGATGTGGGTGGCATAGCCTTCTGCGGACTTTCAAGCAACCAGCGTTGAGTCAAGCTTTTGCACAATCGGCCCGACACGCAATCTTGCAATTGCTACAGGCTTGCTGGTGCCATACATCGACGGCAACACTGTGCAACGTGCTCCTCGACAACAGTGGACGTCTGCGGTGACCTATCAGCACCCGGCTACCACGGCGGGCCTGCGCTGGTTTGCACGCTTCGGGATCGAACACCAGGACAGCGTATATGCACGGCCCATCCACGGGGCCTACAACGGTGCGCGTAGCCTGCTAAACGCCCGGGTGGGTGTTGCCCTCGGCGCCTGGTCGTTGGACTTCTGGGGCAGCAATCTGGCGAACACGAACTACATTCGCGCAGTTGCCTCCCGCGGGCCAGCATTCTTCCCGACGACTCCCAGGCCGCAGGACATGCTCTTTGGCGACGGACGCCGCATTGGTGCCGAATTGCATCTGAAGTTCTGACAGGAAAGGATGGGGCAAAAAGCGCGAGGCGAGTTTCTAGCCCTTCGTGTCTGCCCTTGCGTCGTAATCTACTCCGCTCGCATCGGCTGGAGCGTCTCTCGCGACATACGCACCGCTTCGCCCCCCGCTTTTTTCCAGCAGACGCGTGTCGCCAATGACGATGTCATGGGACAGCGCCTTGCACATGTCGTAGATCGTCAGTGCAGCAATGCTCGCGCCGGTCAGGGCTTCCATCTCCACACCGGTCTTGTGCGTGACCCCAGCCGTACAGCGAATGACGGCGTCGTCACCCTGCATGTCGATCGCGATCTTGCAGTTCTCGAGGCCAAGCGGATGACAGAAGGGAATCAGCTCATGCGTGCGCTTGGCGGCCATGACCCCGGCAATGATTGCGGTCTGGAACACGGGTCCCTTGCTGCTATTGAAACCGTTGCTGCGCAGTTCATCCGCGACGTTCGCGGGAAATCGTACGCGGGCCTCCGCAACGGCAATGCGCTTCGTGACGGACTTGTCTGCCACATCCACCATCGTGGGAAGGCTCTGCGAGTCGATATGGGTGAACGGAGGCATTTATCACCCACCGATGTAATACATCTCGATCTTGCGCAGCGGATGCTCTTTCAAAGTAGCGCGTTGTTCGCTGTAGCGGTCCTGCCGTCCAAGCCAGACGTTGCGCACGAGTTCCTTGAGTTCAGTGTCACTGGCGCCGTCCCGTATCGGGCCCTTCAGGTCGGTACCTGAAGTCGCGAACAGACAGGTATAGAAGACGCCCTCGGAAGACAGCCGGGCACGCGAGCAATCGCCACAGAAAGGCTGCGTCACGGAGGAAATGAAGCCCACTTCGCCGTTGCCGTCGTCGAACACGTAGCGTTCCGCGACTTCGCCGCGATAGTTTTCCCGGGCTGCATGAACCGGCCAGCGTGCATGAATGCGTTCCATCAGTTCCTGGGAGGGTACAACCCGTTCCAGGCTCCAGTGGTTGCGATTGCCGACATCCATGTATTCGATGAAGCGCACGATCACGCCCGAGCCGCGAAAGCGATCGACGAGGTCGAGTGCCGTATGGTCATTCAGACCGCGCTCCACCACTGCATTGATCTTGATCGGCGCGAGGCCGCTGTCGATCGCGGCCTGGATGCCTTCAAGCACCTGGTCGATTCCCTGGAAGCCGCCGCTCATCTGCGCGAACACATGGGGGTCGAGGGAATCGAGACTGACGGTGACGCGCTTGAGTCCGTTGGCCTTGAGTTCGGCTGCATGCTTGGCAAGCAGTACCCCGTTGGTCGTCAGGGCGACGTCCTCCACGCCATCAAGCGCCGAAAGCTCTCCGACGAGTTCTGCAACATTCGGCCTGAGTAACGGCTCACCCCCCGTCAGCCGGACCTTGCGTACGCCGAGATCAACGAACAGCCGCGTGACCCGCAGGATCTCCTCGAACGACAGGCGCTCCACCGGCTTCAGAAAGCGGTAGTTCTCGTGGAAGGTTTCGCGCGGCATGCAGTAGGGGCAGCGGAAATTGCAGCGGTCCATGACCGAGATGCGCAGGTCATGCAGTGGTCTGCCCAGCATATCCCGCGGCTTGTCCCTGCCGGGCAAGGTCACGACTGTGGTGTCTTTCGTCATCGTCAAGTGTCGACCCTACCAGGCATAGAAAGTTGCCAGCGTACCGGCTGCCGCGCCGGCTGCCAGTTCCACAAAGCCGTCAGTTCCCTTGAGCGAAATGAAATCACCCGAGCCCTTCGTCGGCTTCGGGGTGGCAAGCTGCCTGCCAGTGTCATCCGTAGCCAGCTGCACGGGCAGAAAGATCGTAAGGCCTGCCGGGACTTCCACGGCCCTTTCCAGCGCCACTCGACGCGGCAGTGCGCGGGGAGCTCCCAAGGCCACCTCGAGGCCAGGAACGACATAGCGAATGCAGCTCACGAGCGTCGAGACCGGATTGCCCGGTAAAGCATAGACTGCTTTGGCTCCCGAGCGCACCCCGAACCACATCGGCTTGCCCGGCCGCTGCGCGACCTTATGGAAAACGGTCTTTACTCCAAGCTCTGCGAGTACTTGCGGCACGTAGTCGAAGTGGCCCATCGACACCCCACCGCTCAGGATCAGGGTGTCGTACATATCGAGATGCACCCGGAGGCGGCTCCTCAGGATCTCGAGATCGTCAGGCAGGTGGTCGTGAGCCACCTTGTCGTACCCACGCCGCCGCAATGCCGCCACCACGGCATAGGCGTTCGAGCGACGAATCTGCCAGTCGGTGATCGGGTCCCCGGGCTCCACCAGTTCATCGCCAGTCGAAACGACCATGATCCGGGGTTGCGCAGCAACCAAAACGGCGGCGAGGCCTGCGGAAGCGACGATGGCAACTTCAGCAGGCCCAAGCAGGGTGCCGGACGCCAGCAACGCGTCGCCGGCAAGGCTGTCGCTGCCGCGTGGGTGAACATTCAGCCACGGAGTGGCGTTGAAATCGGCGGCTACGCGCATCGAGTTCCCCGAGCGCTCCAGTCGCTCCACCGGGATCACGCAATCGCAACCAGCCGGCAGCACAGCCCCTGTCATTACCTCGAGACAGGCTCGTGAGTCGGGCAGCGTCGTCTGCGGCGCGCCAGCAGCCTGGATGCCCGAGATCGCAAACTCGCGCACCCCTTTTTCCCAGGCGCTGCTGGCGATGGCAATGCCATCCATGGAAACCCTGTGGAAGGGCGGCTGGTCGCGCTCGGCAAAGACCGCCTGGCGCAGGACTTTGCCGACCAGGTTGATGAGCGGAAGTGTTTCCTGTGCAGCGGCAGGAACGTGACTGGCAATGGCCGCCTCGGCCTCAGGCGGAGAAAGCATGGGGCCGGGGCTAGCTCAAGTGAATCAGCCGGGGTTCTTGGCCTTGTAGGCCTTCAACTGGGTATTGAAGCGGGTGGCCTGCTTTTCCAGCTCGTCGACGGCGGCATTGTGCTTCGCGGTCTGGATGCTCTTGATCTGCTTGATCTGTTCAGGCTTGGGATCGGTCAGCGCGGCGATCTGCGACTCCGACTCCATTTCCAGGCAGCTGATATAGGAGTTGATGTCCTCGTTGTACTTCTTGACTGCATTCATCGCCGCAACGATCTCCGGCTGGGTGGCCGTCGAGCCGTCGGGGATTTCGGTCGCCATTTTCGGATAGATGCACTCGGCGCCCGCTGCCATCGACAGCGTGAGAGCGGTAATCGTCGTCAGCGACAGCAGAACGTTCTTCATGATGCAGTGTCCCCCGGTTGGCGTTTCAAGCAGTTGGCAGTGTCTCAATGGTTGGAGACCGGCCAGTGACTTAAGTTCTATCTTAACAGGGTGATGCAAAAAGCTGTCCACGGCTTTTGGCGACGGTCAGGGCTGTTGGCGTGAATCGTAGACAGCGATATGTCGGTGTGTATATAACGCTGGGCATTGAGATCGTTAAGGAGAATTCACCGTGCGCCATCCGCCTGGCCGACGCCTGGCCAACACTCGGTCACTGCTACTGGCTATTGCGGGATGGCTGCTGACTGGAAGTGCAGTGTTCGCAGCAGAGAGCGAGCCAGTGCGGGTAGCGGTCGCTGCCAATTTCAAGCAATCGCTCGAACACCTGGCAAGCGAATTCTCCAGACAAACCGGAGAGTTACCGCCGGTTGTCAGCAGCGGTGCGACGGGGCTCCTGTACAGTCAGATCGTGCAGGGCGCGCCATTCGATCTTTTCTACTCCGCGGACCAGGATCGGCCAGCGCGCCTCGAAGCTGACGGGCTGATTGTGCCCGGCTCGCGGTACACCTATGCGGTCGGCAAGCTTGTGGTGTGGCGGCCTGGCCGGCCTTGGGCGGGGACGCTTGAGCAGGCCCTGAAGTCGGCGGATACCAAGGTGGTGTCGATTGCGAATCCCGCGGTTGCACCCTATGGGGCCGCAGCGCAGCAAGTACTGCAGAAGCTGGAGCTGTGGAGAGCGCCGCCCTTCCGCATCGTGCAGGGCGAAAGTATCGGCCAGGCGTTTCAGTTCGTTGCAACCGGCAATGCGCAGCTGGGATTCATTGCATTGTCGCAGGTCATCGAATCCAGGGCGGGCGGGCAGCCGGTTGCTGCGACGGAAGTTCTCGAAATCGATCAGTGGCTGTACGCGCCGCTTGCGCAGGATGCGGTTCGACTGAAACGTTCCGTCAATCCGGCGGCGGCGCGCTTCTTTGACTTCGTGCGCAGTGATGCGGGCCGGGCCATCATCGCCGAGGCCGGGTACGCTAGCGGTCCATGACGGACCTGACACCACTTGGCTTGAGTCTGCAGCTGGCTGCTGTCACGACGGTGGTGCTGCTGCTGCTCGGCACGCCGCTGGCGTGGTGGCTGGCGCACACGCGTACCCGCACACGTTCGCTGGTCGAAGCAGCAGTGGTGCTGCCCGTCGTGCTGCCGCCCACGGTGCTTGGCTTCTACCTGCTGCAGCTGCTGGGTGCCAGAGGGCCGCTTGCCTGGCTCTGGTCACTGTTCAACGCGCAGCTGGTCTTCAGCTTCAGCGGCCTCGTCATCGGCTCGGTGATTTTCTCGCTGCCGTTTGTCGTGTACCCGCTCAAGAACGTGTTCGAGAAAGTACCCAGGTCGCAACTGGAAGCCGCGGCTACGCTGGGCGCGGGACCCCTGGATCGATTCTTTTCCGTTGCCGTCCCCGCCTCGTTGTCGGGCTTTCTCGCTGCGGCGGTACTTGCGTTTGCCCACACTATCGGGGAGTTCGGCGTCGTGCTGATGCTGGGCGGGAATATTCCGGGCGAAACCCAGGTGCTGTCGATCGCGATCTACAACCACGTCGAACAGTTGCAGTACCAGGCCGCGCATGCGCTGTCTGCGGGACTCGTCATTTTTTCCTTCGTGGTGCTGGCCGTTCTGCACTTCAGCAATAACCGCCGGAAGGCCTACGCATGACGCGGCTCGTCGGTCGTTTCAGATTGCAGCGGGGTGCCTTTCTTCTCGATACAGGCTTCGACACGCAAGGTCCGGGTGTGACTGCACTCTGCGGTCCATCGGGCGCCGGCAAGACGAGTCTGCTCAGGTGTCTCGCCGGCCTCGAAGATCCGGAGGCCGGCACGCTGGCAGTGGATGGCAAGGTCTGGTTCGATGCAGAGCGTGGCATTGCGGTGCCGCCACAGCAGCGCTCCATTGGCTACGTGACGCAGGAACCCAGTCTGTTCGGCCATCTGTCGGTGCAGGACAACCTGCTTTACGGCTTCAAGCGGCTGGGCAGCGCAGCGCGCAAGATTTCTTTGGACGATGTCGTCGACGGGCTGGGACTCAAGCCGCTGCTGTCGCGACGGATCACGCACCTTTCCGGTGGCGAGCGTCAACGTGTGGCGATCGGTCGGGCCTTGTTGCGTAGTCCCGAAGTGCTTCTGCTCGACGAGCCCGTGTCCGCACTCGATGTGGCCAGTCGTGCCGACGTGCTGCGCTATCTGCGACAGGTCCTCGAGCGTTTTGCGGTTCGCTGCATCTATGTCAGTCATGATCTGCGCGAAGCGGCGCGGCTGGCGACGGAAATGCTGTGGATGGAACAGGGGCGGGTTGTCGCACAAGGGAACGCTCGTGAGGTGCTGACAGACGTGCGGCTGCCCTTCGCCGAACTCGACGAGGCCGAGAGTTTGCTGGAAGGCGTGATTGAAGGTCACGATGCCGATATGGGCCTGACGCGGATCCGCTGCGCCAACAGTACGCTGTGGCTGCCGCAGGTCGATGCAGCGATCGGTTCCCGCCATCGCGTGCAGATCGCCGCCCGCGACGTGAGCCTGGGTCTCACCGCTCCCGAATCATTGAGCATCCTCAACGTGCTTGAAGCGCGCATCAGCGACCTGGTACCCGCGCCCCGGCAGTCCGCGCAAGTCCTCGTCCGTCTCGATGTCGATGGCAGCCCCTTGCTCGCGCGCATCACCCGCAAATCGGCTGATTGCTCTCAACCTGCAGATCGGGACGCGGGTGTGGGCGCTCGTGAAGAGCGTTGCTCTCGCGATTAGGCGGAGCGAGCTGAATTTCGAGAGCGCGCGTCTTCGCGCCGCCAACGGCATTCCCGTCGCTTAGCGCAAGTCCTCGCCTCAGGCCAGAACCTGTCCTCGACTGATGCGTCGCAGGTACCTCGGGAACTCCAGGGCAAATCGCGTCTTCAGGGACTCGGCTCGTGACTCATACCTGGTCGTTGTGGACAGCAGAATGGGTTCCTTGAAGGCGAACAACAGCAGGTTCTCGTCCGGTTGCACCGGGACAAGCACAACGCTCCCGTCGAAGGCATCCAGAATGCGTCCTATGTGCGCGGCAAAGCGGTCCTGCCGACCCGAGAAATTCATGACCAATACGCCTTCCGGCAGGAGGCTTGCGGCGGCCCGCGCATAAAAATCGGATCTGGCAAGTGCCGGGGCGACTCCTTCCGGATCAAACGCGTCTATCAGGATCACGTCCACCGGTCCGGGCAGGCGGGCAAAGTACCTGGCGCCGTCGGCATGTACGACCCGAAACCGGTCATCGTCTGCCGGTACGCAAAATTCGTCGCGCAAGGCGATGACATCTGCATCGACTTCGATGACGGTGATCTGTGTTTCAGGCAGGTTGCGATAGCAGAACTTTGGAATGGAGCCCCCGCCAAGCCCGACCATGACGATGTGCTGCGGATCCGGATTGAACAGCAGGAACGCCATCATCTTGCGCGTGTACGCATTGATCAGCGCATCAGGCTCTCCAAGGCGCATCCGGCTCTGCACTGCAACTTGCGTAAAGTGAAGACAACGCTCCGACGCGGTTTCGAAAATATAGGGTCGATTCAACTCACCACTCAAGAGCAGCCTGGACACATCCGCGACGTCCAGCCCGTCTGGCGCGGGCAGCCGGATGATGCCCGGGTCGAAACTCCACGGGCTCTCGAATTGCAGAAACGCTGGTTTTCGTCGGCTCATGAAATGTCGCAACCGTTGTGGCAGAGCGCCCGCAGATCGCTGTTTACGATTATGTGTGTTTAATGATAATGTAACGCACATTAAATTACCACCGACTGCGAGTCCTCCTTGGCTACCGAAGATCGCACTGCTCGCCTGACGATCCTGATAGATCCCCGCAAGAAGGAGCTGTTCGAGCAGCTGTGTGCGGACGAGGACGCCACCCCTTCGCAGGTGGTGCGCCGGCTGATGCGTCGCTACATCGAGGAGCGCACGGGAAAACCGTGGACGCCTGTGGAAGACGTCCCGAGTGGCAAGCGTCGTCGCAGCGCCAGCCGCATCGCCAGTCGCTGAAGTCTGTACACAGACAGCAGGTATTTCTTCGTGAACCCGCGATGGAGCCGTTCGGCATGACTGACTTTTTTCTTGCAACCAGCGGCGCGCCAGACTGGCTGAAACATGATCGTCTCAGGGAATGGGTCGCTGTCGATTGCCACACTGACGCAGCCCGATCGGATTCACTGGGCAGATGGCACGCAGCGCGAATATGACGCTCTGTGTGATGCAATGGTCGGAAGCGGCATGCTGGTGAGACTCAATCCGGAGAAGCGCAGGAATTCCTTTCTCGCGTGTTCCGATCCCAGTGATGTCGCCCGTGTCGAGGACCGCACCTTTATCTGCTCGGCAGAAAAAGGGAGATGCCGGCCCGACGAACAATTGGGAAGATCCCGCTGTAATGCGTAGCACGTTGAACGGATTGTTCAAGCGGATGCATGCGCGGGCGCACGATGTACGTCATTCCCTTTTCCATGGGTCCGCTAGGCAGCCCCATCGCCCATATCGGTGTCGAGATTACCGATAGTCCCTATGTGGCCGTCAATATGCGAATCATGACGCGTATGGGCAACGATGTTCTGAAGCTGCTGGGCGCGGACGGTGCGTTCGTACCCTGCATCCATTCAGTCGGCGCCCCGCTCGCGCCTGGCGAGAAAGATGCCCGCTGGCCCTGCAATCGCAAGACGAAGTACATCGTTCATTATCCCGGAAACCCGTGAAATCTGGTCCTACGGCTTCGGGCTATGGCGGCAATGCCCTGCTCGGCAAGAAGTGCTTTGCACTGCGCATCGCTTCGAACATGGCACGAGATGAAGGATGGCTGGCGGAGCACATGCTGATTCTCGGAGTCGAGAATCCGCAGGGCAAGAAAACCTACGTCGCAGCGGCATTTCCGTCGGCGTGCGGCAAGACCAATTTTGCGATGCTGATTCCACCGCAGTCGTTCAACGGCTGGAAGATCACGACAGTCGGCGACGACATTGCATGGATCAAGCCGGGCACGGGACGGTCGACTGCATGCCATCAATCCGGAGGCGGGGTTCTTCGGGGTCGCGCCGGGGACCTCTGAGCAGACCAATTTCAACGCGATGGCCACGCTTAAGGAAAATGTCATCTTTACGAACGTCGCGCTGACCGACGATGGCGATGTCTGGTGGGAAGGCATGACGCAAGGAGCCGCCCGCACACCTCATCGACTGGACTGGTCAGGACTGGACTCCGGAGATCGGTCGTGCCACGGGACGCAAGGCTGCGCACCCGAATTCCCGGTTCACGGTACCTGCCAGCCAGTGTCCGTCGATTGATCCGAGATGGGAGGATCCGAAGGGCGTGCCGATTTCTGCCTTTATCTTTGGTGGACGCCGGGCAACGACGGTGCCACTGGTCTATGAGGCCTTCAACTGGAACTTCGGTGTGTACATGGCGGCCACGCTGGGATCCGAGACCACTGCAGCGGCCACTGGCGCAGCAGGGAATCGTGCGCCGCGACCCGTTTGCGATGCTGCCGTTTTGCGGCTATCACATGGGTGACTATTTCAACCACTGGCTGAAGATGGGTCGCCCGTGTGCCGTCCAAGCCCAGGATCTTCTGTGTGAACTGGTTTCGGCGCAACGAGAAAGGCGAGTTCATGTGGCCGGGCTTTGGCGACAACATGCGGGTCCTGAAGTGGATCGTCGAGCGCGTCCAGGGGCGTGCGGGTGCTATCGAGACCAACGTGGGCTGGATGCCGGGATTCGACGATCTCGACTGGTCAGGAAGCGACATGACGCGCGCTGAATTCGAGCCTCTGATGAAGATTGATGCGGCAGCCTGGGACACCGAACTGTCCCAGCACAGGGAGTGGTTCGACAAACTGAGTGACCGGCTGCCAGTCCAGTTCCTGCTGAAGAGCGAGCTGCTCGGCTTGCGCCTGACGCCGACCTGAAGGCGTCGCACTGACTGACGACGGCGCATTCCGCTTGGCCAACTGCGCCATCCTTGCGGGAATGCCGATTCACTGCGGATTCCATGATCACCAGTCAAAGACCCGCTACTTCATGTCTCGTTCGTCGCGGTACGTGGAATCCCCCACGCTGGTTGCCCCCCAAGCTCACTGAACTCGGGCATCAGCCTTTCACTGCGGTCGAGCACGCTTCACTGGCTCGATGGCTCCAGGAGGCGACGTGGCCAAAGGATACGCTGGCATATCACGGACTCGAGGGCTACCTGACGGCGCTGCTCGTGTGGCCCGTCGAATTGCAGCCAGGCGCGTGGTTGCCGCCAATCTGGAATCAGGGGGGATGGAAAATTCCACCGCCAATCGAGACGACCGAGCGGCTACCAGGATTTTCTGGAGCTGGTCCTTGGGTATCTG
This sequence comes from uncultured Pseudomonadota bacterium, assembly GCA_963819685.1. Classification (GTDB taxonomy): domain Bacteria; phylum Pseudomonadota; class Gammaproteobacteria; order Steroidobacterales; family Steroidobacteraceae; genus CAIUGU01. The sequence goes on from CAWFXI010000003.1 coordinate 421,120, forward strand.
CGTACTCTCGACAAGGGCTTGATGGATAGCCCGCCATTTTTTTTGACCCGCATGAGTCTGCCGCTTCAGTGAGGGGTCATTTGGAACAATGGATTGCATTCAGCGCTGGGCACTGGGATTTGGCCGCGGTTTGCAGCAAACCGCACAATCCCGGGTCGTGCCAGATCTCGATACCCGCGAATCAGTTCGCTCTATTGCGACTTATGCAGCGGGGCGCGTACATGGTAACCAGGGCCACGTGCGGCAAGCGTATGGCGAATTGGCTCAAGCCGCGCTGAAGCTTGCAGCGAGACGCCGCTCCCGCGGGCCTCTCGGGCTCCTTGCGAAGCAACCGGATACCCTGAAGCCGCTGGGCCACAGCGGGGATAGGCTCGGGCGGCCGATCGAAAGCAGGTAGCCTTGCCGCATGCCTGCGGCACGGACAGCGTTACTAGCGCCCCACCAACTGCTGCAACGCCTTGAGATGCGGGGCAGCGGCAGTTTGCGCGGCTTTCTCAAGTTCCCGGTAGTGCCGATGATCTGTTCGCCCGCAGGTGACAGCTCGGCGCCACCACCGCGCTTGCCGCCTGTGGCGGTTGTCACCACGGGAGTCTTGAACGACTGGTTCAGTGCGTCGAGCAGCATCCAGGCGCGGCGATAGGACATGTCGAGCTGGCGCGCGGCCGCGGAGATGGATCGATGGTCGCGGATGGCTTCGAGCAGGGCGATCTTGCCGGGCCCGACGCGGCCCGCATCGGGGGGAGACAGGTCCACTCGCAGACTGAGTTTCGCGCTGGTGCCCATGTTGATGGTCCCGGATCGTGATTTCACCTGCAGTGTAGCTGGCTTGGCATAGAATCAGGACCAATGAGCAGCACGGTTTCTTCGTTTCCAGCTTCCGGACAGGCTTCGGAACCGGTACTCGGACATTTCATTGGTGGAATGAAGGTCGCGGGCAATTCAGGGCGCCAGGGTCCTGTGTTCAATCCGGCGACGGGTGTTGCCCAGGCGACCGTCGCATTTGCTTCGGCCGACGAAACCCGGCTGGCGATCCAGGCGGCGAAAGCGGCTTTGCCTGCTTGGGCGGCAACGCCGCCATTGCAGCGCGCCCGAGTGCTGTTCCGGTTCAAGGCGCTGCTCGATGCCCATGTCGATGAACTCGCCGCCATCATCACGCGTGAACACGGCAAGGTATTTGCCGATGCCCGCGGCGAAGTCACACGCGGTATCGAGGTCGTGGAATTTGCGTGCGGCATTCCGCATCTTCTCAAAGGTGAGTTCTCCGATACGGTGGGAGGCGGCATCGACAGCTGGTCATTACGGCAGCCGGTGGGCGTCTGTGCTGGCATTACTCCGTTCAATTTTCCGGCGATGGTTCCCCTGTGGATGTTTCCGATCGCCATCGCGTGCGGGAACACGTTCATTCTCAAGCCCTCCGAGAAGGATCCTGGTTGCCCGTTGCGGCTCGCGGAGCTGCTTGCGGAAGCCGGCTTGCCGCCGGGAGTATTCAATGTCGTGAATGGTGATCGTGAGGCGGTTGCGACGCTGCTGACGGATCCCGATGTGGCTGCCGTCAGTTTCGTCGGTTCTACGCCAGTGGCCGAATACATCTACACCACTGCTTCTGCGCACGGCAAACGCGTGCAGGCGCTCGGAGGCGCGAAGAACCATCTCGTAGTGATGCCGGATGCCGACCTCAAGCAGGCGACGCAGGCTTTGCTCGGTGCTGCCTACGGCTCAGCCGGTGAGCGCTGCATGGCGATTTCAGTCGCCGTCGCCGTCGGTGATGCGGGTGATGCATTGGTCGGTCAGCTTGAAGCCGGAATCGCCCGGCTCAAAGTCGGGCCCGGTACAGGCGCCGATGTGGACATGGGCCCGCTGGTCACTCGCGAGCATCTCGACAAGGTTCGTGGTTACGTTGACCAGGGCGTCAAGGAAGGCGCGAGACTTGTGGTGGATGGTCGTGGCATCACCATTCCCGGGCATGAACGGGGTTTCTTTCTCGGCGCGTCGCTGTTTGATCATGTGACACCAGCAATGCGGATTTACCGGGAAGAGATCTTCGGACCCGTGCTGGTCGTCGTGCGTGTGCCGGATCTTGAAACGGCACTCAAGCTCGTCAACGCGCATGAGTTTGGCAACGGCACGTCGATCTTTACCGCGAGCGGCGCTGCTGCCCGCCGCTTTTCGCAAGGCGTTGAGGCCGGCATGGTCGGCATCAATGTGCCGATTCCCGTGCCGATGGCATTTCACAGTTTCGGTGGCTGGAAGCGCTCGCTGTTCGGTGCGCTGCACGTCCATGGCTCTGATGGCGTGCGCTTTTACACCCGGCTCAAGACTGTAACGGCTCGTTGGCCCACGGGCACCAAGGACGGTTCGGAATTCCTGATGCCCACTATGAAGTAGGGTGGCAGGTTACTGGCCGGGATGGGGCCTTGACTCCACTTGTCATGTTTGAGATATTCATAATGATGTTTAAAACATCATACAGGATATTCAAGGCATGCTGACAGCCGCCCAGTTGCGTGCCGCCCGATCTCTACTCGGCATCGATCAACGGATGCTAGCCGAGGCGGCCGGGCTTTCAGTCCCCACGATCCAGCGCATGGAGTCGAGTGATGGGGTCATCCGCGGCAACGTGGACTCGCTGGTGAAGCTCGTGGCGGCACTCGATGCCGCAGGTATCGAGCTGATTGCAGAGGGGATGCCGAGCACAGGCGGGGGCCGCGGTGTCCGGCTAAAGGCCACCCCCTAGGCGCCGGGTATGCTCCTCATCATGGCCAACCCGGCGATCGGTATTAATGCAGCAGCGACCTGGATGTTGGCCGCGCTGTTTGTACTTGTACTGGTTGGAATTGTTGCGGGTCGAGTACGTGCCGGCGCTCTCATCGTTTATTTCGGCTGCGCAATCACGACCGCCGTGTTGGCTGTGCTGGCATTCAGTGCACTGATCGCGCCGCCTGGTGCGCTGGATCTCTTGTCGTTGCCGGTGGGACTGCCATTGGGGCGGACGTTGCTGGGGCTGGATGCACTGAGTGCGGTCTTCAGCCTGATCATCAATGCCGTTGCCGCCATCGTCAGTCTGTATGCCGTGGGTTACGGCGCTCACGAAGCCGAGCCGCGACGGGTACTGCCGTTCTATCCGGCGTTCCTCGCGGGTATGAACCTCGTGCTGCTGGCGAATGACGCTTTTTCGTTTCTCGTGGGATGGGAATTCATGTCGCTGGGCTCCTGGGCTCTGGTCGTGAGCAATGACCGCGACGAGTCGGCACGCTTCGCAGGCTATACCTATCTCGTCATGGCCTTTGGCGGCACGCTGGCGCTCCTGCTCGCGTTCGGCCTGCTGGCCGGCCCCGCAGGCGGATATGCTTTTACCCAGATGCGCATGATTGCACCGGAGGCCATGCCCGGAGTCGCAGTGGTGCTGCTCGCACTCGTGGGTGCGGGTTCGAAGGCAGGCTTGTTTCCCCTGCATGGCTGGCTGCCGCTGGCTCATCCCGCAGCGCCGTCGCATGTGTCGGCGCTGATGAGCGGCGTGATGACCAAGGTCGCGATCTACGGATTTCTGCGGCTCACCTTCGATCTGGCGCAGCCGGGTGAGTCGGGAGTATGGCTCGGCGCGGTGCTGATCGTGCTCGGTACAGTGACCGCGGTTTACGGTGTGCTCGCGGCACTTTTCAATACCGATATCAAGCGCGTACTGGCCTTCAGCACCATCGAGAACATCGGCGTCATCTTTGCGGCTTTCGGGCTGGCCATGGCCTTCAACGCCGTTGGCTTCCCGGCCATCGCGGCACTCGCCATGTCTGCCGGCCTGCTGCATGTCGCCAATCACGCATTGTTCAAGAGCCTGTTATTCATGGGGGCGGGCGCGGTCGTCAATGCTACGGGCGCGCGCAATCTCGATGCATATGGTGGGCTCGCTTCCCGTATGCCCTGGACGATGGGGACGTTTCTGGTTGGCGTAGCGGCCATTGCGGCGTTTCCGCCGTTCAATGGTTTCGTATCGGAGTGGCTGCTGTTCCAGTCGGTACTCGCGAGTCCCGATGTTCCTGACTGGCTCCTGAAGATGCTCGTGCCGGCAGCTGGCGCCGGCCTGGCGCTTGCCGCTGCGCTGGCAGCAGCGTGCTTTGTCCGCTTGTTCGGCATCACGTTCCTGGGGCGTCCCCGCTCGCCGGCCGCTGCACGCGCCACGGAGACGGATCATTTCTCAGTATTCGCCATGCTATTGCCCGCCGCGGCATGCGTGGCCATCGGCGCGCTGCCAGTGTTTCTGCTTGAGCCGTTGCAGCAGGCCGTCATGTTCTGTCTGGGCACGCGACTGCCGGACCAGACTGCCATCCCGTGGATGTCGCTCGTTCCCCTGCCAAGTTCCAGTAGTTCCTACAATGGCCTCACGATTCTCGTGTTCCTGGTACTGGCGGCAGCACTTACAGCAGTCGGGCTCAGGCTCCTGGCATCGGGCGCGTGGCGACGCAGCCCCGCCTGGGACTGCGGGTTCCCGGATCCGCGGCCGATCACGCAATACAGTGCCGAGAGTTTTGCGCAACCCATCAAGCGAGTGTTCGGGACGACGCTCTTTGCAGCTCGTGAGGGTGTGGCCATGCCTCACCCCGGCGAAACCCGTGTGGCCCGTGCTGAAGTCCACTGGCGCGATCTGCCCTGGGAACTCGTCTATGTACCGATGGGGCGGGCGGTGCTCTGGATTGCGGGCAGGCTTAACGCCCTGCAGTTCCTGACGATCCGCCGCTATCTCATGCTGGTGTTTGCGGCGCTCATTATCCTGCTGATAGTGGTCACGCTATGGCCCTGACAGCAACTCTGGGCGCGCAGTTGCTGCTGCAGGGTCTGCAGATGCTGCTCGTGATTCTGATCGCCCCTCTGCTCATTGGCGTCACACGCAAGACCAGAGCCCGGTTGCTGCGCCGGCAAGGGGCATCGATCTTGCAGCCGTATCGCGACCTGCTGCGCCTCTCCCGCAAGGAAGTGATAGTTGCCGAGACCGCCTCGCCGCTCTTCCGCAGCTACCCGTATGTCGTCTTTGCCGCCACCTGGGTGGCAGCGGCGCTCGTGCCCACTTTCGCTACGCATCTGATTTTCGGCTGGTCCGGCGACTTCATTGCAATCGTGGCCCTGCTCGGTACGGCTCGCGCGGCGATGGCACTTGCCGGCCTCGACGTCGGTACGAGTTTCGGCGGCATCGGCGCCAGCCGCGAAGTGATGATAGCGGCACTGGCTGAACCGGCGATGCTGATGGTCGTATTCGTCGTCGCACTGCTCGCCGGCACGAGCCAGTTGTCCGCCGTATCGGATTTCATGAGCGTTGCCGGCGTTGGCCTGCGCGTATCGCTGGCCATGGGACTGATCGCGCTGGTGATGGTGGCCATCGCGGAGAATGGCCGGATACCGGTCGACAACCCGTCGACCCATCTTGAGCTCACGATGGTTCATGAAGCGATGGTGCTGGAGTATGCGGGACGCCATCTGCTCATGATCGAACTCGCGTCCGCCGTAAAGCTGGTGGCTTACTTGTCGATCCTCGCTTGCGTCTTCCTGCCCGGCGGCATCATGAGAGGCGAGCATACCCCCATCGCCCTGGTAGTCGGCGTGTTTGCCTATGTCGCCAAACTGCTGGGCATGGCGGTCCTGCTCGGAGCTTTCGAGACGTCGATCGCGAAGATGCGCGTATTCAGGGTGCCTGACTTTCTGGGGGCAGCGCTGATGCTCGGACTCCTTGCGACGTTGCTGCTCTTCGTGTCCAGGGTGACGGGGTGAACAGCCTCTATTTCGACGTCGCGCATCTGCTGGCGGGATCGATGGTCCTGGTAAGCCTCATGCTGCTGTACCAGGACCGCATGTATGCCCTGCTGAATACCTTTGCGCTCCACGCCGTCGTGCTGTCGCTGGCGGTGGCATGGCAGGCCTACATCCAGGACGCGCCGCATCTGTACATCACTGCCGCGCTCGCACTCGTATTCAAGGCCATCGTTATCCCCGTGGCGCTGCACCGGATAGTCAAGCAGCTCGGGATTCATCGCTCGATCGAGGCTACGGTTGGTGCCGGCCCGACAGTGCTTCTTGGCATCGGTCTGGTGGCGTTGTCCATCATGGTCATGCTGCCGGTGACCGTCGCTGAGGATGCCCTGACGCGCGAGGATCTGGCCTTCGCGCTGTCGGTGCTGCTACTCGGAATGCTGGTCATGGTGACACGCCAGAATGCGGTCAGTCAGGTGATCGGCTTCATGGCCCTGGAAAATGGCCTCGTGCTGGCGGCGACCGGCGCGAAGGGTATGCCGCTGGTGGTAGAGATCAGCGTGGCATTTTCCATCCTGATCGCCTTTATCGTGATCGGCATTTTCCTGTTCCGTATCCGCGAGCGCTTCGACTCGGTCGATATTACGGTGCTCGACATGTCGCGCGGTGAACAGCAATGACGACTGCGCAGATTGCGCTCGTCGGACTGCTCGGAGTGCCGGCAATGGGTGCGCTGGTTCTGGCGTTCATTCCCGTGTACCGGCTTTCCGCGTGGCTCAATGTCGTGTTCTGCGCGCTCACGATCACGAGTGCAGTGCTCCTGTATCAGGTGCGGCCAGCCGGCACGCTTTACCTGCTGGTCAATGATGTCAACACGGTCTTTCTGATCATCAACGCCCTGGTTGGCTTTACGACAAGCATCTTCAGCGCGAGCTACATCGCGCATGAACTGGAAAGTGGGCGGCTCAAGCCGGTGCACCTGCGGTTTTACCACGCGATGTACCAGATGCTGATGTTCGCCATGAATCTCGCGCTGCTGGCCAATAACATCGGACTCATGTGGGTCGCAGTGGAAATGGGGACGCTTACGACAGTCCTGATGGTCGGCCTCTATCGCACGAGTGCCGCGCTCGAGGCTGCATGGAAATACTTCATTCTGGGATCGGTCGGCATTGCGCTTGCCTTGTTCGGCACCATCCTCGTCTATCTCGCCGCCCAGGCGAAACTCGGTGCAGGTCTCGAAGCGATGGCCTGGGACCGGATTCTGGCTTCCTCATCGAGTCTGGATCCGGCGCTTCTCAACCTGGCTTTCGTGTTTCTGCTGCTGGGATACGGCACGAAAGTCGGGCTCGCACCGGTCCATGCGTGGTTGCCCGATGCACATGCAGAGGGTCCGACGCCAATCTCCGCTGTGTTGTCCGGGCTGCTGCTGAACGTCGCGCTGTTTGCCCTGCTGCGCTTCAAGCTGATCATGGCCGGTAATCCGGAGGTGCTGGCACCCGGGCCGCTGATGATGGCGATGGGTCTGGTGTCGCTCGTGTTTGCCGGCTTCATGATCTATCGGCGGCGTGACATCAAGCGCATGTATGCGTACTCGTCGATCGAACACATGGGCATCATCACGTTCGCTTTCGGCATGGGCGGGCCGCTCGCCAACTTTGCGGGGCTGTTGCACATGACCATGCATAGCCTGACAAAGTCAGGGATTTTCTTCGGTGTCGGCTATATCACCCAGCTGGAAGGTACCCAGAATATCAGCGCCATACGCGGACTGACTCGCAGTCAGCCGCTGCTTGGCTGGCTACTCGTAGCCGGTACGGTGGCGATCGCGGGTTTGCCGCCGTTCGGCGTGTTCACCAGCGAGTTTCTGGTTGTGACTTCCACGTTCGCGCTGCATCCGTGGCTCGCCATCCCGCTAGTAGCAGGACTCGCCATCGCCTTCGGCGCATTGATGTTGCGCCTGCATGGGCTCGCATTCGGTGAGCCCGGCAAGATGCACGAACTGTCGGCCTGGCGCCTGTCGCCGATGATCCTGCACCTGGCGCTCGTGGCCATCGCCGGCGTCTACATTCCTGATGCCATCGTGGCGTGGTTCCGAAACGTTGCTGCACAGCTGGGCTAGGAGCGAACATGTTTCAGGGACTGTTTGTCGATCGCACTCCAGGCCGGGACCACCTGGGTGCGCCACGATTCGTGTGCAGCGTTGAAGACTGGCGCGCGATCGGCGAAGCGCTGCGCGACGGTCGAGTGGCACTACTTGGCTTGTGGGGCGAGCGCGATGGCGTGCAGGCTGCCCTGTATGAGCCGAAGTCGCGGCAGATGGCGGTGGCCGGGCTCCCCGCAGTGGACAATCACGTGCCGTCGCTCGCGAAATTTCATGCGCCGGCAATCCGGCTCGAACGCGCCATTCAGGATCTTTTCGGGCTGACGGTCGTCGGTTTGCCAGACGGCCGTCCGTGGCTGAATCACGGGCGCTGGGGCATGAGCTCGCCAATGTCCGCGCAACCCCAGCCGGGAGGTGAGCCGCTGTCGCCGCAGTTTCTGGCGGCCGAAGGGCCGAGCCTGCATGAGATACCGGTCGGACCCGTGCATGCCGGCATCATTGAGCCCGGCCATTTCCGCTTCTCCGCTCATGGCGAGATGATCGTGCGCCTGGAGCAGCGTCTCGGCTACGTGCACAAGGGTATCGAGCAGCTGCTTGGCGGTCGTGATATCGCTTCGGCCGCAAGAATTGCAGCGCGCGCGTCGGGTGACAGTACCGTCGCTTTCTCCTGGGCATTTGCTCGCGCAGTGGAAGCAGCGGTCGGGATCTCGCCACCCGCGCGCGCGACCTGGCTGCGCGGTGTGATGGCAGAGCTAGAGCGGATTGCCAATCATCTGGGGGACTTCGGCGCCATCTGTAACGACGCGGCGTTCTCACTGCTGCACGCCGAATGCGGAATCCTGCGTGAAGAAGTCTTGCGGGCCGCTGCTGCCTGCTTCGGCCACCGTCTCATGATGGATTGCATCATTCCTGGCGGGGTCAGCTCGAATCTCGCAATGGGCGGTGTCGATACGCTGCGAGCGTTGATATTGAAGATCCGTCAGCGGTTTCCGGAGCTCGTGGAACTCTATGACAACACCGCCTCGCTCCAGGATCGCACCGTTGATACCGGCGTGTTGCGAGCAGATCTTGCAGCGGAATTCGCGGCGGGTGGCTACATCGGGCGGGCTTCGGGACGTTCGTTTGATACTCGGCGCGATCTCGCTTACGAGCCCTATATCAGCTTGCCCATAGAGGTGGCAGGCCGGACCGAGGGTGATGTCGATGCGCGCATCTGGGTGCGGATCGAAGAAATTCGCCACAGTCTCGACTGGCTGGAGAAAGCATTGGCGCTACTGCCGGATGGTGAAATCCTGCAGCCGGCAAGCACCGGGTCGGTCAGCACTATGGGTGGTACGGCCATGGTCGAGGGATTCCGCGGTGACATTCTGGCGCATGTGCGCGTGACGTCCGCGCTTACGATTGAGCGCGCCCACCTGCGCGATCCTTCATGGTTTCAGTGGCCACTGCTCGAAGTGGCTGTCGACGGCAATATCGTCGCGGATTTCCCGCTCTGCAACAAGTCGTTCAACTGTTCCTACTCCGGGCACGATCTCTGATGCGTCGTCTGCTCTTCAAGAATCTGCTGTCGCGCCCGGTGACCGAACCGGTGCAGCATGAGGCCTCGCGCGCGTTCGAGGCGATCGGTACCAATGTGCGCGGCGCCATTTCACGCCGGTTGGGAAAGAGCCTTTCAATACGTCACGTCGACGCAGGGTCCTGTAACGGTTGCGAGCTCGAGATTCATGCGCTCAACAATTCGTTCTACGACATCGAACGCTTTGGTATCCGTTTTGTAGCGTCGCCGCGCCATGCTGATTTGCTGCTGGTCACCGGTCCCGTGACAAAGAACATGCGGGAGGCACTGGAGCGGACCTATGCAGCGATGCCGGCACCCAAGTGGGTCGTCGCGGTTGGGGACTGTGGCGCAGGCTGCGGCGTTTTCGAAGGCAGCTATGCCTGTGTCGGCGCGGTCAGCAATGTCATTCCGGTCGATCTCGTGATTCGCGGGTGTCCGCCCACGCCCCGGGATCTGTTGCAGGGATTGCTGGGATTGCTTGATGGGCGTGCGGCCGCTAACCGCTAGCGAAAAGCCGTACGCTCAGCGGATCGGCAACTCCCGCGACTTCTGGACAGTGCGCAGTGCAAAGCTCGAATGCACACGCGCGACACCGGGCAGGCGAGTGAGATGTTTGGCATGCACGCGTTCGTAGTCATCCATGTCGGCGACTACGACTCGCAGCAGGTAATCAAAGTCGCCGGTCATCAGGTAGCACTCCATCACCTCGGGGATCTTCAGCACTGCCTCCTCGAACGCGCGCAGGTCGGTTTCGTCCTGGCGGTCGAGAGTGATATTGACGAAGACATTGCTTGCCAGACCTGCCTTGCGCTGACTGATCAAAGCCGTATAGCCCTCGATCAATCCGCTTTCCTCCAGCGCCCGCACGCGGCGCAAGCATGCCGATTCCGAAAGGTTGACCCGTTGGGCCAACGCGCTGTTGGGCTGCCTGCCATCCAGCTGCAAGGCCCTCAAGATGGCGCGATCGTGGTTGTCCAGGGTCATTGCGCAATAATCCTTCTAAAAGTCAAAGAAAAACGCCGGAATATGCCAATTTATTGAGCATTTATAGCGCATTACCGCAAATAATGTCAGAGCAGCACAAGTACAGTGAATTCAGCGCGTTAACGACCTGGCCAAGGAGCTGCCCCATGCGTATCGGAGTCCCCAAAGAGATCAAGACCCATGAGTACCGGGTAGGTCTGGTGCCAGCCGGAGCCCGAGAACTTGTCCAGGCTGGCCACGAAGTCATCGTCGAGAGCGGGGCAGGCGCCGGTATTGGCTGTGACGATGCCGCGTACCGCGAAGCGGGTGCCAGGATCGTCCCCACGGCGGCTGAAGTCTTCGCCGCTGCCGAGATGATCGTCAAGGTCAAAGAGCCACAGCCCGCCGAATTCCCGTTGCTCCGCGCGGGCCAGGTGCTGTTCACCTACCTTCACCTGGCGCCCGATCCGGCGCAAGCCAAAGCGCTGCGCGAGGCTCGAGTCACCGCCATTGCCTACGAAACGGTGACTGCACCCGATGGCTCACTGCCGCTGCTTACGCCGATGAGCGAAGTCGCAGGACGGCTCTCCGTACAGGTCGGTGCCGTCAGCTTGCAGAAGGCGAACGGCGGTATGGGTGTGCTGCTCGGCGGCGTGGCCGGGGTATTGCCGGGCAAAGTCGTGATTCTGGGCGGTGGAGTGGCAGGCACCAACGCCATCGAAATGGCGGTGGGATTGCACGCCGATGTCACAGTGGTCGATCGTTCCGTGAAACGGCTGCGCGAGCTCTCCGCGCAGTTCGGCGGGCGGATCAAGACCGTTTACTCCACGGCGGCTGCCATCGAAGCGCTCGTTGTAGAAGCCGACCTGGTGATCGGTGCCGTGCTCGTGGCCGGTGCAGCGGCGCCAAAACTCGTGTCGCGCGAACTTGTAAAGCGCATGAAGCCGGGATCAGTGCTGGTTGATATCTCCATTGACCAGGGAGGCTGCTTCGAGACCAGCCGGCCGACGACGCATGCGAACCCCACTTACGTGGTTGACGGGGTGGTGCATTACTGCGTTGCCAACATGCCCGGAGCAGTGGCGCGAACATCGACATTCGCCCTGACCAATGCGACGTTGCCGTACGTAAAGGCGATTGCGACGCTGGGCTGGAAGGAGGCGCTGGCGCGTGATCCGCACCTCGCGAATGGCCTGAATGTCGACGCGGGAGCCATCACCCACGAAGCAGTCGCGCGATCCCTGGGCGTGCCGGTCAACCAGCCGCTGGCGCCAGAGGGGAAGTCTCAGGCCGCCGCCTGACACGATTCATATTGGCTAACGAAGGAGGGCGACTTTTTGAGATTCTCTGAAATTATTATTAACTATAATTAAATTTTAGCGATGCGTGCAGAGCCATCGTGCCGGGTGTACACGCGCACCCGCTCGCCCGGTGCAAAGGTCTGATCGGCGGGCTGCACGACTGCGATGGAGCCGCCTTTGTCGAGCTCAACCAGAATCTCGAAGCCTTTCTGCCTGCGAGCATTCTTTTCGATCTGCTCACCTGCGACGGCGCCCGCTACTGCGCCGACCGCGCTTGCGATGTAGTGGCCACCACCGTGGCTGATCGTTCTGCCCACCGACCAGCCGATCGCTCCTCCGCCAATTGCCCGATGCCTGTGGCGTGACCCTCGATGGAGACTTCGTTGATATCAGCTACGGTTGCCTGCTCGATGTTCCAGGCGCGCTGGACGTCCCGTTGCGAATAAGTCCCGCCGGGAGAGGGCGCGACGCAGGCTGACAGGGAGCAAGTCAGGACAGCCAGACCAATTGCTCTCAGAAGCATGGAGTTCTCCCGCTCGTGATTGCGGCCGCTTGGGTAGCGGCGCACTCTGAAAAATACCCGGGTCAAGCTGAACGCAGCATGACTGGTTCAGGGGGCGAGCGACCTCGCTTGACGGGTAGTCGCCAGCGGCTAGCGCGACCGGGTCATTGACAGGATGCCGAGCAACAGCCCGGCAGCAGCGGCGATTCCGACCCATTGCAGAGGTTTGCTCCTGATCGCAGTTTCGGCGGCTTCGCCAGCATCATGCAGCTGTTCAGTGAGTTCGCCTGGCAGTTCCCGCAGGCTTTCGCGCATGGACTGCAGCGATTTGCGGGCCCGGGTACGGATCTCGTCGATCTGGTCACCCGCTACGTCGCCCGTTGCGGCGAGCAGCGCTTCAGTATCGCGGACCACGGCATGCAGGTCCTTGTTGAGCCGCGACGCGGCCCTGGTGTAGCTGGACATCGCCTCTCCTTGTCATGCACTTGAAGTGTTGGAACAAGGATGAAGCCTAGGCCCCGCATCGCGCCACCACCATAAGGAAGAGTGGCAGGCACGTGTCGGCTTGTTCCTACTTCTGCGCTTAAGGCGTGTCCTTCAGGAAGCCTTCCTTGCTCGAGTCCCGCATTCCGAAGGACACGACCAGGGCGACGGCACAGATTGCAGTGACATACCAGTAGAAGCTGGTTTCAGCGCCTATGGACTTCAGCCACAACGCCACATATTCAGCCGTTCCACCAAACAGCGCATTCCCGATCGCGTAAGAAAAACCAACGCCGAGCGCACGCACCTCCGTCGGAAACATTTCGGCCTTGATCAGGCCGCTGATCGAGGTGTAGAAGCTCGCGATCGCCAGCGCGAAGACAACGATTGCGAACGCCACGTAGGGGCTGGATATGTCGCTGAGCGAATGCATGATCGGCACGGTGCACAGCGTGGTCAGCGCGCCGAACCACAGCATCGATGCGCGTCGACCGATGCGGTCCGACAGCGCTCCGAACAGCGGCTGCATGAGCATGTAGACCAGCAGCGCCCAGGTCATCACCGCGCTGGCCGTTCTGGCGCTCATGCCGGCGGTATTCACGAGGTACTTCTGCATGTACGTCGTGAACGTATAGAAGAACAACGACCCACCTGCGGTAAAGCCAAGCACAGTCAGGAAGGCGCGCTTGTGTTGCAGCAATCCTTTCAATGTGCCGGCCTCACGACGTTGCCGGCTTTCAGCGGAAGACGTCTCCTGCAACGAACTGCGCAGGTACAGCGCAACCAGCGCCGCCGCAGCGCCTATCGCGAAGGGAATGCGCCAGCCCCAGGCCTTGAGTTCCGCCTCCGAGAGGAATTGCTGCAGGATCACGAGTGTGACGACCGCCAGCAACTGTCCGCCGATCAGCGTTACATACTGGAACGATGCAAAGAAGCCGCGGCGTCCCTTGAGCGCCACTTCGCTCATGTAGGTTGCGCTGGTTCCGTATTCACCCCCCACCGACAGGCCCTGCAGCAGGCGTGCTGTCAGCAGCAGCACAGGTGCTGCGGTGCCGGCTACGGCGTAGGTAGGCAGCACGGCGATCATCAGCGAACCGCCGCACATCATCAGCACCGAAATCATCATCGATGTGCGGCGTCCGTGCTTGTCGGCAATCCGCCCAAACAGATATCCGCCAATGGGGCGCATCAAGAAGCCGGCTGCGAAGACGCCTGCGGTGTTGAGCAGTTGCGTTGTCGGATTGCCGCTTGGAAAGAACGCGGATGCGAAATAGATGGCGCAGAACGAGTAGACGTAGAAGTCGAACCACTCGACGAGATTGCCCGATGACGCACCGACGATGGCGAGAATGCGCTGCCGGGTGTCCATCAGTGCGGGCGCTTCAGGGCGGTTCATCGGGGATTCGATTCCTGGAACGTAGGCGGTGCGAAGTGCTGTAGGATCGGGTTCTTGGAAGCTTCGCTGTGTGTAACGATAGCCGATTCCAGAGCAGCCGGAAACGACATTGCATGACCTTACCTCCGTTGTGCAGGAAGACGGCTTGCTGACGCTGCTTCCAGCCAGTTACGCGCAGCTGCCGGCCAGCTTCTTCACGCGAACTGAGCCCACCCCTGTTGCCGCCCCAGGACTGATCCGCTTCAACTCGGCCTTGGGCAGCGAGCTTGGCTTGAATGCGGGCGCGATTGGCGAGGATGACCTCGCAAAGCTGTTTTCCGGTAACGTCCTTCCGCAGGGAGCCGTCCCCATCGCCATGGGTTATGCGGGGCATCAGTTCGGATCGTTCGTTCCACAGCTGGGCGATGGTCGGGCGATCCTGCTGGGCGAAGCCGCGGACCGCAGTGGCAAGCGCTTCGATGTGCAACTGAAGGGAGCCGGCCGCACCCGCTATTCGCGCGGTGGCGATGGACGCGCCGCTCTCGGACCTGTGTTGCGCGAGTACCTGGTCAGTGAGGCGATGCACGCACTTGGAATTCCGACAACTCGCGCGCTGGCTGCCGTGACGACCGGCGAAGTGGTGCAACGCGAAGAACTTCTGCCGGGCGCCATCCTGACACGGGTCGCGGCAAGCCATGTGCGAGTCGGAACGTTTGAATTCATAGCCGGACAGGGTGATGTCGATGCGGTTCGGAAGCTCGCCGGGCATGTCATCAACCGCAACCATCCCTCCGCGAGCAGTGACCCACAACCGTATCTGGCATTGCTCAGGTCTGTTATGGAACGCCAGGCACTCCTCATTGCACGCTGGATGTGCGTCGGGTTCATTCATGGCGTAATGAATACCGACAACATGGCGCTCAGCGGCGAGACCATCGATTTTGGTCCGTGTGCCTTCATGGACAACTTTGATCCTGCGACGGTTTACAGTGCCATCGACCGGGTCGGTCGCTACGCGTATGCAAATCAGCCGTCGATCGCGCAGTGGAACCTGGCGCGATTTGCAGAAACGCTGTTGCCGCTGCTGGACAGCGATGCTGACAAGTCGGTGGAACTGGCGGAGGAAACACTCTCCGTCTTTGCAACGCGTTACCAGGAGCATTGGCTCAGCGGGATGCGCGCCAAGCTCGGGCTGCTCACCGCGGAAGAGGGCGATTCCAGGCTGATAGGGAATCTGCTCGAGGCGATGCTTGAGCAGCAGGCGGATTTTACGCTGACCTTCCGGCGCCTCTGCGATGCGGCCGAATCGACTGGCAGTGACAGTGGGGTTCGTACGTTGTTTGCGGCGCCCGATGCCTTCGATGCCTGGAGTGTGTCCTGGCGTGCGCGGCTTGCGATCGAGCCCGTAAGTCCAGCCGCTCGTGCCAAGGCGATGCGGCAGGTCAATCCGCTGTTCATTCCCCGCAATCATCTGGTCGAGCGGGCCCTGACTGCTGCCGTCGACAACGGGGACTTTTCACGCTTTGAGGAACTCCTGGCTGTGCTGGCCAGTCCCTATGAGACTCAGCCGGGAAGTGAAGCCTGTGCGTTGCCGCCCGAACCCGCCGAGCGCGTTTTCCGGACCTACTGCGGCACGTAAGATATTCAGGATTTCCGGCGAGTTCACAGATTCCGGCGAGTTCGCGGAATTAACCTCTGGCGCACGGTACATTGCCGCCGTTGAATGGGTATGGGCAGCAGACGGGCAGAGCAGCATGGCGGCACGCGAATCAATGACAGTCTGGAAGCCCTATAGCAGGACGCTGCTTGCGATTCTGCTGGCGTGGTGCGTCACGCTGGTGCTGCTGCAGGTCGGGTGGACGGGTTCCGACCACTACTTGTTCCTGTTGTGGAACCTGTTTCTGGCCTGCGTTCCACTCCTGGCATCAACGCTGTTGCGCAATGCTCAGCGCAGAAACGCCCCTGATCTGTTGCAGCTCTGGCTGGTAGCAGTCTGGCTGCTGTTCCTGCCGAATGCTCCGTATATCCTGACTGACCTCGTGCATCTGCATCCTGACGGCTCGAAGCAATACTGGTACGACCTCGGCATGCTGCTGTCCTGCGCGGGTACCGGATTGCTGCTCGGCTATTCCTCCCTGTTCCAGGTCCACAGGCTGCTGGAGGAACGGTTTGGTTCACGATTCGGTTGGGCCGCAGCCGCTGCTGCGCTGCTCGCATCGGGCTATGGCGTGTATCTCGGCCGGATCCAGCGATGGAACAGCTGGGACATCCTCACCAGTCCACGCGACCTGTTCGCCTCCATTGCCGAAACGGCGCTCAACCCGATAGAGCATTTCCACATCTATGCACTCAGCGGTCTGTTCGGCGTCGGACTGCTGGCAGGGTATACGACGTTATATTCAATGGTGAGCGCGCAGCGCGCCACGGCAGCAGAATAGCGTTGCTCCGGGTACCTGCGCGCCTGCGTCCATCCCGCAAGTCGCACCTCTTTTGGCGCTTCGATAGAGCGTGATTCCGCGCGGCATCGCCGCCTGTTGCGACGCAACATGGAATCGCCATTTGCCGTTGCCCCGCAAATAGGGTGGCCGAATCAGAGCCTGCCTCACTTTGCAATACTTGGCATTACTTTGTCGCGAGTTACGTTGTCAGAATTCCGGCCGATCGTTACTCTATGCGTATCGAGACCCGAGGAAAGAAAAGTTGAAAAAGACCTTCCCTGCGCTATGTCTGCTGGCAGGCTCCGTCCTGACCGCGGTTCCAGCTCTGGCGCAGTTCGCGCCGCCGGGCTTGCCGAGTCCCGAATTGATCCAGAATGCGGATCACTTCGATCCACCCAGACTGACCGAGTACGCGACCAAGCTGGCGCAACAGCCGGATATGACGGGTCTCTGGTTTGGGTTGGCGCCGAAGGATGCACAAGGCGGCCCGATCTTTGATCCCGAGCACGCCATCTACGGCAAGGCGCAGGTTCAGGGAGAGTCCGGGTTCGGACCCACTCCGGGCACCCGTATGACGAATATTCCTTATACGGACGAGTACCAGAAGAGGTACGACGAGTACGTCAAGGAAGCGTTGGCGGGCAAGTCGCGCGACGACTTCGCTGCCTGCGTTCCTTACGGCGTGCCGCGCATGATTGGTGACTCGCCGGTCCCCTTCGACATCATCCAGTCGCCTGAAATGATTTCCTGGTACAACGATTATGGCCGCACGGAACGCCGCATTTTTCTGGATGGACGCAAGCATCCCACGATGCCCACGATCACCGGCGAATTCGGCCCGACCTATTCCGGCCACTCCGTCGGTCACTGGGAAGGCAATACTCTGGTCGTCGATACCGTCGGCATGCTGGGCGACAATTTCGACGAAACCTCGGCGCCTTACAGCCCCGAGCTGCATATGGTCGAGCGCATCAGGCTGATCGACGCGAATATCCTCGAAATCCAGTTTACTTTCACCGACCCGGTGGCATTCACGAAGCCCTGGGTAGTGACACGGTATTTTCAGCGCACATCGGGGGCCTTTGTCATGCCGGCAGCTCCTGCGGGAGGTGAAGGTTCTGCCGCAGCGGCGCCTGCAAAGCCCATCCCCCGCGCCTTTATCAACCTGAATGATCGGCCATGCATTCCGAACGTGGAGATGGACGAGGACGGCTATCAGCGCACCATTCTGCCGGCGGAGCAGGAAGCCAGGGATGCTGCCAAAGCCAAGGCAGCTGCCGAACGGAAGAATAAGCGGTAAGAGGAATGCCTGAGGCTCATGGCCTTGGCACCCGTTTGAGGAATTCGAAGGAGAATCGCAGTTGAAGAAGATATTAATCGGGTTGACCGCGGTGGTGGCATTGGTCGGCTTGCCGGCCCTCGCCCATCACTCGTTCGCCATGTTCGATGGCCAGAAGCTGGTCATTTTGAAAGGCACGATGATTTCGTTCACCAACATGAACCCGCACGCCTGGATGTCGATCAATGCGCAAGCCGACGGCAAGGGCAAGGTCGAACGTTGGGACGTTGAGGCCACCGCGCCGATGATGCTGGCGGCCATCGGCATCCGAGCGGATACGCTGAAGGCGGGTGACAAGGTGACCATGGGCATTCGACCGCTGCATGACGGCCGCAAGGGCGGCTCGATGGTATTCGTCGTCACTGCGGATGGCGTTTCCCACGGCGCCAAACCGGAAGCGCTGGGCCTCGATATCGAGACCCTCAAGCCGTAGCGTTGCTGCGCGTCGCAAACCCACGGTACCGTGGCGTGAAATGAGGACATGTCCTTGATGCTGAAACACACTTTTCCTGCACTCTGTGTGCTGGCCGGGTCCATGCTGACTGCGGTTCCGGCTCTGGCGCAGTTCGCGCCACCGGGCCTGCCAAGTCCTGAACTGATAAAGAATGCGGACAACTACGATCCACCCAGGCTCACCGAGTATGCGACCAAGCTGGCGCAGCAGCCGGATATGACGGGACTGTGGACGGTGTTGATGGCGCCCAATACCGGCTTCACGTTTGATCCCGATCACTCCTACTTCCCTCCGAATCCGGTCGCGGGCGAGTCGGTTTTCGGTCCGCTTGCCGGGACCCGTGTCTGGGGCATCCCCTATACGGACGAGTACCAGAAGAAATACGATGCGTACGTTCAGGAAGCATTGAAAGGCAAGTCGCGTGATGATTTCGCTGCCTGCGTTCCTTACGGCGTGCCCCGCATGGTGGGTGACACACCGGTGCCGTTTGACATCATCCAGTCACCCGAAGTGATGTTCTGGTACAACGACTATGGCCTCACGGGACGGCGCATTTTTCTCGATGGACGCAAGCACCCCACGACGCCCACAATCACGGGCGAATTCGGCCCGACCTATTCGGGCCACTCCGTCGGTCACTGGGAAGGCAATACGCTTGTGATCGAAACCGTGGACATGCTGGGCGACAATTTCGATCAGACTTCGACGCCTTACAGCCCCAAGCTGCACATGGTCGAGCGATTGCGGCTGATCGATACCGATACCCTCGAAAACAGGATGACGTTCACCGACCCGGTGGCGTTTACCAGGCCCTGGGAAGTGACCCGCTATTACAAGCGCACTGCAGGGTTTTTCGGTGCACCTCCAGCAGCCCCTGCCGCAGCTCCGCCAGCAGGTGCAGCCGCTGGCCCGGTAGGTACGCGGCTTCCCCGGCCCTTCATCAACCTGAACGATCGGCCATGCAATTCGAACGTGGAGATGGACGAGGACGGCTACCAGCGCACCATTCTGCCGGCGGAGCAGGAAGCCAGGGATGCTGCCAAAGCCAAGGCAGCTGCCGAACGGAAGAATAAGCGGTAAGAGGAATGCCTGAGGCTCATGGCCTTGGCACCCGTTTGAGGAATTCGAAGGAGAATCGCAGTTGAAGAAGATATTAATCGGGTTGACCGCGGTGGTGGCATTGGTCGGCTTGCCGGCCCTCGCCCATCACTCGTTCGCCATGTTCGATGGCCAGAAGCTGGTCATTTTGAAAGGCACGATGATTTCGTTCACCAACATGAACCCGCACGCCTGGATGTCGATCAACGCGCAAGCCGACGGCAAGGGCAAGGTCGAACGTTGGGACGTTGAAGCCACCGCGCCGATGATGCTGGCGGCCATCGGCATCCGAGCGGATACGCTGAAGGCGGGTGACAAGGTGACCATGGGCATTCGTCCGCTGCATGACGGCCGCAAGGGCGGCTCGATGGTATTCGTCGTCACTGCGGATGGCGTTTCCCACGGCGCCAAACCGGAAGCGCTGGGCCTCGATATCGAGACGCTCAAGCCATAGTTTTCCAGTGCGTCGGGATCAGTCAACGGGTTCCGGCGCAAACCCGGCAATCCCGCTGCCCCGAGCTGCCGGGCAGCAGTCCTCGTAATGTGAAAGCGCAATCGATATCCTGCGGCCAGAACAAGACGCAGCAGCTCGATCTGGTTTCATGAGGGGGGCGCCATGGATATTCCACAGAACAACTTCAATCCGCCATTTCGCTTCACGCGCACGAGCCACATCGTGCTGACAGCACGCGATCTCGCGGCCAGCAAGTCTTTCTACACTGAGGTCATCGGGCTCACTGTCACCGAGGAGACCAGCGACACCCTGTACTTCCGGGGTGTGGAAGAAGCCTGCCACCACAGCCTGGTCGTGAGGAAATCGATAACCCCGGAGTGCCTGCGGATCGGCTTCCGGGTGATGACCGAGGAAGATCTCGACGGTGCGTACCGTTATTTCAGGGACCAGGGGCGTCCCGCAGAATTTGTCGAGGTGCCGCGTCAGGGCCGCACGCTGCATGTGAGCGATCTGTACGGAACACCACTCGAGATCTGCGCGCAAATGCCCGCGGTGCCGCGCATGATCACGCAGTTTCACTCGCATAAGGGTGGACGTGCGTTGCGGATCGATCACTTCCAGGTGCTGACGCCGGATGTGCGGGCGTCCTGCGAGTTCTACATGAAGGCGGGCTTTCGTCTCAGCGAATTCATCTGCAAGGATGGCGAGTTCGATCCCATTGCGGCCTTCCTGCAGCGTAAAGGCAATCCGCACGACCTTGCCCTGTTCAATGGTGCCGGTCCCCGCATGCATCACTTTGCCTTCATGACCAGTGAGACGACGCACCTGCTGCATGCCTGTGACGTTGCGGGAGAGCTGGGCTACGGTCTTGACGTCGAACGGGGTCCGGGGCGACATGGGCCAGGCCTCGCGCTGTTCGTCTATTTCCGCGATCCGGATGGCCATCGTATCGAGCTGTTCAATACCCACTATCTCGTCATGGATCTCGAGAACGAGCCGGTCAGGTGGGATCCGTCACACAACAACGTGTCCTTTCCCTGGGGCATGCCGGCGCGCCGTCAGTGGTTCGAGGAAGCCACGAACTTCGCAGACGTCGGCACGACACCTCCACGCATCAAGCGGGTACCGATCACGCTTGAGTCGTTCCTCGCCGGCGGGCTACCCAAGTCCTAGACCAGCGCAGGATAGCTGCCGCCGTCGAGGTGAATGTTCTGCCCGGACATGTAGCCCGCGTGTGCGCTGCACAGGAACGCGCAGGTGGCGCCGAATTCCGCTGGCAAGCCGAGTCTCTTGGCAGCGATCGACTGCACCTGGCTGGCGCGGGCCGCTTCATAGCTGATTCCCTCGCGTTTCATCTGCTGATGAGCCATGAAGACCTGGCGGTCCGTGTCGATCCGTTCGGGCAGCAGGTTGTGGATCGTCACGTTGTCCTGCGCCACTTCCAGCGCCACCCCCTTCATCGCAGCGACCAGGCCGGCGCGGGCGCCTGATGACAGGGTCATGTGTGGGCGGGGAGTTGTCACCATCGCCGAGACGATGTTGATGATTCGGCCGAATTTGCGTTGACGCATCATCGGTAAAACCGCTCTGACCAGCAGCAGCGGCGCAATCATGTTCGCGTCGAGAGCCGCGCTCCAGGCCGCGTGGTCGTAGTCGAGGAATTTCCCCGGAGACGGTCCGGCATTGTTGTTCACGAGAATATCGGGGTCGGGGCATTCCGCCAGCAATGCAGCGCGGCCCTCCGCCGTCGTGACGTCGGCCACCACACCTGTCACGGTGGCTCCGGTCTGTGCACGCAGTGCTGCGACTGCCGCATGCAGCGTTTCTGCATTCCGGCCATTGATCACCACTGCTACCCCTTCTGCTGCGAGAGCCGTGGCACATGCCCGTCCCAGGCCTTTCGTGGATGCGCAAACGATCGCACGCCTGCCTTCGAGTCCGAGTTTCATAATGGAACCTCTGTTGCTCTACTCCACGAAGACGGTTTCACGGCGCTTGCGGAACAGCGGCAACAGCGCCAGCACGAGCAGCACGGCTGCGACACCAAGCAGGACCGCGGAAATGGGGCGTGTGACGAACACGGACGGATCACCCCGCGTGATCAGCAACGCGCGCCGGACATTTTCCTCAAGCAGCGGACCCAGGACGAAACTCAGCACGAAAGGCGCGGCTTCGAAATCGTGCTTGATCAGCCAGTAGCCGACGAGCGCGAACGCCGCAGCCACGAACAGATCGAAGGGTGAATTGCGGATGGAATAGATGCCGATGCAGCAGAACACCAGGATGGACGGAAACAGCAGGCGATAGGGCACCCGCAGCAGCCGGATCCAGATACCGACGAGCGGCAGATTGATGACCAGCAGAATCAGGTTCCCGAGCCACATCGACGCAATGAGACCCCAGAACAGGTCCGGCTGGTTACGCAGGACATCCGGCCCCGGCACGATGCCGTGAATGATCATGGCGCCGACCATCAATGCCATGACCGGGTTGGGAGGAATGCCCAGCGTCAGCAATGGAATGAACGAAGTCTGGGCCGCAGCGTTGTTGGCGCTTTCCGGTGCTGCGACCCCTTCAATGACGCCGGTGCCGAAGCGTTCTGGATGTCGCGAGGCCTTCTTTTCCAGGGAGTAGGCGGCGAACGACGCCATCACGGCACCACCGCCCGGCAGGATTCCCAGCAGAGTGCCGATGAACGTGCCGCGCAGCACAGCGGGCGCCGCTGCCTTGAGATCGGCGCGCGTCAGCATCATGCTCTTGACGGTCGTCGCCACCACGTGCCGTTCCTGCACCACCTCAAGGTTGTGCATGATGGCCGCGAATCCGAACACGCCCATCGCGACGTTCACGAAGCTGATGCCATCGAAGAGCTCATAGAGCCCGAAGGTCATCCGGCCGACGCCCGTCTCCGGATCCGATCCCACCGTGGACAGCAACAGGCCTGCAATGATCATCGTGATGGCCTTGAGCACCGAACCGCGCGCCAGCACGATCGTCAGCACGAGGCCGAGCGCAATCAGCGAAAAATAATCTGCCGGACCGAACAGCAGCGCCATGCTGGTCAGCGGCTGCCCCAGCGCGGCAACCAGTACGGTTGCCACACATCCGGCGAAAAACGAGCCCAATGCGGCGATCGCGAGTGCCTGGCCGCCGCGGCCGTTCTTTGCCATCTGGTGGCCATCCAGCGTTGTGATCACCGAAGTGGCTTCACCGGGCATGTTCAGCAGGATGGATGCAGTCGACCCGCCATACTGGGCTCCGTAGTAGATGCCGGCGAGCATGATCAGTGCACCGGTCGGAGGGAGCCCGAATGTAAGCGGTAACAGCATGGCGATGGTTGCCAGAGAACCCACCCCCGGCAGTACGCCCACCAGTGTTCCGACGAGCACGCCGATCGTGCAGAACATCAGATTCGCGGGTGTCGCGGCCACCGAGAACCCAAGCACCAGATTCGCAATGAGATCGGTCACGGGAATATCTGCATGGGGAGTCCCAGCAGGTACGCGAACAGCAGGCAGCAGAACGCCGTCAGCACGACGGCTGCGATGATGGCTTCACGCCAGCGTGTTTCGCTCGACGCGAGCGCCCCGACGATGAAGGTGAAGAAGCTCGCCAGCGCGAGTCCAAGCGGCTGTACCAGCAATGCAAAGCCCACGATGGAGACGACAATCAGTACCGGCCCCCGGACGGCATAGCGGCCGATATCCGGTGTCCGGAAGACAAGGCCTGCCACGGCGACTGCCGCACTGAGCGCGAGCAGCAGTCCGGCATACGCGCGAGGAAATGACCCTGGCCCGATGCCTTCCTGCATGGGCAGGTCGCTGGAGGCCCAGAACGCAAACAACGCGAGCCCCATCAACGCGAGCCCGCCGTAGAACTCCCGCGGACCGCGAATTCGGATACTTCTGCGCGTAGTGCCGCTGGCTGACTCGTTTTCCCGGGACATTCCCCCCTCCGAGCGTCTTCAATCTTGCGCGGACCGTAGTCGACGCGTTTGTTCTTGCGCCATTGTATACAGCAATGCGGGACGATTCTGCCGTTCCCCGGGAGCGTTATCTTGACGCTCTTGAAACGCGAGGTGTAGTTTGCGGGACGCTTCGGGGGAAATGGATGCTTCAACTCATGAGTCGCAGTGCGTTCGTGCTGCTGGCGCTGGCCAGTCTCCAGACTGCCTGGTCTGCCGACGCAAAGGCCTGGCCGGCCAAAACCGTCACCATCATCGTGCCTCTGGCGGCCGGATCCGGGCCGGATGTGGTCGCGCGCTTGTATGCCGAGAAACTTACGCAGCGACTCGGTCGCCCGTTCATCGTCGAGAACAGGCCCGGAAGTGCGCAGATGGCCGGCGCTATCGCAGTGCAAAAAGCGCCACCGGACGGCTACACGCTGGGCGCGTCGACGAGCAGCACGTTTGCCATCCGGCCGATCCTGTACAAGAAACCGCCCTACGATCCGGAAAAGGACTTCATGCCGATTGCGCAGTATCTGAAATCGCCTTTCGTCCTGGTCGTCAATCCGAAGCTGCCCGTGAAAACGGTGCGTGAGCTGATCGCGTACATCAGGGCGAATCCCGGCAAGATCACGTTTGCGTCTTCGTCCACGGGTGGGCCCCCGCACCTGGCGGGCGAATTCATGAAGAAGTATTTCAAGCTCGACATGCAACATGTGCCGTACACGAACAGTCCGCAGGCTTTCCTCGACATCGCTGCGGGCCACGTGCCCATGGCATTTGCAGATCTGGGCACCGTGTTGCCGCTGATCAAGGAGGGCAGGGTGCGTGCGCTGGCGGTGAGTTCGAAGACTCCGCTCGACTCCCTGCCAAATGTACCCACGTTTGCCGAGGCTTCAGGCGAAGCGGATTTCGAAGTGATCTCCTGGCATGTGCTGTTTGCCCGCGTCGATGTCCCCAGGCCCATCATCGACAAACTCCACAGCGAGATGCAGGCCATCATGGAGGATCCGGAAATGATGAAGCGCTTGTCTGCCCTCGGCCTCATTCCGATGAAGATTCCGCCGATCGCGGAGACGCAGGCGTATATCAATGCCGAGATCAAGAGGTGGGGCGCGCTGGTGACCGAGGTTGGCCTGGCGCACACGCTCTAGTTGCAACGAAATTTCAGCTTACGCCCGGGTCGCGCATTACAATGCGCTTTGCATAGTGGGCCGGTGCGGCATGGGGAAAGAACCGATGCGAATTCTCATCAGAAATACCTTGCTTGCGTTCATCGTTCCACCGCTGATGGCTGGCGGAGCGTTACGGGTGTACGCGCAGCCGGGCGGCAAGGCTCCTGCAAACAGCGCGCCTGCAAGTGCGAATGCACCTCCTGCGACTGCTGCCAGCACGACCGCAACCGCGACCGCGCCGCCAACGGCAGCCAGTGCACCGGCACCAGCCAGTGCGAATGCGCCGACCGCCGCCGCAGGCGACTTCGACAAGGCCAGGCTCGAACAGATTGTAGCCCCCATCGCGCTGTACCCGGATTCCCTGCTGATGCAGGTGCTGATGGCCTCGACTTACCCTCTCGAGGTTGTGGAAGCGGATCGTTGGCTCGCCAAGAACTCCGGATTGAAGGGTGACGCACTGGACGCCGCGCTGAAGGAACAGGACTGGGATCCCAGTATCAAGTCCCTGTGCCTGTTTCCGGATGTCGTCAAGCGCATGAGCGAGAACATCAGCTGGACGAAGGATCTCGGCGACGCCTTTCTCGCGCAGCAGACGGAGCTGCTCGACACTGTGCAACGCATGCGCGGCAAGGCCTTCGAGGCGGGCAATCTGAAGACTACCGAGCAGCAGGTGGTCACGCAGAAGCAGGACAAGATCATCGTCATCGAGTCGGCGTCACCGGAGGTCATCTATGTGCCGACCTATTCGCCGACTGTGGTCTATGGCCCGTCATGGTACTACCCGACCTGGTACTACCCGCCGATGTACTATCCACCGCCTCCCGGCGCTGCTTTTTTCACGTTCAGCGTGGGAGTGGCGTTCGGCGCTGCGATGTGGGGTGGCGCCAACTGGGGTTGGGGCGGCAGCAACGTCTACATCAATCACAACACCTATAACAATTTCAATCGCAATACCGACATCAATGGCGGTGACCGCATCAACGGTGGTGGTCGCAATGACGGCATCGATGGGGGTGGCCGCAATCAGGCAACGCCCAGGGATGGCGGTCAAAGCAACTGGAACCACGATCCTTCGCATCGCGAGGGTGTGAATTACCGCGACTCGAAGACAGCACAGCAATACGGTGGGCGCGGTGATTCGGGCGCAGTATCGCGCGACCAGGCTCGCGGCTACTCGTCGCCCTCCGCCGGAACTCGCGACCTGTCCGGAGGTGGCGCAGGTGCTGGAACCCGCGACCTGTCCGGAGGCGGTGCGGGTGCCGGTACTCGGGACCTGTCCGGCGGTGACGCAGGCGCTGGAACCCGTGACATGTCTGGCTCGCGAGACTCGTCAGCGGCGCGTAGCTCATCCATGGATCGTTCCGCCAGTTCCCGCGGATCCTCGAGTCGCGGGACTCCCTCTTACGGCGGAAGCCGCGGCGGGGGCGGGGGGAGATCCGGTGGTGGTGGCCGTCGTCGCTGAATGGAGACCAGAATGAGTACGCGCTTTGCACGAACGCTGCTTGCCATTTTCGCCGGCAGCATGTGGTTGCTCGCCGCGGGATGCAGTTCACCGCCGCCCGGCACCTACAAGACGCCGGAAGAGGCGATCCAGGCACTCGCTGCGTTGATCCCGGCGCGGGGCGACAATGCCCGCATCGAAGAGATGTTCGGTCCTGGCAGCGTGGACCTGTTCGCCTCGGGCGATGCGGACGTCGATCGCGAGGATTTCGAGCGAGTCGGGGAACGGATCCGCGCGAAAGTCGAGTTCGAAGACTTCGATGCGACCACGAAGATTGCAATGCTTGGCGAGGATGGCTGGCCGTGGCCGATTCCCCTGGTGCAGACGGACGGGCGTTGGCATTTCGATACCGCGGCGGGCCGCGAGGAGTTGCTCAATCGGCGCATTGGCCGCAACGAACTTTGGACGCTGACTTCCCTGCACGCGGGTGTGGACGCGCAGAAAGAGTATGCCTCCGAGTCGCGCGACGGCAATGCGAAGGCCTTCGCGCAGCGTTTTCGCAGCACCGAAGGCCGCCACGACGGTCTGTACTGGCCTGTAAGCCAGGGCGAAGCACCGAGTCCGCTCGGAGACCTGCTGGCCGAGTCCGAGTTCCGGTCCAGAAGCAGCGATGCGGGACCCCAACCGTATTACGGCTACTTCTATCGAATCGTCACCGCGCAGGGAAAAAGCGCGCCGGGAGGCGCCCGGAGCTATCTCGACAAGAAGGGCCTGCTGTCCGACGGCTTCGCGATCATCGCGTGGCCGGACAAGTACGGCAACTCCGGTGTCATGACCTTCATGATCAGCCACGATGGCATCGCGTACCAGAAGGATCTGGGGGCCGATACGGCAGCATTAGCCAGCGCGATGGACGCATTCGATCCTGATGTGTCCTGGACGCCGACCAGGGACTCTGTCGAAGCCACTGTGGGCGACGAATAGGCGCGTCCTGTCTGCGCAGAAAAAAGCCCCACGTCGGGTGGGGCTTTTCGTTTGTTGAGTTGCGCCTGGCCAGAGTTTGTCAGGACGCGGTACCCTCAAGTCGTTACTTCTTCGCCGGCTTCCGCGCGATGAACAGGAACTGATCCGTGCTCCTGGCAAGCCGGGGATCGTCTATAGCCAATGTATGGTCATCCGCATTCTGCCGCAGGATGTTCGACTCCTTGACGATTTCGAACCCGGCGTCCTGCAGCCACTTCTTCGCATCCGTATCCATCATGCGATGCATCTTTGCGTTGTCGGCGCCGGCCTTGCCCTGATGATCGATGATCGCAGCCGTGCCGCCCGGCTTCAGCACATTGAGGATTTCCTTCAGGTAGGGAACGTTCCGTTCCGCATTGCCGTGATGCATGTTGAGCGCAGTCACCGCGACATCGACCGAGTTGGCAGGCAGGTCGGCCACGTTGCCGAAATACGCTTCGGTGTTGCCGAGTGAGGCCGCGATGTCCTTCTGCGCCTGGCCGTTGTTGTTCTGTAGTGCGCGGGGCCCGAACTGCGAGATCACCTTGCCCTTTGGACCCACCGCTGCCGACAGCACGCGCGTGAACCAGCCGCCGCCCGCGCCGACATCAAGAGCGGTCATGCCTTCCTTGACGCCAAGTTCCTCCATGACCTGATAGGGACGGCGAGCGCCATCCCGCATGCGGTCTTCCATCGGCCGCGATTCGGCGCCCATCTTCTGCATGAAATCAGGTGGCAGTGCGAAAGCACTTGCAGCAATGCCAAGCAGACACACCGCTGCGCAGGTTCTCAGATAAGTTGAATTCACGTTTTTCCCCTCGTTGTCTTGATTATGAACCGGCCATGAACGGCGTCGCACGTCGCTATCGCGTTCCGTTCTCCACCGGACAGCCTTGAGACCCAGGCGCATCGCGAAGGGTTCCCTGACCGTTGCAACCCGCAAGACTACCCGCCACCACCGCGCAAGCCAACGCGACTATCGCGTCAAACACCTGCAATCGGACGGTAACGAGTACGACATGTTGACGGAGTCAGATGTGCCGATCCTACGCGACTCAAGGGGCTACCATGATCGACACTGATGACATCGGCTCGAACGAATCGGGCAATCCCCACATCCAGGACATGATTGAGGCGCGCATCAGCCGCCGCACGGTGCTGAGCGGTGGTGTGGCCCTGGCGGCTGCCGGATTCATGGGCGGTTCCCTGCTGAAATCAGGCACTGCCGAGGCTCACGGCTACGGTGGCCACTACCCGACGCTGGGCTTTCACGGAAGTTCCGCCGAGCGACACGGACTCGATTGTCGTGCCAGAGGGGTATGCCTATCAGGTATTCGCACCCTGGGGTTCACCGCTGCTGGCCGGCGCACCGGCGTTTGCCGAGGACGCTTCCAACAGTGCTGCTGACCAGGCCAGACAGGTCGGGTTCAATCACGACGGCATGCACTACTTTCCGCTGCCTCTCTTCCCGAACCATCGCGGGCTGCTCTGCGTCAACCATGAGTACACGGACGCCAGCCAGATCTATTCCGCGATCCAGGGCTCGACAATCACCAATGACGCAGCGGGAAGCGAAAAAGTCGCCAAGGCGCTCGCCGGTCACGGCGTGAGCGTCATGTCGATTGAGAAGAACCCGAAAACGGACAAATGGTCCATCGAAACCCGCGATCCGCGCAACCGCCGCATCACGGGCACAACGCCGATGGCTTTCTCGGGTCCGGTAAGCGCTGCCCACCCGATGTTGCAGTCGGCCATCACGCCGTCGCCAAAGGGCACCCTGAACAACTGCGCGCACGGCGTGACGCCGTGGGGTACCTACCTCACCTGCGAGGAGAACTGGAACGGCTACTTCGGCACAGCAGACACGACCTGGGCGCGCAATGCCCTTGAAGCCCGCTACGGCGTATCCGCCGCGGGCTTTGGCTACAACTGGCATGTCGCCGAGCCGCGTTTTGACCTTGCGGCAAACCGAAACGAACTGAATCACTTCGGTTGGGTGGTCGAGATCAATCCGTGCGCTCCCGAACTCGAAGCCGGTCAAGCGCACGGCGCTCGGCCGCATCAAGCATGAGGGTGCAACCTGTACCGAAAGCAGACGGCCGCGTAGTCGTGTATAGCGGCGACGACGAGAATGGTGATTACCTGTACAAGTTCGTCGGCAATGCACCCTGGCGCAAACTGCTGCTCAAGGGCAAGAGCCCGCTTGACCATGGCACGCTGTATGTCGCGAAGTTCGGTGCCGATGGCACCGGCGAGTGGCTGCCGCTCGTCCACGGCGTTGGTCCGCTGACCGTCGCCAACGGCTGGGTCGACCAGGCCGACGTACTGATCCGCACCCGCATGGCGGGTGACGCCGTCGGTGCGACGCGCCTGCACCGCCCCGAGTGGGTGGCCGTGCATCCGGGCACGCTGGAAGTATTCGTCACATTGACCAATGGCAGCGGCAACAGCTCGAACTGTCAACGGCAACCGTGACCCGAATCCGTACGGCCATATCATCCGCTTCAATGAACACGCCACCGACGACACGACTCTTCTATTGGGACGTGTTTCTGCTCGCGGGCGACAACACCTACCTCGGACCAAGCGCCAGCTTTCCCGATGGCGGCGTCACACTGCCGGCCGACCAGCCGCTGTTCGGTTCACCCGATGGCCTCTGGGTTGATGACGGTGGCGTCCTGTGGATCCAGACGGATATCTCGAACTCGTCGCAGAACCTCGCGAGTCGCGGCTACGACAACATCAAGAACAACGCAGATGCTGGCGGCTGTTCCCGACACAGGCCAGATCAAGCGGTTTCTCACGGGTCCGCGCGGCTGCGAGATTACGGGCGTCACGATGACGCCGGATCTGCGCACGATGTTCGTCAACGTGCAGCACCCCGGTGAGTCGACGACTTTCTGGAACAACCAGTTCGGTGCACCGACCACGGCGAATCCGTCGACCGTCAGCAGCTGGCCGTATCGGCGGCCGTCCCCGGCCGGCCACTGTGGTGATCCGCAAGCTTGATGGTGGCAGGATCGGTACATAGGAACCCACCGTCCGGATTTGCTGAAGGAAGCCGGAAGAGGCCCCGCACGTTGGGGCCTTTTCCTTTCAGAGTGAGTTGAGGAACGCGAGTACCTGAGCCTGTTCGAGTGCCGACAGCGATGCATACGCCCGTCGCGATGCGACGGCCTGGCCACCGTGGCGCTGGATGACCTCCTGTAGAGAGAATGTCAGACCGTCATGCATCAGGCGATTGCGGGTGCGCAGTCCCCATAGCGGTGCCGTGCGGATCTTGTTGGCTGTCGCTGCATAGCCTGGATCAGGAGTTACGGGGATTCCGTCTCCTGTGCCGATGTCGTGCAGCAGAAAATCGCTGTAGGGATGAATAACCTTGGAGCCAAGCGCGTCCGGTACAGTCAACGCGCCGCCGTTGATGATCGTGCCGGGCCGAGCGGTCCTGATCGTTGGCACATGACAACCGTTGCACCCGATGTTGCCAAACAGCGCTTCTCCCGCCAGTGCGGCGGCGGTCACTTCACCGCGTGGCGGAGCTTTGGTCGCGCGCATGAAGTTCGCGAATGCAAGCAGGTCTTCACCATCGTCTTCGGGTTCGGCAACAGGATCGTATTCGGTTCCGTAGCCGACAAAGCGACCCGCAGCAGTGTTCTCTTCAGGGAACAGCGGGCTCGTGATTCCCATTTCGTTCAGGTAGGCGTCGGCGGCGAAAGACTGGAGGCTCGCGTGCTGGCTCTTCCAGCCAAACCGTCCGACGCGGGCAGCGCTGGTCGATTCAAGGACAGGCACGATGACTGCCGTGCCGCGAATGTTGAAGGGCTGGCGATCGCGAATGGCCAACAGCGTTTCGTTGGCAATCGCTTCGACGTACCCGTCGCCCAGTATGCTGGTGGACAGACGGAAAGTGCGAACGTCATCCTGATAGTTCACGCGCTCGACGAGATCGGCATACGTCGAACGTGAATGCAGGAGCGAGCCGCCCAGCGATTCAAAGAACACGTTGTGTTCCATGCGGCCGGTGCGATGCTCGGCCACCTGGCTTGCGCCACCCGTCACGACGTTCTGGTGACATTCCCGACAGCTCTGCGCGTTGTAGGTCGGCCCCAGGCCATCCGGGATCCCTTCGACTTCCTCGAAAATGAAGCGGTTGTCGTTGAACGAACGCAGCGGCACGACGTTGTCTTCATTGAGCTGATCGAACGGTATTCCCTGCGGGTCGAAGCCGTTGCGTCTGGTTGTCGAAGCCCGTGGCAGCCTCGCTCACTGCCGGCGCCTGTCTGGTATTGGTTGCCGCTTCTTCGACCAGCGCCGTGCCGCGGGCCCGAAAGCGCTCGGCGCGAGTGCGGCGGTCTACCTGTGCGGCCGATTGCGTGTCGGTGATGCTGATGAATGATCCAGCGATCGCGAGCACGGCTGCAATTGAAACAGTCACTATCCGGTGTTGCATTGGCATGTGAGTCTCCCCGGTCTGGCGTGTCGATGTGACGCGGATGACGAGGGGACACTGGTACCAGAAAAAGTGCCGCGCAAGAGACTCCAATACCCGACGCTTTCACGGGTGATGCATTCGGCAAACGCAGACAACGAAAACGCAGTCGGCAGGTCGTCGTTTACCTCTCAGCAGGCAGGTTTGGATAGGGAATTCCCAGCTGTTCCAGATAACTGCTGTACTTCTTCGGGTCGTAGTAGAAGCGCGTCATCTGCGGCCGCATCCTGTCCATGAGCTCCTTGTTCAGATGAATGCCGGGTTTGTCCTCCGCAGTGAGCACAGGGTCGTACTTCGTGTCTTTCAGCTGCACATTGCTGAAGTAGTCTTTCGCACTTGCGATCAGGCCTGGCGTGGTCATCAGGTCCAGCACGGTCATCGCCACTGCCTTGGCTCCCGCCACGGCCCCCTTGTGCGCGATTGGCGTTGCCATCGCGATGCCAGCGGTGACGTTGTGGCCAATGGTGTTGGGAATATTGGACGGGTAGCGGATCGTAATCGTCGGCACGGTCCACATGATGTCGCCGATATCGTCCGAACCGCCACCCGTTGACTGGTCTCGCGCTGGCAGGCGTGGACAGTGGGGCGACCGTGGATCCCAGCGGCTCAAGCTTCAGTTTATTGGCTTCCTGGACCGCCTTCGCAAAGGCCTGGTCGGCATCGCTCCACTTCGGCATGCCCACTGCCTTGATGTTTTCGTAGGCCGCCTCTGCCAGCGGTCTGTTTGCATGATTTGGCGCGGCATAGCCCAGGACCTGGCGACTCACCGTGGTCTCGGTCGCCATTGCTGCAGCCGACGCAATCGTATTGCCGATCTCGTACAGATTGCGGATCGACGCAAAGTTCTGCTCCCGGAAGTAGTACCAGACCGACGCGACGCCCGGCACCACATTGGGCTGGTCTCCTCCATTGGAGATGATGTAGTGCGAGCGCTGCGTCAGAGGCAGATGCTCGCGCCGCATGTTCCACGCCACATTCATCAGCTCGACTGCATCCAGGGCGCTGCGCCCGTCCCACGGCTGCACCGCGGCATGGGCCGTCTTGCCGCGGAAGGTATATTCGACTGACACCATGCCGTTGCCGCTGACAGGGCCCCATGAAGTGCTGAAATCCTTGGCAACATGCGCGAAGATCGTGGCATCGACATTCCTGAACAGGCCGTCGCGCACGTAGTACGCCTTGGTCGCCAGCAGCTCTTCGGCCACGCCCGGCCAGATCATGAGACGGCCTTTGATCCCGTTCTT
This sequence comes from uncultured Pseudomonadota bacterium, assembly GCA_963819685.1. Lineage (GTDB taxonomy): Bacteria > Pseudomonadota > Gammaproteobacteria > Steroidobacterales > Steroidobacteraceae > CAIUGU01. The sequence continues at coordinate 454,219 of CAWFXI010000003.1, forward strand.
CTGCATGACGTCCTTGGTGGCCAGCGCAGCCGCGACGATGAGGGGCATCCCGGAATTGTGGCCTTCGCCGTGACCTGGAGCGCCGGCGACCTGTGGTGTGATCGTGGGAGAACCCGGCACCTGCGAGAGTCCGAGCAGTGCGTCGATGTCGCTGCCGAGTGCGATGAGCGGGCCATCCGCACCCCAGGTCGCGGTCCACGCGGTCGGAATACCTGCCACGCCCTGCGTGATCGCAAAGCCATTGGCTTTCAGAATTCCAGTGATGTATTCGGATGTCTTGAATTCCTGGAAGCCGGGTTCGGCAAAGCTGTAGAGCGAGTCCACCATTTCCTGTACCAGCTTTGCGCGCTTGTCGACGCCGGCGATGGCAGCTTCCTTGAGCGCCGGACTTGCCTGGCCCTGTGCCGGCGACACCTGCGCCTGCAGGACGAAGGCCGCAAACAGGGAAATCAGGATCCTGGCATTCACCTTCGTTCGGTTTTTCTTCACGTTTGGGAACTCCATCCAGAGCGGGACGTCCGATGAACCGAGTGTACCGGAGCCTTCTCTGTTGTTTCCTCTATACTTCTGCGTGATCATGCTTAACGGAGGGTTGCAACTGTAAGAGCATATGGGTGCAGCAGCGGATTATCGTTCAGTTGTGCATGACTCTCGCGTTGTGCGCCGCGGGGGACGCAAGTGCGGCCTCTGCTGCTCAGACAACTACGGCCAGCCGTACCTATCCCGACTGGGGTGGTTTGTGGGAAAACCTGGACGGTTTCCTGTTCACGCGTCCCAACCGCAAGCCCAATCCCCCGCCGTTGACCCCGGAGTTTGCTGCCTTGTACAAGGTGGTGACGGATGCCTCCGCTGCGGGTCGGCCGGTGAACGATCCCACCGCGAACTGCGTCTGGCCCGGAGTTCCCAGGGTGATCGTTGCTCCCTATCCCACCGAGTTCCTGATCGAAGCCGGCCGCGTCACGATCATCAATGAGTACATGAGCCAGGTGCGGCGGATCTGGACCGATGGCCGCCGCCATCCTGAAGATCTCGAGCCGAGCTTCAACGGTCACTCCATCGGCCATTGGGAAGGCGACACACTGGTCATCGAAACGGTGGGATTGCGCGACGACACGATGATCGAGCAATCAGGCCTGCCACACAGCAGTCAGCTCAAGGTCATGGAACGCATTCGCCTCACCGGACCCGATGCGCTCGAGAATGAAATCACGATGATCGACCCGAAGGCCTTCACAAAGCCCTGGGTCACGACCATTCACTTCGAGCGTCACCGCGACTGGCAGATCCTTGACTACGTCTGCGCGGAGAACAACCGTAACCCTGTTTCTGCCACCGGCAAGACTCTGACGCTCGGTGGTGACGGACAGCCGATTGACAAGGAGCACGAATGAAATTCAGAACCCGTATGGCAATTGGTTTGTCTGTCGCGCTTGCTGCCGGCAGCACGTTGGCCCATCACTCCTTCGCCATGTTCGACAATACGAAGGAAGCCGTACTCGAAGGCACGATACGGGAGTTCCAGTGGACCAATCCGCACAGCTGGATCCAGATCGTCGTGATGGAGGACGGCAAGGAAGTGGAATACAGCGTCGAAGCGAACAGTCCCAACATCCTGACCCGTCGCGGCTGGAGCAAGACCTCTTTCAATCCCGGCGACCGCGTCAAGATCAAGGTTCACCCGATGAAGGACGGCAGCAAGGGGGGCTCATTCATGAGCGCAGAGTTCCCCGATGGCAGGAAGCTCGGCGACTCCATTGGCTGATCGGGCCGGGTATCGGGGACGGTGGCCCGTTTAGGCTGCACCCGGTTACCACTGGATCCAGTGGCGGACTCCTTCGGTGAGCAGAAACTCCCCGGCTTCCGCTCCCTGCAATATGGCGAGGGTGGTGAGCATGCCGGCCTGGGTACAGGAGTCGGCGGCCACGGTCACTGATCGTGGCGCATGCTCGATCGGCCACCCGGTGCGCGGATCCAGAATGTGGGTGTACCTGCGGCCATCGCGCAACACGAATCTGTGCGTATCGCCGCTCGTCGCGAGTGCCCCCGTATGCAGCTCTATGTGCCTGGCAGCCTTCTGTGCGTGGGCGTCCGCTGCTTCAATGCCGACCTGCCAGGCGGAACCGTCCTGGCGGGCGCGAGTCACCGCAAGATCGCCTCCCAGATTGATCAGGCAACTGCCGGCAAGCATTTCGCTCGCGATTGCCGCCGCCTGATCAACCGCATACTCCTTGCCGAAGCCACCCAGATCGATCTGCATACCGGGTTGCAACGTGAAGAAGGGCCGCTGCCAACTTGTCTTGTGCCAGCCGACCAGTCCCAGCAGTTCACGAATGCGGTTGGCATCGGGGACCTGGTGGCCGCCGTCGAAGCTCCAGGCCCGCCGCAGCACTCCCGATGTGATGTCGAATAGCCCGTTGGACAGACGGTAGAGCGCGTCCGCAAAGTCGAGCAGGCCGGCAGTCTCATCGTCGACCTCGATGGGCCGCCCACCGCTTTGATTGATCGAGTGAACGATGTTGTTGTCGCGGTAACGGCTGTACTTGTCTTCGATGCGCCAGGTGCACGCGGCGACCGCGTCGACGACTGCCCGGGCTGCGAGCCGGTCCTGCGTCTCGACCAGTACCTCGCAGGGACTGGCCATGGCCTCGAAGCGCCCGACCCAGTGACCTGCGTTTCGCTCAAGCCGGGTGCTGCGAACGCTGACGAGCATGATCGTCAGTTCAAAAGTTGTCAGAGCGCGAAACGATAGCCGAACTGGGCAATGATCGCATCCAGATCGGGAACCTGGTCATAGTTGCGTTGCGTACCGATCAGAGCCGAATCGGACAGGTTGCTGGTCTGGCGATAGTACTCAAAGCGGGCGCTCCACTCGTTACCGCTGGCCGTCGTCCGGCCAAGTTTCACGCCGACCGTCATGCCATCGAAATCGCCGAGACGCGAGTCCGCCGACGCGTACTGCGGCAGCGGTTGCCCGGAGACGAGACTGGTCTGATAGAAATCCGCGGCGGTCTGCGTGTAATAGCGGATCTGCGGTTCGACGAACCCGGACAGGCCGATGGGCCAGCGCAACTTGCCTTCCAGCGTATGCGAATCAATCCCCCAATCGTCCGTCATGTATCGATAGGAGAGGTCGAGCACCTTGCCGCCGAGGTACGTCTTCACCTGGCCAAACAATGCCTGTTTGGTTCTCGAGTCCGGCCGGCTTTCGAACCTGTAAATGCCGGACGGTCCTGTGAAGCCCTGCGCCGGAATACGCAGCAGGGTATCGCCCGTCACCGGATCCACGACGCTCAGAAACTTGTAGGGATCCGTGAGATACCCGCTTGAATCGCTGTGTGAGTAGTTCAGGCGAACGATCGTGGTCCGGTTGATGACCTGCGTGACACCCACCAGCAGGTCAATAATGTCCTTGGATTCGGTGCCCTTGCGATTCGAGAGATCCCCGACATCCAGCATCTGGGCGAGCGGAATTGGCGACCCTCCGACCGGCTCGATGTCATCTTTGGAGTACGCGACGCCAGCGCTGACGGTCGTGTTGCGTTCGTTGAAGTCACGCGCCAGTGAGGCATTGGCGCCCAGGTGGGTGTAGTCGTATTCCTTCGAGAATCCAAGGCCCCCGGAAGCCGTGTACAGGCGCGCCACAGGCTGCGTCCAGTTCGCTCCCAGTGAAAACCGGGTGTCGAGGAAGGTATCGTCGAGCGGACTGACGCCTGCGGGGGTTGTGTAAGTGGCTTTGCCCGAGGGACTGGTGAACGTCTGCGCCCGCGCGGTCGCGGTAGCTCCACTTGGGCTCGCGCCTGTCAGCGTGTCGATGGTGAGGTCGACGGTGAGGAAACGGTCATCGTCAAAGTCGCGCTTTGCATGGGCGCTCAGGCTGATGTCCTTTACACGAGCATCACTTTCGCCGTAGTACATCAATGCGGTATCGAGTTCCCAGCGACGCGCCTCCTGTGCCACAACAGGGGTGGCGGGCACCGTGCCGAGCAGCGTATAGGTCGCGGCCGCCAGCGCGGAACCGATCTTCCGATCCCTGGTATCCATCAGTTGCACCCGCAACCGCCGCCACCAAAGCCGCGTCCGCCGCTCGAGGCTTCCTTGCTGAAGTAAATGTGGTCATCCAGCGCCGCATCGAGAGGGCTTGGGTCCGGCAGCATTTCCTTCCTGGCCAACACATCGCGTTGCCAGGGACGCACCCCTAAGCTCGAGCAGCCACTGGTGAGCGCAGCGAATACGACCATCGAGACTGCAAGAGTCTGTTTCATTGTTGACTACCGGGAGAGCGAACAACTGGGGGGGTGGGGCTGGCGGGCCGGGGCGTCTTCAGCAGCTCCTGAAGCACGGCTTCATACTCGGCCCGACGTGCATTCTGGAAGCCAAGATGCTTTGTCGCCAGCTCACCTTTACGGTCGAAAATAAAGGAACTCGGCATTGCCGTCACGCCGAAGCTGGCCGGGAGCTTGCCTTCATGATCGTAGACAATTTCGAAGCGGGCCGGCACCTCGGCCAGGAACTTGTCAGCATCCGCGCGCTGCGAGTCGACATTCACCCCGATGATGACGAGCCCCTGGTCGCGGTACTTCGCCTGCATCTCGTTGAGCCAGGGAAACGAGCGACGGCAGGGAACACACCAGGACGCCCAGAAGTCCACGACGACGACGTTGCCCTTTCTGCGTTCAAGATCGACCGACGGTTCAGCCGGGAAGGCAGCGGGCGTCAGTGTTGCGAAGAGCAGGGTAGTCAGCAGGAATCGGCCAATTCCGGTTCGCGGGCGTTGGTTACAAGTCATTCGCTTTGCAACAAGTGGGTTCGTCTGTGGGGCCGGAGGGTTGGACGAGCAGAGTGACCGAAATCAATCGGCCAGCAAATGAGTGCCGGAAAGTCCCTTCCCGACACGCGCCACCCTTTGCGCCGGGGTGCTGTCAGCGCAGCAGAGCTGCGACGACAAGCAACAGCAGCGTAAACGCATGCAGCCCAAGGCGTGCCCACATCAGTGGAGTGCTGATTTCGTTGTCGAGCGATCCGCCGCCGGACATTGTCATCAGTCCCAATAACAGTGTGCCGAGCGTGGCGAGAATCGCCAGGATGATCAGGATCAGCATGATATCCATGACTGGGTCCCCCGGTTTTTTTCTGGATGCGAGGGGAATATATCACGCGGTTTTCCGGGAACGTAGGCCGGAGCCCACCCGGCACCAGCGACTGCTGACTGTACGCCCCCCTTCGCGCTAGGCATACTACCGCACTGTATTCGCTTCGCTGCCAGGGCTCCGCACCGACCGAGATTCCCAGATTCCCGTAACCAGGAGATTAATCATGCGCGCGTTCCGTCCCGTTTTGATCCCGCTCGCCATGACATTGGCGACCGCGGCAGTGGCCGCAGATTTCGATGGCACGGTGCCGTTGACGTGCACAGCGGTGCAGGCTCACGACTGTCTGCCGACGGCAAAAAACTGCACCCGCCTGAAGCCCGAATCTGACATCGCCCCGATTTTCGCTGTCGACTTTGCCAAGAAGGAATTCCGCTCGCCTTACCGCACGGCTCTGCTCAAAGTCGTGAATGTGAGCTCGAATGACAAGTCACTGGTAGTGCAAGGCGCCGATCTGCTGAATGCCTGGAGCACCACGATCAACAAGACGACAGGAGCCTTTACCGTCGCGATGGCGGATGCCAAGGGTGCCTACGTCGCTTTCGGCCAGTGCAAAGTGACAGCAGCGGCGCCGTAACGCCGTGCGGCGTGAGCTTTCATGACTCTGGCAATCCAGACATGTTCGCTGGCCGCCGAAAAGCAGTAGCAGCTGAATAGGCCGTGAGGCTTACTGGCGATTCGATCGCACAAGGAGGCCACGTGCCGCGGATCGGACCCGGGGATCCGACATACGGTAAACGCTGCGGTCCAGCAGATAGTGCACGAACCCCGTGGCGAAGCCGGCGGCGACCAATGCGGGCACCCACGAAGAAGTGCGCAATCCCTCCACGGCGGCGCCGAAAATCACGTCGCCGTAGTAGGTGCCCCCCTGTCGGTTGGCTTCGACCTCGAAAATCGGCAGCAACAGTATTGACAGAATTGCGAGAACGAGCACGAGGGCCCATGGCCGTGCATTGATTGCATGCAAGATGCGTCGGACAGTGCCGCGTGCTGGAGCCACCGCTGCACCTGGGACCCGGGAAGCGAGACCCGTTGCGAGGATCCAGTGCTGTGAAGTCCAGATCACAAGGAAGAGAAAGAGGCTCCGGGGCTGAAGAGCGATGGCGACCATGGCTGCAAGCCCCACAATGTAAAGCACGCGCGGCAGGGAGCGGCGCGGAGCGCGCGCCTCCGCAACCAGCATGACGGTTGTCGCGACAAACAACACGAGCATCGCGGCTTCGCGGATACCTTCCTGCTTCGATGCGAGCCAGGCAGAGACAGGCCAGCCGGTGAGCCATTGATCCTGGTAGGCAACGGACCCCGCCAGGATGTCGGCCAGGAAAATCAGGGCGCCCCCGACGGCCAGAGCAAATAGCCGATCAAGACGTCTCGTGTGTGGGCAGCCCGTGCGCTCAGCCCGCATCCGGTAAAGAGACAGGGCGCCGAAATGCTGTGCCGCAAAGTGGTACGTCACCAACGTATAGTCGAGTATCGCCATGCCTACAACGCGCTCCCCGCGAGTCCAAGGCAATGCCGTATCGGCCGGCAGGAAGACAGAAAAGCAGGCGACCGTCACCAGCAGCGGGAGCACAACGAAGCGAATCGGGTCACTACGAAGCAGCGGCCGGTAGCTTTCAGTGCAGTAGACGAGCCACGTACTGCCCATGCGATGCCCGATCCAGAACAACGCAGTTAGCCCGAGATACAGGGTATCGAGCGGGCTGGATTTCTGATCCGAATAGCCATGCGCCAGCCACAGGGCGAGGGGCACGAGCCAGAGCGCGTTGAGCATCCAGACCCCGTCCCAGACCGGGCCACGCACCCAAGTAGACGAGCGGGTCGTCATGGCGCCGAAACAGAATTATCGAGATTCAAATGCATCCTCCGCGCTCAGAATGGCAAAGGCTCAACTCCGATACCATAGTCCGCTCGTACGTCGGACCGGCAGCGCTTTCCATTCCTTTATACTGCCGCGTGACCGCAGCCGGGGACGCAATATTTGGGGGAGTCGTGATTCGCCATCGGACTTTGGTTCAGTTGTGCCAGGTGTGGTTGCTTGGCGCACTCTGCGCAGCGGGCGGTGCGAGCGCAGCCGCAGCGGTCCAGTCGGCCGCCGCTAGCCGCACCTATCCTGACTGGAGCGGAGTATGGGAACCCACGGATGGACTGCGATTCACGCGCCCTGGTGGCAAACCCAATCCGCCGCCGCTGACTCCTGAATACGCCGCGATTTACAAAGTGTCCACTGACGCCGCTGCGGCGGGCCGGCCTGTCAGCGATCCCACCGCGGCCTGCATCTGGCCCGGCATGCCCAGGGTGATCGCCAACCCGTACCCTAACGAGGTACTGGTTCAGGATGGGCGAGTGACGATCGTCCATGAGTACATGAGCCAGGTGCGGCGGATCTGGACTGATGGCCGCGGCCACCCGGAAGACCTCGAGCCCAGCTTCAACGGCCATTCCATTGGACGCTGGGAAGGCGACACGCTGGTCGTCGAGACAGTGGGCCTGCGGGACGACACGAGGATCGAGGCCTCCGGCATCCCCCACAGCGCACAGCTCAAAGTGCGGGAACGAATCCGGCTGATCGGGCCCGACAAGCTCGAGAACGAAGTCACCATGATCGATCCGCTCGCCTTCACCACACCCTGGGTGACGACGCTTCAGTACACGCGCCACCGCGACTGGCAGATCCTGGAATTTGTCTGCGCGGAGAACAATCGCAACCCGGTTTCGATCAGTGGCAAGACACTCACGCTTGGGCCTGACGGCAAGCCAATCGATAAGGAACAGCAATGACCAAACCCGTTTTCCGCGCCGATCATATCGGCAGTCTGCTGCGACCGGCTGAACTACTGGCTGCGCGGGAGGCAAAGGCCAGTGGCCGTTTGTCACTCGAACAGCTGCGTGAAGTGGAGAACCGATCCGTGTTGGACGCGCTTGCAATGCAAAGGAGTGTCGGCCTGCCGATCCTGTCGGACGGCGAGATGCGGCGCGAAAACTGGTACCTGGGACCCATGGACGCGATCGAAGGACTCGAGCTCATTGAAACCAGAATGACCTGGCACAACGTGGATGGCAGCGACGCCGAAGTGATCTCTCCGGCGGCAGTGGCCTGCGGCAAACTGAAGGCTCGCGGCCGGTTCACCGAGGTCGAGAGCCGGTTCCTTGCCGAAAAGGCCGGGCGACCCTACAAGATCACGATGCCGAGCCCCGGGTTTGCAGCGATGTACTTCCAGCCGGGCAGGGCAGCGGGAATTTACGATCGGCTCGACCAGTTGATGCCGGACGTGATCTCCATCTGGATCAAGGAGTGTGCCGGTCTGGTTGCAGATGGTGCTTCGTACATCCAGTTCGACGAGGGGTTCACCCTGTTTACCGCTCATGGCTGGAAGGAACGGATCGAGCAGATGGGCACGACCAGTGAGGCCATGCTGGCTGGAGTGATCGCTGCGGAAAACGCCGTCTGGGACACGCTCCCCGGGGACAAGGTGGTCCGCTCCATTCACATCTGTCAGGGCAATTCACAGAGTCGCTATGCGTCAAGCGGCAGTTACGAGTTCCTCGCCGAGCGGGTCTTCAACGGGCTGCATGTCGATCGCTTTCTGCTGGAATACGACAGTGAACGCGCAGGTGGCTTCGAACCGCTGCGTCACATTCCGGCGGGCAAGGTCGCCGTGCTCGGGCTGGTCACGACCAAGGTCGGCAAGCTTGAAACCGAGGACCTGCTGCTGCGTCGGATTGAGGAGGCAACGAAGTATTGCCCGATCGAACGACTGGCGCTCAGCCCGCAGTGTGGCTTTGCCTCGTCCAAGGAGGGCAACGACATTGCCCAGGACGAGCAGCGGCGCAAGCTGGAACTGGTGGTGCGCGTGGCCGAAAAGGTCTGGGGTTCGCTGACCTGATCTGGGCGAGGGAACGCAAACCTACTTGAGGCCAAATTGACCGGGAGCTTTGTTGTTTTCCTCGCAGATGCTCTCGATGAGATCGGTATCAGGAACGAGGTTCCAGGTGAGCTTTGCGTTCCAGGGCTTTGTGTAGGCCTTGGGATCATCGATCGTCACATCGATCTCCATACGCCCGATGTTGGGTCGAGTGTATCGTTCCGTGACTTTGATCTGCTCCGTGGCCGGATGCCCCTGCATATCGAGCCATGTCTTGCCGTTCTGCCCGATCGTCTCGACAACCAGTGTTTCGCCTTCCCATCGGCCAGTGGAATAACCCATCCACGTCGGCAGCGGATTCTTCGGCAATGGACGTCCGTCCATGAATACCTGCCGGTAGATCGTGCGCGACTCGTAGAGGAACACGAGCAGTTCAGGCGTCTGGACCACCTTCAGTCCTTCCGGAATGTTGTTCTTCTCGGGAATACCGGACGGCAGGCATCGGGCGCCGGGATGATCCTTGCCACCATTGGCCATGCGCTCCTTCAAGACCTCCCGCGCCCAGGGCGTCAACGGCACATCCTCGGGCCGCATACCGGCAGAAAGGTCACGCAGGTGCCGGGTATCGAGGGGCATCCAGAATCCGGAAAGGTCCGGCTTCCCATCCGCTGTTTTGCGAGCGGGCGCGTCCATGATCACTTTGCCGTCGGCATCGCGTGGCAGGTTCTTCCAGGGATACGGATCCCACTGGGCATGCGCGACGCCCAGGGTTGCCGATGCGATCAATAGTCCGGTCAAGGCGATGCGGGCGGCCGGCTTCCGGGTGTCCTTCATGACGGCTCCTTTTCTAACTGCCCGGATTGTAACCCTCCGGTTTTGACATCGGCAAAGGAAACGACGTAGTGTCCCGTTTGCACACGTGACAGAGGAAAGGCTACACCGCTCTGACTGTCGCCAGGCCGTCTGTCGAACATGGGGGAGGATTGAGATGCAAGCTTGGAAGGCTGCGGCGGCTACAGCCGCTCTGGTAATGATGGGTGCCCCGGTACTAGCGGAAACGCCCGCGCAGCTCGAGGCGAACAAGAAGATCGTCGTCGATATGTACACCCAGGGCCTGCAGAAGCGGAACATGGCGGTGGTCACCAGCTATCTCGCCGACGACTACATCCAGCACAATCCGATCGTGCCGACCGGAAAAGCCGGCTTCATAAAATTCTGGACCCCGCGGTGGGCCGATCCCAACGCTCGGCCGCCCGAGATCAACAAGATCGAGCTGGTGATGGCGGAGAAGGACCTTGTCACCATCATCTTCAAACGACCCCAGCCCGATCCGGATCAGCCCGGTAAGACCTACGATACCTACTGGTTCGACACTTTCAGAGTCAACAACGGCAAGATTACCGAGCACTGGGACGCCCTGATCAAGGCCCCGCCGGGCTCTCCTGTCTCGGGCGGTCCGCCCGCCGGACGTTAGATCCGCGAGACTTCGGTACTCAACAGCGACAGGTTCACTCTCGGTGTTCAATGTGTGAGGCAAGGATGCCTCATGCTGCGCATCGCGGATCTGAACTCATATCGCGTCCGGTCAACACTCCTCGGGACCATGACGATGCAACAGACATTGCCGACGTTTTTCATTTCCCACGGTGGCGGGCCGTGGCCGTGGGTCGCGCAGATGCGTCCGATGTTTGCCAGTCTCGAGCGGTGGCTGTCCGCGTTGCCGGGTACGTTGCCGGCACCGCCGAAGGCTGTGGTGCTCGTCACTGCCCACTGGGAAGAGCCTGAATTCACAGTGGGCAGCGGCGAACAACCACCCATGCTGTATGACTACTCCGGCTTTCCGCCAAACACCTATCAGATCAAGTATCCCGCGCCAGGTTCGCCTCAAGTGGCTGCGCGCGTGCAGGAGCTGCTGACCGCGGCGGGCATTCGCAGTCGAACCAATGGCGTGCGGGGATTCGACCATGGCACCTTCGTGCCATTGGCGCTCATCTATCCGCAAGCAAACATTCCCGTCGTGCAGCTGTCGCTCAAGAGGGGCCTGGATGCGACAGAGCATCTGCACATGGGCGTGGCCCTCGAGCCGCTGCGCCATGAAGGCATACTGATCATCGGCAGCGGCAGCACCTATCACAACCCGCGCGCCTTCAGCGGTGGCGGCGATCCCCTGTCCCGGGTGTTTGAACAGTGGTTGACTGGCGCCGTCACGAATCCTGATGTGAAGCAGCGCAACCAGCAGCTTGCAAACTGGGAAGCCGCCCCCGGAGCGCGAGCCACGCATGTGACCGAGGAGCACCTGATTCCTCTGATGGTTGCAGCCGGCGCGGCCGGCAATGACCTCGCCCGGCGGGAATTGCTCGAAGAGGTGATAGGTCTGGTGACGGCATCGTACCGGTTCGGCTAGTGACGTCGATCAGTTCCAGTCCACCTCGATAGTATTCTCCGCATTCGCACCGGTTAAGCGACTCCAGCAATTGGCTGGGCAGGTGCACCCTTGTCTGGTCGATGGTGATGCAGGGATGCGCGCCGTGCCAGAAGTCTGTCGATTCCTGGGCAATCGTGATCACAATGCATTTCAATCATCACAATCTTCGCCTTCACCGCTACGAAGCGTTTGGGCGGTCAGTGACGCTGCTCATGTAATCCGCATGCTGTTCGCCTTGCCGGCTGTTCTGACGCTTGCATGAGTGGGCCGTGCACAGCCGGAACCGCAAGCTGGATGACGCGTCGCAGACAAGTTCTCGCAAATGATCTGCGGTCTAGGTGCTTTTCGGGCTGACTTACCTCTCAGGTTTTCTCGACTTCTGGGCGTTTGCGGTATCTCGGATGCATCAGGGCAAGTCACTTCGAACGCTTCATCCTTGACGACCTCGCCCGATCGTCATCGAGCTGCTCGGCCTGAAGCCTTCGCTGCCTGCCATGTCGAAATGGATACCGTAGTCTGGGATAACGGCTTCGATCTGGCGCCGGAATCTCTCGGTGCAGTCCGGCAGCGGCTTGACTTGTCCGGCTGAGACGGCTCGCTGCGGTCAGCCTGCTGTGTATTCTCGTATTCAGGCCACGAGGTCATCGCGACTCGAACGGCGCGGACACCTGGTATCATGAGCGCCAGGAACTCGTGTTCGCCGCGCAGTAGCTATCGTGGTTCTGTTCGCGAGCTGGCGAGGTCGGATTTGCGTTGCGCGTTGGAATATGCGTCGTACAGGCCGGTGGCCACGCATTGCGGCCTATGGACTCGCATTACCGTGCATTGGGCGTTCACTCGTGCTGCGGCGCACTGCAGGCGGCAGACGGTGGCGCCACCTGTAGCTCTGCTACGCTCGCTACTGAACGCCACTCTGTGTACTTTGCCAGTACTAGATGAATCATGCGATGACAGCGATACGAACGATCGGACGCCGGACTCAGGCGCAGACCGCGACGCCCGTCGGCGAGACTTTCTGATCAAGACTACTCGCGCATTGCGCTGGGATGATTGGCTGCAACAGCAGTTCACTTTCTCGCATCGTGGAATCGCACATCGGCTACAAGGCTCGCGGGCTGCACCGTAGTCATCGATCTGGCGAAGATCGAACCTGGCGCCGGTCTCAAGCTGCTCTGGAGAGGCACACCCATGTGGGTGATAAACGAACTTCGGCAATCTCTGCAGGCCTGGCACGTGTCGCGGGACTACTGAAGGATCCTGACTCGCTCGAGTCAATACAGCCTCCGTATGCGCAAAACGCATTGCGAGCCCGACGAGCGGACGTGATGGTGATTACGGCAGTCTGCACGCACCTTAGCTGTCTGCCGGAATTCAAATCGATGTCAGATGCTGATCTGGGCGCTGACCTGGACAGCGGATTCTTCTGCGCATGTCATGGCTCTCGCTACGATTCCGCAGGACGGGTGCTTAAGGGCTCTCCTGCGCCAACAAATCTTCCTGTTCCAAGCTACTACTTTCCGACGATGCGACTCTCGTCATCGGGGCTGATGCTGCTTGAGAGCAGCATGCTTTGCCGGAAGACACGCAACCTACGGGCGACGTATCAAGCCGAGATGCGCCAATGTCGTCGGGCACCCTCCGACGAAGATGGCATTGACCTTTACAGGTAACAATCGGTCAGCCCGCTCCCCTGTGCACGTCCTGATGTACTGCCGACTTCGAGCTCAACCGATACTACCAATGTTGTATTGCAACCTGTGGTATCGCTGACAGCTCGGTAGTAACAGGTCAATCAACGCTTCTCCAGGCCGGCACGGCTTCCGAGACCCCTCACCAACCCTCTCCCTGGAAGGGAGGGGGAAGAGGCACGCCCTGATGGATGTGCCTTGCCATCCATGGCCGGCACCGGTCACGATTTCATGATGAAGCTAGCCGTTCGTCGCCAGGCTGGCTTCTGCGGAAAGGCGCGATTATCCTTCCTAGTCCTCACGCTGCCCGGGGGGATCATGAAAACACTCTTGCGCGCACACTGCGGGTGCTCGCGATCGCGGCACTGATGACGGCGCCGTGTTTCGCTCAGCCGGGCACAGAAAACGATGGCGCGCGATTTTTCGGCTGAAAGATTGATAGCGCCGCCGAGCACAAGCTGGCCGACGAACGGGGGCAACTTCTACAACCAGCGCTATTCGTCGCTGGCACAGATCGATCGCACGAACGTCGCGAGGCTCAAAGGTATCTGGCGAACCCGCCTGCATGGCTCCGGAGTGGGGGCGAAGTATTCTGGTGAAGCACAACCCATCGTCTACGACGGCACGGTCTACGTGAGCACCGGTGCGGACGACGTTTTTGCGCTGTCCATCGAATCCGGCAAGATCCTGTGGCAGTACTCTGCGAATCTCGATCCGGCTATCTCGTCGATCTGCTGCGGCTGGGTGAATCGCGGCGTCGCGATCAGCGCGGGCAAGGTCTTCATTGGCAGGCTCGACGGGCGACTCGTGGCACTCAATCGCGCGACCGGCAAACCAGTTTGGGACATTCAAGCCGAGCGCTGGGAGGATGCCTTCTCGATCACGAGCGCACCGCTTTATTACAACGGCATGGTGATCACGGGTTTCGCGGGCGCCGATCGCGGCACGCGCGGTCGTGTCAAGGCCTACGACGCCGACAACGGGCGGCTGCTCTGGACCTTCTACACGATTCCGGGTCCCGGCGAGCCTGGGGCAGAGACATGGCCGCAGGACAACGAGGCCTGGAAATACGGCGGCGCGTCCGTCTGGCAAACGCCGGCCGTGGATCCCGAGCTCGGCCTTCTTTACTTCTCCACGGGCAATGCGGGCCCGGACTACAACGGGGCGGTGCGCGCGGGTGACAACTTGTTCTCGGTATCGATCGTCGCAATCGAGGCAGCGACCGGCAAGTACCGTTGGCACTTCCAGCAAGTGCATCATGACACCTGGGACTACGACGCGAGCAATCCCGTCGTGCTCATGGATCTGCAAATCGCCGGCCAGAAACGCAAGGCGATCGTGGAAGTCGGCAAGACGGGCTGGGCGTACATCCTCGACCGCGTGACCGGGAAGCCGATCGTTGGCATCGACGAAAAGCCGGTGCCGCAGGACCCGCGGCAAGCGACCGCGGCGACGCAACCTTTCCCTCGCGGCGACGCGGTCGTGCCGCAGCTCGTCGAGATCGCGCCAGAAGGGTTTGCGCTCGCGAACGACGGACGTATATTCACCCCGTTTGCGGGCGAGGATCCCGTGATCGTGAAACCGGGCATTTGGGGTGGGGCGAATTGGCCGCCGAGCTCATACGATCCTGTGCAGCAGACGTTGTATGTATGCGCATCGTCCGTCGTCGGCACTTACAGGGGCGGCGGCGATCCGAATTTCGTTCGGCCCGAGCCAGGCAAGACCTACGCCGGCGGTAACATGGGATTCACCAGCATTCCGCGAACCGGCATCTTCGCGGCCGTCGACATGACCACCAACAAGCTGGTCTGGCGTTATCGGTGGCCGGATCAATGTTATAGCGGCTCACTCGCAACGGCTGGGGGGCTGATCTTCGTTGGCAGAAACGACGGTCGACTGACGGCGCTCGATTCGAAATCCGGCAGGCAGCTCTGGGAGTTCCAGACCGGTGCGGGCATGAATGCACCCGCAAGCACGTTCGAGCACGCGGGCAAGCAATATGTCATCGCATTCTCAGCCGGCAACGCACTGATCGGATCGGCGCGCGGCGACAGCGTCTGGCTCTTCGGGTTGGATGGCACACTGGCGCCTGCCGAGCCGGGGAATCCGGCGCCGTTCGCGACTGTGGTGCCGGTACCGGCTGGCAATGCGATGTCAACGGCCGCGGCCGATCTCGCCAACGGCAAAGGGCTCTACGAGGAAGTATGCGTGATTTGTCACGGCCTCGACGGCAAGGGTGGGCACGGCGGTGGAGCGTCGCTCGAACACGTCGCGAACTTCGAGGCTGCCCTCAAGACTATCGCGGCGGGTCGCAACAGCATGCCGCCTTTCAGCGCGACGCTTACGCCTGGGCAGCTTCGCGACGTGAGCGCCTACGTCGTGGAGCACTTGTCCGGCGCGACAGAGAGTGCCCGTTAGAGAGAACGAGGGAGTGCCGTTGCTGCCGCACCCGGCATTCCCGGCCACCGTCACCTGCTCTTCTTGCGACCGCTCTTCTGCTTCTCGGCATTCTGCTTTTCCACTTCCTGCGGCAGAATGACGAACTGGTAACCCTCCTCGTCGATGCCGATGTTCGGCACGCATGTCCTGTCATTGAGATTGATGAAGGCCCGCGGAATCTGCTTTCCATCCGGCGCGATGGAAACGCTCGCCGGCGATTCACCGAAAGCGGTGGTGCGCTCAAAGTAGCGCGTGACCATCCACGGGCGTTCGAACGCGACCGGATCGGTGAAGGTCATCTGGATTTCCAGGATGTTGGTATCGATGAGCCGCATGCGTTCAACCATATGCAGCTGGTCGCTGTACGGCGCCGAAGTCTCATCGAAGTTCCCTGCGATCATGCCGACAGTATCGACTACCAGCGTCTTGCCTTCCCAGTGACCGATCGAATGTCCTGAATGGCTTGGGCCGAATCCGCCCGTCACCGTCGGCATCGTGGGATGACCGCGGCCGTCCATGAATATGCGGCGTTCGCTCATGCCATAGTCGTTGTACCAGAACATCACTTCCGGTGACTGGATGATGTCGAACGGTACGGGCGAGTCCCCAATCATGCGCGGCACACCATAGGGCCTGCAGGCAGCAAACTGGTCGCGTGCTTTGCCCACCTTCGCTTCCTTGATGTACAGCTCATACCTGGCTTGCCACTCCGGGTTGTACGGGATACCCCTGATCTGGGTTCCCGGAATGGGGCCGAACAGCGCCTCACCCGCCGCCGGCCGGGGCGGATAGAAAGTATTGACCGGATCGAAAGTCGGCCCGACGCCGGCGTCCTTCGGTTCCGTCCTCTTCCACAGGCCCGTCATATCCGGCTGCGTCGCCAGCTTGCCCGCATATTCAGCCAGCGTC
Source organism: uncultured Pseudomonadota bacterium (assembly GCA_963819685.1). Classification (GTDB taxonomy): domain Bacteria; phylum Pseudomonadota; class Gammaproteobacteria; order Steroidobacterales; family Steroidobacteraceae; genus CAIUGU01. Next base: position 470,693 of record CAWFXI010000003.1, read on the forward strand.
GGCGCGTCGTACTTGTCCGCGTTCGCGATCAGCGCCGGGTCCGGCAAATCTCCGAAGCCAAACTGCGCAGTAGCCGGGTTCGAAAGCAACGCGGTTCCTGCCACAAGGCCGAGTACGGAAACGACGGGTTTCAGCATGAAAGGATGTCCTCTGACCGGAATGGACATTTTTGATGTGGTGCGCCCGGAGGGATTGTACCTTTGCCGTCCCTGGCCGGCACGCGTTCGCGCCAGCGTCCGCTGTCCGGGGGACGCAGGCAACAAAAGGCTCCACGCCAGGTGGAGCCTTTTGTTGCAAATGGTGCGCCCGGACGGATTCGAACCGCCGACCACTGCGTTCGAAGCGCAGTACTCTATCCAGCTGAGCTACGGGCGCCCTGGAACGTAAGTGTAACGACTTTTCGGAGGCGCGCCCGGACGGATTATTCCGCCCCATCCTTGCGCTCCACCCATTGGGGCCGACATGGCCGCCGATTGCAGCCATGTCGTTCAAATTCGTTTCCGACGAATTTGTGTGCCTTGGGTTCCTATGTCATTGCGAACCCCCGACCACCTGGTTCGAAGTCGGGAGCCTGGCCGGGCAATGGGCTTCGTTACGAGGGTGTGGCACGTCGAGGATATTTCGGCGATCGTTGGAGGCGCATAGCCGTAGCTATGTAACGAGAAGGATCGCCGAAAGAGCCCGGCGTGCCGCAGCCGCAGTAGATGGCCATTGCCCGGCCAGGCTCCTGAGTACTCTATCCAGCTGAGCTACGGCCGCGCATTGAGAGGACCGGAGTCTACCTGCTTCCAAGCCGCATCTGCTATATGGAAACTGAGGAGGTTAATGACATGAGCAATACATGGAAGCCCGACGGCTATACGTCAGTGGCGCCATATCTGGTGGCGCCTGAATTCGCAACAGGTGATTGATTTCCTGAAAGCCGTTTTCAACGCCACCGAACTCAGACGTCACAATCGCCCGGATGGCAGCATCATGCATGCCGAAGTGCGCATCGGCGACACGGTTGTGATGCTCGGTGACGCGACCACTGCATGGACAAAGACGGAAACACATCTGCACGTCTATGTGCCGGATGCCAATGCGGTCTATGAGCGAGCCATCGCAGCGGGAGGAGTTCCCATCCAGCCGCCCGCACGCAAGTCCGGCGACGAGGATCGACGCGGCGGGTTCAAGGATCCGGCGGGTAACTCCTGGTGGGTCGCCACGCAGGAGTCCTGAGCGACTCGACGCTGTCTTTGCCAGCTTGCGGGGGCTGACCGGTCAGTTGCTGGACAGTACAGTGTTTTTGGCCGCACGATGAATGGCGGCGCGGACGCGGTTGTAGGTGCCGCAGCGACAGATGTTGGTCATCGCGCCATCTATGTCGGCATCGGTAGGGTTGGGTGTCCGCTTCAACAGCGCCACCGCGGCCAGGATCTGGCCCGACTGGCAGTAGCCGCATTGGGGCACATTCTCCGCAATCCAGGCTTGTTGCACTGGGTGACTGCGATCCCTGGACAGGCCTTCTATCGTTGTGATGGCTTTCGTGCCGACATCGCCCACCTTCAGTACGCAAGAACGCGTCACCTCGCCATCGAGCAGCACGGAGCACGCACCGCACAGTCCCATGCCGCAACTGTACTTGGTGCCGGTCAAGCCCGCGTCATCGCGCAGTGCCCACAACAATGGGGTCTCGGGATCGACATCGAGCTCAAGCTGTTTGCCGTTGATTGTCAGAGTGATCATTGGTTAAGCCCTCGCTACCGAGACTTCTACATTGTGTCGCGACAATGGCAGTGATCGTATCCGTGTTGCCGTCGCTGCGAAGATGGCGTTGACCAGCGAGGGCGCAATGGGTGCTGTACCAGGTTCACCCACTCCACCAGGCGCTTCCGTGCTCGGCATGATGTAGCACTCGGTGCGTGGCATCTGCGCCATCATCAGTATCGGATAGTTGTGGAAATTGCTCTGTTGCACGGCGCCATCCTGCAACGTGATTTCGCCCCGCAGCACGGCCGTCAGGCCGTAGACCATGCCGCCTTCGAGCTGAGCCACAATGTTGTCCGGATGGACCGCAACGCCGCAGTCGATGACGGTGATCACGCGATTCAAGACCACGGTCTTGTCTTTCAACGAGACATCCACGACCGAACCGATGAAACTGCCGTAGGCCGCAAATGCCGAGATGCCGTAGAAATGCCCCGGATGCGGTTTGCGCCAGCCTGCTTTGTCGGCCGCCATGTCGAGCACCGCCAACTGCCGTTTGGCCTTGTCGTGCTGTAGCAGCGAACGGCGGAATTCATAAGGGTCCTGCTTCGTTGCCGCCGCCACTTCATCCAGGAAACCCTCGAGCATGTAAGGGTTGTGCGACTGGTTCACCGAGCGCCAGAAACCGAAGCGCACGCCGATGTCCTTATTTATGCCCGTGACGCGCAGGTTCGGAATGCTGTACGCCATGTCGCCGACGCTGCCGGTGTAGAACCCGGCGTTGGGCGGTCCACCAAAGCTGGGTGCAGACGAAGTCACCACTCGCGCTTCCAATGCCGTGAGCTTGCCGGCCGCATCCAGGCCGCCGCGAAAACGGATGGCCGCAGCGGGGCGATAGAAGTCCTGCTGGATATCTTCCTCGCGGCTCCAGATCAGCTTGACCGGGCGTCCTGCTGCCTTTGCCGCAGTCACGGCCTGTGCGACGTAGTCCGCCTGGCCTCGTCGTCCGAAGCCGCCACCGAGATAGGTGACATGCACCTTGACGCGATCGGCCGGTACCTTCAGCACTTCGGCGGCTGCGCTTTGCGCGGCCTGCGGTGATTGAGTGCCGCACCACACTTCGCAACCTTCGGCGGTGACCTGCGCGGTGCAGTTCATCGGCTCCATACAGGCATGCGCGAGGTACGGCACTTCATAAGTGGCTTCAATGACCTTGGCCGCGCCTGCCAGTGACTTCTCGGCGTCGCCGTCATTGCGGACCACCGCGCCCTGCTCGTTGAAGCCTGACTGCAACAGCGCCGATACCTTGGCGCTGTCGATGCCTCCGAGCTTGCCTGGATCGAACTGCATCGTGACTTTTTCAAGTGCGCTCTTCGCCAACCAGTAGGTTTTGGCCAGCACGATCACGCCGTTCGGCAGCGCTACCGTCGAATGGAAGCCCTTCATGCCGCGCGCCGCGCTGTCATCGAAAGACTTCAGCGTGCCCGTCACGGTGGGAACTGCCTTGACAGCGCCAAACAGCATGCCGGGCAGCACTGTGTCGATTCCAAAGCGGGCGCTGCCGTCGACCTTCGGCGCCGCATCCGTGCGCGCGGGTGATGTGCCGATCACCTTGAACTCACTGATGTTCTTCAGCGCGGGCTGCTGTGGAACCGGCATCGAAGCCGCCAGCGTCGCGACGCTGCCGTACGTGCGCGTGCGTCCACTTGGCGTGTGAGTAATGATGCTGTTGGCGGCCTTGCACTCGCTGGCGGGTACGTTCCATTCCTTCGCGGCAGCGGCCACCAGCATTTCGCGCGCCGCCGCTCCAATTCGGCGCAGCTCGGTGTACCAGCCGCGCACCGAGAAGCTGCCGACCGTAGTTTGCTGGCCGAAAACCGGGTTGTTGTAGATGGCGGCCGCGGGCGCGTCCTGCACAACCAACTTGCTCCAGTCGCCCCCCAGTTCTTCCATGATGATCATTGGCATGCCGGTATGCCCGCCCTGGCCCATCTCGACCGCGGGCGTAGTGATCGTGATGGCGCCATTTGCCGCAATCTGCAGGAACGCTGATGGCTGGCGCGGCGCCGGCGGCGGACCTGCCGGTCTCGGTGGGCCGCCTTCCTGGGCTGGCAATCGGGCTGAGAGCATCAAGCCCCCGCCGACAACCACGGCACTGGTCAGAAAATCGCGCCGGGAAATGGATTCAACTGGCTGCTGCGATTTGCCGTTCATACGATTTCACCCGCGGTGATGTCCTTGTAAAGACTGCCGAAGCGTAACAGGTCGCCCCGGTTGGCCGGTAGTCACTGGACGGTTAAGATTCGACAGCAATGGAACTCATCTGGCCCTCCCTCGATGCTCTGCCGAGTTACGTCGACGCGCTTCACCGAGGCTGGTCGCCGGACAACGTGCGGCTGGAGGCGGTCACCCGCGAGCACCTTGAGTGGATAGTTCGGGATCCGCGCGGGTTCGTCGAACATCTGGTTGACCGGGAAGCCAAAGGGCCGGCGATCAAGTTACCCGATGGCTCCCTTCACCCGCGATTGCCTGGTTATGTGCGCTGGATCTGGGATGGGGGGTTCTGCGGCGTCATCAATTTCCGTTGGCAGAGCGGAACGTCGACGTTGCCATCGTGGTGCCTTGGACATGTCGGGTACTCGGTGGTCCCCTGGAAGCAAGGCAGCGGCTACGCGACGCAAGGGCTGGGGCTGCTGTTGCCCGAAGCGAGGAAGGAAGGGCTCGACTACCTCGAGATCGCGTCGGATCCCGGCAACGCCGCATCGCACAAAGTCATTACCGCCAATGGTGGCTACCTCGCTGAGCGCTTCACCAAGGACCCCGCCTATGGTGGCGGTGAGAGTCTGCGGTTCCGCATTCCGCTGGCCTGAATTGCTTTGGCGAGCATCACTGCACGGAGTCCTTCCGCATCACTCGGGCGACCTTCGCTTCCTGTCGCCGCTTGACGCCATTGCTATCATGGCGGTTTACCAACCTCCCGGGTTCCCTGAATGATCGACACAAAACTGTTCTATATCAACGGCAAGTGGACACCGCCCGCCGTTGCCCATCCGTTCAATGTCGAAAATCCGGCTACCGGCAAGGTGATCGCAGCAGATTTCGCTCGGCAGCAAGGTGGATGTGGACCGCGCTGTTGCGGCCGCCAAAGCGGCATTTGAGACGTTCTCCCAGACCACGACCGAAGAACGAATTGCCATTCTCGAACGCATCGTTGCTGCGTACACGCGCTAGAGCGGCCGACCTTGCCAATGCGGTAACTTCGGAAATGGGCGCTCCGGCCTGGCTCGCGCGCGATGCGCAAGTGCCGCTCGGTCTGGCTCACTTCACCACTGCCATCGACGTCTTGAAGACGTACAGGTTCGAGTATCAACTTGGCACATCGCTTGTGCGTCGCGAGCCGGTCGGCGTCTGCGCGTTGATCACGCCGTGGAACTGGCCTTTGCATCAGATCGGCTGCAAGGTCGCCGCCGCGATCGCCGCCGGTTGCACGATGGTGTTGAAGCCCAGTGAAATCGCGCCGCTGAACGCGCATGTTTTCGCTGAAGTCATCGATGCCGCAGGCCTCCCGCCGGGTGTGTTCAATCTGATCGATGGTGATGGTCCGACGGTCGGCACTGCGATGAGCGTGCATCCGGATGTCGACATGGTGTCGTTCACCGGTTCCACGCGTGCTGGTATCGAAGTCGCGCGCAATGCGGCGCTCACCGTCAAGCGCGTGGCGCAGGAGCTGGGTGGCAAGTCCGCCAACATCCTGCTCGACGATGCGGATCTTGCGACCTTCGTGCCCGCAGGCGTGCAGGCGTGCTTCATGAATTCAGGTCAGGCGTGCGCCTGCCCCTCGCGCATGCTGGTGCCGGAGCATCTGCACGACGAAGTGGTGCGTCTCGCCAAGGCGTCCGCGGAAGCCACCGTCGTCGGCGATCCACTCAAGGAAGGCGTGAAGGTCGGCCCGCTGGTCAGCAGGAACCAGTTCGAGCGGGTGCAGGGCTATATAAAGAAGGGCATCGAGGAGGGCGCAACACTGGTTGCCGGTGGTACTGGCTCACCTGCAGGGCTTGAGAGCGGGTACTTCGTGAGGCCAACCATCTTCGCAAATGTCCGCAACGATATGGCCATTGCGCAGGAAGAAATCTTCGGGCCCGTGCTCGTCATCATTCCTTACAAGGACGAAGAGGAAGCGATCCGCATCGCCAACGACTCGCAGTACGGTCTGTCCGGCTTCGTCGTGTCGAAGGATATCGATCGCGCCCGCAAGGTGGCCAGGCGCATGCGCACCGGCCAGGTCCGGCTGAACGGCGCCCGCCACGACTTTGCCGCACCCTTCGGCGGTTACAAGTGTTCAGGTAACGGCCGCGAATTCGGCATGTTCGGCATCGAGGAGTTCCTCGAAGCGAAGTCGGTCTGCGGGTACTTCGCCACCTGACAGTTGATCGAGGAAACGATCTCAAGGCACGAGAGCCGCAAGGTCCTCATGCCTTGGCATTTTATAGCTAGCAATAAGCAGAGAATTGCTTGCGCCGACACAGCACGATCATCAGCAGCGCGAACAGGAACGGAACTTCAATCTTGCCGCCGCCACCACCGGTGGCCGACGGAGGCGTCGGCGCTGGAGTCGGAGTTGGAGAGGGTGTACTCCCAACCGGCGCGGTTACGCTGATCTCTATCGAGCCAGTATTGTTGGAAGCATTGGTGTCGTTAGGCGATATCAACTTGTAGGTTGCCATGGTATTGCCTGCAGCATTCGCCTTGAGCTGTAAGGTGATGTTTCGGGCCACTCCGCCTTCGACCGTGCCCAGGCTGCATTGCGCTCGATTAGCAAGTACGAACGCACAGGAGCCATCGCCGGAAATAGCTACATTCTCCAACCTGGCTACAAGGTCATTAGCAATATCCAGTTCAATTGTGGCTTCGTCTATTGACCTCGACGCCACGACTGTCAGTGTCGGAGGCGAAAATACCTGGCCTGGCTGCGCAGAAGCACTGGCACCAGATGCCTGAATAGACGCATCACCCTGTCGGTCGGCGAAAGTGATAAAGCTGACTTCGTCATTACTATAGGCGTGGTCAGATTGCGTATGTGCCCCAGCTCTGACGGTTAACTGCATACGACGTTTAGCGCGCATGTTAAGTGTTACAAGCGTGCTGCTGTAGGGCTGCAGGACTATCCCGTCACAACGGAAGTAATCGTCGTGGCTGGTGTCGCAAAAGGAGAATGGAGCGTCGTACGAAACGAGTTCCGCATACGTATCCCAATTGGCGGTAAAGTACACGCTAGCCGCGTTCCTGTTCTGCTTGATTCTGAACTGCAGGGTGAAGATTTCGCCCACTGTGACGCTCGCAGGTGGCGAAGGGAGTTCAATTGCGGTATCAATATAGGGAAATACCTCAGTATTGAAGGAAACGGAGTTGTTTCCAGTAAAACCGTCATTGCTTGCTGCGACAGACACTGTTCCCGAGAACAGACCTGTCTGTGGTGATTCTAAAGTGAGCAAGAGATTGCCGCGATAACCGGCGGCAACAGAAGCAGCAACGCAGGTTACGCTGCGGTCTGAGATCTGGCAGGAAGCCCCTCCAAGCGAAGCGGCATGCACTGTAAATGGAGGGGGTACCGTTGCCGTGAAGACAGCATTCTGCACAGCGCTCAAGCCGATAGAGGCGACCGGAATGGTTGCTATAAATGGCGAAGCGTCGTAGCCCCATGCATAGGTGGGCCCTGCTATCTCAATATCACGTTGTCGGCGAACATCAATTTCCGTGTAAGTCGAATTGTTTCCGGTCAGATCATCGACACCATTGTCGTCAACCTGAGTGAAAACATAGAGGGACGATCCAACCTCGGTCCCGCGGGCTGTGATCGATAGCGTTCCCGATTGGCCAGCGGGGAGGGTACCGATCTGACACAGATACCCAAGGTTGTCCCGCGTGCAGGTCCCTTGTGAAGGGACAACCGATTGCAGCGCTATGCCAAAGCCTTCTCCGACTCGGAGTGCCAGGCCAGTCACAGCCTGCGTCCCGACGGAACTGAGCACAGCAGTTGTTGTGAATGAGTTTCCAAGCAGAATTGGCGGGATGGTTGGCTGCGTTGTAAGCGCCACATCCACGGTCGGCGATAGAAAAACGCTCACGCGGGCACGGTTGTTCCAGGTGATGCTTTCATTGTCAGCACTGAAACCGGCGTCAACCGCCATATTCTCTGCCCTGGCGGCTTTTGCCCGGATGCGAATTGAGAATGTCGAGTTGGGAGAAAGCGAGCCTAGTACGCAGTTTGCCGTGTTTACAATAATCGAGCAGGTTCCCACCTCGCTCGTTATTGACTCAATCGACATGGACGTGGAAGTGAAGCCGATGGTTGCCTGAGCGTTTCTCACAGGTTCCATACCCTTGGTCTGGACTGTCATCTCGAAATCCATGGGAATTCGGGTAGCACCACTGTATTCAGTGGCGTTGAACTGAATGCTTCCATCGGTGGTGTCAGCAATCGTATATAAAATATTCTGGGTATTGTTCGCCGCGTATCGATCATTGTCAGAAGTCACGCTTAGCGAGCCGCTATAAGAACCAACTAGATGCCCGCCCAACTCTAGATTGATCTGTCGGGATTCTCCTGGCTGCACGGTACCCAACTGGCAGGTAAGCGTGCTGTTGATGACCGAACAGAAAAAGGCGGGCGTTAAGTTACGAACCAACCATACACTTGCGGGCAGGGTGGTCTGGATCCGCACGTTTCTTGCGGCTAGCGTCCCTGTTCCAGTGACTTCGATTGTCAAAGGAAAGGGCTGATCAACGATGCCTTGGGCAGTGCCCGGAGAATTGGTGATCGAGACATCTGCAAAGCTCGTCGCAGGAGCTATACAGTGCGCCGCGGAAATCTCGGGTTCCATCTCGGCGACGCTGCAAGTCGAGAATTGCGAACTTCCGTTCAGTATCGGCGCCATGAGGTAGTTCTGGGTCGTTGCAGCGCATGCCCCGGAAGCACCATCGTGCGGTGCGCCGAAATTGTGGCCCAGTTCATGGGCCATGACTAAGGCGGAAGTTGTGACATCGCCATTTTTCGCCTCACTTAGCGAGACCCCGAAACGCGGATCGCACAGCGAACCCCGATACGCGATTCCAGCCGTATTGCCATCCAAGTCAGTCCCTGTCAAAAGATGGGCCAGACCTCGCGACCGTATTGCAGGAGTGGTATCCCGATAGCCAGCGAGTTGTTCGAGTAAAGTGGAAGGGACGGTAGTGTTGAAAGGATCCGCAGATCCAGAGATGGGTTGCAGTTCCGTAGCGATGACAGTAATCCCAACCTGCTCGCTGAAAATCTCGTCAACCAAGTTGAGCCGCGCGAGCATCGCTCCTTGGGGGTCTGCCGCATTGGCGTTGACGAACTCGTTGTCGCCGATAAGGGCAATCTCGATTTGTCCGCGGAGATCCGTTGCCGCCAAGCTCACCTGCAGTTCCTCGACGAGCGCTTTATAGGACAATCCCACCGAACTGGAGCTGGTCTTGTTGCTCTCGGGTTCCACGACTGTGCAGTAGCCCTGCCCCGCAATTGAATTCGTATCGGACGACCTGTATATGAACGAATCCGTCGGATTTGATGGGATGACTGATGTGAGGGCGTGTTTGACGGTGCTGGCTGGGGCAATGGTGAAGAGGTCTTTCCCATCCCAGATGGCACCGTAGTCACCAGTAGGGGTGCGAGTAATGCGTGCCCAGGAAGCCGGTATACCAGCGACCTTGCCGCGAAGCATAAGATAGCCAGCTAGCGCCTTGCGCTGCCTAGCTGGCAGATTGGACAGAAGTTTGTTGTGGGACTCCAGTTCCAGTTCGAAACGTCGGCCGTAGGCAGTGAATGCAAGCATGAACGGCGCTCGGGGCGCCGAGTTTTCTGGATTCTGTGGGGAAATAACCCTTTGCAGCGCAATCTTTTCCGCATACACAATGCGAAAGTCCTCTGCCTGCGCCATCCCCTCAAGCGGGCACCACAGCATCCCGGCCACCAAGACGGCCCGAGCAATTCTTCGTATCCCCACAGTCCCACCCCGCCATCAATGGCAGTTGTTTTTCTTGCGCCTCGACTATGCCATCGAGCGGGGGGAATTGTCCTGCGGTTCTGACTTAATGGGGTTGATATTTTAGTAAGTCAGGGCTTAGCTGAACTTCGAAAAATCCGGCGGGCGCTTCTGGAAGAAGGCCTGAAATGCCTCGACGGCCTCGGGGCTGCGGACGCGTTGGGCGAAGACAGAACTTTCGGCGGCTATGGCGTCCTTGATCGCCTGGCGTCCGGCCTGCGTCAGCAACTTCTTGGTATCACGGACGGCACCGGGAGGCAGGGTATTGAAGCGCTCGGCCATCCGGCGGGCGTGGCGCAGCACTTCATCAGGCGGCAGCACGGCATTGGCGATACCGCATTCGACAGCTTCGGCGCCCGTGAACGGATCGCCCAGCAGCAGTTTCTCGGCTGCTCTTGCCCGGCCCATCAACTGTGGAACGATCAGGCTCGATGCGAATTCGGCCACTAATCCCAAGCTCGTGAACGGCATGGCGAGGCGGGCTTCATCGGAGACATAGACCAGGTCGCAATGCAGCAGCATGGTCGTGCCAATGCCGATGGCTGCTCCGGTCACGGCGGCGACCACGGGCTTTTCGCAGTCGAGTAACGCGTGCATGAACGCCAGGATAGGGGAGTCCGCGCCGAGCGGCGGGCGGCTCATGAAATCTTCCAGATCGTTCCCCGACGTGAAGATGCCGGGTTGGCCTGTCAACAGGATGGCGCGGACAGCGGGGTCTGCATCGGCTGTGCGCAGGCCCGACGCGAGATCCTGATACATCGCGAGGTTCAGCGCGTTCTTCTTTTCGGCGCGCGCCATTTCAAGCGTGGCGACCCCATTGATCACGGCCATCCTGATGCTCATCGTCGTACCCCCGATTTAGATGCCGCAAGTATAGACAGGCGACAGCATAAAAAAGGGCCGGCAAGCCGGCCCTGGAGGGGGGAATCCGTAGATAGATAGCTTGGATCAGGCGCCGTTCGGAGTGGGGGGCGGACCACCAGGATGCGGCCCAGGTCCACGGTGATCGCCAGGGCCCATTCGTCCGCCTCGCTCACCAAAGTTCTGTCTGCCCGCTTTCATCTCCGCCTCGCTCAGTTTGCCGTCGCCGTCGGTATCCAGCTTCTTGAAGCGCTCGGCCTCCGCCTTCTCGCGCCCGGCATTCAGTTCCTGTTGCGTCAAGCCGCCGTCACCATTGGTGTCGAGCTTCTTGAAGCGTTCCTCCGCGCGCGCCTGCATGCGCTGCTGTGCCGCGGCTCGCAGCTCCTCGCGGTTCAACAGGCCGTTGTGGTCCTTGTCCATCGCGTTGAACTGCTCGATCGTCAGGTCGCCGCGCCGCGCCTGCATTTCTGCGAAGTCGAGCGCGCCATCCTTGTTGGTATCTGCCGGCCCACGTTGTTCTGCGGCAATCGCCACTGTGCCGAGTGCCAGCAATGCCGTGGCCCCGGCGGCAAGGGAAAATTTCTGCAAAATCGTCGTCATGATGTGCCTCCTGAAGGGCATCCGGATTCCATTGGTTACGGAACAGGTAACGCTTCAATAGACCCTAGCGTTGACGCTTTGCTCCGGGGATTCAAGTCAAGGAGTGCAAAGCTTTTGCTGCAATTCGTTACAGTTACGGCAGTTCATGCGGGTTTCCCATAAACTTGGGTCAAACTTGAGCAGGACTTTCGAGTGCAATCGATTGATCGCCGTACTTTTCTTCAGCTCGCTGCGGGCGCGGCAGTGCTGCGTCCACTGCCAGTGACTGCTCTGGAGCCCCAGATGATCACCAGAATGATCCCCGCCACGGGTGAGGCCATTCCGGTCATCGGCATGGGTACCTGGCAAACCTTCGATGTGGGTTCCGATGCAGCCGAACGTGCGCCGTTGCGCGATGTCCTCGGCACCTTTGCGAGCCTGGGAGGCCGGCTGGTGGATTCGTCGCCCATGTACGGGAAGTCAGAGTCCGTCGTCGGGGATCTGACGGATGAATTGCATCTGCGCGAACAGCTGTTCGTCGCGACGAAGGTCTGGACGAGCGGCAAGGAGCAGGGCATCCGGCAAATGGAAACGTCCATGAGCCGACTGAAGGTGAAGACGCTTGATCTGATGCAGGTCCACAACCTGGTTGATGTCGACAGGCATCTTGCCACGCTACAGGAGTGGAAGCGTATGGGCCGGGTGAGGTACGTGGGCGTCACGCACTACACTGCCAGTGCGCACGACGATGTCGCCAAAGTGCTGAGGTCGCGTCCGGTTGATTTCGTCCAGATCAACTACTCCGTCGGCGAACGCGAGGCGGAGAGCGGCTTGTTGGCCCTCGCGAAGGATAAAGGGATTGCCGTGATCGCGAATCGACCCTTTGCCGGCGGGAACCTGTTGCAGCGGTTGCGAAACCAGCCCCTGCCACCGTGGGCTGCCGAGATCGACTGCGACAGCTGGGCGCAGCTGCTGCTCAAGTTCGTCGTCTCACATCCCGCTGTCACGTGCGCCATTCCGGCGACGTCGCGCGTGAGTCATCTCAAGGACAACATGCGCGCGGGTCTCGGACGCTTGCCTGACGAGGCGCTGCGCGCCCGCATTGCTTCGGTGGCGGTGTGATTACTCGCGATCGTCGGCCTCATCGCCGCAATCCGCGCTCAGCCACTTGCCCTTCATCTTCGACTTGATGACCACAGGCGAAGCATTCTCGCCCACCGTCAACTCCAGGTCGCCTGTCATGGTTTCGGGGGTCGGCGTATTGACCTTGAAGAAACCGGAGCCCTTGCGCTCGCCGGTACAGACGAGGCGGAATTCTTTCTGGGTACGGGAATTGGTCGTGATCGTACGTTTGCACCCTTCGAGATCGTCGGTGTTGAAGGGCTCTTCAAGGTCCTTTTGCGTCAGGCATTCCTGAGTGGTGTCGCGCAGAGGTCCCTTGCCTGCTTGCGCCTGCAACACTGCCTGCATGGCCGTTTGTTGCTCGGGCGTCATCTTGTCGAGGACCGACTTGGGCAGGGTGGGGACTCCGGACATCTGCGTCTCGGTGGTGATCTCCCACAGTCCCAGCTTCACGTTGAGCTGCTCGGCGGAATCGCCCATGAGAGGTAGCAGTATCAACACTGCCGTCGCGCAGCCGTAGAACTTCTTGCTCATGGTGGCACTCCTTCGGGGAAAGCGGATCCGGGCAGCCATCATTCCACACGGCCCGTAGCTGCGCCAGCCAGTGCATACTGCGCGTAAAATTTACGCATGACAGCACCACCTGAATGCATTTTCCGTTGCGACACGGTAGGGACCCATGACTGCTACAGACTGGATTGATGTCGGTGCCGAGACGGAGCTGGCACAGCGGCCGCTGCAAGCGTTAGCCATCGGCAATACGCCCATCGCACTGAGTTTCAAGGAGGGCCGGTTCGGTGCCGTATCCAACCGCTGCAACCATCTGGGCGGTCCGCTCGGGGAAGGACGACTCGATGGCGATTACATCGTCTGCCCCTGGCACTACTGGAAGTTCCATCGCATCAGTGGCCTCGGCGAACCGGGATACGAGAAGGATGCTGTGCCTGCCCACGAGGTCAAAGTGGAACAGGGCCGGGTGCTGGTGCACAAGGAGCCGTTTGCAAAACGCAGCCACCTGCCGCACCCGCCACATGAACTTGCCCGCGATCCCGTGCGGGCACCGGGGCCGGTGCGAGTGCTCGGCCTGTCCACCACCAGCATGACTGCGGATCATCCCCGCTACAGCACGTCCGAAGATCTGCTCGAAGCGGCGCTCAGGCATGGCAGCAGCGCGTTGGCCTGCGACACTCGGTTGTTGCGCGTACGTGATCTCAGTTTCCGGGCGTGCGAAGGGTTCTATTCGAAGTCGGCAAGGGCGTGCACCTGGCCTTGTTCCATCACGACCATGGACGCCAATGACCAGATGGAACGCGTCTACGAGGGACTCGTTCACTGGGCCGATGTCATCGTCGTGGCCACGCCGATTCGCTGGGGAGCTGCCAGCAGCCTTTACTACAAGATGATCGAGCGCCTGAACTGCGTGCAGAACCAGATCACGATCAGCAACAAGCGGCTGATGGCCAACAAGGTGGCCGGCTTCATCATCACGGGTGGCCAGGACGGTGTACAGGCCGTCGCCGGCCAGATGCTGGGATTCTTTGCGGAAGTGGGGTGCCAGTTTCCGTCTTTCCCGTACATTGCCCATACGCGCGGCTGGAGTGCGGAAGACATGGAGAACAACATGCGGTATGTGCAGAACTCAACGCTGCTGCACGAAGGCGCGACGGCGCTGGTGACGCGATGCATCGAAACCGCCCAGCTGTTGATTGGCGGCGCGCTCGGCGAACTGCCGCAGTCAAAGGGTGGGCGTAAAGGCAATCCGCTCGATAGCCATGCGACATCGCATCTGCACGCAAAATAAGAAAGGCCCGGATTCATGATCCGGGCCCTGAGCTGCGGGATTGAGGGGGATTCGATTCAATGCCGCGAGTGCCCGGTTACGGTGCGTGTGCTCCGCCATTGACGGTGATGTCCTTCGTGAAGGTGCCAGTCGCCGGATCGAATGTAGCGGTGACGTTGCGAGTGGCCTCCCGGCCGTTTGGCCCCGTTGCAGTTGACGAGCGCGTATAGCCTGTCTCCGTGCGCTGGGTGATGATGCTGTTCGTCGCTTGAGCGCCGTTCGTACCGGTGATCACCACATCACGGGTCCGGGTGCCATTGTCGCGATCGTTGACGACTTCGGTACTGCGCGAAGCCGTCGAACCGTTTGCCCTCGTCACTGTCTGGTCGCGCGTGAAGCCATTCTCTGTTCGCTGGACGGTATCTTCCAGCGTGCGCTGGCCGCCATTCGGACCGGTATTGACCACCGTACGATTGCGAATTCCGGCTTCCGCGTCGCGCTCGACGCTGACGTCGCGGGTCGCCTGTTTGCCGTTGCGATTGGTCAGCGTGCTATGCGACTCCCGACCGTTCTCGGTGCGCTGACCTTCGGTATGGCGCGTCCACTGACCGGATGGTCGGTCGCGTGGTGGCGCACGGCGTGCGGCCTCGGCGGCAGTCGCGTTCATCACCAGAACCAGCCCCAGTGCCGAGGCGGTTGCAATCTGCTTGAGGTTCAACTTGAGGATCATGAGACCTGACTCCTGCTTTTGGTTCCGTATTCCAGTGCAATAAATCGTGTACTTGAGAGTAGGAACGCGGGACCGAGATCGGCGTTGACAAGAGGTCGGGCAGGTCCACCGTACCGTGTGTGCGCTGGGTCACACAGCGACAGGAAATGCGGCGAAGGACGTTAACCGAAACGACAGGGACGCCGCCGGGCTGGCTGTGTTAAAAACTTGTGGGTAATGCCACACGCTACTACTCCACTCATCGCGACGATTGTCATCGGCTTAAGTCTGGCCTTCGTCTTCGGCACGATCGCCGCGCGCCTGCGCCTGTCACCGCTTGCCGGTTACCTGCTCGCCGGCGTGGCGGTGGGCCCTTTCACTCCGGGCTATGTCGCAGACGGCGCGCTGGCGACTGAACTCGCCGAACTCGGCGTCATCCTGCTGATGTTCGGTGTCGGGCTGCACTTTTCCTTCAAGGACCTGCTGTCTGTCCGCACCATCGCCGTGCCGGGCGCCATCGCGCAGATTGTTGCTGCGACGCTGATGGGCGTCGGGCTCGGGATACTGCTCGGCTGGCCTTTGTACAGCGGTCTCGTTCTCGGCCTCGCGCTGTCGGTCGCGAGTACCGTCGTCCTGCTGAGAGCATTGGAGGAGCGGCGGCTTGTCGATACGGAGCGGGGTCGGATCGCGGTGGGTTGGCTCATCGTCGAAGACCTGGCCATGGTGCTGGTGCTCGTGCTGTTGCCGCCGGTGGGTGAACTGCTGGCACCCGGAGCCAGTGGCCAGCCGCAGCTGGCGGCGAGCGATGTGCTTGTGGCGCTGGGCTGGACGCTGGGCAAGGTCGTCGCCTTTGTGGCGCTGATGATGCTCGTCGGCCGCCGCGTCATTCCCTGGATCCTGCAATACACCGTTCGCTACGGGTCGCGGGAATTGTTCAGGCTTTCGGTGCTCGTCGTCGCGTTGGGCGTGGCCTTCGGAGCGGCCCAGCTGTTCGGCGTGTCCTTTGCCCTCGGAGCATTTTTCGCCGGCATGGTGCTCAATGAGTCGGAACTGGCGCACGAGGCGGCCGAAGAGTCATTGCCGCTAAGGGATGCCTTCGCGGTGCTGTTTTTCGTCTCGGTTGGCATGTTGTTCAACCCGATGATCGTCGTCATGCAGCCCCTCGCTGTGGCGGGTGTGCTGTTCATCATCCTGATCGGCAAATCCGCGGTGGCCTTCCTGATTGCACTTGCGTTCAGGCATCCGCTCAGCACGGCCTTTACGATCTCGGCCAGCCTCGCGCAGATCGGCGAGTTCTCATTCATCCTGGCCGGTCTCGGCGTTTCACTTGGGTTATTGCCGGAAACAGGGCGCGATCTGGTGCTGGCGGGCGCCATTCTGTCGATCGTCCTCAATCCCTTCATCTTCACGATCAACGACTGGTTGCTGGCCCGCTTCGGCAAGCATCCGGAACCCGCGGCGCCGGCCATCGGCAAGGAAGCACAGGTCCCCCACCATTCCGGACTGGCTGGACACGCTGTCGTCATCGGGTACGGGCGTGTTGGCAGCCTTGTGGTCGATGCACTCAAGCAGCGCAAGCAACCTTTTGTCGTGATCGAGTTTGCGGACCGGCGAGTAGAGCACCTGAGGCGCGAGGGCATCGACGCCATCATCGGCAATGCAGCGACGCGGGAGCTGCTGGAGGCGGGAAACGTTGCCCAGGCGAGTCGACTGTTCGTCGCCATTCCCGACGCCTTTGAGGCCGGGCAGATCGTCGGCTTTGCGCGCGGGATGAATCCGTCCCTGGACATCATTGCGAGGGCGCATTCGGATGCGGAAGTCGAGCACCTGAACGCGCAAGGTGCGACCACGGTGATCATGGGAGAACGCGAAATTGCGCACAGCATGATTCATCATGCATACGCGTCTGGCGTCGATAGTCGCCTTTAGGGCGGGGATGGCCGTGGGGGTGGATCTCTCACGATCATGGCATCGAGCGTGCGTTCGATGAATGCGCCTTGTTCCTGTGGATCGACATTCTCCGTCCTGCCGTTCTTCGCGAGCGCATCGGCCCGTTCAAAAAAGGGTACATAGAGATCGGCCTGATCCACCGCCGCCACCAGCGTGATCGCCGGAGTGACTGCGAAGCGCCGGTCCCAGGCGGCGCGAACCGCGTCCCAGAAACTGCGAGTGCGTTCGAAGTAGGCATCCCCGGCGGAGAAGTCGTAGTCGCGAATCCGCTCATAACGCGCGACGCCGTACTCACGGGCGAGCCAGGGCTGATTCGCGTCAAGCGAACCCGAGGCAGTCAGCACGCCCTTGAGGTTGTTTTCTTCCTGCAGCCAACCCGATGCGACGACGGTGTGCCGATTGGTGCCGATCAATACGTTGTAGTCCTTGCGCACCGACCATTCGCGACGAGGGAGCGGTCGCCACGTTTCGCCGCTGATCCATGTCGATGCACCTGGCGCGTGTTCCCAGCGACCCGTGCTTTCGTACCGTGGAGAGTCGTCCACCTGGTAAACCGCCTGGCTCCAGGTGCCCTTGACCTGATCAGCTGGCAGCGCTCGTCTCTGCCAGCGGTTGATGCCGGTGTATTCGACCACATTGGCATCCTGGTACGTCCAGTCCTGTCGCCAGTGCTTGGTCACGAAAGGCTCGGTGATCTTGCCGTCGCGATCGATGATCCGCATGACCAGGAGATGCTGCAGGCTGATGAAGGTGCCGCGGTCAGCGGCGACATACACGTACTCCGTCCCCCATGACTGGTACGGCCGGTCGCGTTTTGGTTCTGCGCGATAGTCCGCCACTTCGAGGAAGTCGAACGCGACGCGATAGCCGCCCGCCATGGCCAGGACGGCACGGCGATCGCGCTCGAAGTCGCTCAGGCCCGGCTCCTGCAAGGCCTTCCAGGCAGGCGAAGGGCCAGGATCCAGAGTGATTTCCGGTCCGCGCGTCGAACCACCCCGGGGCGCGAGTCCCGGATCTGTGGAAAGAGGCCAGGAAAACGTATAGCGGGAAGGTTTTGGGGCCGCGCGTTCCGCCGCCGCCGCCTCGAGGCCGCGGGCAAACCCCACGGACACCAGCAGGGCGATCATCGCGACGTAAATGGAGGGTGGCATCCGTTTCATTTGCGCCCAGTATTGGTGCAGACTTTCCGCAGGGTCAAGTCGTGGTTCGAGGAGTAGACTTAACTGATACCGCACCCCACCAAAAACAAGCGTGACTGGGAGAACACTCATGAATATTGCGTCCTTGATGAAGCGCACCTCGCTGATGGCATCCATGGCACTGATTGTCGTGGCCTGCGGCAAGCAGGCGGAAGCGCCCCCACCCGAAGCGGCCGCTCCAGCTGTGCCGACTTTAGGGGCACTCGAAGGACAGGTGGATATCGTCGCGTGGCCTGGCTACATCGAGCGCGGCGAAACGGACAAGGGCTATGACTGGGTGACGCAGTTCGAAGCGGATTCCGGCTGCAAGGTCAACGTCAAGACGGCGGGAACCTCCGACGAGATGGTCACGCTGATGACCCAGGGCGGCTACGATCTGGTGACGGCCTCGGGCGATGCGTCGGTGCGGTTGATTCGCGGCGGCACGGTCAAGGCGATTGAAACCAGTCTCGTGCCGAGCTACAGCACCGTCGATGCCCGGTTGCAGGAAGCAACGTGGCATACCGTCGATGGCAAGCACTATGGTGTTCCCTATCAGTGGGGACCCAATGTGCTGATGTACAACACGAAGGTCTTCAAGACGGCGCCGACTTCGTGGTCAGTCGTGTTCGAGCCGCAAAAGCTGCCGGACGGCAAGGCCAACAAGGGTCGCGTGCAGGCCTACGACGGCCCCATCCACATCGCGGATGCCGCGTTGTACCTGATGACCAAGAAGCCTGAGCTCGGCATCACGAATCCTTACGAATTGAACGAGGCGCAATACACTGCGGCCATCGAAGTGCTGCGTGTCCAGCATCCGCTGGTGCAGCGCTACTGGCATGACGCCAACGTGCAGGTGCAGGACTTCACCAACGAAGGTGTCGTGGCTTCCGGCTCATGGCCCTTCCAGGTGAATACGCTCGTGGCCAACAAGCAGCCCATCGCCAGCACGGTGCCGGTGGAAGGGGCCACTGGTTGGGCGGATACCACGATGATGCACAGCGCCGCCGCCCATCCCAATTGCGCGTACAAGTGGATGGAATGGTCGCTGACTCCGAAAGTGCAGGGCGATGTTGCTGCCTGGTTCGGTTCGGTACCGGTCGTTCCCGCTGCCTGCGAAAACCATGCGCTGCTAGGTCCCGAGGGTTGCAGGACCAACGGCATCGACAACTTCGAGAAGATCCACTTCTGGAGAACACCGGAAGCCAACTGCGCGTCGCAAGGCGGCATGTGCGTGCCTTACAGCCGCTGGAGTACCGACTACGTCGCCATCATGGGTGGCAGGTGACGCTGCACTAAAGACAAATAGAGCCCGACCCACCCTGCAACCGAAGTTTCGGTTGCAGGGTGGCGGCAACAGACGTCATGACGGCAGCGATCGAGTTTCAGGGAGTCACGCGCGCCTATGGTTCGGTCCGCGCCGTCGACGATGTGTCCTTCACCATCGAACCCGGCGAGTTCTTTGCGATGCTGGGCCCATCGGGTTCCGGCAAGACTACCTGCCTGAGGCTCATTGCGGGCTTCGAATCCCCTGATGCGGGCCGGGTGCTGCTCGACGGCAATGACGTGACGGTCAGTCCCGCCCTACGCGCGCGACGTCAATACAGTGTTTCAGGACTACGCGTTGTTTCCGCATATGAGCGTCCTCGCGAACGTGGCGTACGGCCTGCGCGTGCGCGGCGTGCCGAAGGTCGATCAGGAGCGTCGTGCCCACGAGATGCTCGAACTGGTACAGCTTGCGGGCATGGCCAAACGCAGTCCCGCGCAACTGTCGGGTGGACAGCGGCAGCGCGTCGCGCTGGCGCGTGCATTGATCAATCAACCCCGTGTGCTGCTGCTCGATGAACCATTGGGCGCTCTCGATCTGAAATTGCGCGAAGAAATGCAGATCGAACTCAAGAACCTGCAGCGGCGGCTCGGCATCACGTTCGTGTTCGTTACCCACGACCAGGGTGAGGCATTGTCGATGGCGGACCGGGTTGCCGTCTTCAACCTGGGGCGCATCGAACAACAGGGCAATCCGCGGGAACTGTATCGCCGCCCGGCGACGACTTTCGTTGCACGATTCGTCGGCAGCGCCAATGTCGCTGAGGGGACGCTTGCCCGCACATTGAGTGGCGCCGACCAGCCGTTTGCAGTCCGTGCCGAGCACATACGGATCATGTCAATCAGTGAAGCAGCGCCTGCGTGGTCGATGCAGTGCGAAGGCGTGGTCGTCGACGTGCAGTACCACGGTGCTACGAATCGCTGGCAGGTCAAGCTGGATACGGGTGAGTTGTTTGCGGCATCGCTGGCGGACAGCGCGTCAGGGACGCTACCCGCCGCAGGGGACCGTGTCCGCCTGACCTGGTCAAGAGAAGATGCTGTGCCGCTGGCTGCGGGGCGTTCGTCATGACTGCGGCGGTCTCCCCGCTGCAACGAGTGCTGTTCCAGCGGCCCGGGCTCAAGGTTTTTCTGCTGCTGGTGCCGCCGCTGCTGTGGTTTGGTACCGTGTACCTCGGCTCGTTGTTTACGTTGCTCGCGCAGAGCTTCTACGCCATCGACGAGTTCACCGCGAAGATCATCTACGAGCCGACGCTCGCGACTTACCGACAGCTGCTGACGCAGCCGGCGAATATCGACATCATCGTGCGCACGCTGACGATGGCCGTCTGCGTCACGATTGCCTGCGCGATCATTGCCTTTCCCATCGCCAACTACATGGTGCGCTACGCGTCGCCGCGTGCGAAGGCATTCTTTTACGTGGGCGTCATGCTGCCCATGTGGATGAGCTATCTGGTCAAGGTGTACGCCTGGCGACTGATCCTGGCCAAGTCGGGCATTCTGAGCTGGGCACTTGGCAGCGTCGGCCTGCAGGGCCTGCTGGACACGGCTCTGCAATTGCCTGGTGTCGGCGGTCCGTCGCTGTCGTCCTCCTATCTCGGGATGTTCATCGTCTTCGTCTACATGTGGCTGCCCTACATGATCCTGCCATTGGCCTCGGCGCTGGAAAGAGTGCCGACGTCGCTGATCCAGGCTTCCGCAGATCTCGGCGCCACGCCACGGCAGACTTTCCGCAATGTCATCCTGCCGCTGGCGCTGCCGGGGCTCGCGGCCGGCTCCGTGTTCACGTTCTCGCTGACGCTCGGGGACTACATCATTCCCAGCGTTGTCGGTGCGCCGGGGTACTTCATCGGCATGATGGTGTACCAGCAACAGGGGCTCGCGGGGAACGTGCCTCTGGCGGCAGCGTTTTCGGTGGTGCCGATCGTGCTGATCATGATGTACCTGTCGCTGGCCAAGCGGGCGGGAGCGTTCGATGCGCTCTAGGAATTCACTCGAGGCGGCCTGGAATCGTCCTTCGCTCGCTGCCCGAATTGCCGCTTATGCGGGTATGGCATTCATGCACGTGCCGGTGCTGATCATTATTCTCTACGCCTTCACTACGGAAGACCGTACCTACGAATTTCCGCTGCCGGGCTACACGTTGCACTGGTTCGAGGTGGCCTGGGCGCGCTCCGATATCTGGCAAGCCATGCGGCTTTCGCTGTCGGTCGCGGCGCTCGCGACACTGTTTGCAATGATCTTTGGCTCGCTTGCCGCGCTGGCCCTGGCACAAGGTCGATTCCGGGGAAAAGAAAGCATCACGCTGCTGTTCGTGCTGCCGATCGCGCTGCCGGGTGTAGTGACGGGCATTGCTTTGCTTGCTGCCATCAAGGCAGTGACCTTGAGTCCCGGTTTCTGGACCATCGTCGCCGGTCATACGACGTTCTGTATCGTCATCGTCTACAACAACGTGGTCGCGCGCCTGCGGCGACTGCCTCGCAGCTGGACGGAGGCTTCCATGGATCTCGGGGCCAGCGGCTGGCAGACTTTTCGCCTGATCGTTCTGCCCCAGATGGCAACGGCCCTGCTGGCAGGCGGCATGCTCGCGTTTGCACTGTCGTTCGATGAAATCATCGTGACGCTGTTTACCGCAGGACATGACCGCACGTTGCCGATCTGGTTCTTCAATGAACTGTTCAGGCCACGTGAACGTCCGGTCACCAACGTGGTGGCGGTTATCGTAATGGTCGTAACCTTGGCTCCGATTCTGGCGGCCTATCATCTGACCAAGCCCCCAGATGAGAAACGTGATGAGAAAACCTGAAGAAGTGAGGATCCCATGGCGAAGCAAGCCGCTGTCGCGCGCAAGTTCGATACCAAGCTGCTGATTGGTGGCAAGTTCGTCGCTGGCAGCGGCGCCGTCGAGGATGTGCTGGATCCTGCATCGGGCAAGACGCTGGTGCGCATTCCGGAAGCGGGCGAGGAACAGATCGTCGCTGCGGTTGAAGCTGCGTCCAGGGCGTTTCCTTCGTGGTCTGCGACTGTGCCCAAGGATCGCGCCACGCTGTTGCTGAAACTGGCAGATCGAATCGAAGCAGAGGCGGAAACCTTTGCGCGACTCGAGTCCCGGAACTGCGGCAAGCCGTATGTCGCAGTGCTCGGCGATGAAATTCCTGCCGTCGCCGACGTGTTCCGCTTTTTCGCGGGTGCTGCCCGAACCCAGCACGGCGCCGTAGCAGGAGAATATCTGCCGGGATTCACGAGCATGATCCGTCGCGATGCCATCGGTGTCGTGGCGTCCATCGCGCCGTGGAACTATCCGCTCATGATGGCTGCATGGAAGCTCGCGCCGGCGCTTGCGGGGGGCAACACTGTCGTCATCAAGCCATCGGAGCAGACACCACTCACTGCATTCAAACTGGCGACGATCATGGCCGAGCTGTTTCCGCCGGGCGTCGTCAATGTCATTTATGGACGGGGTGCCACGGCAGGTGCGTTCCTGATCGCCCAGCCGAAAGTTGCGATGATCTCGTTGACTGGTGACGTCGGCACCGGCGAGAAGGTCTTGCTGGCCGCCTCCAAAGGAGCGAAGCGCACTCACCTTGAGCTGGGCGGGAAGGCGCCCGTCATCGTCTTTGACGATGCCGATATCGAGGCGGTGGTCAGTGGTGTGCGGACTTTCGGCTTCTACAACGCCGGCCAGGACTGCACGGCCGCATGCAGAATCTACGCTGGCGCGAAAATCTACGACAAGCTCGTGGCCGATCTGACGTTGGCCGCTGCCAGCATCAAGGTGGGCACCCAGAACGAGGAAGGGGTCGAGATGGGCCCGTTGATCAGTGCGAAACAGCGTGCACGGGTCGCGGGTTTCATCGAGCGTGCCGGCGACAAGAAGCACATTGAGATCACGACCGGTGGCAAGGTGCGCTCGGGCGGCGGCTTCTTCTTCGAGCCAACAATCGTGGCGGGCGCAAGACAAAGTGATGAGATCGTCCGCAAGGAAGTGTTCGGGCCCGTTGTCTCGGTCACGCGCTTCAAGGACCCGGCCGATGCGATTGAATGGGCCAACGATTCCGACTACGGCCTGGCGTCATCGGTGTGGACGCAGGACGTCGGCAAGGCCATGAATGTTGCGGCGCGTTTGCAATATGGCTGTACGTGGATCAACACGCATTTCATGCTCGTCAGTGAAATGCCGCATGGCGGTTTGAAGCGCTCCGGCTATGGCAAGGACCTGTCGTCGTACGCGCTTGAGGACTACACCGTCGTGCGGCACGTGATGGTCAAGCTCTGACCGGCGTCAGGATTCCGGCCATATTGGCCTGTCGCCCGGCAGTGCGATGAGTTACGATTACAACAGCATAATCAACGGGGAAATACCATGTTGCTGCGCCAACTCGCTGTGCTGTTGCTGGCCAGCCTTGCGGTCACCGCATCCGGAAAGAGCCTCAATCATCCGACGGGTACGCAGGGCCTGCTGCTGATCGACAAACTCGGCGGCCAGATCCGCTTTGTCGATCCGGTCACCTACAAGGAACTGTCCAGTTTCGCGGTACCAAAGAACCCTCACGACTTTGTGCTGACCGCCGACCACTCAAGGGCCTATGTGACGATATACGGTGCCGGTGTCTACGCCAAAAATCCGGAACCTGACCATCGCATCTATGTCATCGACATGGCGAAGCAGGCGGTGGCTGATGTCATCGACATTGCGCCCTATCGAGCGCCGCATGGTATCCAGATCGACAACAGTGGACTGATCTACGCCGCTTGCGACCTGGATCGCAAGCTGCTCGTGATTGACCCGGCGAAGAAGGCCATCCTCGCGGCCATCGATACTGAAGGCACCGGTCACTGGATCGGCATGCTGCCGGACGGCAGCAAGATGTACGTGACCAACAAGAACGACAAACCGTTCATCAGCGTGATCGATCTCAAGGCACGCAAGCTGGTCGGAAGGATATCGGCTCCGAATGGCACGCAGGGAGTGGCTGTCTCGCCCGATGGCGCTCGTGTTGTCGTCATGGATTTCAAGGATCCCGTGGTGATCGTGATCGACCCTGCCACTGACCAGGTCATCGACCGGATTCCGCTCAAGGACCAGACGGGCGGCGCTTACAAGGCCTACTATTCCCCCGATGGCCGCACGCTGATGACCATGGCCGGATCGACGGTCACCCTCTTTGACGCCGCAAACCTGCGCGGGCCGCAGCGAACCGTCAAGGTGGGTGCCAATCCCATGGGATTCGCGTTCTCGGCAGATGGCAAGACCGCGCTGGTTGCCAATCACGGCGATGGCACCGTCTCGGTCATCGACCTCGCGACGGCGAAAGTCACAATGACCTGGACGGCCGGGACGGGGATCGAGACGCTCGGGTACTACTGACTTTCATCTCGCAGCGAATTCGAGTGGCAGGCCTTTGACGAATTCGACGGCAAAATGGTCTGCCGATCGACTCGGCGCAGGACTGATTGGCGCCACGTGGTTCCTGTTTTCACAGATTGCAGTCGCTGCTGATCTGCCAACGATCGTCGTCATTGCACCGCTTGAGGGCCACGAAGTATCCCGAGAGCGCTATCCAGCCGACGTGCAGACGGCGACGCAGGAAGATCTCCGCACGCGACGTCCACGTACGATTGCCGAGCTGGCTGATGCAACCATGAGTGGTATCACCACGTAATGAGGCACAGTCGAATCCGTTTCAGCCAGACTTGAACTTTCGTGGTTTCGCCGCTTCACCTCTGCTCGGCAATCCGATCGGACTCTCTGTATTCGTGGACGGCGTGCGCGTCAACGAATCCTTCGGTGACACTGTGTTGTGGGACCTGATCCCGACGCTCGCTATCGAGCGCATCGATCTGATCCCTGGTTCGAATCCCGTATTCGGCCTCAACACGCTTGGTGGCGCGTTGTCATTGCGGACCCGTTCCGGGCGCGGCGACAGTGGGGCAAGTCTCGCGCTCTCGGGCGGAAGCTTCGCGCGCAAGAACGCGGACTTTTCTGCTGGGGGCTCGCGCGGCAACTGGGATGGCTTTGCGGCGGCGAGCTACTACAAAGAAGACGGCTGGCGTGATCACTCGCCGTCAGAAGTGCAGCAGATTTTCCTGAAAGGCGGCTATACCGGGGAGTCTACGAACTGGTCCTTGAGCTACACGCGGGCCGACAATACGCTGGTCGGCAATGGACTTGCGCCTGAGTCCCTGTTGGACGAGCGATACGAGGCGGTCTATACCTATCCGGACAGGACGCAACCGCAGCTCGATTTTCTTAACCTGACAAATCGCACACAATTGCGCGACGATCTGGCGCTGACCGCCAGCGCCTACTGGCGTCAGCTCGACATTGAAACTTTCAACGGGGATGCCGAATTCAATGACGGGGGGACGCCAACGGATCCCGGCGACGATGCCTACGAAGCCGAAAATCGCAGCACGCAGACTGCGCAACGTACGATCGGCGCCACGCTCCAGCTCGATTTCGATTCCCCCATTGCGGGCAAACCGAATCAGCTCACGGTCGGCGTGAGTTGGGATCGCGGGCGCGCGCGCTTCCAGCAGTCACAGCAGGACGCAGAGTTCACCGCCGATCGCGGCACAGTCGGCGAGGGTGAGTTCGAGCTGGATACACACGTAGAGGGCACCAACGAGTACTACGGCTTGTACGTCTTTGACTCCCTTGCGCTGACGCCTCGCCTGCAGGCGACGGCATCGCTGCGATTCAATCGGGCGGATGTCGAACTTGAGGACCTGAGTGGTGAGGAAGAGGAGCTCGACGGCAGGCATTCATATCATCGCCTGAATCCCGCGATCGGTTTTACCTACGCATTCAGCCCGGGTTTCAATGGCTATCTGAACTATAACGAAGGCTCACGGGCGCCGACCGCCGTGGAACTCGCGTGTGCCGATGAAAATGCCCCCTGCTCGCTGCCGGTCAGCTTTGTGGCGGACCCACCGCTCAAAGCGGTGGTCGTCAGGACCTGGGAAGGCGGCTTGCGCGGTGTCCTGCCCCTGTCCATCGCGTGGCGCCTGACCGCCTTCGCGAGCGAACTCCAGAACGACATCCTCTTTACCGCCGTTGGCAACAGTCAGGGCTTTTTTGCCAACGTAGAGGCGACGCGCCGCCGCGGCCTGGATGCAGGTATCGCCGGCAAACTTGGCAACTTCGACTGGCGCGCCAGCTACTCGCTCGTCAACGCCACGTTTGCCGCCGCTACAAGCCTCTTCAATCCGGTGTCGAACGCCGCGGATCCAGCGGAGCCGTCCACCATCGAAGTACAGGCCGGCGACCGTCTGCCGGGGATTCCGCAACATACCGTCAAGCTGCTCGGCGAGTATTCGTTCCCGCGCGGGTTCGTGGTCGGAGCGGATGTCCGTTGGTCATCGAGTCAGTACCTGCGGGGTGACGAGCACAATCTGCAGCCACCGGTTCCCGGCTTTGTGGTCGTGAATTTACGCGCTCGCTTGCAAGCCACGGAACAGCTGCGCCTGTTCGCGACAGTGGAGAATGTCTTCGACGAAGGGTATGCAACGCTGGGCGCCAGAAACCGGAACGCATTCGATGCAGACGGCGACCCTTTGGCAGGAGCAGGCCCGGGACCCATCGAGCGGTTCCTGTCGCCTGGTACGCCACGCATATACTGGATAGGTTTCGAGTACAGGACCGGGGACCGTTAATAGTCGCTGCGCGCTGAGGCCGGGGCGAGAGTCGAGTCGATTGCGCAGCCGGTTTTGCTAGAACGGCCCGTTCTTGTTTTTCCATTGATCGCGCGGGGCGATGGGTGCCAGGACGTCCCAGTGCTCGACGATTTTACCGTCATGCAGCCGGAACAGATCACAGACCTGCCAGGCGCCTGAGGCGCCTTCCGACTGGACGAACACGAAATTGCCTTCCGCCACGATGCGGTGCGGCTTGTATGAGGTGTCGGCGCCGCTCTTGCGCGACTCCGCGACTGCGGCATTGAAAGCTTCCAGGCCGTCGCCAAGCACCTGGTTATGCTGAATGTAGCGTTTGGCATCGAGGAACTCGCCGGCGCGCTCGAATTGCTTGCCGACAAGTACTGTCTCGACCATTTTGCGCACCAGGGTGCGATTGGCTTCGGTCTTTTTAAGGTCGGTGACGGCGGCGGGGCCGTCCACGATGCTGTGGCCGGAAACATTCGGCGCACCCACCGGCATCAGGACGTCCCAGTGCTCGACAATGCGGCCATCCTTGAAACGGAAGAGGTCGAATGCTGCCATCGACTTGCCTTCGGCGCGGGCGATGCCTTCATAAACGGAATGCACCACCACCATGTCGCCATCCGCTACGGCACGGTAGACGGTAATGTTGAAGTCAGGCCGCTTTGCCACGCTGGCCGCAAGTGCCTTCAACGCATCGAGACCATCGGCAACGCCCGTATTGTGCTGGATGTACTGAGGCCCGAAATAGCGATCGATGGCCGACAGGTCCTTGTAGCCGAAGAGTCGGTCAAGGCCTGGATGGCTATGGCCTTGTTTGTCGAGGGATTTGAATCAGCGGCCACGGCGCCGGTGGTAAGGATGAATGACAACAGCGTGGCCAGGACAATCTTCGAAATCATGCTGTCTCCGTGAAAAGTCGCTTAGGTCTTGTTGATACCGGCAACTTGTGAGTATTGCATACCTGGTGCGCTTCTGGCTGCCGTCGACAGGCGGTGCAGGTGCCTCCTGCCTGCACTTGAAACCCGGTTACTCCGGCTGCATGATCTGCGCAGGGTGCGGACGTTCGGGTCCTGGCATGCTGTATCAGAGTCTTTTCGGCCATCATCTGCTGACGTCTCTGTGGTTCTGGATCGTGCTGCTCTTCGCGTCGACGGCAGCCTATGTCCAGTTGCGGGGTCGCGTGCGTCTCAAGCTTCGCCGCCAGCTGTTCGACCATTCCACGCTGACGGCTCCCTACAACACGCTGATGTATTTCTTTTCGGCCACGCCTCCCAGGCCTTACATCGACGTTGCCGGGTTTCCGGAGTTGCAGCCTCTTGTGGAGCGCTGGACCGACATCCGCGATGAAGCCCTCAAGCTGTTTGACGAGGGCTATATCCGGATGGCTGAGAAACACAATGACGCGGGGTTTCGCACTTTCTTCCGTGCCGGCTGGAAGCGCTTCTATGTAAAGTGGTACGACGATGCGTTGCCTTCGGCAAAAGCGCTGTGCCCCGTACGACGGAGCTGGTGGCCAGGCATTCCTTCCGTCAATGCGGCGATGTTCGCGCTGCTGCCGCCCGGCGCCCGACTCGGCGCCCACCGTGATCCCTATGCCGGTTCGCTGCGCTACCACCTCGGCCTCGTGACGCCCAATTCTCCGGACTGCTACATCAGGGTCGATGGCCAGGACTATTACTGGAAGAACGGCGAAGCAGTCATGTTCGACGAAACCTTCGTGCACACCGCGGAGAATCGCACGAACATGACGCGTCTGATCCTGCTTTGCGACATCGAGCGACCCCTGACAAACGGGTTTGCACGCTGGCTGAACCGCGTGATCGGCTGGCGCATGATTCGCAGTGCCGCATCGCCCAATCTCGAAGGGGAAAAGGTCGGAGTATTGAGCGGACTCTTCCAGTACGTGCACCAGCTGCAGACCTTTGGCCAGCGGATCAAGGCATGGGACCGCACGATTTACTACGTGCTCAAGTGGGTGCTGATTCTCGGGGTTGTCTACCTCATCGCCTTTTGAGTGCGTGGACCATGTTTCATCGACCCCGCACGTTGACGGCGATATCCGGGTTGTCAGAGAAGACCCCGTCGATACCTGTCTTCAGAAAGATGTCGATTTCCTGATCAAGTGACCCGATATCGCCCGGGCTGATGTTCGAACGCAGATTCACCGGGAGAAACCCGTTCTCGCGGCGGAAAGTCCAGACAAGAACCTGTAATCCGCGTTCATGAGCGTCGCGTACCAGGGACGTTGGTCTCCCGAGCAGGCCGTCCGTGGTTCGCGGAATCACGAGTTCCTTGGCGGCACCGATGCCATACGCGTAGGTGGCGATATCCGTCAAGCCCGGCGGAGTCACGAGATCCGCATAGGTGGTCGCA
Organism: uncultured Pseudomonadota bacterium; assembly: GCA_963819685.1. Classification (GTDB taxonomy): domain Bacteria; phylum Pseudomonadota; class Gammaproteobacteria; order Steroidobacterales; family Steroidobacteraceae; genus CAIUGU01. The sequence continues at coordinate 499,982 of CAWFXI010000003.1, forward strand.
CTGCCGGAGAGGACCAGATCATAGGGGGCTCCCTGGTCCTCAAGCAGCTGGATCAGGCGCACGTGAGTCATGCTCCTGAGCATTCGCAGATTGCCGGTTTCAAAGGATTGAATGAATACGGGCGCCTGTGCGCTGTCGAGACCCGCACGCCGAAGTGCTTCGACCAGAGGTTCCTCAAGCGGTTTGCCCAGCTTCCGGAAATAGCTCGGATGCTTTGTTTCCGGATACAGGCCGACCGGGCGCGGTGCGGGTTTCCGCAGACGGCTTGCTTCGGCTGCCAGGCGCTCGTTGTGCGTACGCACCAGGGCGATGATTTCGGCAAAGGTCGGAATCTCGAACTCGCCATCGAACCGCGTGTTGGCGCCGTACGCAGTTGCGGAATGCGTTCGCGCGCGCGCAGTGTCTTCAGATTCGGCAGAGAGAAATCCTCGGTGAACCAGCCGCTGACCTCGCGACCATCGATGGTCTTGGTGGTACGGCGACTCGGCGAATTCCGGATGGCTGGCAATGTTCGTCGTGCCGCCGATCTCGTTTTCGTGGCGCGCTACAAGCACACCATCGGCCGTGATGACCAGGTCCGGTTCCACGTAGTCGGCGCCCTGTTCGATTGCGAGCGCATATGATGCCAGTGTGTGTTCCGGGCGGTAGCCGCTGGCGCCTCGATGCCCGACAACGATGGGTGTCATGCTGGATGAATCATTCGCAGGCGCCGCAAGACCCGGGGCTTGCGAGCCTGCGCAGGCGCCCAGGAACAGGCCGGACAACAGCGCTGCCGCTGCGATACATCCAGATTTCGTTCGGACGTAAAGTCGCATCACGTGGGCTTGCTCCCGGAATCGAGTCGGCCAGAACACAGTCCGGTCCCGTTTCGTTATCTGCGGGGAATTCTGACCAGACAATGTTGCAGACAAATGCACCAGTCTGGCAAATAAACGATTTGCTCCGTGCGTGCCGCGCGACGTACGATCGGTCCTCTATTTGAACCGACGACGTACGGAGAGGCTCATGGAAATCGACATCGGCATCAAGAGAAAGGACCGCGAGGCCATTGCTGAAGGCCTGTCCCGGCTGCTGGCCGACACCTATACGCTCTACCTCAAGACCCACAATTTTCACTGGAACGTCAAGGGTCCGATGTTCCAGACGCTGCACCTGATGTTCGAGACGCAGTACACACGAGCTGGCGCTGGCGGTCGACCTGATCGCGGAGCGGATCCGCTCGCTGGGCTTCCCTGCGCCAGCCACCTACAAGCAATTTTCAGCGCTGTCGTCGATCAGGGAAACCGAGGGTGTCCCGGCAGCCACGACAATGATCAAGCTGCTCGTCGAAGGGCAGGAAGCTGTCGCGAAGACAGCGCGCTCGGTGTTCCCGGTGGTCGACAAGGCCAATGACGAACCGACGGCGGATCTGCTCACGCAGCGTATGCAGGTGCACGAAAAGACGGCGTGGATGCTGCGCAGCCTGCTGGAGAAATAGGGCTACGGGCTTTCGGCTTCGGGCTACGGCCAGAAAGACGGGTAAGGCAGCGGGATGCTGAATCCGCTGCCGTCTCTCATAGCGGAAGCCGGAAGCCGGAAGCCCAAAGCCTTTTTCACACCAGCGTGTGGAACACCTTCTGCACGTCGTCGTCCTGCTCAAGCTTGTCGATCAGGGCCAGAACTTCGGTTGCCTGATCCTCCGGCAGCTCCATCGGAGTCTGGCAGACGTACTCGAGTTCAGCTGACAACGGGGTGATCTGGCGGTCCTCGAGCGCCTTCTGCAGTTGACCGAAATCGGAGAAGGCGCAGCGGATCACGAGCTGTGTCTCGCCCTTTTCGCCGGTGCCTTCGCCCATTTCATCGAGGCCGTGATCGATCAGGTACAGCTCCAGGTCGTCGGCATCGATCCCTTCGGGATTGAGACGAAATACGCCCATCTTCCTGAACTGGAAGCTGACGCTGCCGGTGCTCCCCAGGTTGCCGCCGAGCGTCGAGAAGATATTGCGGACGTTGCCAACGGTGCGTGTCGGATTGTCGGTCGCGGTCTCGATGAGTACTGCCACGCCGTGCGGGGCATAGCCCTCATACAGGATTTCGAGATAGTTCGCGGCTTCCTTGCCGGCGGCACGACGGATGGCGGCTTCGACCTTGTCCTTCGGCATGTTCATCGAGCGGGAGTTCTGCACGATGCGTCGCAGCGTCGGATTCGACGCGGGGTCAGGGCCGCCTGCCTTGACCGCCATGCTGATTTCCTTGGCAATGCGCGCGAACTGCTTTGCCATCTTGTTCCAGCGGGCGAACATGACGTGCTTGCGGGTTTCGAAGATGCGTCCCATGGGGTTTCTCGTTGGGGGCAGTGTCAGAAGATCAGGTGAGCGGGGAGACGCCAAGTACGAGGCGGTGCAGGACAAATACGACGGCAAGGAACATCACGACGCCGACGATGATTGCCGATGCATCATTGAATCCTCGCATTGGCATGACCGGGACGGGTCGTATCGGGCGGCGCGCGAGCGAAATGCTGAGTACCACCGACCAGACGAGGATCGAACCGAACAGTACGACTTCGCTCAGCATCCCGTTCGCCAGCAGATGGGCCAGGGCCCAGAGCCTGACTGCCACAAGCATCGGGTGCTTCAGCATCTTGCGAATCCTGCCCGGAACGTAGGCGGCGAGCAGCAACGGAAATACGGGTAGCGTCAGGGGCAGGGAAACGGCACGCATGCCTGCAGACGGGACGAAAACGACGACGGGCGCTGCACGAGCCACCGAAAATCCCCAGCAGATCAATACCAGGCCGACGAGGCTGACCAGGGAGTAGACGCCTTTCCAGCGGGCTGCACCGACGCGTGCGACAGTCTGCTCGCGCCAGGCTGGTGCCACGATAGATATCGAGTGGACACCCAGAAACAGGATCAGCCCCAGAATCAGCAAATTCATCGAGCGGCTCCACGCAAAACAATCCGCGCCTCGCCGAGGTCCAGCCAGACATCTGGCGCAGGAACTCCGGGAATCGGCGGGCGATGATACCGGTCCGGCGGTCCAGCGTCAGGTCGGGCCGTGTCACCGGGCGAAGGCGCCCTCGTAAATCAGCAGCAGGCCGTTCAGGAACAGGCTGATTTCCGAGATCCTGTAGAAGACGACATGGCTGACATGCGTCTGCAACCAGCGGCCAAGATGGATGCCGATCGGGACGAACGGCACCAGCACCAGGCTGGTCAGTAGATTGTCGGTGGAAAATTGCCCGAGCCATGCGTAGGGCACGAGCTTGATGGCGTTCACTATCAGGAACAGGACGCCCATGGTGGCAATGAAGCGGACTCTGTGGCAGCTTGAGCGGCAACAGGTAAACCATGATCGGCGGCCCACCGGCATGCGCGACGAAGCTGGTGAACCCCGAGACCGCGGACCAGAATCCACCCTTGACGACGGATGCCGCAGCGGCAGGCTGGCGGGCGGCCAAACGCAGCCAGCTGTTCAGCGTGAACAGGACTGCGATGGAGCCGACCAGCACCAGAATGGCCTCGTCGCTGACCGTACCGAACAGCAATGCGCCACCCCCGATGCCGACGAGCGCGCCGGGAAGAACCGTTTTCAGCACCTGTCGATCCCAGTTGCCCCAGTAGACCTTGACGCCCCACCAGTCGATGACGCAGAGCAGGGGCAGGACAATGGCAGCCGCCTGTACGGGAGACATCGCCAGTGACATCAGGGGCACACCCATGGCGCCGAAACTGCCGGGAAATCCGCTCTTGGCGACGCCAAGCAGCAGGACTGCCAGGATGCCAACGAGATAGAAATTCGGGTTTGAAAGCAGGAGGGGGAGATGCATGGGCGGCCGGCATTGTCGCACAGGTCTTGAAAGGGGATAGGGGATAGGGGAATGGATCAAGACTTGCGAGTCTGATTCTTGCGCTCAGGGCGTCTCGCACGCTATTAACGGCCGTAGAATTTTCACTATCCCCTATCCCCTTCCTAGATGAGGCCCGATTGCATGAGTCTTCCTGAAGTCGAATTGCCAGCCGCCAATCCGCGACGCCAGATCGTCACCCTGCAGGGCCATATTCTGCAGCAGCAGGCCAGGTACCCCGGCGCGACCGGTGCCTTTTCCTGGATCCTGTCGGCGTTGTCGATCTCGGCAAAGATGATTGCCTCCCAGGTCCGACGTGCGCGCCTCGAGGACGTGCTGGGCGGTGTCGGCAGCGAGAACATCCAGGGCGAGCAACAGCAGAAACTCGATGTCATCGCCAACGATATTCTGCTGCGCACCTTGAGCGGGCGTGAAGGTGTCGCGATCGTGGCGTCAGAAGAGAACGAAGAGCCCGTGATTCTCCGCGACGAGCGGCAGGGGGAGCAGGGAGATCGCAAGTACTGCGTACTGTTCGATCCGCTCGACGGCTCGTCAAACCTCGATGTCTGCGGTGCTGTCGGCACGATCTTCAGCATTCTGCGGCAGGACCGGCGCGCAGCCCGACACGAAGACTCGCTGCTGCAGCCCGGCATGCAGCAGGTTGCGGCGGGTTATGTTCTGTATGGATCGTCGACTGTTTTTACCCTCACGCTCGGGATGGGTGTGGACATGTTCGTCCTCGATCCGTCGATCGGCGCGTTCATCCGGGTCGAGCAGCAGATGCGCATCCCCAAGGCGAACAAGAGCTACTCATTGAATGAAGGGAACCGCTTGAGCTTCCCACAGGGTTACCAGAACTACCTGCACTGGGCGCAACAGAATGGCTATTCCAGCCGGTACGCCGGTGCAATGGTTGGCGATGTCCATCGCATTCTGCTGCAGGGTGGTGTGTTCATGTATCCGCCCACGAAGAAAGCCCCGAATGGCAAGTTACGCCTCATGTACGAAGCCAACCCGATGGGCATGATCGTCGAACAGGCCGGCGGCAAGGCGCTGGCCGCGCCAGGACAACGCCTGCTCGAAGTGCAGCCAACAGACATTCATCAACGCACGCCCGTGATCATGGGCAGCCCGGACGAAGTCGATCAGGTAACCTCACATCTCTAGTACGGGAAGCGCGTTCGGTCGTATCGGTCGGGGAAGTCTTTTCAGGACCGCCGTAAACCCATCCATGGGGGCTTCGCAAAAATATCCGTATTTTTGACGATCCTGAAAAGACTTCCCCGACCAATCCGACCGTCCTCGCCTCACGCCACTAACGCAATCGGACATTCCTGGCCGAAAGTTGCGGCGGGAGGCACCTGAGGTATGAGGGAACCACCAAATTTGCCGCTATAGAATAGTCCCGCAGTCGGTAGTAAAGCATCGCCAGCATCAGCGCCGGCGTACGCAGTAACCGGCCGCCAGGAAAATTGCGATGCTTGAGCTTGGTGTAGACGTCGAAGTGCTCGGCCTGCCCCGCGATGGCTTCCGCGACGAACTGGCCCGCGATGCCGGTCAGCGCGATACCGTGACCTGAAAAGCCCTGCAGATAATAGATGTTCGGCGCCACGCGACCGAAGTCCGGGGCGCGACTCATGGTGATGTCGACATAGCCGCCCCACGCATAGTCGATCTTCACATCGGCAAGCTGGGGGAAAACCGCCAGCATGCGCTTGCGAGTTGCCGCAGCAGTATTGAAGGCATCGAGACCCGAGTAACTGACCCGACCGCCGAACAGCAGCCGGTGATCAGCCGAGCGACGGAAGTAGTCCAGCACGAAGTTGATGTCTGTGACCGCGAAGTTCTCGCGCATCAGCTGCGTCATGCGCTCGGCGCCCAGCACCTCGGTCGCAATGATGTAGGTGCCGACCGGCATGATGCGCGCCCTTAAGGCAGGCTCGAGCCCGTCTATATAGGCGTTACAGCACAGCGCCACATGACTTGCACGGACGCTGCCGTTCGCTGTGACGACTCGCGCGGGGTCACCCCGCTGGACCGCGGTGACGGCTGATCCTTCATGAATCACGACGCCCGCTGCGCGGGCTGCGGCAGCGAGCCCGAGCGTGTAGTTGAGGGGGTGCAGATGACCGCTGCGCGTATCCAGCAGGGCGGCACAATAGCGGCGAGTTGCCAGCAGCGATTCGACTTCTTCGCGATCAAGCAGACGCACGCTGCGGTAGTCGTATTCGTCTTCCAGCTCCCGCTGCCAGTCCTTCAATTCGTCCCGTTGACGCGGTTTGATCGCTGCATGCATCTGTCCCCAGTGCAGATCGCAATCGATGTGATGGTCGGCGACCCTGCGCTTGAGCAGATCCAGCGCCTCAATCGAGAAATCCCAGAGCTGGCGTGCCGCGGCTGCCCCGACCTCAGCCGTCAATTTCGATTGACTGCTGGCATAGCCGAAGATCGCCTGCCCGCCGCTGCGTCCGGATGCTCCCCAGCCGATTCGATGGGCCTCGAGCAGCACAACGCGATATCCGCGCTCGGCAAGATGCAGTGCGGTCGACAGCCCGGCAATGCCGCCGCCGACCACACAGACATCAGCTTCAATATCGCCCGTCGAGCGGTGCCGAAAGCGGTGCGCTATGAGCGGTGGCCGAGTAGTAGGAGGGGATATGGTCCACGACTCAGCACCTGAGGTACCACTGGTGGTCGAGCACTGAAACCTGTGCATCGAACGAGCGAAATTCGCCACCGCGAGTCGTCGCATACAAGCGCTGGAAATCCGCCCCGAGATATTCGCGGATGAAGGCGCTGCCGGCAAAGGCGCTCAACGTTTCTGGCCAGGTCTGCGGGAGTGCGCCGGTCACCTGGTGATACGCATTGCCATTGACGGGCGGCCCTGGATCCAGCTGCTGCGTGATGCCCCGGTGCATGGCTGCCAGTACACAGGCCGCGAGTAGATAGGGATTTGCATCGGCGCCGGCAACGCGGTGCTCGATGCGCCGATTGGCCGCGTCGCTGACTGGAACGCGCAACGCAACGCCGCGGTTATTGATGCCCCAGGAGGCCGTCAGCGGCACATAGGATTCAGGTCGAAACCGCCGATAGGCGTTGATGGTCGGGGCAAACACCAGCATTGATTCCGCCATGTGGGCAGCCAATCCCCCGATGGCATGGTGCAGCGGTGCACTCCCGGCCGGATCTTCGCTGGCAAAGATATTGTGGCCGTCATCATCCAGGAGGCTGACGTGAATATGTGCGCCGCTGCCGGCCATATCCGCGTAGGGCTTCGGCATGAAGGTCGCTTCCATGCCGTGTCGCATCGCCACCGCATGGACAATGCGCTTCAGCCGGATCGCGTGATCGGCGGCCAGGCACGCATCGGCAACATGGTGCAGGTTCACTTCGAATTGACCCGGGCCGTATTCCGCAAGCGCTGTTCCCGTCGGAACCTTCTGCGTCTCGCAAGTGGCAGCAATGTCGGCCAGCAGCGAGGAGAAATTGTCGACGTCTGCCATCGAGTTGATCTGGATCCGGTGTTCCCGTCGTCCCGACGTGGGTGCAACCGGAGGCTGAGCAGCGCCCAGTGCGGTCCGTTCCCGGTCGACGAAATAGAACTCGAGCTCCAGCGCGATGACGGGGTTCAGCCCCAGAGCGCGGAACCGCTCGACGACGCCGGCGAGAACATGCCGCGGATCACCAAAGAAGGGCAGATGATCGCGCTCGTGCATCGACACCTGTAGCTGAGCTACGGGTTCACCGGACCACGGGACGGGCAGTAACGATCCTGGAATTGGCAGGCAGGGGCGATCTGCGTCCCCCTCTTCGAATCCAAGCCCGGTTGCCTGAATCGTGTCTCCGAGGACATCAAGCGCAAACATCGAACCTGGCAGCAGAAAGCTGCCGCGATATACCCCAGGAAGCTCTGCAATGGTGATGCGCTTGCCGCGCGGTATTCCGCAGCTATCTGCCAGCAACACGTCGACAAAGCGCGTATCGGGGTACCGATCCAGGTGGCCCGCGATTTCGTCAAGGGGGTTCCGGGCCACCATAAAGAGACCTGCTGTTTAATATTTAGTAAGGGGTGGGCGCCGTGGCCAACCCCCAGAATCGCCAGCGATTTCCCGAAAACGTCCGCTTTCGCCCAAGCGCCTGTCGGCTTCTGCCGCCACATTATGCCTGTTTTTGGCCAAAAATCGTCGGCTACGAGCGGACGAGAGGGGGGCTGATGTGGTTAAATGAGCCCTCGATCAGACGCCGGAGATTCCTCCGGCTGTTAAAGATATTAAACGTGCGTAAGTCAAAGCCGCTCATCGGCATACCGGCAGACCGGCGTTTGCTTGGGATGCATTACTTTCACTGCGTCGGCGAGAAATACATCGCAGCGGTGGCCGATGGGGCGCGCGCCATTCCGGTGCTGATTCCGGCGCTTGGGGAGGGGCTGGATCTGGATGAGTTGCTCGGGCGCTTCGACGCCCTGATGCTGACCGGGAGCCCGTCGAACGTGGAGCCACACCACTACGGCGGACCGGCCAGTGATCCCGGAACCCTGCACGATCCGGAGCGCGACGCCACGACACTCCCGTTGATCCCGAAGGCAATTGCAGCGGGGATGCCGGTACTGGCGATCTGCCGTGGCTTTCAGGAGATGAACGTCGCGTTTGGCGGCACGCTCTGGCAGAAGCTGCACGAAGTGGCGGGCCTGCGCGACCACCGGGAAGACAAGCACGCGCCGCTCGATGAGCAATACGGTCCCGTACATCCGGTCACGCTGGCAGAAGGCGGGCTGCTGCGTGGCCTCGCGGGGCGCGACACGATCGAGGTGAACTCGCTGCATTCGCAAGGTGTACAGCGGCTGGGGCCGGACCTGGCGGTGGAAGCTACTGCACCTGACGGCGTGATCGAGGCCTTTCGAGTGCGTACCGCGCCAGGCTTTGCAGTCGGTGTGCAATGGCATCCGGAATGGAAGATGCAAACCAACGATTTTTCGCGTGCGTTGTTTGGCGCTTTTGGTGAAGCGGCACGGGCACGCACGGCGAGGTAACCTCCATGAACACTACGAAAACAGGTGTGATCCAGCAATTCTTCAGGGACCACGGCATTTCCGAAGTGGAAGGCCTGATCCCCGACATGGCTGGCGTTGCGCGCGGCAAGGTCATGCCGGCCGAGAAATTTGCCGAAGACGAGGGCATGCGCCTGCCGGAATCCATCTTCCTGCAGACGGTCACCGGCGAATATCCCGATGACGACCGTGCCATCAGCCCTTCCGAAATCGACATCGTGCTGAAGGCCGACCCCAATGCGGTGCGCGTCGTTCCGTGGGCGGCCGAACCGACGGCGCAGGTGATTCACGATTGCTTCTATTCGGATGGTCGTCCGGTCACGATGGCGCCCCGTTACGTGCTGCAGAAAGTTCTCGATCTGTATGCGCAACGCGGCTGGGAGCCCGTCGTGGCACCGGAACTCGAGTTCTTCCTGGTCGAGCCCAATGTCGATTCGGACTATCCGCTGAAGCCGCCGGTGGGCCGCTCGGGGCGGCCGGAGATCGGCAGGCAATCGTATTCCATCGCTGCCGTCAACGAATTCGATCCGCTGTTCGATGACGTTTATGCATTCTGCGAAGCGCAGGACATCGAGATCGATACGCTCATCCACGAGGATGGCGCAGCCCAGATGGAAATCAACCTGCTGCACGGTAATGCGCTGTCTCTGGCTGACCAGGTGTTTCTGTTCAAGCGCACCGCGCGTGAAGCGGCCATGCGTCACAAGATGTACGCCACATTCATGGCGAAGCCGATGGCACGCGAGCCGGGCAGTGCCATGCACATTCACCAGAGCATCGTCGACAAGCTGACGCGCAAGAATATATTCAGCGATCCGGACGGCAAGCCATCAGCGCTTTTCTATTCCCATGTTGCGGGTCTGCAGAAGTATCTGCCGGGCGCGATGGCGCTGTTTGCACCGAACGTGAACTCCTATCGCCGCATCACGCGGCATAGCTCGGCGCCCATCAATACGCAGTGGGGACATGACAATCGCACTGCCGGACTGCGCGTGCCGGTATCAAGCCCCGAGAACAGGCGTGTCGAAAACAGGGTCGGTGGCGCCGATGCCAATTCGTATCTGGCCATTGCCGCGTCGCTGGCCTGCGGGTATCTCGGCATGGTGGAAGGCCTGACGCCGAGCGAACCCATTGCCGGCAGCGCTTACGACATGCCTTTCTCGCTGCCGCGCAGCCTGGAAGAATCACTGCGACTGCTGCGGGACTGCCGTCCGCTGATCGATATCCTGGGCGAACGCTTTGTGCTCGCGTACACGGCCGTCAAGGAAAACGAGCACGAGACTTTCCTGCGCGTGATCAGTTCGTGGGAGCGGGAATATCTGCTGCTCAATGTGTGAGCCGGAGGACCGGGATCCGGTTCAGGAGGAATATCATGACTGACTCGCGAAAATTCCGCCGCCATGTCTGACCGCACGCTTGCGCAGTGGCAGCAACTCGATCATTCCCATCTGCATCCGTTTTCCGATAACGGTGCCCTGCAGAGGAAGGGCACGCGAGTCATTGCACGAGCGGATGGCGTCTATCTCTACGACATTGAAGGCCGACAGCTGCTGGATGGCATGGCAGGTCTGTGGTGCGTGAATCTCGGCTATGGCCGCATCGAACTCGCGGACGCCGCGTATCACCAGATGCGCGAGCTGCCGTACTACAACAGCTTCTTTCAGTGTACCCATCCACCCGCCATTGAACTCGCGCAGGCGCTGGTCGAGGTCACGCCAAAGCAGTTCAATCATGTGTTCTTCACAGGCTCGGGCTCCGAAGCCAACGACACAGTGCTCCGCGCCGTGCGCCACTACTGGAGTTCGCTCGGGCAGACACAGCGCTCGTTCATCATCGGCAGGCACAATGGGTATCACGGCAGCACAGTCGCGGGAGCGAGTCTGGGCGGCATGGCACCGATGCACGCCCAAGGCGGATTGCCGATCCCCGGAATCGCACATATCCGTCAGCCGTACTGGTATGGCGAAGGCGGGGACATGTCGCCGGAGGAGTTCGGGTTGGTCGCGGCACAAGCACTCGAAGAGAAGATTCTCGAAATCGGTCCGGAGCGCGTGGCGGCGTTTATCGCCGAACCCATTCAGGGCGCAGGCGGCGTGGTCATTCCCCCCGCCACATACTGGCCTGCGATACAGAAGATCGTCGATCGCTACGGGATCCTGCTGGTTGCCGATGAAGTCATCTGCGGATTCGGCCGCACCGGCGAATGGTTCGGCTCCGACTACTTTTCGATCAGGCCCGATCTGATGCCGATTGCCAAGGCATTGTCATCCGGGTACCAGCCGATTGGCGGCGTCATGGTAGCCGACAGGGTGGCGGACGTGCTGCTGGGTCCTGGTGGCGAGTTCAATCATGGCTTTACGTATTCAGGCCACCCCGTAGCCTGTGCGGTTGCGAGTGCGGCATTGCGTATCTACCGTCAGGAAAACATTGTCGCCCGGGTCAAGAACGATGTCGGCCCATACCTGCAGAAGCGCTGGGCCGAACTTGCCGCCCATCCACTCGTTGGCGAGGCTCGGAGCGTCGGGCTGATCGGCGCACTGGAACTCGTGCGTGACAAGGCGCGGCGGACATTCTTCGAGCCGCAGGGCGAGGTCGGAACCTGGTGTCGCGATCTCTGTATCGAGAACGGCCTGGTGATGCGCGCCACGCGCGACACGATGATCATTTCTCCGCCGCTGGTCATCACGCGAGCGCAGATTGACGAACTCATCGAGAAAGCCGGCCGCGCCCTCGACCAGACACTCACCAGGGTGCAGGCTGATGAGCGGTTCCGGATTCGGTAACCAGAGAGAGGGGCGGATGATCGATCTGTATTACTGGCCGACGCCGAACGGCAAGAAGGTCACCATTCTGCTCGAGGAGTGCGCACTTCCTTATCGCGTCATTCCGGTGAACATCAGTCGCGGCGATCAGTTCGATCCCGCATTCCTCAAGATCGGTCCCAACAACCGCATGCCGGCCATCGTCGATGATGAACCGCTCGGTGGTGGCGCTCCACTTTCGGTGTTCGAGTCAGGCGCCATCCTGATGTATCTCGCCGAGAAGACCGGCCGGTTCTGGCCCCAGGAGCCCACGCAGAAGTATGAAGTCGTGCAATGGGTCATGTGGCAGATGGCCAACCAGGGGCCAAAGTTCGGCGAGCGGGGACACTTTACCCGAGCGGCGAAACTGCCCAAGCATGGCGATCTGACCTATCCCATCAAGCGCTTCGACGACGAGGTGAATCGCCTGTACGGCGTGATGAACAACCGTCTGCATGATCGCGCCTATCTTGCGGGTGACGACTATACGATCGCCGATATCATTTCCTATCCATGGGCCGCTCGTCCGGATCTGCGTGGCCAGGACATTGCCGAATTCCCGAATGTGGCTCGATGGATCGAAGCCATCGGCGCTCGGCCCGCTGTCAATCGCGGCATGGATGTCGGCAAGGAGTTGGCCGAGGACTCGAGCACGCTGTCGGTAGAAGAAATCGAACGTCGGTCCCTCGTGCTATCGAACCAGCGTGCAAGACCTTTGCCCCGCTAACGGGGCAAAGGATCGGCGCCAACGAGCGGGCGATGCTCAGTCCGCGACCGCAGCCATTGCACCGTGAGGCTCGTGGCTTTCCACTGGTTTCGGCGGCGCCAGCGTGGCGTACTTCGCGCACCCGTACAGCAGTAGCGCAACACCCAGGTAGGCGACCGCAACCGTCGGGGTCTGGCCGATGCCGATTGCTTCGCCATGCATGAAGCCGAAGAACGTCAGGACTGCTCCCGCGAGAGAGAAATACGCGGCTTTCGCAAACTGGCGGTCGATCATGCACGCTGTCGTCGCGCCAAGGATGACTCCACCCAGAATGGCGCCGCCTCCCAGCACAGAGAGACCGTGGTACGCCACACTTGATGCTTGAAGCTTGTCTATTCCAAGCGTGGCGGCGCTGGTGCCGGCTGCACCGAGTGCGCCGTCGACCTGGCCCTTGGCCCAGGACGCGATGTTCGGCAGCAGCGCCAGGATGATCGCCGGAGCGTGGGCCCTGGGCGTTTCCTGGAAGGCCTGGGCGCCAATCAGCATGCCGATATAGAGCAGGATCGGTGAAATGGCGACGAGCGGAATCAGCGCGGACATCAGCGCGATGACGCCGAACCAGGACAGCACGATCACCATCACGCCTGTCGCGGCCGAGTAACCAAGCCGGCCTCCCATGGCCTTCCAGCCCGGATGGCCGATATACACGGCGTTGATGAACGGGTTGCCCATCAGGCAACCGATCAGGCTGATCACGCCGTCTGCCGTCACCACGCGAGTCGTCGGGAAACTGTCGCCCGCCGCTGAAGCGCTTTCAACGTTGTCGAGCGCTTCGACCAGATCGTAGATGCCGAATGGAATGGCGGTCACCAGGATGATGCCCAGAAACTCGAAGCCCGAGAACACATGGCCGAATGCCGGAATCGGGATGGAGAACCCGAAGCTCGACAGGGCCTGCGTGACGTTCGCGCCGCTCATGCCGCCGTAGTTGAGGCCGAACAGATTGGATCCCCACGCGATCAGTGTGCCCACGGCAATGGCGACGAGGCCGGCCGGAATTCCGCGGAAATAACGCACACCGCCAAACCAGCTGGCGAGGATGATGGCGAAGCAGACGATGCCGATCACCGGCGTCATGAACATGCTCAACGCGGGGGCCATCGAGATGAAGGCGAGTGACACGCCCGCGAGCGCACCCAAGCAGTGCGGCACGCGGCGTGATCTTGCGGATGAAGGGGCCGACGAAACCGCCGATCATCAGTACGAAGCTTTGCACGAAGACCCACGTCAGGCCTGCTTCCCAGCCCTTGATCGGGTCACCCGTCATCGTCGCAATGGGCAACATGATGACGAAGGTGACCACGAACATGTGCGGCACGCTGATGCCGGAAGGCAGGGCGCAAACGTCGGTACGACCCGTCTGCCTGGCGAGCTTGTACGCGAGATATGCATAGTAGAACGTGCTCAGGCACAGCATCAGCCCGGTTGCGGGCAGGATGCGGCCGAACACCAGATCGTCCGGCATCTTGAGCACGAAGCGCAGCAGTCCGGTGAGGACCAGCAGGTTGACGAGGATATTGGTGCCGAAGCCGAAGAATGCGTTCCAGTCACCGGGGACCCACCAGGCAGGTTTGGCTGTAGTCGTGCTCATGATCAATGCTCCCTTCTTGTATCGGTCTCAATCTGCTCAGGTTCAGGCCGTCAGTTTCTGCGGTAGGGGATCGATGGTCGGGGCCTTCAGGCCCGTCACTGCGTTCAATGCAAAGAGGATCCGGCTTGAATCGGAGACCCAGCCGAAGATGCCGCCCTGCGCCTTGATCATTGCGAGGCCTGCGGCGTGGAATTCCGGAAAATAGGAGCCACAACAATCGGCAGGCACGATGCAGCGATAGCCGCGATCATTTGCTTCTCGCACGGTCGTATGCACGCAAACTTCGGTGGTGACGCCGCAGACGATCAGCGTGTCGATCTCGCGGTTCTCAAGAATCGATTGCAGATCCGTTGCGTAGAAGGCGCCCTTGCCCGGCTTGTCGACGACGGGTTCGCCGGGCAGCGGGTACAACTCCGGAATGATGTCGTGACCGGGCTCGCCCCTGATCAGGATGCGGCCCATCGGACCCGGATCGCCGATACGCAGTGACGGCGCGCCGCGTTCCACTTTGGCAGGTGGCGCATCCATCATGTCCGGGCGATGTCCTTCCCGCGTATGGATGACGAGCAGGCCGCGGGCCCTCACGCCATCAAGCAGCGTCCTGCAGCCGAGCACTGCAGGGCGCAGCTGCGAAACATCGTTCCCTAGGGATTCACCGAAGCCGCCGCGTTCGAGAAAGTCGCGTTGCATGTCGATGACGATGACAGCGGTATGGGCAGGATCGATCGCTATCGATCCCGGTTCGGCGCCGACCAGTGCAAGTCCCATGATCGCTGCATCCCTTGCGTCCGCTCTGAGTTGCGACCGCGCTCGCTATGACTGCGAGTGAACGTCAAGCAAGAAGTGGACCAGCATATGCAAGCAGTGCGACCGCGATCGCAAGCGCGCGAATTCGCGATGAATTACGACAATCGAAGTCTTGCGCGGGCTGCTCGCAGTACGCGAATTCCGCTGCATTTGCGTGCAGTCGGTGAGCGGAGCGTGTGCACGTGGTGCAGGAAAAGCAGCCTTTTGCTGCGTTGAATGACGTATGGACGCAGGGGCGTCAGGGACGTAAAGACGTGGAGAATAGTGGCTAGTCGCAGCAGAGTGCGAACGCGATCGGAGTGCCTGAATTCTCGAGTCCCCACGTCCCCACGTCGTCCTGTACCTGCCAGACTTCAGAAGCGATTGAGCTTCTCCGGCTCCACGGTACTGACATGAGCCGCGACAATCTTCCAGCCGTCGACGAAGCGCACCCAGGTCTGGGACTGTCGTCCGCGCAGACGTGAGTCCGGTGCGGTGAACTCACAGCACACACTGGCAACATCGCTTCCAAACGTGGTGATGATGACGCCGTGCAATTCCCGGTCGGGATGGACGGGAGTCGCGGTGCTGCGATAGGCCGCAATGCCGTCGTAGCCGAGGCTGTGTTCACCGATGCCATAGCGCACGGTGGAAGGGTGATTCCAGAAGCTCGCATTCAGGGCTGCGACATCGTGAAGTCGAAGGGCAGTCTCGTAGGCCGCGAAGACCCGGCTGATCTCGGCAACGACCTCGGGCTGATTGACGGCAGTTGCACCAACCGGTCCATGCTCCATCACGCCAGGGCGCTCAGCAGCGCGGCGGATGTCGCCACTGCACCGAACACACCGCCTTGCATCTTCACCATCTTGAGGGCGGCGAGATGATTGCCGTGGTCGGTCGCGCCGCAGCAGTCCTCCAGCAACAGGCATTCGAAGCCGCGATCGTTGGCTTCACGCATCGTCGTATGGACGCACACGTCAGTCGTGATGCCGGAGAGCAGAATGTTGCGGATGCCTCGCGTGTGCAGGACGAGTTCGAGGTCCGTCGCGCAAAACGAGCCCTTGCCGGGTTTGTCGATGATCACTTCGCCGGGTTCCGGCGCGAGATCGGCAATGATGTTCCAGCCTGGTTCACCCCTGATGAGGATTCGCCCGCAGGGGCCCGCATCGCCGATGCCCGCCCCGATCTGCTGCGATCGCCAGCGCTTGTTCGCAGGGAGGTCGGCGAGGTCCGGGCGGTGCCCCTCGCGCGTGTGAATGATGTGGAACCCGAGAGCGCGCGTGCGGTTGAGCACGCGCTTGATCGGCTCGATCGGTGCGCGGGTCAGTGACAGGTCGTAGCCCATCTTGTCGACATAGCCGCCGATGCCGCAGAAATCCGTCTGCATGTCGATGATGACCAGAGCCGTGTTCGCCGGCGTGAAATCCCCGTCGTAGGGCCAGAGGTAAGGATCGGCGCTGACACTGGCGAAAGACATGCGATACCCCCTGCAGGAAATGCGTGACATGGCATGAAGCAAGGGCTATGCCACGTGTGCGGGTTAAGTCAGGTGTGACAAATTGACGGAGAAATTCCTGCTAGCCTTGCGATTGCGCACCAGCACCGGGCGAGGGGGTCCCTGCCTGCACCATCCTGACCGCCGCGTCGACGTCCTGAAATGCAGCCGCCGAGCGGGGACGAACACCCAGGTCGAGCCGCATTGACCCCGGTTCTGGAGTGACTTTTGCATCCGCTCTACGGGATGCCTGCCGGTAGGAGAGCTGCTTGTCCATTCACGTCGCCCTGAATCACGTCACCCACTATCGCTACGACCGCCCGGTGACCTTAGGTCCCCAGGTTGTGCGATTGCGTCCGGCGCCCCACAGCCGCACGCGCATCCTCTCGTATTCGCTCAATATTTTGCCGGCCAAGCACTTCATCAACTGGCAGCAGGACCCCCAGGCAAACTACCTCGCTCGGCTGGTGTTTCCGGAAAGGACCCAGGAGTTCCGCATCGAGGTCGACCTGGTTGCCGAAATGGCTGTGCTCAATCCGTTCGACTTTTTTCTGGCGCCCCACGCCGAAAAGTTTCCGGTCGTCTATGACGCCGGGGAAAAGCGCGACCTCGTTCCGTACCTCGTCAAACCTCCGGCGACTCCGCTGGTGGCGGAGTTTCTCAAGCAGGTTCCACGTGACCCGGTCCGTACGATCGATTTCCTGGTGGCGATCAATCGCAAGCTCGCCGCCGATATCCGCTATCTGATCCGTCTCGAACCCGGAGTGCAGATACCGGAGGAAACCCTGGAGAAGGGCTCTGGTTCCTGCCGGGACTCGGCAGCGCTGCTCGTGCAGCTGTTGCGACACCTGGGCTTTGCCGCGCGCTTTGTCTCCGGTTATCTGATCCAGCTGGTTGCCGATGTGAAGTCGCTGGATGGACCTTCGGGGCCGGAGCAGGATTTCACCGATCTGCATGCCTGGGTGGAGGTGTATCTGCCCGGCGGCGGCTGGATCGGACTCGATCCCACCTCGGGGCTGCTGGCCGGCGAAGGCCACATTCCGCTGGCGTGTACACCCGAGCCGACCTCGGCGGCACCGGTAACAGGCGTGGTCAGCAAGAGCGAAGTGACCTTCGGTCACTCGATGAAGGTCAGTCGGATCTGGGAAGCGCCACGTGTCACCAAACCCTATACCGATTTGCAATGGGCGGAAATTGAAGCGCTGGGGCATCGCATCGATGTTGACCTCAAGGAAAGTGATGTCCGCCTGACGATGGGTGGCGAGCCGACGTTTGTATCCGGCGACGATCCCGACGGTGCGGAATGGAACACGACTGCGCTTGGGCCCAACAAACGCAAACTCGCGGCGACGCTCTATCACCGGATGCGCGACAAGTACGCACCCAAGGGCCTCGCGCATTTTGGTCAGGGCAAGTGGTATCCAGGCGAGCAATTGCCGCGCTGGTCGCTCAACTGCTTCTGGCGCAATGATGGCGACCCCGTCTGGGACAACCCGAAGCTGCTGGCCGACGAAGCCGTTGACTACGCTGTCGATGACGCCATCGCCGGGAAATTTCTGACCGCGGTGGCAACACGTCTCGGACTTGATGCCGAATTTGTTTTTCCGGCGTTCGAAGACGCCTTCTACTATCTGTGGCGTGAACGGCAGTTTCCCGTCAACGTCGATCCGTTCAAATCAAAGTTGAAAGATCCGCTGGAACGTGCGCGTCTCGCCAAGGTTTTCAGCCAGGGTCTCGACAAGGTCGTGGGACACGTTCTGCCAGTCGGTCGTGATACAATCCGGTCTGCGCTGGCAGTCCGGATCATGGTTCCTGAAATCCGAGCGGTGCTATCTGATCCCCGGAGATTCGCCCCTGGGCTACCGCTTGCCGCTCGACTCGTTGCCTTGGGCTTCAGAGGGCGATTACCCCTACGTCTATCCGCCGGATCCCACGCAGGAGTTTGCGCCGTTGCAATCGTATGCGCAGCTCCGGCAACAATTCCAGACGTCGCTGTCTGCAAGCACGCTGAACCAGACAAACGGATTGGGGGAATCGGGCAAACCCGGCAAAGGCAAAATGCCAGCGGCGGGGCCCGCTCCTGAGCCGCAGAAATCCGCCAGCTTCATCACGCGTACCGCCATCAGCGCGGAGCCGCGCAACGGTGTGCTGTACATCTTCATGCCGCCTACCAACCGGCTCGAGGACTATCTGGAACTGGTCGCTGCCGTCGAGGCGACCGCGGCCGCGCAATCACAGCCTGTCATTCTCGAAGGCTACGAACCGCCGCGGGATCCGCGCCTGCAGCAGTTCCGCGTCACGCCGGATCCGGGCGTCATCGAGGTGAATATCCACCCGTCAGCCAGCTGGGACCAGCTCGTCGAGCGCACGACGCATCTGTACGACACGGCGCGCGAGACACGCCTCACCACCGAGAAGTTCATGCTCGACGGCAGGCATACTGGCACGGGTGGGGGCAACCACTTCGTGCTCGGCGGTGCTACGCCCAACGATTCGCCATTCCTGAGGCGCCCCGATCTGCTCAAGAGCCTGCTCAGTTACTGGCACAACCATCCGTCGCTGTCGTACCTGTTTTCCGGGCTTTTCATCGGCCCGACCTCGCAGGCCCCGCGGGTGGACGAAGCTCGCAATGATTCACTGTATGAACTTGAGATTGCCTTCCGGCAGTTGCCGCCGATCGGAACGCAGCCGGCACCGTGGCTGGTGGACCGGTTGTTCCGCAACCTGCTGATCGATGTATCAGGCAATACGCACCGCACCGAGTTCTGCATCGACAAGCTGTATTCGCCGGATGGACCGACAGGGCGCCTCGGTCTGCTGGAAATGCGGGCGTTCGAAATGCCGCCGCATGCGCGCATGAGCCTCACACAGCAGTTGCTGCTGCGATCGCTGGTTTCACGTTTCTGGCGCCAGCCTTACGAGCCGCAACGCCTGGCGCGTTGGGGCACGGAGCTGCATGACCGGTTCATGCTGCCTTACTTCGTGAAGCAGGATTTCGGTGATGTGCTGCAGGAAATGCACGAGGCAGGTTTCCCGCTCAAGCAGGAGTGGTTTGCGCCGCACTTCGAGTTCCGCTTTCCCAAGTATGGAGATTTCGCCACGCGGGGCGTCGACATCGAACTGCGTCACGCACTCGAGCCCTGGCATGTGATGGGGGAGGAGGGTGCGCAAGGCGGTGCGGTCCGCTATGTGGATTCCTCCGTCGAGCGCATGCAGGTGAAGGTGTCGGGTCTCGCACCCGATCGCTATGCGTTGACCTGCAATGGCCGTCGCCTGCCGCTCAGACCGACCGAAACGACAGGCGAATTCGTCGCGGGCGTGCGATATCGGGCCTGGCAGCCGGCCGCCGCGCTGCATCCCACGATCGGCAGTCACAATCCGCTGACATTCGATCTCGTGGATACCTGGATGCAGCGCTCTCTCGGTGGCTGTCAGTACCATGTCGCCCACCCGGGCGGGCGCAGTTACGATACCTTCCCGGTCAACGCGTTCGAGGCGGAAAGCCGCCGTCTCGCACGCTTCTTCCGTATCGGCCATACGCCAGGTGTCATGGCCGTGGTGCCTGCCGATTCGACGAACGCGGACTTTCCGTTTACCCTCGACTTGCGGTCATGAAGCGGGAGTCTGAAGAATTTCGATGCCGGCCTACAGTCTTGAGTTCTATGCGACGGATGCGCATCGCTACGACGAACTGCGGGACCGCAGCGGCGAGCTGAGGCCGCATTGGCGGCCGCTGGTCGAACGCCTGACGGCCGATGGCGCCCGCGTCGCACGACGCGGTATCGAACTCGCGCAGCGGCTCATTGTCGAGAATGGCGTCACCTACAACGTATATGCCGATCCACAGGGCAAAGACCGCCCGTGGGTCCTCGATCCGCTGCCGCTGGTGTTGCCGGCCGCGGAATGGCAGCACATCGAGGCGGGTGTCGCACAGCGGGCCCGTTTGCTCGATGCACTGCTGGGTGATCTGTATGGACCGCAACAACTGCTGACCTCCGGAGCCGTTCCCCCCGAACTGCCATTCGGTCATCCCAACTTTCTGTGGCCCTGTCATGGCATGTCGCCGCCCGGCGGCCACTGGCTGCACGTGTATGCCGTCGATCTGGCGCGATCGCCAGATGGGTCGTGGTGGGTGCTCGCGGATCGCACGCAAACACCGTCGGGCACCGGCTATGCGCTTGAGAACCGGCAGATCGTCGCGCGCGTGCTGCCGGAGTTGATTCGCGACCTCGGCGTGCGGCCGCTCAATGCGTTCTTTGCCAATCTGCGCGAGCGCATGCTGGCCTTCGCGCCGGAAGGTGAAACGCCGCTGGCCGTGGTGCTGACGCCGGGTTCGTTCAACGAGACTTACTTCGAGCATGCCTATCTCGCGCGCCAACTCGGCTTGCCGCTGGTCGAAGGCTCGGATCTCACCGTGCGCGGCGACACGGTCTACCTCAAGACGCTGACCGGGCTGCGACGGGTCCATGCGATCCTGCGGCGTCTCGACGATGACTTCTGCGACCCCGTTGAGCTTCGAGCTGATTCCGCACTCGGCGTGCCCGGACTGCTCGCTGCGGCGAGAGCGGGCCGCGTGATGCTCGCCAACGCGATCGGCAGCGGCGTGCTCGAATCGGCCGCGTGGCTCGGCTTCATGCCCGGGGCCGCCCAGCAGCTGCTGGGAGAATCTTTGCTGTTGCCTTCAGTTGCCACCTGGTGGTGTGGTGAGCGACCGGCCCTCGCCCACGTCATCGAGCATCTGGACGACCTCGTCGTCAAGCCGGCCTTCCCGAGTCAGCGATTCGAACCGGTCTTCGGTCGCGACCTGAGCGTGCCGCTCAAGCAACGGCTGATTGAGCGCCTCAAAGCGCGACCCTACGCTTACGTTGCGCAGGAGCGGCTGGACCTGTCGCAGGCTCCGGTGTGGCGTACGGGCGATACGCCGGGCTTTGCCGCGCGCGCTCTCGGCATTCGTGTATACGCCATCCGGACGGCCAATGGATTCGAAGTGATGCCAGGCGGGCTCGCGCGAATTGCCGCAGACAGTCGCGTTGAAGTCGTATCGACACAGCGGGGGGGTGGCAGCAAGGACGTCTGGATCCTGGGGCATGGGGCGGATGAACCGCATCAGCTGGTTACCGGTGCCCGGCTCCGCGTGCGTCACGATGATCTGCCGTCACGGCTCGTGGAGAATCTGTACTGGTTCGGGCGCTACACGGAGCGTTGCGAAGACAAAGTGCGGCTGTTACGCGCGACGCTCGCCGTCAGGGTCGATCCCGAGGTCTGGAAACTCGCGCTCGATGCCTGCCACAAGTCCGGCGTTCTGGATCCTGAGCTGCGGCTTGCCGTTGCGGTCTTCGATACAGACAACCCGTTGGGCCTGGCGGCGGATCTGCGCAGGCTCATCTACTGTGCCACGGAAGTCCGCAGCCGCCTGTCGACTGAGCATTGGTCCGCGGTGGGATCGCTGCAGCGCGAATTTCACGAAGCGGCGCCTTCATTGCGTGACCGCTTGCCGCCCGATCCGCGTGAAGCCCTGGACCGGTTGCTTGCACCGCTCGTGGCGCTGGCGGGACTCGCGCTCGACGACATGACTCAGGATGACGGCTGGCTGTTGCTCAGCCTTGGTCGTCGCCTTGAGCGTCTGCAGTTCCTGGCCAGCCTGCTGTCGCAGCGGCTGACAAACTCAAGTCTCGCATCGCAGGGCGAGGTTGAATGGCTGCTCGATATTGCCGGCAGTACGATTACGTATCGCACGCGGTATCTCGCTACACCGCGGCTTGCTCCTGCCCTCGATCTGCTGGTCCGCGATGGCAGCAATCCGCGAGCGCTGGCCTTCCAGGTCATCGCCATCCGCGACTCGCTGTCGCGGCTGGCAAAGTCGCTCGGCGCTCCAGCCGATGCCACCGTGGAACGGGCACTGGAGCTGGCACTGAATCCGCTTATCGAAGTCGATCTTGGTACGCTGGAGGGAGAGGGTCACGGTGCGCAGTCTGCGCGAGCGGCTTTTGCGGCTGGACTCGACACTTTGTCCGCGGCGGCAGGGCTGTTATCGGATCGCCTGTCGCTGCGGCACTTCGCGCACGTCAAGGCCGACATCCATACGGTCGCGGCATGAGTAACGCCGTGCGCTATCGGGTCCGTCATGAAACGACTTACCGCTATGGCGGGGATGTCGTGCATTCCAGGCAATTGTTGCATCTCACACCCAGGGCGGCACCGTGGCAGTCCTGCCTGTCGCACGGCATCGACCTCGATCCGATGCCCGCGAGCAGACGTGACGAGGCTGACGCCTTTGGCAACACGGTCACTCGCCTGGAATTCGACCGCCCGCATGACAGGCTCGAAGTGATCGCCCGCATGGAGGTCGAAGTCAGGCCGCGTCCGGCACTCAATCCCGACACGACTGAAAGCTGGGAACGGGTTCGCGACGACCTGACTTACACGAGCCGACCCCTCGCACCCCGCAAGCTGGATGCCGTGCGCTACCGCATGCAGTCTCCCTACGTGCGGATCAAGCACGCGTTCCAGCGCTATGCGCTCGAGTGTTTTCCGGAAGGCCGGCCCATCCTGGCAGGCGCTGACGCCTTGATGAGCAAGCTGCATGCGGACCTGACCTACGCCCCGGGCGAAACGAATATCGCGACTCCTCTCATGAAGGTATTCGAGACCCGGCGCGGCGTGTGCCAGGACTATGCCCACCTGATGATCGCGTGCCTGCGCTCCGTTGGTCTGGCAGCCCGTTACGTGAGTGGCTATCTCAGAACCACTCAGGTGGCGGGTGCAACGTCACTGGTCGGTGCCGATGCCTCGCACGCCTGGGTCGCTGTCTACTGTCCGCCGCTCGGCTGGGTGGAACTCGATCCGACCAACGGCATTCACGCGGGCATCGAACACGTTGCGCTGGCCTGGGGACGTGACTTCGGTGATGTGTCGCCGCTTCGCGGAGTGATCGTCGGTGGCGGCAGGCATCAGCCGTCGGTGCGAGTGACGGTGGAACCGGCTGACACTGTTTCATGATTCGTCCGGGCGCATTGCCGGACCCGCTCGTGACGCTTGAGCGGTGTTCGCTGGTGCTGGAGGGTCAGGTCGTACTCGATGAGGTGAGCTTCGAATTGCGTGCTCACCAGCGCTGGGCCCTGATCGGTGCGAATGGCGCCGGCAAGACGCTGCTGCTCAAGCTGCTGCGGGGCGACTTGTGGCCGACACCCCTTGGGCCGGAATCTCGCACCTATTACCTGGACCCTGACGCGGGGGCAGCCGGCAGTTCACAGCCTGCAGGCGCCAGGCAATACATTGCGTACGTCGGCCCCGAGCGGCAGGACAAGTATCTTCGTCGCGACTGGAATCTCACTGTTACGCAGGTCGTCACGACAGGAGTGTTCGACGAGGACATTCCGTTGACACGTCCCGATCGGGCGCAGAGCGCACGCGTCACCCGGCTGCTGAAGCGTTTCGGGCTGTGGCACTTGCGGCGCAGGCGCTTTCTGACGCTGTCGTATGGCCAGCGCCGCCTCACACTGGTCGCGCGCGCGTATGCCGGCAGTCCGCGAGTGCTGCTGCTGGACGAGGTTTTCAACGGACTGGATGAATCGAGCCGCAGCAGGTTGCGCAGCGCGCTCGAGCAGCCGGGAGCGCGGGGGCCGGCGTGGGTATTGTCCACGCATCGCGCGATCGATCTTCCGGCCACGGTCACTCACATCGCGCATGTGCGTGCGGGCCGGATTGTGGATCAGGGTCCGATCGGAGCTGCCACGAGGCGCCGGTCAGGTGCCCGCTCCCTTTCGCAGCAGAAACCGGGCGAATGGGCCGCTAGCCGGCGCACATCCGGTTCTGCAGCGCTGCCACTGGTAGCAATCCGCAATGCCGATGTCTATCGCGACTATCGCCCCGTACTCAAGGGCCTGAACTGGACGCTTAAGGCCGGTGAGCACTGGGCCGTGGTGGGCCGCAATGGCTCTGGCAAATCGACACTGTTGTCGATGCTCTACGGCGATCTGCATCCGGCCCTGGGGGGGACGATCGAACGTCGCGGCGTGCCATTCGGTACCCATATCGAAGCCTGGAAAAAGCGGGTCGGTTTTGTCTCGCCCGAACTGCAGGCCGGGCATTTTCACGCCCGGAACATCGAGGAAATCGTCATTTCGGGCCGCTACGCGAGTGTCGGTCTCAACGATCCGCCGACCCGTGCCGACCAGCGCGCTGCGCGACACTGGCTGGGGTTTTTCGGCCTTGAAGCCCTGGCGAAGCGGGGACCGCGCGCCGTGTCTTACGGGCAGCTGCGTCTCGCATTGATCGCAAGGGCCATGGTGCTTTATCCGGAGCTGTTATTGCTCGATGAGCCTTTCACGGGCCTCGATGCCGATCTGCATGCGGAAGTCCGGCAGCTCATCGAGCGGCTCGCGCACGGCGGTACGCAGATTGTCATGGCCGTTCACCACGAGGCGGATCTCATCCCGGCCATCCACAACGTACTGCGCATCAGGGCGGGTGGAAGAGTCACTCTGGGGCAGCGCTGACCGCTATCCGAACTTGAGCTTTGAGCCGCGTCAACGTGTCGCGGCTGTCTTTGCCTTCAGTTCGCGGCGCCTGCGATGCAGGATGTGCTCCGTATAGCCGTTCGGTTGCTGGCGGCCTTCGAATACGAGATCGCGCGCCGCCTGATAGGCCACGCTGCCGCTGAGGTCCGGGGCCATTGGCCGGTAAAGCGGGTCGCCGGCGTTCTGGGCATCGACGATCCTTGCCATGCGTTCGAAGGTCGCGGTCACCTGTTCCGCCGAGCAGATGCCGTGATGCAGCCAGTTGGCAACATGCTGGCTGGAGATCCGCAACGTGGCTCGATCTTCCATGAGCCCGACATCGTGGATATCCGGCACTTTGGAGCAGCCTACGCCCTGGTCGATCCAGCGCACGACATAGCCCAGGATGCCTTGAATGTTGTTGTCGAGTTCCGCCTGGATCTCGGCCGCAGTCCATTGAGGTTTGCCGAGTGGTGGCGTCAGCAATGCGTCGGTGCCGGTCGCGGCGCGGTTCGCCAGTTCCTTGAGCAGCGTTGACTGCACGTCCGCAACGTTGACCTGATGATAGTGCAGGACATGCAACGTGGCCGCTGTAGGGGAAGGAACCCACGCAGTATTGGCGCCCGCTTGCGGATGGCCGATTTTCGCAGTCATCATGGCCCCCATGCGGTCCGGCATGGCCCACATGCCTTTACCGACCTGGGCCCTGCCGGAGAAGCCCGCCAGCAAACCGATCTCGACGTTGCGTCGTTCGTACGCCGCAATCCACGGCTGCGTCTTGATGTCGTCCTTTCTGAGGACGGGGCCGCCCTCCATGGCGGTGTGGATTTCATCGCCCGTCCGGTCGAGGAAGCCCGTGTTGATAAATGCGATACGACTCGCAGCCGCCTGGATGCAGGCCTTCAGATTGACGCTGGTGCGGCGCTCCTCGTCCATGACACCCATTTTTATGGTGCCCCGCTCAAGACCAAACAGGGTTTCGATGCTGTCGAATAACTGATTGGCGAGCGCCACTTCATCCGGTCCGTGCATTTTCGGTTTGACGATGTAGATGGAGCCCGCCTGACTGTTACTACGCGCTCCGCGGATGTCGTGTAACGCGATGGCAACCGTCACCAGTGCATCCATCACCGTTTCGAAGACGGGCTTGCCGTCGTACGTGATCGCATCCGTGGTCATGTGATGACCGACATTCCGCACCAGCATCAGGCTGCGGCCCTTCAGCGTGACATTGCCACCTTGAGCGCTGCGATACACGCGATCCGGGTTGAGTCTGCGAACGATGTTGCCTGAACCCTTGGCAACCGTGGCCTGCAGGTCGCCTTTCATCAGGCCGAGCCAGTTTCGATACACCTCGACTTTGTCCTCTGCGTCGACGGCGGCGACGGAATCCTCGCAGTCCTGGATGGTGGTCAGTGCCGACTCCAGCAGCAGATCCGCGATACCCGCTGCATCGTCCCGGCCGACAGGGTGCGTGCGATCGATGCTGATCTCGACGTGCAAGCCATGATGTTGCAGCAGAATGGCCTCTGGCTGCCCGGGTGATCCACGCCACCCCACGAAGCCCGCAGGATCCGAGAGAAGGGCAGTAGCCCCGTTCCCCAGGGTGACATGCAACTCGGTGCCGCTGATCACGTAAGCAGTGGCGTCAGCGTGAGTGCCCTGGTTGAGCGGAGCGATCTGATCAAGCACCTGGCGTGCGAAGGCGACGACCCTGGCGCCCCGTTCGC
The DNA here is from genome assembly GCA_963819685.1 of uncultured Pseudomonadota bacterium. Classification (GTDB taxonomy): domain Bacteria; phylum Pseudomonadota; class Gammaproteobacteria; order Steroidobacterales; family Steroidobacteraceae; genus CAIUGU01. The sequence goes on from CAWFXI010000003.1 coordinate 526,525, forward strand.
GGCTGTAGCCTTTCGCGGCTGTTTCGAGAGGCGCAATGGCATCCGTTCCATACAGGGCGTCGTACAGGCTGCCCCATCGGGCATTGGCCGCGTTCAACGCGTACCGTGCATTGCCAACCGGAACGACGAGCTGCGGGCCGGCGATGGTGGCGATTTCCGCATCGACGTGGTGAGTGGTGATCCGGAAGTCGTCGGGCTCTGGAACCAGATATCCGATCTGGCGGAGCCACGCGGTCGCTGCGGCGACATCGAACGGCTTGCCCCGGCGCACCTTCCACCAGTCGTCTATCTCAGCCTGCAGCGAATCACGCCTGGCGAGTAGCATGGCATTGCGGGGACTGAACGCCGCGAGAATCTTTTCCATCCCCTGCCAGAATGCGGCGGGTTCCACGCCAGTGCCGGGGAGGGCTTCTTCCCGAAGGAACTTTTCAAGGCTGGGGGCAACGGCCAGTCGGCCGGTCACAACAGGTTTAGTCACGGTGATACTCGATTAATTGTCTCATCGACCCATTCGATCCAGTGGCGCACTGGCACTTCCGTTCCGGATTCCATGTGCACAATGCAGCCAATGTTGGCAGACAGGATCATATCGGGTTTGTCCTTAAGCAGAGCGGCCAGCTTGCGATCTCTCAGCGAATGCGAAATTTCCCGTTGCAACAGGGAGTAGGTGCCGGCTGACCCGCAGCACAAGTGGGCGTCGGCTACCGGAAGCAGGCTGGCTCCCATGCCTTGCAGAAGGCTCTCAACCTGACCGCGGATGCCGAGGCCATGCTGCAGCGTGCAGGGTGGGTGAAATGAGATTCTGGGCTGCGAGGAGGCAGGCGCAGACAGTGCAAGCGCAGGCCACTCCGGTGCAAGGTACTCAGCGAGATCCCGCATCATCGTCGTGACACGGGTTGCCTTGTCCGCATAGAGAGGGTCGTGTGCCAGCAGGCGTGCATAGTCCCTGATCATTGCCCCGCAACCCGAAGCATTGACGACGATCGCCTCTACGGAGCCCGCTGCAATATGCGGCCACCAGGCGTCGATGTTCCGGCGGATGTTGTCGAGTGCACCGCTCTGATCGCCCAGATGCTGGCGAATGGCTCCGCAGCAGCCGGAAGCTGGATCCACCAGCACTTGCACACCGATATGATCGAGAACACGTGCCGTAGCTGCGTCGATCGCGGGGGAGAGTGCCGGTTGTGTGCAGCCGTTCAGCAATAGCACGCGCCGGGCATGCACGCGCTTTGGCCATGATCCAGCAGCGCGACGGACGCCGACTTTGGCGCGCAACGCAGACGGCATCGCGAATCGCAACGCGCGTGCGACACGCAGCGAGGCGGCGAACAATCGCTGGCGGGTCAAGCCTTCACGGAGCAGCCAGCGAACCAGGCGTTCGCGCCATGGCCGAGCGACTTGTCTGTCTACGGCCGCGCGGCCGATATCGAGCAGCTGGCTGTATTCAACACCGGACGGACAGGTTGTTTCACAGTTCCGGCAGGTCAGGCAGCGATCAAGATGAAGTTGGGTTGCTCGTGTCGGCGCGGCGCCCTCGAGGACTTCCTTCATCTGGTAGAGGCGTCCACGCGGTCCGTCCAGCTCATCGCCGAGGAGCTGGTAGGTCGGGCACGTGGCATTGCAGAAGCCGCAATGCACGCACGTACGCAGCACTCGCTCTGCCGTGGCGCCTGCGGGCGTGCTCTTGAATGCTGGTGTGAATCGCGTTTCCACTAGAGGCCTGCGACCAGCCGGCCAGGATTGAAGATCCCGTGGGGATCGAAGCGCCGCTTGAGCTGGCGATGAATAGTCGAGCACCGCGGGTGACAGTGGGTGAAACATGTCGCCCGCCGCAGCACCACGCCAGTGCATGGCCGTACCGCCTGCCGCGACCGCCACCCGGCGGACTTCCGTTGCGGGCAAAGTGGTTTCGTACCAGCGCAGCGCCCCACCCCATTCAATGAACGCGTTCCCGGTCATTTCGCGCCATGCGGCAGCGGCCGGCACTGACAATCGCCATAGCTGGGTGGCATGCGCAAAGAAGGGATGCGTCTGGTCTCGTATGCTTTGCCACCACGATGCGGCCGTCCCATTGTCCATGAGTTCACCGCCCAGGCGTTCACGGGCCTTGGCCAATGCAGCAGGCGCACCCGAAAGGCGCACGGTAGCCTGGCCGTTGAACCATGCAGCACCTGATATCGGCAGCGGTTGCCCGCGCCAGCGGCTGAAAGCGGCGAGCGCATTCTCCGGCGACATATCGAAGCGCAGGCTGATCTCCGCTTTCGGGCAAGGCAGGACTTTAAGCGACACTTCGGTGATGAGGCCGAGAATACCCAGCGACCCGCACAGCAGGCGTGAGACATCGAAGCCTGCGACATTCTTCATCACCTGGCCGCCAAAGCGCAGCAGCTCTCCTTCGGCGGTCAGCAGTCGTGTGCCCAGGACGAAATCGCGGACCGCACCCACTTGGGCGCGCCGCGGACCCGACAGACCTGCGGCGACGATACCGCCTATGGTCGGGTTGCCGTTGAAGGCCGGCGGTTCGAAGGCCAGGAACTGCCCATGTTGGGCAAGTGTCTCTGCGATTTCAGCAAGCGGCGTACCGCAACGTGCAGTCAGCACCAGTTCCGACGGTTCGTAGTCGACAATGCCGCGAAAGCTGCGCGTATCCAGTAGTACGCCGCGGAGTTCCGCACCGTAAGAGTCTTTGGTGCGGCTGCCATGAAGACGCAGCGCCGTGCGCGAGTGATGTGCGGCTACGATCGACGCACGCAAGTCTTGCAGCGCGGCTTCCATCAGAAGCGGGGCAATTCCGGATGGGGAATCTGGCCCTGGTGCACGTGCAGCTTGCCGTATTCGGCACAGCGGGCGAGCGTCGGAATGGCTTTCCCGGGGTTCAGGAGCCCGTGTTCATCGAAGGCACTCTTCACTGCAAAGAATGCGGCGCGTTCGGCTGTGGAAAACTGCACACACATGGAGTTTATCTTCTCGATGCCCACTCCATGCTCGCCAGTGATGGTGCCGCCCAGCGCGACGCACAGCTCCAGGATCTCCGCACCGAACAGATTGGCCCGCTCCATTTCGTCGGCAAGACTGGCATCGAACAGGATGAGCGGATGCAGGTTGCCGTCTCCGGCGTGAAACACGTTCATGCACCTCAAGGCATACCGCTTCTCCATTTCTTCAATGGCTCTGAGCATGTTCCCCAGCGCCTTGCGGGGAATGGTGCCATCCATGCAGTAGTAGTCGGGTGAAATGCGTCCTGCTGCCGGAAACGCATTCTTGCGTCCGGACCAGAAGCGCAGCCGCTCTGCCTCGGAGTGCGACACGACGACACTCGTCGCCCCGTTGGCACGCAGTACCCGTTCGATGTCATCGACTTCTGTAGCGACTTCGGCGGGCGTACCGTCCGATTCCGCCAGCAGGATCGCAGCGGCAGACAGATCGTAACCGGCATTGACGAAAGGTTCGACGGCCTCGGTGGCCTTGCGATCCATCATCTCGAGCCCCGCGGGGATGATGCCCGCAGCGATGATGGCGGCGACCGCTTCCCCGGCCTTGCCGGTGTCATCGAATGAAGCCATGACGACCTGCGCGAGCTCCGGCTTTGGCACCAGCTTCAGGACGGCTTCGGTGACGACCAGCAACAGACCTTCCGAGCCAGTGATCAGCGCCAGCAGGTCGAGTCCTGGCGTATCGAGGGAGGTGCCACCCAACTCGAGTACGTCGCCGGTGATCGTGATTCCCCGCAGGCCCAGAACGTTGTGCACAGTGAGTCCGTACTTGAGGCAGTGCACGCCGCCGGAATTCTCGGCGATATTGCCGCCAATGGTGCAGGCGATCTGCGAAGACGGGTCGGGTGCGTAGTACAGGCCATAGGGAGCTGCCGCTTCCGATACGGCCAGGTTGCGCACTCCTGGCTGAACCCGCGCAAGGCACGCATGCGGATCAATCTCCAGAATACGGTTCAGTCGCGCAAGCGACAGCACCACTCCTGAACCATGAGGCATGGCGCCACCGGAGAGGCCCGTGCCCGCGCCTCGTGCTACAACCGGCACCTCCATCTGATGGCAGGTTCTGAGCACGAACCGCACCTGTTCTTCCGATCGCGGCAGGACGACCAGCATCGGCAACTGCCGGTGCGACGATAGTCCATCACACTCATAGGGGCGTCGCTCTTCCTCGCGCTCCAGAACGCAATCTGCCGGAAGCGTCGCGAGCAATGCTTGCAGAACCGCTGCGCGGCGTTCCCGGGAACTGACTACAGACACATCGCTCCAGCGCGGGCCGGAAATCTCAACGGGTTTCAGCCCGGGAGCGGGGTGGGCGGGAGCTTCGTGCATGATCAATTCGTCAACCTACTCCGAGTCTGCGATTCCGGGAAACCGAGGGTAGCCCGGGCGGGTTGCCTTGCTTCGTTCTGCACTGCAACCAGCCGACGTTTCTTTGCACTTTACCTCGTTGCGGCGCCTGCTGCCGGTCTCTACCATGCGCTGCCGGCTTTGCAGAACAATTCGAACTGGAGGGGGAAGGTATGAAGAGTGGAAATGCAGCGTTGGCTGCCCTGTTGCTGGGTCTGACGTACGGGGCGGGGGCACTGGCGGCTGAGCAGCCGAAGGCGTTCGTGCCGGTCACCGATGCCATGATCGAGAATCCCGATCCAGCCAACTGGCTGATGTGGCGCAGAACGCAGAACAGCTGGGGTTACAGCCCGCTCAAGCAGATCGACAAACGCAATGTCGGCAAGCTGCAGCTCGTCTGGACGCGCGGTATCGGCCCTGGTGTGCAGGAAGGCACGCCACTCGTTTACAACGGCACGATGTATTTCCCGCACCCGAGCGACCTGGTCCAGGCGATGGATGCGGCCACGGGCGACACCAGAGTGGGAATACCGCCGCAAGCTGCCGGAAGATCTTGGCAAGTTCTTTCCGACACCGACGACCAATCGCAATCTCGCGATCTACGACAGGCTGATCATCGATACCAGCGCCGATGACTATGCCTATGCGCTCGATGCTGAAACGGGCAAGCTCGTCTGGGAAACAAAGATTCTCGATTATCAGAAAGGGGCACAGCAGACTTCCGGCCCGCTCATCGTCAAGGGCAAGGCGATTTCAGGCCGCGGTTGCGAACCCGAAGGCGGTCCCGATGCCTGCGTCATCGTTGCCCACGACGCGAAGACCGGCAAGGAGCTGTGGCGGACGCGCACGATGCCGCGTCCTGGCGAGCCTGGTGACGCAAGCTGGGGTGGGTTGCCGGATTCCGCCCGCTGGCACGTCGGCACCTGGATGGTGCCCAGCTACGACCCGGAGCTGAACCTGGTCTACGTGGGCACTTCGGTCACATCGCCAGCACCGAAGTTCGCGCTGGCCGGCAATGACAAGGAATACCTGTATCACAATTCAACGCTGGCACTGAACGCGGATACCGGCAAGATCGTGTGGTACTACCAGCACCTCGTCGATCACTGGGATCTCGACCACCCGTATGAGCGGCTGCTGGTCGACACGGCCGTCACGCCTGACAAATCCCAGGTGACGTGGATCAATCCGCGTCTCAAGCCGGGCGAACGTCGCAAGGTGCTGACGGGCATTCCAGGCAAGACGGGTGTGGTCTACACGCTGGATCGCCAGACGGGCGAATTCCTGTGGGCGCGCCCCACCGTATTCCAGAACGTCGTCGGCAATATCGATGGAGCGACCGGCAAGGTCACCGTGAATCCCGACACGCTGATGACGGAAGTCGGCAAAAGCGTGCTGGCGTGTCCGTCGTCGAATGGAGGCAAGAACTGGCCTGCCGGCGCCTACAGCCCGATGACCAATACCATGTACTACCCGCTGCGCAACACCTGTTCGACGGTCGCGGCCATTTCTGACAAGCCGACCCTCGAATCGCTGTATGCAATCGCACGCAAGGACGCTCCCGTGCCGGGTTCCAGCGGCAAGCTGGGCACCGTGCAGGCCATCTCGGTGGAAACCGGTAAGGCGGGCTGGAGGTTCGACCAGCCTGAAGCGCCGATGTCATTGATTGCAACGGGTGGGGGACTGCTGTTCGGTGGCGATGCCGAAGGTCACTTCCGTGCGTTCGATCAGAACACCGGCAAGGTTCTGTGGGAGATCAACCTGCACTCCCCGGTTGGCGGTTACCCGGTGACGTACACGGTCAACGGCAAGCAGTATGTCGCCGTCAGCACGGGTACAACGCTGGGTGCCGCGCGTGCAGGCGCAGGACAGGGCGTGGCGCCGGTCAGTGGACTCTACGTGTTTGCGTTGCCTGAGTAAGGACCCTGACGCGACAGACGCTCTCCCTACGAGCATGATCATTGCCACCCAGAACGACGTGACCCGCGCGGTGCTTGCCGAACTCGAGCGCGCACCTGACCAGCGCTTCCGTGAAATCATGTCTGCTGCCGTCAGGCACTTGCATGATTTCGTCCGCGAGGTGAACCTGACCGAGTCCGAGTTTCAACGTGCGTGCGCGGTCATCGCCAGACTCGGCCAGCTGACCACCGCTTCGCACAATGAGGTCGTCCTGGCCGCAGGCTCGCTCGGGTTGTCATCGCTTGTGTGTCTGCTGAACAACGGTGGCCAGGGGCAGACCGAAACGACGGCCAACCTGATGGGGCCCTTCTGGCGAATGCATTCGCCCGTGACCGCGAACGGTGAATCCATCGTCCGCTCGCCCACCGAGGGCGTGCCAATCTTCGTCAACGCATGGGTTGTCGATGCCGACGGCAAGCCCGTCCCCGATGCGGAAGTGGATGTCTGGCATTCGTCTGCGGAAGGGTTCTATGAGAGCCAGGATCCAGCGCAGGCGAACATGAACCTGAGAGGCAAGTTCACGACCGATGCACAGGGCCGCATCCACTTTCGCAGCGTGAAACCTGCGGGCTACCCGATCCCGGTCGCCGGCCCGGTCGGTGACCTGCTGCGCGCCCAGGGCCGTCACAACCTGCGTCCAGCCCACATCCATTTCATGATCTGCAAGCCCGGATACAAGACGCAATTCTCCCAGGTCTATTCGAGTGATGATCCCGTCCTTGAAACCGACGTGCAGTTCGGTGTTACCCGGGCGCTGGTGGGGCAATACGTGCTGCATCAGAATGAAGCGGCTCCCGCAGCGGATGTCAGCGGACCCTGGTATTCGCTCGATTTCCGCTTCCGGATTGAACGCGGCGAGGCGACGCTGCCGCCCCCTCCGATCACGGGTAAGGCAACCGGGCCGCGCCCGGTTCGTGCTGTGCTGCCACGCAGTGGGGATTCCGGGCTGTGATCCCGCAACCGACTGAGCAGATGACCAGCCTGACAATCGCCGACGTCCGTGCCGCTGCCGAGAGGATACGGCCCTACGTCCACCGCACTCCGGTACTGACCTCTGAACAGTTGAATACTCGCATTGGTGGCAGAGTGTTCTTCAAGTGCGAGAATCTGCAGAAGACGGGTTCATTCAAGGCCCGTGGTGCTCACAATGCGGTTTTCTCGCTGACTGATGGCGTAGCAGCGAAAGGGGTTGTGACGCACTCGTCGGGGAATCATGCCGCTGCGTTGGCATGCGCCGCCCAGCGGCGTGGCATCCCCGTAACCGTGGTCATGCCAGGCAATGTGTCGGCAGCCAAGAAGGCTGCAGTGGCGGCTTACGGTGCGACGATTGTCGAATGCGAGCCGACGCTGTCTGCTCGCGAGATGACTGCGGCCCGTATTCTGGCGGAGACGGGCGGAACTCTGGTGCATCCTTACGATGACTGCCGCGTGGTAGCGGGGCAGGGGACGGCCGCACTCGAACTGCTGGAGCAGTATCCGGATCTCGATCTGCTGTTGACGCCGGTTGGAGGCGGCGGTTTGCTCGCGGGTTCCGCCCTGGTGGCCAAGTCCCTGAATGCAGGGATCCGCGTGATCGGCGTGGAGCCGGCGCTGGCCGATGATACGTATCGTTCCTTTCATGGCAGCACCCGCGTCACGATCAATGCTTCAAGCACGATTGCGGACGGACTGCGCGGTTCGATCGGCGAGCGCAACCTGGCGGTGCTCAGAAGCCATGTCGACGATATCGTCACCGTGAGCGAGGCCGACATCATTGCCGCTACGCGCTTCTTGTGGGAACGAATGAAGATCGTCGTCGAACCGTCCAGCGCCGTACCGCTCGCCGGCATTCTGAACGGCAAGATCCCCGTCGCCGGCCTGCGCGTCGGGATCATCATTTCCGGCGGCAATGTCGATCTCGATGCGTTGCCCTGGACTCCCAGGGCCTGAGCAGGCCGTTGTTCTAGAAGGTTCTGGAGAACTGCGGCAGCAGCCTGCCGGCGATGATCACTCCGGTCCACAGCAGCAACGACCCCAGGCAGTACAGCCGCGCCTTGTCGGGCAGCATCTCCTCCGATTGCGCTGCCACTTGCTGACGCGCCCATAGCCGTTCGAATGTCCAGGCATTGAGCCCTGCCACGGCAATCAGCGCCATCTTGATCATGAAAAGAGGGTTTGTGCCATAACGAACGGGGTCCGCTAAAAAGAACAGCACGCCAGAAACGGCCGTCAATACGAACCCGACGAGTGCGAGCGTGATAAACCGGTGTACGGGAACGAGCGGCAGTCGCGGCGCCACGCCCAGTACCCGGAGATCAAAGGCGGCAATGCCGGCAATCAACAGCGCCAACCCCAGAAAATGCAGCACTTCCATCAGCGCAAACAACCACCGCGACGCCAGCATGGCATGGCCGATGGCCGTCCCTGCAAGCGAGCGCATGAGTTCCAGCACGGCTGATCAGAGTGGCAGAGTTGCCTCGTAGACGATGACGGCGTCGCCCTGGATGCGGACCGACTGCACGACGCGACCCGAGCAGGCAATGTCCACGTCGACGATCCCGGGGCGGTTCATCGATTCTCCCTGTCTGCCGCGGAAACGCGCGACACCGTCAGTGGAAGCAAGCAGCCCGTGATTGACGAGATAGGCTCCCAGCATGCCGTGCGCATTGCCGCTGACCGGGTCCTCCGGGATCCCGATGGCAGGGCAGAACATCCTCGATTCCGTGCCGGCCGAAAATCCTGCTTCCGGCTCACCTTCCTTGAATGCAAAGACGAAATAGCCTTCCGCTCCGACGTGGGGCGTCAGCCGCAACAGTTCGTCGAAATCGGGCTTCAGTGTGGGGAGCAATTCCGGAGTATTCAGGCCTATCAGAAGACGGGTTGTCCGCTTGGCCATGATCTGCAACGGACAGTTCTCGAGCAGGCTGGGACTCGAGATGCCGAGGGCGTTCAGGACTTCCTTGCGATGGGCGTCGCTGATGGTCGGGCCAAGTGACGGCGGACTCTGGGTGATCGCGACTCGATAGTCACCATCCACCTCATCCACCGCGATTTCCACGACTCCGATGCGAGTCTGCTGGCGCAACGTCTTCTTCGGCTTGCCCTTGACCTTGGCGCGGACATACTGCGCGGCCACCGTTACGTGACCAACAAAGGAGACTTCGTGACGGGGAGTAAAGAACCGGACTTCCATGTCATAGTCATCCGACTCGGCGTCCAGTACGAACGCAGTTTCCGGAACATTGATTTCCGCTGCGATGGTCTGCATCTCGTCTTCGGACAGCACATCGGCATCCAGCACGACAGCGGCCGGGTTGCCGCCGAAGCGCTGCCGCGTGAATGCATCAACGTGAAACAGCCGGCAGCGGCGCGATTTCTTCATTCTGTTGTTCCTCGAGGCTTCTGGAGCAGGGTGGTCTTTGTGCCCCTTTCGCCCACGGTCGAAAAATATCAGCTGCCGTTATCGCTGAAGCCGGGGCCGACGTCAATGCAATGCCTGATGACGGAGGACGGCCGACTCTGTCGGCAAACGGCCTCCGGCAAGGGGGTTGCAGACGCAACAGGAAGGCCTCACGGCAGGCCAGATCTGACCTGCCGGCAATGCCGGCCATTTGCCGCAGGCCCTCCTGCCGGAGGCCATTTGCCGACAAAGTCGGCCGTTTCATTCTTTTCATGCTGCCTCTATACTCCGCCTCACCTTGGGGTGGCCTGAATGGGCCTGAGATGCTGGCCGCGTTGCCGTCTGCTTGAGACCAACGCATACCTGCGAACCCGTTGAACCTGATCCGGCTAGTACCGGCGTAGGGAGCAGGTATGTACTGGCGCAAGCCCCTCGTTTATTTCGCCTGTTCCCGGCCGCGACCGGATCCTGCCTGTGGAGGATCTGCAATGCGTTCTTTGTTCTCGGGTTTTCTGCTTGTACTGGCTGTGTCATGCATGCCGTATGCAACGGCTGGTGCACAGGCGAACCGCGGTATCGAGCGGGACGATACTCAACTCGAAGAAGTGATCGTCACTGCAACGTTGAGGCCACAGGCGCTGACGCAGGTTCCTTCCAGTGTGACTGTCCTTGAGGAGCGCACACTGGCTGATGCCGGGCAGCAGCACTTTCAGGACGTGCTCGCGCTGGTACCGAATCTTTCATGGGCGGGAGGCACTTCCAGGCCGCGCTATTTCCAGATTCGAGGCATCGGCGAGCGTGAGCAGTACGAGGGTGCACCGAATCCGTCGGTCGGTTTTCTGATCGACGATATCGACTTCAGCGGCATCGGCATGCCGGCCACGCTGTTCGACGTCGCCAGGATCGAGGTGCTGCGGGGACCGCAGGGAACGCGCTACGGTGCGAATGCGCTGGCGGGCCTGATCGCGGTACACGGCAATGATCCGGGTGAATCGCCCGACTATCTCATCGAGGGAACCCTGGCGGACTACGGCACCGGGTCATTGGCGTTCGCGGCCACTGCACCCGTCGAGAGCCTGGACTCAAGCATGCGGCTGGCTGTCCAGCAGTACCGGAGCGGGGGATTCTCCAGAAACGGTTATCTGCATCGGGATACCAACGCGCGGGATGAGCTGACGGGGCGCTTCAAATGGCGCTGGCAGCCGAGTGACGCGACGACAGTCGATGTCACGCTGTTACACGCCAATCTCGACAATGGTTATGACGCATTCGCCATCGACAATTCGCGTACGACACTTTCGGACCGGCCCGGTGAAGACTCGCAGCGCGCTACAGGTGCTTCCGTGCGAATGGTGTCTACCGGGTGGGCGCCTTACACGCTGACGGCGATCGGTTCCTACGCCGACTCCAGCAGCATCAACAGTTACGATGCAGACTGGGGCAACGCGACGAGCTGGGCGCCGTACACGTACGACTATTTCGGCAGTTCATCGCGAGACCGCACTACCGCGAGCCTCGAACTGCGGCTGGCTTCGCCCACTGCCGAGGCAGCAGGTTCTCTGGCATGGCTGGCTGGCGTGTATCTGCTGGATCTCAACGAAGACGGGCAGGACATCCTGCAAGGCGAATATGCCGATCCGTCCGATCCCACTTACGATGGCGCGTCAGACGACGCGCTGGCCAACAGGTACGATGCAACGAATCTCGCTGTCTTCGGCCAGCTTGACGGGTTCCTGACTGAGCGTTGGCGCTGGTCGGCAGGCCTGCGCTTTGAACAGCGCACTGCGCACTATCGCGATTCTGGTGTGTGGACCGGAGTTACGCAGGTTACTGATCTCAGTGATCGCGATCGCATGTGGGGCGGCCAGGCATCGCTCAGTTTTGATATCTCCACGGTTTCCAGTACATACCTGTCATTGTCCCGCGGCTACAAGGCCGGAGGTTTCAATCTGGGTGGCGTACCGCCGGAAGGCAGATACTTCGAGCCCGAGTACCTGTGGAATCTCGAAGCGGGCTTCAAATCCGGCATTCTGGATGGCCGCGGTTATCTCGATACCGCCGTGTTCTACGAGGCACGCCGGAATCTGCAGGTGCGAACCGGGACGCAACTGGATCCTGCAAATCCCGGTACGTACCTGTTCATCACGGGCAATCTCGATCGCGGCTACAACATGGGAGTCGAGGGTACGCTGCGTTTCTTCCTCACCCCGGCCATCGAAGTCGGCGGCTCGCTCGGTCTGCTCAGGACGCAGGCCAGCGGTGGACTGGACGAGTCCGGTGCTCCGGTTGCCGCGCGCGAGCAGGCGCATGCGCCCGAGTATCAGTTCGGCATGTATGGCACGTGGCGTCACGCCAGCGGCATGATGGTCCGTGCCGATTTCAACGCGCAGGACAATTTCTACTTCGACGTGCCCACCGATCACAACCAGCAGTCGCACGCCTACTCGACGATGAATCTGAAGATCGGTTACGAGCAGCCCGCGTGGAATGCATACCTGTGGATCCGCAACATATTCGACGAGAACTACGCGGTGCGCGGCTTCTACTTCTACAACGAGCCGCCCTTCCTCGAGAAGAAGCTCTATACGCAATCCGGTGACCCGCGGCAGTTCGGCGTCACGTTCAACTGGTCGTTTTACTGACTGAGGAATTCTTCCATGCATACCGCCATTGAAATCAGCCTGTATCCCCTCGATTCCGAGTTCATTCCGCCGATCCAGGATTTCATCGATCGACTGAATACCTATCCCGACCTGCGCGTCACGACCAACGCGATGAGCACTCAGATTGCGGGCGAACATGCACGCGTATTCGAGATCCTTGGCCGTGAAACCGCGATCACTTTCAGCCAGGCCGGCCGCAAGGTGTTTGTCATGAAAGTGCTGGGTGGGGAAGGTTGAGGAGCCGACTGCGCCCCGTCTTGCGTCCAGAATCCTGAATTACACGTAGCGTTCGTCTCATGCAATCCGGGCTTCAGCAACTCTTTGGTACATCGCTGTGGGAGGGTGCAGCGGTCTTGCTCGCGCTCGCTTATCTGCTGCTCGCGGTCAGACGCAGTCTGTGGAGCTGGCCCTGTGCGCTGATCAGCTCGGCCATCTATCTCGTCCTGTTTGCACGGCAAGCGCTCTACATGCAGACCTTGCTGCAGGTGTTCTACATCTGCATGGCCCTGTACGGATTTCGCGAGTGGCGCCGCGGCCAGACCGATGGTGGACAGGTGGCGATTGCCTCGCGTCCGCCAGGCTGGCACGTCGTAGCCATTGTTGCTGTCTTCGCAGCAAGCCTGCTGAACGGCTGGGTGCTGACGCGCTACAGCGAAGCAACATCACCCTACCTCGATTCATTTGTGACCTGGGGCAGTGTGCTGACGACGTGGATGGTGGCACGCCGACTCATCGAGAACTGGCTGTACTGGATCGTCTTCGACAGCGTTGCAGCGTATCTCTACTTCACGCAGGGCCTTAACGCGACGGGACTGTTGTTCATCGCCTATGTTGGCATTGTGATTCACGGCTATGGCGTGTGGCTGCGCGAACGACGCTTGCAGCGGGCGCATGCCGTGTCGGCTTCGACCGGCCAGATTTGAAATGCAGGCATCCCCGGAAGCATTCTTCAGGATTGCAGCGATCGCTGCCGATACACTCGGCCTGGCGGCCGCAAACATTGAGCGGGCAGAGCGGATCCGGGGCGGCCTGACCAACGAAAGCTGGTCAGTCACTGCCGGGAGCGAACGCGTTGTCGTGCGAATCAGCAATGCCGATGAGGCGGCCTTGCAGATCGATCGCGTCAATGAATGCCGAGTGCTCGCTGCAGTTGCGCGCGCCGGGATGGGGCCCGAGGTGCTGCGCTGCCATCCGGACGGTCGCGTGCTCGTCACCCGGTTCATTCCGGGCACTGTCTGGACCCATGAGGATGCACTGGCGCCGGATAATATTCGCCGTCTTGCGGAACTGCTCAAACGCCTGCACTCACTCAAGGTGCCGGTCGACCTCGCGGAGACCAATCTGCCGGCCATCGTCGAGCACTATTGGGCGACCATGGCCGAGCGCGCCTTGCCGGACCCACCCGGAGAGTGGACGCGTGAGGAAATCCGGGACATCGCACACACTCTGCATGCAAGCGCCCGTCGCTCCCTCTGTCACAACGATATGCATCATCTGAACATCATTGATGCCGGACGTTTATGGCTCATCGACTGGGAATATGCCGGCCTCGGAGACCCCTGGTTCGACCTGGCATCGATATGCTGCAATCACAATTACGATAGGGCGCAGCGCTACCATCTGCTCCGGCACTATGTCGGCCACGACGACAGGGACGCCGCCGAGCGGCTCAAACTGGCCTGCAGGCTTTTCGACTACATCCGCTGCGTGTGGCTGGTAGTTCGCAGGGTCACGCAAAACCCTTTGCATCCCCCTGCGAACCCGAGTCAAGGACGACTCGGCGAAATCGAAGAGTATTAACTCTTTGATTTCGGGAGCCAGTGAAAACCACGCTTTTTGCTGGGTCCAGATGCAAAAGGCACGGACAGACTTTTGCATCTACCTGGTATGAGCGGGTGCTAGACTCGCGCGCAACATAAACGCAGTCATCGAGGTCTGGAGCATGGGGTTACTTAGAGTCATCGACCGGGATGGCCGCGAGCACGAAGTACAGGGTGCATACGGGCAGAAGATCATGGAGATCCTGCGCGAGCTTGACTACGGTGTCACCGCCATTTGCGGCGGGCTCTGCGCCTGCGCCACCTGTCATGTGCACATTGATCCTGAATGGCGCGCGAAGCTGCCGCCCCGGCAATCGGACGAGACCGACCTCGTCAGTGGTACCGAGGAATACGTTGCCGAAGCGTCACGGCTTTCCTGTCAGCTCGACTTTACCCAGGCGCTGGATGGCATAAGGCTCAGGATTGTCTCGCAAGAGTAAGAAATTCGGCTTCGGGCTACCGGCTATCGGCTTCAGCCAGAATCAAGAGCAGCACTACTTACCCGGAAGCCTGTGGCCGAAAGCCGGTAGCCGTAGAGCTATTTCTTCCCTTCCGTCTGCTTCGCCACAGCTTCAGCGGCAGCCTTGATCGCTTCGGCATCGCCCAGAAACCGGCGTGCCAGGGGTTTCAGGTTCCTGTCGAGTTCGTAGGCGATCGGCACACCCGTTGGAATGTTGAACTCGAGGATGTCGGCAGGAGACATGCCGTCCAGCATCATCACCACTGCGCGCAGGCTGTTGCCATGCGCCACCACCAGTACGTTGCGACCAGCTTTGAGTTCAGGTGCGATGCGGCTGTCCCAGTAAGGCTGTACCCTTGCCAGGGTATCCTTCAACGATTCCGTCGCCGGTAATTCCGCTGCAGAAAGTCCCGCATATCGCGGATCGAAACGCGGATGACGTTCGTCACTCAACTCCAGTGGCGGTGGCGGAATGTCATAGCTGCGACGCCAGATTTTCACCTGCTCGGCGCCATGCTTGGCGACGGTCTCCGCCTTGTTGAGCCCTTGCAGTGCTCCATAGTGACGCTCGTTCAGCCGCCAGTCACGCTCAACCGGAATCCACAGCAAGTCCATTTCGTCGGTCACGATCCACAGGGTGCGGATGGCGCGCTTCAATACGGAGGTGAACGCGATATCGAACCTGAAGCCCTCTGCCTTGAGCAACCGGCCGCCTTCACGGGCTTCATTGCGGCCCAACTCGGTCAGGTCGACGTCCACCCAGCCAGTGAACAGATTCTCGAGGTTCCAGGTGCTTTGTCCGTGGCGGACGAGAACGAGTTTGCCGGTCACGAGAATGGTCCTTAAGAGATGGCGGGCAGGGGATTCAAGGTACTGGTGAGGTCAAGCGCTTTTGCCGAGGTCGCGAATGAGCGCTGCCAGGAACCGGCAGGCTTCACCACCCGTGATGCAGCGATGATCGAAGGTCAGCGACAGCGGAATTCGCCGGTGGACTTCAATACCGGTGGCCGTTGGTACAACGTCCTTCTGCAATCGGCCCGTCCCAAGAATGGCAACGGCCGGCGGGACGACCAGTGGCGTCGCATAGCGGCCAGCCAGCGTGCCGAAATTGGACAGCGTAAACGTATAGCCGCGCATGTCTTCGGGGGCGACACTGCGTTCGCGCACTGACTTCCGCAGCTGATCCACCGCGGTGCGCAGTTCCGCACCGGATTTCTTGTCGATGTCCCGGATGACAGGAACGATCAGACCCTCAGGTGAATCGACAGCCACGGCGAGGTGGATGTGATCAAACAGGATGCGGCTGGGGCCGGACGGATCAAAACGCGCGTTGAGTCCGGGCTCTTCCCTGACCGCCGCGGCGATCGAACGGATCAGCCGCACCGTAATGTCAGTGCCCTCGGCCCACGCGTGCACGTCCGCATCATCGAAGATGGTGCAGGTAGCGATTTCATCGCGCGACAGACTCATGCTGTGCGCCATCGCACGGCGTGGCCCATGCAACAGCTCACCGCCATCTTCACGACGGCGAATGCCTTTCGGAGCTTCGGCAACGGGCTTCTTGCGCGGACTTTCGAGCGGCGCGGCAGCGAGCACATCGTCCAGCGTGATCACGCCATCCTTGCCTGAGCCACCCACCTGTGCGAGATCGACATTCAGTCGCCTTGCAAGCGCACGAGCTGCAGGTACTGCGCGGACCTGGTCTCCTACCGCGTGGCGTGATCGGCGCAACAGCGACTGTTCTTCAATGATTTCGCCCGTGACCGGCATCATGCCGACGACCGTGCCGGATGCCGGCGCGTGAGATTCCGGTGTCGGGGCTGCGACGGATTCTTCCTTGTCCAGCTGAAAATCGACCAGCGGCTCGCCGGTTCCGACGACATCACCCGCTGCAGCATGCAGTTTCGTAATGATCCCGTTGTAGGGCGATGGCACTTCGACGATGGCCTTGGCGGTTTCCACCGACACCATCAGCTGATCCACCTTGACGGCATCGCCTTCTTTCACGTGCCACGTGACGATCTCGGCGTCCGGCAGGCCTTCACCAAGGTCAGGGAGAAGAAAGGTGGTCACGATATTTCCGTGGTTCCGGTCGGGTCAATCGACGAAGGTCGCGTGCACGGCATCGACGATTCGCGTGACGCTCGGCAGATAGTCATGTTCAAGCCTGAAATAGGGCATCACCGTATCGTATCCCGTGACGCGCTGAATCGGCGCTTGCAGATCATAAAGCCCCTGCTCTGCAACGATAGCAGCTATCTCGGCACCCACGCCGCAGTTGCGGGCTGCCTCGTGCACGATGACAAGCCGGCCGGTACGAGCGACGGAGTCGAGGATGGCTTCGCTGTCGATCGGACTGATCGTGGCAAGGTCGATGACCTCGGCGCTGATGCCCTCCGCTGCGAGCAGCGTGGCCGCCTTGAGTGTTTCGACAGTCATGGCGCCCCAGGTCACGATGGTCACATCCGACCCTTCCCGCAGCAGGAAGCAGACGTCGAGTGGCAGGGCTTTGCCATCGTTGGCGACTTCCTGCTTCGCGTAGCGGTAGATGCGCACGGGTTCAAGGAACAGCACCGGATCCGGATCGCGGATTGCTGCGAGCAGCAGTCCATAGGCACGAGCCGGCGTCGAGGGGCAGACGACGCGAATGCCTGGTATGTGTGCAAACAGCGCCTCGACACTTTCAGAATGGTGTTCGGGCGAGCGAATGCCGCCGCCGTGCGGCGTGCGGATCACCACCGGGCAGGAGAGCCGGCCGCGAGTCCGGTTGCGCATGCGCGACATGTGATTCACGATCTGGTCGATCGCAGGGTAGATGAAGCCCATGAACTGAATCTCGGCCACTGGCTTCAGGCCCTGGGCGGCCATGCCGACGCACATGCCGGCTATCATGCCTTCCGCGAGTGGCGTGTCCTGCACGCGGTCGGTGCCAAAGCGCTGCTGAAGTCCCACGGTGGCGCGAAACACGCCGCCATTGATACCGACGTCCTCACCCAGGACCACGACGTCAGGATCATGTTCCAGTTCCCAGGCGTGTGCGAGAGTGATCGCCTCGACCATGGTGATCTGCGCCATGATTAATGAGAGCCCTGGCCGCTATAGCGGCGAGCCAGTGCTTTCTGCACGGTCAGCCGCACAGGCTGGTTGGCGAACAGATAGTCAAACATCGAATCGGTGGGCTGTTTCTGGACGGACAGGAATTCGTGTACAGCCGCTTCCACCTGCTGCGTACATTCGGCCTTGAGTTGTTTGTCGTCCGCGTCGGTCCAGCCACAAGTGCTGGTGAGGAACACGCGAGTGCGGATCAGGGGCTCGAGTTGCCACGCGGCCTTGAGCTCGGCGTCAGGACGATAGCGAGTCGCATCGTCGGCAGTGGTGTGATCGCTCAAGCGATACGTCAATGCTTCGACGACGGTGGGTCCGTCGCCGCGACGGCCGCGTTCAAGCGCCTGCTCCAGCGTATCGCGCACCGCAATGATGTCGTTGCCGTCGACCTGGATGCCGGGAATGCCTGCCGCAATCGCCTTCTGGGCCAGTGTCGTGCAGGCCGTCTGCTGCTCCAGGGGCATTGAAATGGCCCAACGATTGTTCACCACCAGAAATACCACCGGGAGATTGCGTGCTCCCGCCAGATTGATGGCTTCGTAGAAGGCACCCTCGGAAGTACCGCCGTCGCCCACGTATGCGAGCGCGCACCGCTTTTCCCCGCGAATCTTGTATGCCATGGCCGCACCAGCCGCATGCAGTGTCTGGGATGCAATCGGCACGCTCCACGGGAAGTCGTGGCGCGGACCTGAAAAATCGTTGCCGCGCTCGTCGCCTCCCCAGTAGGTCAGCGTCTCGATCATCCGTACGCCACGCCAATACTGTGTGCCGATTTCCCGATACACAGGGGCAATGCAGTCTTCGGGACGCAACGCCGCTCCAGCGCCCACGTGGGTTGCCTCATGTCCCAGGCAGGAAGGGTACGTGCCAAGTTTGCCGGTGCGTTGCAGGTTGACTGCTTTGGTATCGAAGGTCCGGGCAAGGACCATCATCCGGTACATCCTGATCAACTCATCGGCCGATTGCGCGAATGCAGGCAGATCGGCCACCGGCTGACCTTGCGGATCCAGCATCTGGACGTAGTGGATCCTGAACTCTGCGACCGCCTTCACGTTGAATCTTCTCCGCCAGCTCTTCCCGCCGGCATTATAACCATGCCAATTGCGGCCTTGCCCTGCGGGTTTACCCGCCGCCCATGGGATCAGGGCTTATGCGGTCGCGCGAGGTACGCCTGGGATTGCATCTCGATCAGGCGGCTTGAAGTGCGCTCGAACTCGAAGGTGAGGCGCGACCCACGATACAGGGTGGGCAGGGGTTCCCGGGCAGAAATGATCAGCTTGACGCCGCGGTCGTAGAACTCATCGACCAGCGCAATGAAGCGGCGTGCCTGGTTTTCGTGCTCGCCGTCCAGCAGCGGAACGTCACTCACGAATACGGTGTGATAACAACGCGCCAACTCGATGTAGTCCGCCTGACCACGAGGACCGTCGCAGAGCTCCAGGAAGTCGAACCAGATCACGTCACCGGCGAGGCGCTTTGCGTGCAGTTTGCGGTGTTCCACCACGATCGTCTGGTCGGGTTGACCCGCATCGCCTGCGATGGCGCCGAACAACGCCTGCATCCGGGAGTCTGTATCCGTAGCGGTGGCGTCGAACCAGGTCGACGCACCTTCCAGTACGCGCAGCCGATGGTCCGTGCCGCCATCGACCAGCAATGTTTCAGTATGTTCCTCGAGCAGCCGGATCGCCGGCAGAAACCGGGCTCGTTGCAGACCATCCTTGTACAGACCGCCCGGCGGTACATTTGACGTTGCCACCAGCGTCACACCACGACGGAACAAACCGGCGAACAGAGTGCCGAGCAGCATCGCGTCGGCAATGTCGGCAACGAACAGCTCGTCGAAGCAGAGGATGCGCGTGCGTCGGGCGATTCGTTCCGCCACGATCTCGAGCGGATCAGACTTGTCTTTCAGCCGCTTCAGATCGTCGTGAACGGAATGCATGAAGCGGTGGAAATGACTGCGCTGCTTGTTCTTGAACGGCAGGCTCTGGAAGAAGAGGTCCATGAGCCAGGTCTTGCCACGACCGACACCGCCCCAGAGATAGAGCCCCCGTTCGGGAACCACCACTCGCCTGCCGGGCAATAGTCCGGTCAGAAATCCAGGGCTGCGACGCGAGGCGAGCAGACGGCTGCGCAGATCGTCAAGCCGATTGACCGCCTCGAGCTGGGCCGCGTCGTGACGATGGCCGAGCCGCGCCGTTTCGCGGTCGTAAAGTTCGCGGACTGCAGTCACAGGTTCTGATAGTTCGGCCCGGACCCACCTTCCGGTGTAGTCCAGGTGATGATCCCGTAGGGATCCTTGATGTCACAGGCTTTGCAATGCACGCAGTTCGCGGCATTGATCTGCAAGCGGCGATCGGCGCCTTCACCAACCATTTCGTAGACACCCGCAGGACAGAAGTTCTGGCACGGGTTGCCGTACTCCACCGTACATTGCGTCACACAGCGGGACAGATCGGCGACCTTGAGATGAACCGGCTGGCTTTCATCGTGAGCGTTACCCGCAAAGAAGACGGACGACACGCGATCACGCGGCGGCAGTGTTCTGGTCACCCATTGCCGATCGGGAGACGAGTATTCCTCGAGTTTCTCGAGCTGTGCGGAATCAGCGCGATTCGACAACGTCCACGGCAGCCGGCCGGCCGTGATCGTTTCGAGCGCCGCATTGGCGATGCCTGCGTACAGGCCGAGTTTGAAGCCGGGCTTGATATTGCGCACCTTGTGGAGTTCGCGACCGCCGGCCGATTGACGCCAACGCTTATCGAATCCGGTTGGCGTACCGGTGTCCGCGAAATGTTCTGCGGCGGTTACTCCAGAGCGGATCGCCTGATGAATCCCCTTGATCTTCGGCACATTGAGCGTACCGCCCGCATCGCCAATGAGCAGCGCACCCGGCATCTCCAGTCGCGGCAGGGACTGCCAGCCTCCCGCGGCGATGGTGCGGGCGCCCGCCGACAGAATTTCCCCACCATCGAGCAATGGACGGACGGAAGGATGGTGTTTGAATTGCTGAAACGCTTCGAAGGGTTTGAAGCGCGGATCCCGATAGTCCAGCCCGGCAACGTACCCCACATAGACGCGGTCGTTGTCGAGGTGATACAGGAAGCTGCCCCCGTAGGTCCGCGAGTCGACAGGCCACCCCACGGTGTGCTGGATCGTGCCTGGCTGCACGCGGCCGGGCGGTAGCTGCCACAATTCCTTGAAGCCGAGCCCGAAAGTCGGTGGCGAGGCAGCAGCATCGAGTTTGAAGCGTTCAATGAGCTGCTTCGTGATCGAACCCCGACAGCCTTCTGCGAGCACGGTCAGTGGCGCATGAATCTCGACTCCAGGGGTGAAATTGGGCCCGGGCGAACCAGCATGATCAAGGCCCATGTCCCCAATCCGGATACCTTTGACCGCACCGCTCTCGTCATACAACGCCTCGGCCGCAGGGAAGCCCGGAAAAATATCGACGCCCAGCGCTTCGGCCTGCCCGGCCAGCCACGCAACCAGTTGTCCGAGCGAGACGATGAAGTTGCCGTGATTGTTCATCTGTGGTGGCGTCGGCAATCGAATCGCGTTTTGTACGGTCAGCAACAGGAATTCGTCGCGTGTGGCTGCGACCTTCATGCCCGGATAGCTGGTTTCCCAGTCTGGTAATAGCGTGTTGAGTGGGCCCGGTTCGAGCACGGCTCCCGACAGCGAATGCGCACCGATTGCGGCACCTTTCTCGAGAATGCAGATACTGCTGCCCGGACTGAGCTGCTTCAGCCTGATGGCAAACGCCAGCCCCGCGGGTCCGCCGCCGACCACCACTACGTCATACGGCATGACCTCCCTGTCGGTCATTCCAGCCTGACGCCTTGCAGCTGCGGAATCGCCTCGAGCTGCGGCCGCACAGTCGCAGCATCGCCAACAACCACGAGCGTGGCTTGCTGCATGCGCAGCTGCTCGCGGGCCATGGCGCTGACCTTCTCTGGAGTGACGGCATACAGGCGCGATACGAATGTCGTTAGCCAGTCCGCAGGCAGGCCGTGCAGACTCATGAAGGTAAGCTGCCCGATTAGTCCGCTGCGGGTGGCGTTGCCCAGCACGAACAGACCGTTCCGATAGCTCTTCACCAGGTCCAGCTCCGCGGTTGTCGGCGGAGTCTGTTGCAGTCGTGCAATTTCCCGGAAGATCTCGCCGATGGCCGGGCCTGTCGACGCGGTGGTGACATCGGCACTCTCGGTCCACACCGAGTCCCGGTACCGGGCCGAGACTGTGCTGCTCGGGGAATACGCCCAGCCCTTGTCTTCGCGGATATTGGTCGTAATGCGCGACGTGATCGAGCCGCCGAGCAGCGTGTTCGTGACCGAGAGCGCCATGAAATCCGGATGCTCGGGAGTGATCACGGGCAGACCGAGCCGGATTGTCGACTGGGGCGCTCCCGGCCGGTCGACGAGTTGCGCTCGCTGCTGAGTCGATGGATGCGGGGGATTCGTCACAGGCTCCGGGCCCCGAGACCAGTCTGCGAACGCAGAGTTGAGTGCAGCTATGAGCATCGCGCGATCGAAGCGCCCGGCGACATAAATATGCGTGCGCAAGGCCCCGAAATTGGCGGCGTAGAACCTGCGCACATCTTCCAGCGTGTATGCACTCAATTGCGCTTCAGTTGGCAGCGTCTGTCCAAAGGGATGATCGCCGTACATGAGCTTCGCAAAGGCGATGCCGGCCTGCGCCTGGGCTTGCGAACGAATCACGCTCAGGTTACGCAGGTAATCCTGTTTGAGCCGCGGGAGTTCGCTTTCCGGAAACAGCGGTTCACGCACGACTTCTCCGAGCAACTTCACAGCATCAGGGAGTGATTCAGACAGTACATCCAGGGCAAACGTGGCCTCATCGGCACCAATGCCGATGCTCAGCTCTCCTCCCATCATGGCAGCTGCGGTTGAAATCTGTTCCGACGACCGCTTGAGCGTGCCTTCCTTCATCATGTCGCCGACGAGGCCCGGTAGCCACACCTGCGTGCCCTGGTTGACGCTGCCAGCGCGCACCACAACCAGGATGGTTGCCTTCGGCACATTGCCAAACTCGATCAGCGTCGTCTTGAGGCCATTGGCGAATTCGCCCTGTTCGGGAGTTGGCAGCTGCATCGGCCTGGGTGTTGACGGTACGGGCGGCAATTCAGCGGCATGGGCCAGCGATCCCGCCAGTACAACAACAGCCAGCAGGGTATTCCCCAGGCTTGCGAAGCGAATCATGGCGACTCTCCCGCTGCAGCTGGCCTGGCTCCGCCAGGCTGGACCTGCAGGATCGTCCGGTTCTGCGGGCGCAGGTAGTGCTGCGCCGTCTGCAGGACCATTTCAGGAGTGATCTTCGCAAACTCGCTTTCGATCTCGTTGATGCGAGCAGGATCGTCATCGAACAACGCGAAGCATGCGAGCAGATCGGCGAGGCCGAAGCGCGTGCTGCTGCCCACCAGATCGTAAAGGGACGAACGGATCTGCGTGCGGGCACGATCCAGTTCCGCCTGGGTGACGGGTTCGCGCGTGATGCGATCGATGTTGGCATCGAAGGCGCGCAGGATTTCGTCGTCGGTCTTTTCCTGGTCGTGTATCAGTGAGGCGATCCAGAGCATCGGTCCGCTGTAATTGAACATGTTGCCGAGCAGGTTGATGCCGCCGGAAATACTGTCGGTCAGTCCCCGCCGCTGCACCAGATCCTGATGCAGGCGCGAGTCATCTCCCTGCAGCAGGATCTCATCGATCAGGCCGAAGGCGAAATGCTCGGGTGTCCACCGATCAGGCACGTGATACGCAATTGCGAGCGCTGGTCTTGGCGCCAGCGCATCGACTTTGCTGGCGCGACGTTCTGCCGTCTGCTCGGTCTCCGCCAGATCCGGCTTTGCAGGCGTCGGCCTTGCCGCAATCGGTCCGTAGTACTTCCCGATCCACTCGCGAACGGCGACCGGATCGAAGTCGCCAACGACCACAAGTGCCGCATTGTTCGGCGCATAGTAAGTGTTGAAGAAGTCTTTGACGTCCTTGAGCGTCGCGGCGTCCAGATGCTCGAGATCGCCGTAGAAGTTGTGCGCGTTGTACCAGTTCTGGTTCGCATACTGCGGCATGTCGAGCCATGGAAATCCGCCATACGGGCGATTCAGCACGTTGACGCGAACTTCGCTCTTGACCACGCCCTGCTGGTTCGTCAGGTTGTCCTGCGTAATCTCCAGACTGCGCATGCGATCAGCTTCGGCCCACAGCAGGGTTTCCACCGCATTCGAAGGAAATGCTGCGAAATAATTGGTGAAATCGAAGCGGGTAGAACCGTTCAGGGTGCCGCCCATGCTTTGCACCACGCGGAAGAACTCGTTCTTGCCCAGGTTGGCGGAACCCTGGAACATCATGTGTTCGAAGAGGTGTGCAAATCCCGTGCGGTCGCGAGGTTCAATCCTGAAGCCGATGTTGTAGTACACGGCAACGGTCGCTACCGGCACCGAATGGTCTTCAGAGAGCACAACCTTCAAACCGCTGGCGAGCTTGTAGTACTCGACGGGAACTTTGAGGCGTCCGGTCTGCGCAGGAGCCGCCGGGGCGCTGGTCTCTCGAACCGGAGCTGTGCAGCCAGCCGCGAAGCAGCTCAAGGCGAGCAGGGTGGCTGAAATACCGGATCTCATGGTCTGCTCCACTACGTGGGAGCCGCAGTAGACCACAGCGGTGCAGCGAGAGTGAAGCCGCCGACTCGTGTTTCCCCGCCCGGCTATATCCGCAGGCCGCCGTCCACCTCGATGGTGCGCCCGGTGAAGAAATCGTTCTCGGCGATAAACACGGCCGCATGGGCGATTTCCTCAGCTTCGCCCAGTCGCTTCAACGGAACAGGAGCAATGGCCTTTTCCAGGATCTCGGGCTTCATCGCACTCAGGATCTCGGTGCGGGTAAACCCCGGGGCAATGCTGCCAACGCGAATTCCATGGCGAGCGAGTTCCTTCGCCCATGTGACGCCCATGGCTGCCACGCCCGCCTTGGCAGCTGTGTAGTTGGTCTGGCCGACATTGCCGCTTCTGGAAATGCTCGAGATGTTGATGATCACACCGCCCTGGCCAAGGTTGATCATGCGTTCCGCTGCTTCGCGCGCACACAGAAATACGCCCGTCAGGTTGACGTTGATGACTGCCTGCCATTGTTCCAGCGACAGCTTCGAAACGACTTTGCCGTCCTGTGCCTTGACGAGCAGGCCATCGCGAGTGATGCCCGCATTGTTGACAATCACGTCGAGGCGGCCGAAATCGTTGACGATGGCGCTCAACGCGGCGCTGACTTGTGCTTCATCCGAGACGTTGCAGACGTAGTGTTCCGCCCTGATCCCGTTGGCCGCACATTGCGATCTGGTTTCATCCAGGTCCGCCTGGTTCATGTCCAACAGGGCGATGTTCGCGCCCTTCCTCGCAAACGCCAAAGCCATCGCGCGACCTATTCCCTTGCCCGCACCCGTGATTGCCACCAGTTTCGACTGCAACTGCATTCGGTACATCCCCATGTTCTGTGCGGACGGGATGGTAGCGCGTCTTTGTGCGATGCACAAAGGTATTGCGCTACAAGGTCGGGAAAGCGTGTTTTCCCCGAAAACGCCGGGAATCGGGGTCAATCGGGAACAGGGGTGACGGCAGGAGCTACCGAGTCGGACTGGTCAAGGTCCGGTTCACCGAGGGCATCCAGAATCTTCTTCTTCGCTGCATCACGCAGCTCGGCAATGGCTGCAGTCAAATCCTGTGCATCCGGCAACGGCAATACAGACAGAATCTCAACTTCTATTCGACCCGGCCGCGGCCAGAGGCTGCCGGCAGGCAAGCTGCGGCGCGCGCCCCGGATGACGACAGGAACAACCGGCATCCCTGCTCTGGTAGCGATTACAAAGGCGCCAACATGGAAACGAGCAAGACCTACGTGCCTGGTAAACGTACCCTCTGGAAAGAACACGAGGGACTGCCCCCCCGTTGCCGTCCGGATCAGCCGGCGAGCGTCCATGCCTCCGCTATGGCGATTGAAGCGGTCGACGAATTCCGAGCCGATTCTGCGCAAAAGCGCGCCTGCAAGCGGTACCCGGACCATTTCCTTCTTGATAACGAAGCTGAATCGCGCCGGCAGAGCCGCCTTCAGGATGACGCCATCCAGATAGCTCGAGTGGTTGGCGACCACCATGCAGGGTTGCTCGGGCAGCAATTCGGCTCCGATAACCCTTACGGGCATGCCGGCAAGCATCAGGAACAGGCCTGCGATGCGCCGGGCAACAGCACGGCGGAACTTGAGCGATGGAAAAACAACCACCAGAACGAGTGTCAGCAGGCTCAACGCCACGAACAGAGACCATGCGCACAGGCCATACAGCACCTGCAAGACCATTCGCAGTGTCGAGATCATGCGGCAGTCGGCGACTTGGTGGCGAATGCAGGTTCAGGGGATCTATGGGGAGCAGACATTCTGTGAACTGGTTCTCTTTATGTTAATAGACGGAACGATCTGTGAGAGCTGTCACGCCCGTAACCCAAGGCCCGTCAGCATACTTTCCTTAATGAGTACCGCCACGAAATCTTCGGTTTACGCGAAGTCAGGTCACGGCGCAGAGCGCAGCGATGGTGACAGTCCGTCCCTGCTGGCAATTGACCGCTTCCTGGACGCAGTCTGGATGGAACGCGGATTATCCCCGAACACCCTTTCCGCGTACCGTGCCGATCTGACGGCACTCGATCGCTGGCTGCAGAATGCGGGCACTACGATCACGACTGCCAAGCGCGCGGACATTCTGGCATTCATCGCCTGGCGCGTCGAATCAGGCGCCCGTCCCCGGTCGACAGCGCGTCAGCTCTCCAGTTTCCGTCGCTTCTATCGTCATCTGGTGGGTGAAAAGCTCCTCAAGGACGATCCGACTGCCCAGATCGCGATGCCCAAGATCGGCCGATCCCTGCCGAAATCACTGACCGAGGAGGAAGTCGAATCCCTGCTCGGCGCGCCGGCGATTCATGACCCCCTCGGGCATCGGGACCGCACAATGCTCGAGGTGTTGTACGCAACCGGCCTGCGTGTGTCGGAACTCGTCAATCTCAAGTCCAGCCAGGTCAACCTGAACCAGGGTGTGATCAGGATCATCGGCAAGGGTGATCGGGAACGGATGATCCCGCTGGGGGAGGAATCGGTTCGCTGGCTCGGCCAGTTTGCGCGGGGGGCACGCCACGAGATTCTGCTGGAACGCCAGACCGAGTACCTTTTTCCTACGCGGCGCGGGGATCGAATGACCCGGCAGGCGTTCTGGCACATCATCAAGCGTTACGCGCAGAAGGCCGGGGTTCAGAAGGACTTGTCGCCCCATACGCTACGACACGCCTTCGCCACCCATCTGTTGAACCATGGCGCCGACCTCAGGGTCGTGCAAATGCTGCTCGGCCACAGTGATCTGTCAACAACCCAGATCTACACCCACGTGGCGCGGGAGCGCATGAAGGAATTGCACGCCCAGCATCACCCGAGAGGGTAAGGTGCGCGGACCCTCCAGAGCGGGGGCGGACGCTTGAAGCCGTCTGCTATACTCAAATCCGTCGTTGGGTGTCCAATTGAACCTGGACTGGTCCCTTAGGGTCGAACCTGGAGATCGTAGCTCTGCCTGGAGCCCTGACCCGCACGAGATCTGTTGGACCCCATTGGTTTATTGTTTGAGAGCTCACCTGGAGCGCAGATGAACAGACTGTCCCTATTCCTGCTCGGCTGTGCGGCTTTCGGCGTAACCGTCAGCGGCCTTGCGGCGGATGTACCGGCCACCAGCGCTCTCAAGCCTGAGCTTCGTGCACAGCTTGCCAGCAAGATTCCAGGCGCAAAGCCCGAGAATATCCGTGAGTCCCCGATTCCCGGGCTCTATGAAGTCGCCGTTGACACCAGCGTGGGTTACATCAGTGAAGACGGCCGATATGTCATCAGCGGTGACCTCTTCGAGATTGCTTCCCGCACGAACCTGACCGACGTCCGCAAGGCGGACACCCGCCGCAGGATGCTGGCAGGCCTCAAGGAAGATCAGATGATCATCTTCGCGCCGGCCACCGTGAAGCACACCATTACCGTGTTTACCGACGTCGATTGCACCTATTGCCGCAAGTTGCACAGTGAAATCGGCGAACTGAACAAGCTGGGCGTCAAGGTGCGCTATCTCGCCTATCCGCGTACCGGTCCCAATACCGAGTCGTGGGCGAAGATGGAGCAGGTGTTCTGCTCGAAGGATCGCAAGCAGGCGCTGACGAGCGCGAAGCAGGGTACAAACGTCAAATCTCCTGCCTGCGGATCGACGCCAGTGGCCAGCGAATTCGCGCTCGGCGAGCAGATAGGTGTAAATGGTACGCCGGCGATCATCACCGAGACTGGTGACTATATCGGTGGATATCTGCCAGCCGCGAAACTGGTTCAGTACCTCGAGTCGGGAAAGCGGCCACCTCTCTGATCCGGGGCTACACTGAACTGCCCAGCCCGCAGTTGGCTGGATAGATCAGCGTTCGAGCAGCTGCAACTTGCCAGGTTTGCCGTCCCACTCCTTGGCATCCGCGGGCGCGTCTTTCTTCTCGGTGATGACCGGCCAGTTCCTGGCCAGTTCGGCATTCAGCTCCTTGAAGTGCTCCTGTCCTGCAGGCAATTCCTCTTCGGAAAAGATGGCCTCAGCGGGGCATTCAGGCTCGCACAGCGTGCAGTCAATGCACTCGTCCGGGTCGATTACCAGGATGTTCGGCCCCTCGTGGAAGCAGTCCACCGGGCACACCTCCACGCAATCCATGTACTTGCACTTGATGCAGTTTTCGGTGACGACAAAGGTCATCGGCGGGCTCCAGAGTTCGAAGGGGAAGGGGGGCGACCCCGGCAAGGCCGCCGTATTCTGCCAAACGCAGGGCGGACTGCAAGGACGACGCCAGAATCTGCGCCTGTGACAGGGGCCAGGTTTACTGTTGCGGCTGGAAATGCGCCCGGTCGAGCGTATCGAAATGCAGGTCTTCCCGGCCAGTACGCCGGTCCTCGAAGTAGCGCTTCAGCGCGAAGTCCACGCTTCTGAACGCGATATCCTGCCAGGGGATCGCATTTTCCTCGCAGAACTGGACTTCGAGACTCTCGGGGCCGATGCCGATCACGGGATCAAGGAGTCTCGCGCGAAACATGATGTGCACCTGGTGGGCGTGCAGCACGGTGACGATCGCCAGCAGGGAACCGACTTCGACCCTGGCCAGAGCTTCCTCCATGGCTTCCCTGGCTGCAGCTGCCTGGATAGTCTCGCGGTTCTCCATGAATCCGGCGGGAATCGTCCAATAGCCCTTGCGCGGCTCTATTGCCCTGCGACAGAGGACAATCCTGCCCTCCCATTCCGGGACGCAACCCGCGATGATCCGCGGATTCTCGTAGTGAATGGTCTTGCAGACGGTGCACACGTACCGCGGCAAATGATCGCCCTCGGGAATCATCAGAGTCACTGGCTGGCCGCAAGCGGAACAGAATTTCAATTGAACGCCTTATGGTGGGTGGCACACTTTCCGTCGGTTGACAGCATAGCGCCTCGACTCGACTTGCAACCACCGCAAGGCGGGTGACGAACTGTGCCCTTCGGTACAGCGAGCGTGTTTACCCTGGCGAGTGTAGGGGTTAATCATCGGTTCCTTTACACTAGCCAGCCCAGAACGGGCGGACATACTGCGGGAGATCATGGTGCGAAGGGTGATGGTAGGGGTGAAGCGTGTGGTGGACTACAACGTCCGCATCCGGGTGAAACCGGACGGCACCGGTGTGGCCACTGACGGCGTCAAGATGAGCATCAATCCATTCGATGAAATCGGACTGGAAGAAGCGCTGCGCATCAGGGAGCGCGGCCATGCCGATGAGGTCGTGGCCATCAGTATCGGCCCCGATGAAGTGCAACAGCAGCTGCGTACGGCACTTGCAATGGGCGCGGATCGCGCCATTCACGTCAGGACGAATGCCGCGGTGGAACCACTGCTGGCAGCCAGGATCCTGCTCAAGCTGATCGAGAAGGAACAGCCGGTTGTCGTGATCCTCGGCAAACAGGCTATTGACGATGACAACAGCCAGACAGGACAGATGCTGGCAGCACTCTGGGACAGGCCCCAGGCAACATTTGCTTCAAAGATCGAGATCAACGGCACTGTCGCCGTCGTAACGCGTGAAGTCGATGCGGGCCTGGAGAAGATCGAAGTCGATCTGCCAGCCGTGTTCACGACAGATCTGCGCCTGAACGAGCCCCGTTACGTGAAGCTTCCGGAAATCATGAAGGCCAAGAAGAAGCCGCTCGACGTCCTTGAGCCTGCCGCACTCGGCCTTGCCGTTACTGAGACGCTTAAAGTAGTCAAGTATGAGCCCCCCTCGCAGAGAGCTCGGGGTGTCATGGTCAAGAATGCAGGCGAACTCGTGGCGCAGCTCAAGGCCAGGGGGATCCTGCAATGACTGCTGTACTGATCGTTGCCGAGCACGATGGACGTCACCTCAGCCCGGCGACTGCCCGCACGGTAACGTGCGCCGGTCAGATTCCCGGTGCGGTCATCACGATAGTCGTGCTGGCGGCAGAGCCCGGGCCAGTCGCTGCCGAGGCCGCCGCGCTCAAGGGTGTCCAGCATGTCGTGACAGTGACCCATCCAGCGAACGCCCACGCGCTCGCTGCCGTGCTGGCCCCGCAGATTGCAGAACTCGCCGCGGGTTACACACACCTGCTGGCTGCGTCGACAACGTTTGGCAAGGATGTAATACCGCGAGTTGCGGCGCTGCTCGACACCGCTCAGATCAGCGACTTGATGGCTGTCGACGGCGAGCGTCGCTTTCGTCGACCCATCTACGCGGGCAACGCAATCGTCACGGTGGAAGTGCCGCCGGAACTCAAGGTTGTCGCAACTGTGCGAGCGGCCTCGTTTGCCGCAGCACCAGCAGGTGGCATGGCTGCAATCGAGCCGGTCATCATCAAAGCTGCATTGCCGACGCATACGCGATTCGTTGGAATGGAGTCGGGCGCCACCGACCGCCCGGATCTGCAAAGCGCATCTCGAGTGGTATCTGGAGGACGAGCGCTGGGCAGTGCCGAGAATTTCAAGCACATCTACAGTCTGGCGGACAGACTGGGAGCAGCCGTCGGGGCGTCTCGCGCCGCCGTCGATGCGGGCTACGTGCCGAACGAACTGCAGGTCGGACAGACCGGCAAGATCATTGCGCCAGAACTCTATGTGGCGATCGGCATCTCGGGTGCGATTCAGCATCTCACCGGGATCAAGGACGCTCGCACGATCGTCGCCATCAACAAGGATGCGGAAGCGCCGATCTTCGAGGTGGCTGATATCGGCCTGGTGGGAGATCTGTTCACGATTCTTCCGGAACTCGAGCAGGCGCTTTCGGGCAAGTAACCGCCGATGGCACTGAAGCGTCCGAAGTGGAAAGAAGGCACCGTAACAGTCGTTGAACATGACTCAAGGATTCTGCGGGACAATCCGCTGGGTGATCCTCACGTTCGCAAACTCGCGGTGTGGTTACCCCCCCAGTACGATCAGGGTGGAACTCGCGGGTTGGGGCGACGCTTTCCGGTGCTGGTCGACATGGTCGGCTTTACTGGATCGGGGCTGTCGCACGTTGCCTGGAAAAACTTCAGCGAGAACGTTCCCGAGCGGGTTGCGCGTCTGATCCACGACCGCCGTATGGCGCCGGCCATCATCGTGTTTCCTGACTGCTTCACGGCACTTGGCGGCAACCAGTACGTGAACTCTTCTGCGATCGGGCGTTACGCGGACTATCTCACGCGGGAAATCGTTCCTTTTGTGGATCGCAGTTTTCGCACGCTGGCGTCTCGCGAGCATCGCGGTTGTTTCGGCAAGTCGTCGGGTGGCTATGCGGCCATCATTCACGGCATGAAGTACCCCTCGACCTGGGGTGCGATCGCCGATCATTCGGGCGACAGCTATTTTGAAGTGGTCTATGGCCACGACTGGCCCAACACGCTCAATGAACTGGCGAAGTATCGCCCGCGTCCGTTCAAAGGCGGGCGCTTTGACGTGACGAAGATGGAGAAGGGTGCCTCGCGAGGACTCGACGATGGCCGGGTACGCCGCTTTCTTGAAGCCGTATGGAAGAAGGCGAAGCTGTCCGGTGCCGAACTGCACACGATCATGAATCTGTGTATGGCGGCGACCTATGATCCTGACCCGAAAGCGCCCAACGGATTTCGCCTGCCCTTCAATCTGGAAACCGCAGAGATCATTCCGGCAAGGTGGCGTGAGTGGCAAAAGCATGATCCGGTGAACCTGGTGCGGCAGTACCGCGCGAACCTCAAGGACCTGCGCGGTATCTACATCGACTGCGGCTCGCGGGACCAGTACCACATCCATTATGGTTCGCGCCTGCTGTCAAAGCGCCTCAACGCGGCCGACATCGCCCATACTTATGAGGAGTTTGACGATACCCATTCCGATATCGACTACCGGATGGACGTGTCGTTGCCCTTTCTTTCGAGGGCTCTCAGGTAAAACGCTGGCGGGAGGATTCAGCCTCGGGCGCGAGAAGAGAGGGGGTTGACAGCCGCCACAGTGTTCTGGTCTACACGCTCCAGTGACCGGCAGTGATGAGTGCTCTTGTTGCTGCCATGCCATTGCACGACGACATAGTCTTCGTCCCGGATATTGACGATTGCACCCACGTCGGCCACGCTCGACTCCATCGGTCGCACGAGGTCGCCGATCCTGAACTTGCGCATTTCATCCATGGCTGCAGCCTCTTGAACATTGAAGAGCAGGCAGCAATTGTGCTCCCGGAACGGCGCAACCTCCGTATGGCATGCCCTAATGGCTGACTAAGGCGATCCCTGATTTGAGCAGAACATCCCCACCAGGCTCGCGCAGTGACCGGCCGGACATCGTCCATCCGAAACGGATCAACTGGCGTGGCTTCACGTTTGAAGTCATTTCCTACCAGCCCTTCACCGATGAGCAGGCCCTGAAAGTAGTTGAGCACCACATCCGCACGCATACACAGGATCTGAAGAAGAAGCTGCAGAACGAAGTCATCCAGGTGCGGACCGCCCTCACGCGGGATGAAGCGGCGCGTCTTAAGGCACCTTCAGAGTAGCGAAACTCCCTTCGGCACGCGGACGATGGTCGTGCCCGCAATCTTGTCGTGCCACGACTGCTTTTCGGTATCAAAGACCACCCAGATGAAGCCGAGACCCGCCACGGCGAGTGACAGGAAGCAGCTCAAGGCACGCACTACGGCGGTTGGCCAGTCGATGGGTCGGCCATCGAGCCGTACGACCTTGATGCCGCAGATGCTGCCACCAATGGTCGTCGATTTTATCTTCCACATCACTGCTCCATAGGCGGCCAGCAACAGCAACACCCCTGAACCGGGACTGTCGATGATGGCCAGAATGATCGCGATCAGCATCGCGTCGACGAAAAGTGCCGCCATGCGAATCCAGAATCCTGCTCGTGGCATCGTGCTGTCCGCAGCAGGCTGTGGCGCTACAGGCACTTCCGGGGCGGAGGTTGTGGTGTTTGCCGTCGGACCTTCGAAGCCCATGTCTGAGGTGGAGGTCTGCGCCCCGGTATCTGCTTTGCCAAAGTCCGCGTGACCCTGAATGGAACCGGTTGCACCCGTCGTGGTGGCGGGTGGGTGTTCCGCTTGCCATGCCACCAACAGCGTGTAGAGAACTACACCGAGGCCCAGAACACCGAGCAGCTTATAGACAACAAAGCCGAGTACTGGAACCAGATAGAGCGCGAGTACGACAACACCGCCCAGCAGCACCGCAAAAGCCGGATGACTGTAAGGCCCTTCGCCGAAGAAGCGCGTGCCCCGCCGTCCGAGCCAGGCGAGCACGACCATCTTGCCGAACAACCCAACAAGCAGGAGCGCCATCCAGAGGAAAGGGATGACTGCTATCCCTACGATGGTCACGAGCAGCAGTACATAGACGATGGGCTTGAGCAGCACGCTTAAGAATGCGGCGAGCAGCGAGCGTCCCGGAAAAGTTTCGAGCGTGGCGACGCATTTCTCCGTGCTGCTGCGAAACAGCAACGC
This sequence comes from uncultured Pseudomonadota bacterium, assembly GCA_963819685.1. Taxonomy (GTDB): domain Bacteria; phylum Pseudomonadota; class Gammaproteobacteria; order Steroidobacterales; family Steroidobacteraceae; genus CAIUGU01. Next base: position 560,294 of record CAWFXI010000003.1, read on the forward strand.
CAGTGCTGCATACAGCGCAAGGAATGCCAGCGCGACGCCCCAGGCCCAGCCCAGGCCCGGGGCAATCGCCAGCGGCCGCAGGTACATGACGCAGTGATCAATCCACGCGTCCAGCCAGTCCAAATGCCCGAACTTCAGACCTGTGATGACGTTGTTGATGCTTCCGGCCACCCGGGCAGCATGGATCCCGTGTCAGTGCACCACCGATGACCACGACATCGTCGCCAATGTCCGCCTCAGGGCCGAGTTCAACATCGCCCAGAATCGCGACGACCTGCTCGTCCACCCGACCATTGACGTAGACATTGCCAAGAATGGCGACCGCACTTTGACCAACCGTACCCGACACCCGTGTGTTACCAAGAATGGAGACAACGGATTCGGCAACATTGCCGGCACTGCTCGCGGAGCCGAGAATCGCTACTACTGCGTTCGTGGACTGACCCGCCGCAAGCTCGGCATCTTCGCCAATCGCGACGACTGCGTCGCCATTTCTGCCGCTTCTGTTGAAGCGCCTGATACGCGCATCGACATCGATCGCGTCATCCGCCTGTTCTGCTGCTTCCTCCACGGAGATTTCCGGCTCGGAAGCGGCAGGCGACTGCGCTTCAGTTGCAGCGGGCGTTGAATCTTCCTGCGCCCGCAGTGGAAATGACGACCACCCGGCAAGCGCCAGGAGCAGGCAGAGAAGAAGGTATCGAGATGAAGTAATCATGGAATACACCTGGAAAAGGTACAGCAGCATCAGCGAGTGACCTGAAACGCCCGAAGCCCCAGCGCACCGATGCCGAACAGCAGTGCATAAAGAGTGAGGATCAACGCGCTACCGCCATACAGCCATACCTGTGGAATGCTGGCCGACAGCGTCCGCGCTGTTTCATCAAGACTGACTGCGAGAGCTGCAGCCGTTCGCATCCATGAGAGACCCGTTGCCATGTCTTCAGTGGCAACACCCGGCAGTGACGACGTCACGAGTTCCCACATCGACAGCCCGAGTTTCACGAAGACGATCGAAGTCACGAGGAAGACGCATTGCGCTGCGAGCGGCCAGTGCAGGAATCCCAGTCGCCACCAGGGCAGCGCGGCACGCTGGCTGATGATCGTCATCACACGGTCTTCCAGCGTACGAGGAGCTGAACGTAACGGCAGATCGCGGAGTGCACGACCCACAAAACGCTCAAGTTCCAGGGGGGGATCTGGTGCTTCGTTCATAAGTCAGTTGCGGACAACGGTTTCATGTTTGCCGGGGGAAGTCGATCAGACTACGCGCCAGGCGCGCGCGGGCTCTGTGTATGTCGGTCTTCAGTTTCGCGAGCGACACCTGCAGGCGGTCTGCAATTTCATCATATGACATGTCGTCAAAGTGGTAGAGCACCAGCGGCACGCGCTGATGTTCCGGAAGCCTTGCAAGCGCGGCTTCCACCCTTTGGCGCCGGCTCTCGGCGTCCACCGCGTCGAACAGCTCATCCGTCTTGCCCTGCGGGGTCAGCCAATCCGGCTCAGACTCGTCGTCACCGGAATCGTCACTGCGCAACTCGGAGAAGAACCGCCAGCGACGTCGATATCGGGACAGGTAGTTCAGGCTCAAGTTGGTAGCGACGGTCTTGAGCCAGCCACCCGCGGCAGGGTTAGTCAGCAGACGGTCGAACTGCCCGTAGGCCTTCAGGAATACTTCCTGGGCGATGTCCTGCGCCTGGGCTTCACTCGCGGTGAGCCGGAAAGCAGTGGTGAAGACCATGTCCTGATAGGCGCGCATGAATTCCGCGAACTCCGCCTGGGGAAAGATTCCTGTAGGTGGTTTCTGCACTGGGATGACGTCTTTAAGGCCCAGAACACAGGACAACGGAGAAAGTTGCAGATTCTAGTACGCAACCAGCGTCGCAGCGGCAATCCCCACGCGGACGGCCTTCTCATTGGCCCCCGGTTGATGCCATGATTTGATCGTGGCACATCCCCCAAACGGCACGGGCCGGAAACTCGTAGTCTTTCCCTGTTGTGGACTCTGCAACCGCATCCAGGTGATGGCTTGCGCCACCCTGCTGGCTGCCGATACTGGCCGGGAGCTGTTTATCAACTGGTTTCCCCGTCACGATTGTGGTGCCGAATACAGCGACATCTTTCTGTCTCCGGCGTCGATCCTCGAGGACTTGCCCGAGGCGGCGAGCTGCTACAGCTCAGTGCAGAGACACCCTGCTGTTGCTCCGGAGCGATATTCGACTCTGCTCGGGTCCCTTGCCAAAGAACGTTTTGCCGGCATCAGGAAGGACAACAACCCGACGCTCGTAATTTTCTCCTGCCACCAGTTCCTGGGCTATTTCCACGATCCCCGGTTCGCACCCACGGTACGTGAATTGTGCCGGCTGACCAGACCGGATATCACGCAGGTTGTGGACGAGTTCCGCGAGCGTTGCTTTGCACCCGTTACCGTCGGTGTGCATATTCGCCGCGGCGACTGGCGAAGCCAGCAGAATCTCGACTATTACTTCGGGTTCATGCGGCAGTTTGACGGTGCCGGGTTCTTCGTCAGCACGGATGAGCCGGAAATTTTTGCGGCAGTACAGAAGCGATTCCCCGGCGCCGTGCGTTATCCGGCTTCATCCCTGCACCGTGGTCGGCCTGAAGCAGTTCGCGATGCGATGATCGATGTGCTCTTGCTTGCGAGCACGTCCTATCTGATCGGTACGCCGGGGTCTTCCTTTTCAGCCATAGCACAGACGATCGGCAATATCCCCGGAACTTTCGATTACGGCTATTCGATGTCCAGGCGCGACCTGAAGCTGGGCAACCTCCATGACATCGGCCGCGTCATGTGGGGGAGGTTGAAGCGACGCCTGCATTTCCGTCCCAAACCGGCTCTGGGCGGGTAATTGCAGCTTTTGCGTGGTTGTTCTGTGCAACCATGTGTCTCTGCCTCCCGGTTACCTCTGACAGGACCTCCAGTTGACCACGCTCCGCATCCGGCACCTGACTACCTATCGTTACCGCAAACCCGTAGCCCTTGGGCCGCATCGACTGATGCTGCGGCCACGGGAAAGTCGCGATCTTCGACTGATCTCGTTTGCCGTACAGGTGGCGCCCGCAGCGATTGTGAGCTGGGCGCATGATGTCTCAAGCAATGCCGTCGCCACTGCTTCGTTTGCTGCGATGACCGACACGCTGGTGATCGACAGCACTGCTGAAGTCGACCTGTCCGCCAAACCATGGCCTGTATTCGACATTGCCCCGTCCGCAGCGGTGTTTCCTTTTCGGTATTCCGACGACGATTGGGCGGACCTCGGTCCCCTCGCGATCCAGCAGTACAAGGATCCAGCCGAGCGCTTGTCGCGCTGGGCACGGGCCTTCGTCCGCGGCAACGCGACGGACACATTGTCACTCCTCAAGGACCTGAGCCTCGGAGTGGCAGAGCAGATCCGCTACCAGAGCCGGGAAGTGGAGGGCACTCAGTCGCCCATCCAGACGCTGGACCGCGGCTGGGGTTCCTGTCGCGATTTTGCGGTGCTGTTTGTCGAGGCTGCCCGCAGTCTCGGCTTCGGGGCCCGCATCGTCTCGGGCTATCTGTACAACCCCAATCAGGACAGCGTGGGTTCAGCAGACGCAGGCTCGACCCATGCGTGGGCCGAAGTGTTCGTGCCGGGCGCGGGTTGGATCACGTTCGACCCGACCAACCGCAGTGTGGGTGGCTTCAATCTGATTCCGGTCGCGGTCGTGCGCCACATCGGTCAGGCGATGCCCGTTGCCGGCAGTTTCGTCGGCGCATCCGATGCCTTCCTGGGCATGGCGGTGGAGGTTGTCGTCTCCAGCCGTTAAGACCAATGCACGACACCGGTCCACGCGGTAACCAGGATCACGATTCCAAATGCGATCCGGTACCAGGCGAACGCCGCGAACGAATGACGGCCAACGAAGCGCAGCAGAAAACGCACGGCAAGCAAGGCGCTGATGAACGCCACCACAGAGCTTATCGCCAGGGGCTGCAGCTCCTCGGCGCTCAGCGTCTCGCGCGCTTCCCATAGTTTGTAAGCTGTCGCTGCGAGCAGCGTTGGAATCGCGATGAAGAACGAGAATTCGGTCGCCGCCCGGCGCTGCATGCCGATGAACAGCCCGCCGATGATTGTCGCTGCTGCTCGGCTCGTGCCGGGTATCAGCGCCAGGGCCTGAAACAGGCCGATCTTCAATGCGTCAAGTGGTCGCATGTCATCGACGGACGTGATCGACTCCGACATGTTGCCGCCGTTCTGCCCACAGGATCACGATGCCACCGACGATCAATGCGATCGCGACCGGGATGGGAGCAAACAGCACAGCCTCGATCTGCTCCTCGAACAGCAGCCCGAGTATCGCCAGCGGCAGGAAGGCAACGAACAGGTTGAGTACGAAGCGGCGCGCAGGTCGCGCTCGAAAAAATGCGGGTGGCAGTCTCCCACAGGCGAACGCGATACTCCCAGCACACCGCGAGAATTGCAGCGCCCTGGATGATGATCAGCTGTCGCTCAACCGCATCGCCTTCGAGTCCGAGCAGTGATTGCGTGAGAATCAGGTGGCCGGTGCTCGAAATCGGCAGAAATTCCGTGATGCCCTCGACCAGTCCAAGCAGTACCGCATCCAGCCAGTTCATCGGGAACTCTGCGTGGTGGTCAGATCACAACGAGACATCAGGTACTCCAGGGACAATCAATGTGGCCAAAGTGGCGGTCGGGATTCTACGGGGAGCGGAGCGACCGGCCAACTCTGTTGGCAAATAGGCTGACGGCAATGGGCCGACTGTGTCGGCAAGCGGCTTGCCAGCAGGAAGACAGGAAGTTCAGATCGGCGCGCTAAGTCTGCAAACGAATCTTGGCCACTCGCAACTCTGATTTGCTGACACAGTCAGCCATTGCGACACAGTCGGCCCTTTGCGAATGCCGTTTGCGTACAAGGTGCGCCGGCCGCTTTCCTACTTCAGCGACCGATATGCCAATCGATCTGCGTGGAAGGAGCTGATCCAGAGTTCACCTGCCACCAGTACTGCTGATGCGGCGGCGCTGAATGAAGGAATCGCAGGACCCCGCGCAACCTGGCTCACCTGCATGGTCTTTGGATCAACCGTAGCGGCCATGAAGCCTCGAGGACAGCTCGTCAGATTCATGCCGCCGTTCGCATCGGCTTTCGGTGGACCTCCACATGCAGGTTCATTGTCGATCATGCCTGCAGAGATCAACCGGCCGTCGCTGGTCCAGTGAACATTGTCGGGGGTGAACTCCAGGAATTGCGCCCGGCGGAGGATCTTCGCTGGTGTGTCACGGGAGAACACCACGACCTGCTGCAAACCCGAAGAGACGACGTAGAACTCCCGGTCATCGGGCGACACATCGATGCCGTTATTGCTTGGCAGCTCCGTTCCCGGTATCAGTTGAAAGGCACTCGTGCCCGGCTTCCACATATATACGGCTCCCGTGTTGCGTTTGGCGAGCGAGTCGCCAAAGGTCTTGCCCGGATGAAACAGCACGGTTGCGAGAATCGATCCATCGCTGAAAGACGCGACACTGTTGGCGGCCAGCTTGTCCGGCATCACCACGCACCCGACCCAGGTCACTGCAGGTGTGCCTGCGCCGGTCTCCACATCAAACACCTCGATGGACTCACGTGTGCCGTGTTGCGTTGCGTACAAACGGTAGCGGCCTCCCTGCATGGGCCGCAAGCTCAGGCCATGAAAAGCGGCTTTGCCGGCTTCCAGCGCACCCGGACAATTTCCAAAGAGCTGCCTGTCCTGACTGACCTTGGCGGACGCCGGAAAAATCTGCTGCGCAGTCTTCCTTTCGGTGTTGATCAGGTGCAGCCCGCCGCCTGGCGACATGCTGCTGCCAATCAGCCAGCGCGTCTGCGGGATCAGGACCAGGTCCTCCGGATTCTGGATGCCACAGATGAAATTGAGTCCACCCGACGATGCGCAGTTCACAGGCTCCGCGGCGCCTGTCCAACCTGTCCCAAGCAACGCGGTGCCGGCCATCAGGGCCAGAATGAAGGTCTTGTACATGAGGGTTCCCCTGGCAGATTCTGGTTCGAGTGATTCGCCGGCAACTGTAGGAGCAACAGGTGCGTTTTTACAAGGAGCAGCGGACAATGACGACGGATCGACCCGGAAATGGATTGGCAGATCCAGCCGGGCTGACGCAGCGCAGTTGCATGGACTGATGGAGTATCTCGCGTGAGTTCAACTGAAGATCCCTTGCGTTTCCTCGTCCGCTTCATCCATGTCGAGAAAATGCTGCCGCCACTGCCGGGCGTGCACGAAGCATTGTTGGCAGATCTGCTGAAGATCGGCGCAGACGATCTCAGGAAGATCCGTGCCCAGCTTGCCGCCGAGGTTCGTCAGGCCGCGGAGGAGCTGTCAAGCGACGCCGCCTTCGCGCAACAGATCGATCGACTGCCATTTGCAGCGGGCAGCACTATCGTCGGTTTTGGTGACAGTGTGACGGACGATCTGCAGTCCTGGCTCGAGATTCTGCGGCAGGTGCTTGAGTTGCGTCGTGCCAGGGATCAGATCAAGGTTGTCAACGCGGGCGCGTCTGGAGAAGCCACGACACAAATGCTGTTCAGGTTGCCAGGCGTATTCGCGCTCAATCCGCAATGGGTCATCTGCATGGCGGGTGTCAACGACGCAAGGTGTTTCGGCGCAGCGACTACCACGACGCAGGTCAGTCTCGGAGAGACGCACCGCAATCTGGTTGCCTTCCAGGACTATGCTGCTCGCAACAGTCCCACGCGCTGGATGTGGATGACGCCCGTCCCCGTGATTGAAGCGCGCGTCGTTGGACACTGGTTCTGGACGCCCATGCAAACCCTGTGGGCTACAAAAGACGTGCTGGCCATTGGCGACGCGATGGCGGGATTGGGAAACCCGGTCGTCGACCTGCGCCCTGCTTTTGCGGGTGCCGCAGGCCAGGAGCTGATTCTGGACGACGGCGTACATCCGACGTTGCAAGGACAACAGGTCATCCTGCGGGAACTCGTCAAAAAGCTCGCACAAGATAAGAGCGTAGAGAGAGGATAGACCGGTGCAGCCGACGCAGTCGGCTTTAGCCTTGAAGGGGCCGGTCTATCCCCACACCGTACCCACGACTTCTACTGCAATAGTTCGTAGAGGCGTTCGTCGTAGAGCGCGCCGGTCATGAGTCCAAGCTTGTCGCGGAATTCACGCTGCGCCGTTGCCATGACGTTGGCGTCGAAGGCCGCACGCGAACGCCAGACCTCGAATACGGTGAAATGGTTCGGTCGATTGGTCTGCTGCACAACCTCGAAGCGCAGGTTGCCGGGTGCACTGCGGTTCGCTTCGCCCAACAGCTTCAGCGCAGTCACCGCGTCGTCCTTGCCATTCGGAATGACGTCGACGTGCGTAACCACATAAGTGGCGCCCTTCACCTGTGGATCTTCCAGCGGACCGACGGACAGCGACGCGTTGAACCTGTCGTCGATTGGCGCGCTGCGCAGGGCGTCAGAGCTTGTCGCGGATCTCAGTTGTGCTTGAGGCTGCCAGATGGGCGTCCCATGTCCGCCTTGTTCTGCCACGCCGACACAACGACGAACTGACCTGGCCGATGAGCGCTCTGTACGACGAGGGACCGGGCGTTTCCGGGCGTCTTCCGGCTGGTGTCGCGATAGGCTTTGAGAAGTGCGGCGGCCTCATCCCTGGACGTCGGCTTTGCTTCGACATAAGTGACGACAAATAGCGGACTGATATCCGCCGGCAACGGCCGATGCAGGCCCGGCAGGTGGCTGACCGAACGCAGCATTCATGAAAACAAGCAGGGCAGCAGATAGCGCGCTCGTGGTCAGGCTGCGGAATTTCATGATATTTCCCGCGGTGAATGTCTGCGTACCAACCTGGATGGAGCGCGTCATCCTCTCGCTATTTCGGGGGATTCTTCCTGCCAAGCCGGGCGTGCGCAGCGGATTGCCTGGTGTGCGCCCTGCCGGTCTCTTCCGTTGGCCAGCCTTGATTCGTCTGTTTCTTCTGCAGCGCCTGTTTGATCGTACTCGCCCAACTTTCCTTTGGCTTGGCCGGTGCCGTTGCCGGCGCGCTCTTGCTGACTGATTTCTTCCTGGTCGCCATTTTCAATTCACCTTTGATCCAGCTTTTGGCCTTGCGTCGGGCCGCCATGGTCATCGCCCGCCGTCCGGGAACCTCGGGTCTCCTAACGGCCGCCATCCTCGAGAATGATCCCGATCTCGCCCTGGGCATTGATCGGGTTACGGTTGTTCTCGAGACACACGTAGGGCAGGAGCACGAAGCCCGGCTCCGCGCGATGATAGCTTTTTGTGACCGTCCACGGCCTGGTGTATGCCTTGGCGTCGATCAGCGTGATTTCGTCTTTCAGCGTGTCCTTGTCGGCGAGCCAGATGCGTTCTTGCACCACGAGGTCGGCGCTGTGGGGAAGCCCTGTGGCCTCGAGGTTGGTGTCGTCGCGCAGGCCGACCGTTTCGACGACCAGGACGTTGCCCTCCCAATGTCCGGTCGAATGACCGTAGTACGTCGGATCGAGTTCGTCAGCGGGCGGATGCGGCCGACCGTCGATGAAGATGCGCCGCGTCTGCTCATTCCACTCGGCGAAGATGTTGACCTGCAGATCGTTCTGCATGATCTCCATCGGGTAGACCATCGTCATGATGCGGGGCATCCCCTGAGGCAGGCAGGCTGCAGTGGGATCGCCCGTAGGCCTGCCCTCAGCAGCATTCTTGCGATGCTCGGCATAGATGGCTTCGTACTCTGGTGTCAGCGGTGGCTCACCCTTGAGGCCGAGTTTGCCCGGTACCCAGCCGATCCCGTCCCGGTTGACCCAGAGACCGGTGAAATCGCGCATTGAGCGGGGTTCGTACTGCCGCGGAACATACTCGGGCTGCGCTGCAGGGGACGCAGCAAGGAGAATCGCTGGCGCGACGCAGAGGGTAACGATTGTCGCCAGTGCAACTGAATGCATCGGGATCCGTAGCCTGGTCTCATCAAGGCTCACGGCGTCCGGCCTTCCCGGGAGGAAATCACGGTCCCGTCGGTCAACTCCACTGTCAGATAGGAGCCACCCTTCTCGCCGCTCTTCAGCGGATTCATCGTCACCTTGATCCTGTCGTCCGGCTTCAGCGTATTTCGCTTCCAGCCGATTCGCGCCAGTGCGTTGGGGCTGCGGCCCTCAAGGCTGTATTCGACCTCCTGCCCGTTCTCCATGACCTGCAGCTGTATCCACGTATGCGGGTTGGTCCACTGGTACTCGCGAACCGTCCCTTCGAGCGTTACGATCTTCGATTCATCGAACATTGCAGTGGAGTGATGGGACCACGCGACCCCGGTGATCCCGATGGTCACAAGTGCTACAAGCCCTGATCCAGACCGTCTTCCTGACTGCATGGTTTCCCCCTTAAGACATGCTGCGGGTGGTCCCTTTCCGGGAGCCCCATCCTCGTCAGAGTAGCAATTCCAAAGTGGTGCCGGAGGTCGGACTCGAACCGACACAGGGTTGCCCATGGCAGATTTTGAGTCTGCTGCGTCTACCAATTCCGCCACACCGGCAAGTGCGAGGAGGGGCGGAAGTATAAGGGAGCAGCCATCAAGGTGGGAACCAGCGGACTAGAAAGCAGCCGGCCAACTCTGTTGGCAAATGGCCTGTCGGCAAATGGCCGCTTTGCGGCAAGGGGGCTGACTGGCGTCAGCAGGGTGGAATCTGGTCTGCCGTGAGACCTTCTTGTCGCTGCGCAACCATTTGCCGACAGGCCATTTGTAGCCTGCAGCCAGGCCATAAACGGTAAAAGGCCGCCGGTCGCTCATTTCCGCAGTACATTGGCTGCGACCTTTATTGGCCGGGGTGCATCTATAGCTCAACAGCCAATTGAGTCTCCCTGAACGAATGCAACCGCTAGCTACCCTCCAGATCCCTGCCGAAACGCTGCTGCGGGCGCGGCGGCGGGACGGTGCGGCGCTGGAGAGCATCTATCGCTCGTGCTTCCCCGGGGTTCGGGCGCTGGTCCGGCGTCTGGTGACCCGCTCTGCCGTAGCGGACGAGATCACTCAGGATGTCTTCGTGCAGGTGCTTCGCCACCTGGATGGTTATAGCGGCCAGGGACCGTTCGGTGCCTGGGTACGCCGCATCGCTGTCAGCCGGTGCCTGATGCATCTGCGTTCGCCGTGGAATCGTGCGGCACTGTGGCTGGATGTGGAGGAAGGTGACGAAACTGCAGCGGGAGGGCAATCCGCGCAAGTTGATTCCACCGACGAAACCTTCATCCGGACGCATGCAGAACTGGCCGCCCTTGAAATTGCGCTTGGCAGGCTTTCGACCTTAAACCGGACCGTGGTCTGGCTGCATGATGTGGAGGGCTACACGCATGCCGAAATCGCGCAGGAGCTTGGGCGTTCGGTGAGTTTTTCCAAGTCGGCGCTCGCGCGTGCGCATGTGCGATTGCGCCAGCTTCTGTCGGCCCCTGAAGAGAGAGCGGTATGCACGCCAGCATCATCCAGTTGCTGAGTCTTCGTGACGGCGAGCCGGTCGCCGCCGTAATAGCGGAACATGTCGACAGCTGCAAGCGTTGCGCGGCCGAAGTCGCGCGGCTCGAGGACCTGCGCGAACGGATGCAAGTATTGCCTTCACCGACGCTGGCCGATACTCGCGGGATGGACAGCCTGTGGGCTCGCATCCAGCCTTCGCTGGCGGCAGCAGATCGTCCCCCTTCAGCCACGAACTGGTATCTCGCTGTCGCGGCGGCCATTGTCTGGACAGTCGTTGCCGTTGTGTGGTTCGGGATTGCCGATAACGAGCCATCTGCATCACCGCGGACCGTTGCAATCACGGCGCTCGCGCCATCCGCAGTCGATAATCTGTTGCTCGAATCGCAGGATCTCGAAAGCGCTCTGCTGGATCTGCCGCGACGTCCACACATCGAACAGGCCGCTACGGCCGCGACGCTGGATGCGCTGGAAGGACGGATCCAGTGGCTCGACTACACATTGTCACGCGCAAATGAAGACGGCATTCCCGGTGATCAGGCGGCAGATCTCTGGCAGGAACGCGTGGATCTGCTCGAATCCCTGGTGACGCTCCGCTATGCGCAAGCCAGTCGCATGGCTTTTTAGCCGGCAATCAATTTCAGCAACCGAAGAGACGAGACAACAGGATGAACAGTCAATTGACGCGAATGGGAAAGGCGGGGTTGTCGATCCCGGCGCTGCTGCTGTCGTGTGGTATTGCAACGGCAGCCCAACCAGGACCGGCCCCGGCGCAGCCGGAAGCCAATCGTGAGCAGCAACTTGCAGCAGCTCGCGCGAGACTCGAAGAGGCTGCACGCGAGGTGGCCGAACTCAGTCTCGATGACAACGGTGGCCGCAACTTCTTTCGCTTCAACACGCAGAGCCTGGGTCGGGCGGCGCTCGGCATCAATATCGGCGGTCGTGAAGCACGACGGAGCGAGGGCGCGGTGGAAGATGGGGTGCCGGTGCTGAGCGTCAGTCCCGGTGGACCTGCCGCGGAAGCAGGCATTCGAGCGGGTGACGTACTGATCGCCGTGGATGGCAAAGCGCTCAAGGCGGAGAACGGCCGCTCGCCCCAGGCGGTGTTGCTCGCGCACATGGAAGGCGTGGAGCCGGGCGCAACGGTAAACGTCGAGTATCGCCGCGATGGCAAGCAGAACAAGGTCGCAATCGTCGCGCGGCCTCTGAATCCGCCCTTTTTTGCGGGCGCGCAGGTCATGCCATTGCCGGGCGGCATGCCACCCGGCGAGGGGCCAATGAGTCCGGGGTTCGCTTTCTTCCGGGGGCCACAGACATTTGGGGCTATCGAACTGGTTCCGCTGACGCCCAAGCTCGGCCAGTACTTCGGCACAGACAAGGGACTGCTGGTGGTACGAGCGCCCGGGGATTCGCGGCTCAGCCTTGAGGATGGCGACGTCATTGTCGATATAGCGGGCCGTGTGCCTGCCACACCCGCCCATGCGATGCGCATTCTGGAATCCTACCAGCCGGGTGAAAAACTCGCGCTGAACGTCATGCGCCTCAGGAAGAAGGTGATTTTGAATATCGAGATTCCCGCTGATGGCCGCCGCGGCGACATGATGTTCGAGGTGCCTGGTCTCCAACGCTTTCCGGGACCTGGCAGTGTGCGCGGGAATGGACCCGTCCCGTTCAATGTCCCGGTGCCACCGCCTGCAGTCCGCCCGTTACCGCCGGGAGGCGATGAACGGGCCTGACATTCCCGCTGCCCTCTACCCCCTGTACCTCGCCCCCTGTATCGTGCGCGGCCCATGCGCCGCGCCGATTTTTTCTACGACCTGCCCGCCGATCTGATCGCGCAGCACCCGGCTGCCCTGAGATCTGACAGTCGCCTGCTGCATCTGGAGCGGACGTCTGGTGCCATCGTGGATCGCCGCTTCACTGATCTGCCGTCGCTGCTTGAGGCCAACGATCTGCTGATCTTCAACGACACCCGGGTGATTCCTGCCCGCGTGTTTGGGCAAAAGCCCACCGGTGGGCAGATCGAGATCCTGCTGGAACGCGTGCTCGATGACACTCGCGTTCTCGCGCAGGTTCGAGCGAGCAAACCACTCAGGGAGGGGGGGCAGGTGATGCTGCCCGGAAGCATTACGGCGACGTGCATTACGCGCCATGACGATCTGTTTGAACTTGATCTGGGGTCAGATCCAGTGGCGTATTTCCTCAAGCATGGGCAGATGCCTTTGCCTCCCTACATCGAGCACGTGCCGGTGGCCGAGGACGCCGAGCGTTACCAGACTGTGTATGCCGCGGAACTCGGCGCCGTGGCGGCGCCTACAGCAGGATTGCATTTCGATACAGCGCTGCTTGCGACACTGGCTGCCCGGCAGATCCGCACGGCATTTCTGACCCTGCATGTGGGCGCCGGGACCTTTCAGACCGTGCGTGTCGATGACCTTGAAACCCATCGCATGCATGCCGAACGAGCAAGAGTGCCTCCGGCCGTCTGTGCTGCAATCGAGACGGCTCGTGCGAACGGCGGCAGAGTGATAGCTGTGGGGACAACGGTCGTACGGAGTCTCGAGACTGCCGCCGCGTCCGGTACGCTGACTCCGTTCGAAGGTGAAACCAGGTTGTTCATACGCCCTGGATACAACTTCCGTATCGTTGATGCGCTGATCACGAACTTCCACCTGCCCGAGTCGACATTGCTGATGCTCGTGTGCGCATTCGGCGGATATGAGAAGGTAATGGCCGCTTACCGCCACGCCGTCGCTGCTCGCTACCGGTTTTTCAGCTATGGGGACGCGATGTTCGTGTCATGAAGTTCGATCTGCTTGAAGTGTCCGGACGGGCGCGGCGTGGCCGCCTGACGTTTGCACGCGGCGTCGTCGAAACGCCCGCTTTCATGCCCGTGGGAACCTACGGTACGGTCAAGGCGATGACCCCGGAGGAACTGACCGGCATCGGTGCCGAGATCATTCTCGGCAATACGTTTCACCTGTGGCTGCGCCCGGGCATGGAGGTCATTCGCGCGCACGGCGACCTGCATCGCTTCATGCACTGGGAAGGGCCGATCCTGACGGACTCCGGCGGCTTCCAGGTATTCAGCCTTGCCGACCTGCGCAAGATCACTGAAGAGGGCGTGCATTTCCGTTCGCCCATCAATGGCGACAAGGTGTTCCTGAGTCCCGAAATCTCGATGCAGGTCCAGCATGCTCTCGGTGCCGATATCGTCATGGTGTTCGATGAGTGCACGCCTTATCCGGCGACGCTCGAAGAGGCCCGCAAGTCCATGGAGTTGTCGCTCCGCTGGGCGGACCGCAGCCGTGCAGAGTTCGATCGCCTCGCGAGCGGCAACGCGCTGTTCGGCATTGTCCAGGGAGGAATGCACGATCAGCTCCGCCGGGAATCGCTCGCCGGTTTGCTTGAGGTCGGTTTCCATGGCTTCGCGATCGGAGGACTGGCGGTAGGTGAGCCCAGGGAAGAAAGGGAGCGTGTGCTGGAAGCTATCGAGCCGCTGCTGCCGGTCACGCATCCGCGTTATCTGATGGGCGTCGGTACGCCCGAGGATATCGTCGCGGCGGTAAGTCGGGGTGTCGACATGTTTGACTGCGTAATGCCCACGCGGCACGCGCGCAATGGCCATCTGTTCACAAGGAACGGGGTTCTCAAGATCCGCAATGCCATCCATGAGAAGGATCCGCAGCCTGTCGACCCGGAATGCGGGTGCTACACTTGCCGCAACTACAGCCGCGCCTATCTCAAGCATCTCGACCGTTGCGGGGAGATCCTGGCGGCGCGACTCAACACCATTCACAACCTGTACTACTATCTCGAGCTGATGCGCGAGCTCCGCTCCGCGATCACCGAGGACAGGTTTGCGGCGTTTGTGGCGGAGTTCTACGCGAGGCGTGCGGACGCAGCCGGGGCTCGTGACTCGTGACAGGTGACTAGTGCTGACCGATCTGACCACTGCGCCCTGGTTCCGCCGACTGCTTGTCGCCGTGATCCTCACCGGCATCCTGCTGCTGACGTATGTCATCCTGCAGCCGTTCCTGATTCCGGTGATCTGGGCCGCGATTCTTGCCTATGTTTCCTGGCCACTGCATGTCCGGTTATTGCGTCTCACCCGGCGCCGTGCATCCGTTGCGGCGCTGATTACCACCCTGCTGCTGACAGTGGCGATCATCCTGCCGGTGCTGTGGCTGATCCTGCTGTTGCAGATCGAAACGGTAGTCGCCTATCGCGAAGTGCAGGCCTTTCTCGCATCCAACCCGGCGTTACCGCCGGGGCTCAAGAATCTGCCCTGGGTCGGACCCTGGCTGCAGCAGGTCTTGAGCGAGCTCGTCGCGGATCCTGCCGCTTTACGCCAGCAGCTGGGTGTCGTGTTTGAAAGGTCGACGGGCGAGATCAGCGTGCTGATCGGTGGAGCCGGCCGCAATGTCGCGAAGCTGTTTTTCGCATTGCTGACGCTGTTCTTCCTGTTGCGCGACGGCCGGCGCTTGTTCGAACAATTGCGCGCAGCACTCGAAGGGATTCTTGGACCGCAGGTGCGTGACTATCTGCACTCGGTCGGGCAGACCACGCGCGCAGTGGTGTATGCCATCGTGCTGGCGGCCCTGGTGCAAGGCATCTTCGCCGGGTTCGGATACTGGATTGTCGGGGTAGGGCCGCCGGTTCTGCTCGGCGCAGTGACGGCGATGGTGGCATTGATTCCGTTCGGAGCGCCGCTCATCTGGGGAACACTGAGCCTGTGGCTGTTGCTGACGGGCAAGATTGGCGATGGCGTGACCTTGCTGCTCTGGGGGCTGCTGGTCGTGAGCTGGGTCGACAACATCGTGCGGCCGCTGGTCATTTCCAATGCGACCCGGATGCCGTTTCTGCTGGTCGTCTTCGGAGTACTGGGGGGCGTCCTCGCCTTCGGACTGGTCGGGCTGTTTATCGGGCCTGTGGTACTCGCCGTCGCGCTGGCCTTGTGGCGGGAATGGCAGGAACACAGGCCCGCCAAGGCGCAGTAGGGAACCCGTCCAGGCCGGGGAATACTCCGCGCTTCGTACCAACACGCTCCTGAAGCGCGTGATTCCGAGTCCTTTGCGGCCTCAATCAGCCTGCTGAATCCACTGGTTCGGGGGTTTCAATGGTCCTTGCTCACAAATACTAGTGACAGTACAAATAAGAACCATTATCATTTGCGCCGGGTTTGGTTTTTCCCCAACACGGAACGCAAATGAATCGCTGCCATCAGCCACCCCGGGTCACCGTAGCCACACCAAAGCTTGCTCCGCTCGGAGCGATCGCCGCCGGATTGGCTTCGTGTCGCTGTCGATGGCACAGGAAGCCGTGCCGGAAGCCGCGAAGTCTTTACCGCCGATCACCGTCAAGGGCACACCCGAACAAGGCGGCAAGGACAGTTATCAGTCGACTCAAACCCGCATCGGCAAGGCCGACCAGGATCTGCGCGACGTTCCGCAGTCCATCACGGTGGTCACCGAACGACTGATCGAAGACAGGCGAATAGACACGTTGAAGGAAGCACTGCACAACACCGCGGGCATCTCCTTCATGGCCGCCGAGGGGGGGGAGGAAGACATCCGTCTGCGCGGCTTCTCGCTGCAGGCTTCGGGCGACATCTTCATCGACGGTATGCGTGATCCGGCCTTCTACGAGCGGGACACGTTCAACTGGGATCGCCTCGAGGTCCTGCGAGGGTCGGCGTCGATGCTGTTTGGTCGCGGCTCGACAGGCGGAGCTGTCAATCAAGTCAGCAAGCTCCCACGCCTGGCGACCGGCTCCGATGTCGAGCTGACGGCGGGTTCTGGCAACTACCTGCGAGGAGTTGCCGACATCAACTACCGCGTTGGAGAAACTTCTGCCTTGCATGTTGCCGCGATGGCCAACATTGCCGACAACCATGGTGTCGAGACAGACAAGAAAGGCATTGCGCCCACTTTGCGCTGGGGTGCAGGGACAGCAAACGAGTTCGTCGCCGGTCTCTACTATCTGCACAACGACAACGGCATCAACTATGGGCTGCCCTGGCTGACAGCGCCTGCCGGCAGCGATCCGCTCATCCCGATCGACCCCACGAGCTATTACGGGATGGCGAGCGACTACAACGTCAGTGGCGTGACTTACGGCAACCTCACCTACACGCATCATTTCGAGGGCGGAGGACAGTGGCGGAATGCTGTCCGTGCCGGATCCTACGAACGCGATCAGCGAGCCAGCGCGGTCCGCTTCGCTGGCGCCGCACTACAGCCGGGAGGCCTCGCGGTCACACATGACACGTTGAGCGATGCCACGGTGATGACGCGTGGCACGAACATCAAGATCATGGACATGGATACCATCTATGGCCAGAGCGACTACACCAATGACTTCCGTTGGCTGTCGGTCAACCACTCGCTGCAGACCGGTGTCGATGCAGCCCGAGAGGACTTCGACGGCTTTGCGGCATTGTTGCCGGCCGGGGTCACGCTCACGAAATCGACGACCACCATCGGTACGCCGGACGACGGTGTCGGTGTGGATGAATCGTTGCGCATCGTGGCCTTGAATCGCGACTTTGCGGCCCGGGCTGTCGGTGCGTATGTGCAGGACCTGGTGCAGGTGGCTCCAGCCTGGAAGATTCTCGCCGGGGTGCGCTGGGACAATTTTGAAGGGAACTACCGTACGTTCTCGACGGCGACTGCAAATTTCGGCGCGTTGACAGCAGAGCGCGGTCGCACCGATTCGTTGTGGAGTGAGCGAGCCGGCGTGCTGTTTCAACCGACTCCATTGACGTCTTTCCATTTTTCGTATGGCACGTCGTTCAACACGTCGGGTGATACATACCAATATGATGCGCTCGGTTCGAATACGCCACCCGAGGAAAGCCGCAACTTTGAACTGGGAGCCAGACTTGATACGGCCGATGGCAACGCGTCGGTCCGCCCGCGCTGTTCCACGCCACCAAGTACAACGAGCGCAACCGGGATGAAGACACGGTCAATGCGACCAACTACGTGTTGTCGGGGCAGCGTCATGCGGCGGGTGTCGAAGTGGACGTTTCGGGGCGCATCACGCCCGCTTGGGAGATCTACGTTTCCTACGCCTGGATTCCCGACGCGGAAGTGGACCAGGCGTCATCGGTACTTGGCACCACGTTGATTGGTGAGACCGTCGGGCAGCGACCGGGTCTTACGCCTCGCTATACCGGCACGGTGTGGTCGACCTATTCGTT
>CAWFXI010000004.1:0-171552 GCA_963819685.1 uncultured Pseudomonadota bacterium
ACACCGAGAACCAGAATGAAGGTTACTGGCGTGACAAAGTGGGCTTGTTTGCAGGCCCCGCACTCCGAACCGAGGCGACGGGAAACTTTACGGCTCCCCCGGATCCTGAGCAGCGAGAGGAGAACAAAGCTACCTGGCTCGTGGGCCTGAACTATCCAGCCTGATGCAGACACCTTGATCTATGGCAAGGTCTCGACCGGCTTCAAGGGCGGCGGATTCGACTCCGTCGGTACCTTTGGTCCGGAGGAGAACACCGCTTTTGAAACGGGGTTGAAGAAGAACTTTGGCGATCGCGGCCAGAACGTCTTCAATGTTCTCGGCGTTCTACTATGACTATACCGGCCTCCAGGTGAACGTCCTGCTCAGCTCGGCCGAGGGGGGTCGTACGTTCAATGCGGGTGCGGCCGAGGATGTTTGGCCTCGAAGCCGAAACGGTGCTTCGAGTTGACCGAAAACGATCATTTCAACGTGTCGGTCAACTACCTGAACGCCGAACTGGTTGAGCTGGACTCGTCCTATAACGTGTACTGCGTACCTGCCGCCCAAGGAGGTGTGAGGACAACTGCGCAACTAATATCCCTCCAGGTAACACTGAAGCTGCCATTGGCGACCTCGATCCCGTGACGCCTGGCATCCAGTCACCCAGCTTCGACGGCAACACGCCAGCAAATGCACCCGAGTGGATCGTTTCACTTGGCTATGACCACGTTTTCAAGCTGGCCTCGGGCAGCAGCATCACGTTCCGGGCGGACACCACCTTCAAGACCGAGTATTTCACTCAGTACTTCAATTATGAGGACATGAAGCAGGAGGCTTTCACTCAGTCCAGGTGTCGCTCGAATACGCCACGGGGAAAGGACTGAGTGTCTCTGCTTTGTTCGCAATCTCGAGGATGAGCGCTACCTGACCAACGGCTACTTCCTCGCCGCGGGTCCGGACGACATCTGGAACTACCAGTTTGGCAACCCGCTGATCTACGGGCTGCGCATCAGCATGGACTGGTAGACATGACCGACTGGAAGCCGGGGGGAGGTTGTCCCCGGCTGGAAAGTGGAACAGGGAACAGTTTTGGCCGGGCTTTCGCGAGCAATGAAACGAAGTCCCTGCAGCGAGTGAAATCTCGTACGCCTCTTTCGTTCTGTTGGAGAGAGATGAGTTGTCCCGGATTCCTCGCCTAGCACCGATTCTTATTTCTCCTTGTCGCAACAGGGATGACCCCATGAGCAATATCTTGATGCGGACAATCGGTGTTGCGATGCTGCTCGCGGGTCGGGGGCACGCCTCCGTAGCGAGCTCGGCGCAGGCGACAGAGCCCCCAGTCGTATCGACCGCTTACGGACGCGTCTCCGGCGTGCGTCAGGGCGACAGCCATGCCTACCTCGGCCTGCCTTTCGCGAAGCCGCCCGTAGGTGACCTCCGCTGGCGTGCGCCTGCGAAGGCAGACAGCTGGACGGGAGTCCGGGATGGCTCGAAGTTCCCTGCGAACTGCTATCAGGCGGAGGCCAGGCGCTTCGGTCCCTATACGCCCGAGTTCATGATCGACAACAGCCCGGTCAGTGAGGATTGCCTCTACCTCAATGTGTGGGTCCAAGGAACGGAGGCAGTGCCCTGCCGGTACTCGTCTGGATTCATGGTGGCGGTTTTGGCGGCGGATCGGGATCAATACCGATCTACAACGGCGCGCGACTGGCGGCGAAGGGGGCTGTCGTGGTGACAGTGAACTACCGGGTCGGCGCGTTCGGCTTCCTCGCCCATCCTGAGCTGAGTGCCGAGTCGACAGATCGAACGTCCGGCAACTTCGGTCTGCTCGACAATGTTGCGGCCCTCGAGTGGGTGCAGGGCAATATCTCCCGGTTCGGCGGAGATCCCGCGCGCGTGACCGTCGCCGGACAATCTGCCGGTGCGATGGCCATCGAACGCCTTGTTGCATATCCCCACGGGCGAAGGGGCTGTTCAGCCGGGCGATCACCGAAAGTGGTACAGCGGCAGGTACCATGCTGCCTCGGCATAAAGGATGCAGAGCGCGAGGGCGAGAAACTCATGTCGTTGGTCGGCCGCGGACACTGGCGGACCTGAGAAAGGCGCCCGCTGCGCTCATCCTGAAGAAGTCTGGCTCCGGCCCACCCCAGCCCGGTGTCCCTCCGGGGCCACGCCTCGCCCCGCCATCGACGGCAAGGTCATCCTTCATGACCCGAACGATCCGCAAGCTGCGGTCGTCGTCAAAGTGCCGCAACTGAGTGGATACAACCGGGATGAAGGCCGCGGCGTCTCGCTCGGTCGGACGAGCACGCCGGAAGCCTTTGAAAAATCGGTGCGCGATGGTTTTGGCAGCTTTGCGGACCGGATCCTGGCCGTCTATCCACACTCGACGGAGAGGGAAGCGACGCAGTCCGCCTATCTGTTGCCGCGGGACGTCGCGACAATCACGCATGCCATCTTCGGCCAGATACGCACGCAATCGACGGGGCAGCCCTTCTATGCGTATCTCTTCGATCACGTATATCCGGGCCCGGAGTCTGCCCTCTTCGGCGCCTTCCATACGTCAGAGGTCCCGTACGTCTTTGGCGTACTGGATCAGCAGGGACGCCCGTTCACTGCGGACGACCGCCGCATCTCCGAAGAGATTCAGGCGTACTGGCTCAACTTCATGCGCACCGGGAATCCAAACGGCAATGGCCTCCCGAACTGGCCCGCAAGTCGAAGTGGCTAATCTGGAGGTGATGGGGCTGGGAGACCAACCCGGCGCTCGCCCTGCCGTTTCAGGTTCCGGCCGTGCCGATGTGCTGCGCGAATACGTCAAGGCAACGGGCTACAGGGCATTTCGCTAGCAATCGACGACCGCATTGTCCCGGCAGTCAGGCGAACAAGAGACCGAGGCTCGTATCTGAGCAGGAGCATGATCAAGTGAGGCAACGATCAACTTATGGTGCCCTCGCCGTTTTGCTGCTGCTTGTCGGCCTCACGGGCAATGCTGCCCAGCCAGTCAATACTGAAGCCAACAAGCAGCTCGTGAAGCAGTTCTTCCATGCCGTCGAATCGCGCAACAAGGACCTGGTGATCCAGATCGTCCGCGAGGACTACATCCAGCACATGCCGGGCATCCCTACCGGCCGTGGGGCCATTCTCAATTACATCGATATGGTTGCACCGAAGGGGATGGGCAAGGAACCGGAGTTCCGGCGGATCATTGCCGAAGGCGACCTCGTCGTCGTGCAGTTCCGCCGCGAAGACGCCAATGGTCCTGTAGCCGTAGTCGAGACATTTCGCGTCCAGGATGGACAGATTGCCGAGCACTGGGCAGTGACGGAAGCCATTCCGCCTGTCGACAAGGCTCGCAACAAGAACGGGATGATCTGAGAGGCCTGCCAATGCGACTTCAAACCTGCAAGTTGATTCTTGTATCGCTGCTCGGCATCTGTAGCTATGCGGTTTACGCCGCCGCGCCACCCCCCGCGGTCAAAGAAGTGGCGCAGGGTGTCTACATCTTCCAGTACCGGGGTTACCAGTCGATGTTTGTCATCGATCCTGCGGGCGTGGTCGTCACTGATCCGATCAGCACGACGACCGCGCCGCTGTACCTGCAGGAAATCCGCAAGCTGACTCAGGCACCCATCCGCTATGTCGTCTACAGCCATCATCACTACGACCACATCGAAGGCGGCGCGATCTTCAAGGAAAAGGGCACGGAGTTCGTTGCGCACCGCAACGCCAGGGTCCAGCTCGAGCGCCTAAGAATCCGGATATCCCGTTGCCTGAGAAACTCGTCAACGAGAAGATGACGCTGAAGGTCGGCAAGACCCGCGTCGATCTGCACTACCTCGGCCGAAACCACTCGGACAACAGCCTGGTGATTTCCGTGCCGGACCAGAAAGTGATCTATGCGGCAGACTGGCTGCCGGTGCGCGAGATCTTCTGGCGCAGCATGTTCGATTCGTATGTCGACGAATGGCTGGTGGGCATCGATCGCGTGCTCGAGCTCGACTGGGACAAGCTGGTCGTCAGCCACACTCGCGAAAACAATCCCAAGGGGTGGGGCGACAAGGACGATATCAGGGCGCTGAAAGGCTATTTCCTGGACCTGAAGGAAGCGGTCCGCGTGGCGCACACCCAAGG
The DNA here is from genome assembly GCA_963819685.1 of uncultured Pseudomonadota bacterium. Taxonomy (GTDB): domain Bacteria; phylum Pseudomonadota; class Gammaproteobacteria; order Steroidobacterales; family Steroidobacteraceae; genus CAIUGU01. The sequence continues at coordinate 4,114 of CAWFXI010000004.1, forward strand.
CAAATGCCCGGATGTGGCGCCGAAGGAAATCAAGCTCCCCAAGTACGAAACCTGGGTAACGTATCAGGAATACCTGCCTCTCAACATTGACCGGATGTGTTTGTACTGGCGCAACGGCTGGCAGTAGCCATCATTCTGCTGCCTACCTGCCGTTACGCAGAACCTTCGCATCCACATTGCGCACGTCCGTGCACCCGGACAGCGCCATGCTGACTTCGAGCTCGCGACGCAGGATATCAAGTGCCTGACAGACGCCCGTTTCCCCGCCGGCCGCAAGTGCATACAGAAACGACTTGCCGATCAAGCACGCTCTGGCGCCGCGAGCCAGCGCCTTGAGCACATCCTGGCCGCTCTGCACGCCGCCATCGAATAGCACTTCGCAGCGACCGGCCACGGCATCGACGACTTCCGGCAGGACCGAGATCGAAGACGGAGCGCTGTCGAGCTGTCGTCCACCATGATTGGAAACTACCAGCGCGTCGACACCATGCTCTGCCGCGAGTCGCCCATCCTCGGCATCCAGCACACCTTTGACGATCAGCTTTCCGGGCCAGCGGGCACGCACCCACTCGATCTCCTTCCAGGTAATGGAGGGATCGAACTGCGTGGCGATCCACTGTGACAGCGTCAGCAGGCCACCGGTATCCTTCATGCGCGCCTCGAGATTGCCGAAGGTGCGACGCTTCCCGAACAACACTCCCATCGCCCACGCAGGTTTCGTCGCGATATCGAGCGCGTTCTTCAGCGTCAGCCGCGGCGGAATGCTCAGGCCGTTCTTGATGTCCCGCCGCCTGACTCCCTGTACCGTCAAGTCCAGTGTCAGCATCAACGCACTGCATTTCGCCGCTATGGCGCGCGCAATCAGCTCTTCGGTGAAACTGCGATCCCGCATGATGTAGAGCTGGAACCAGAACGGCTTGGTCACCGCAGCCTGCACGTCCTCGAGCGAACAGATGGACATGGTGCTCAGCGTGAACGGGACTCCCACCTTCTCCGCCGCCCGCGCGCCATGGATCTCGCCGTTGCCATGGAACAATCCTGTCAGGCCCGTAGGCGCAATGGCGACCGGCAGGGTCCAGGGCTCGCCGAGCACGGTCGTCGCTACCGACAACTTCGACAGATCGATCATCACCCGCTGACGCAACTCGAGCGCCTCAAGGTCGGAGCGATTGCGACGGATCGTGATCTCGTCATACGAGCCGCGGTCGGCATAGTCGAAAATGGCCCGCGGGATCCGCTTGCGCGCGAGCGACCGCAGATCAGCAATACTCGTGATCACCGCCATCTAACCGACCCCACTGGCAGATTGTTCGTGTTCCTAGACGATTCCACTCGACGTCGAGGCAGAAGCCGGCCGCTGCTGCGCACAGTGCTGTCGATATTTGCTGGCCCGATAGGCGAGCACGGGATCGATCGCCGCCCCCTTCAATTCCCTCGCACGCGCCAGGATCGGCTGCACATCCGTGGTAAATGCCCGCCGCAACTCTCTCGCCGCCTGCAGTACATCATTTCTCTGCTGCAACTGGGCAAGCTGGTCGCGGTCCACCAGCAAGGCTTGTGCGTAGGCGCGGGCGAGCGCCTCGGCGCTCGTCATCAGGCTTTCGATCGGGTCCGTGACATTATGTGACTGGTCAAGCATATGGGCGGGCCTGAAATCGGGGCAGCGTCCGCCACTCAGCATCCACCAGTTCGTTGAAGACCAGGAACAGCCTGAACGGATCGATGGAACCGGCATCGAGATCGTCATCGCCATACTTCGAATCGTTGAAGTGGAAACCGCCGAGACGCTGCGCATGCACCAGTCGCGCGACGATCAGCTCGATGTTGACATTCGGCGCGTGGTGCCCCAGGTCGACCAGGCAGAATGCCTTGGGCCCAAGCGTTTGCGCGGCCATCAGCGAGGTGCCCCAGTCCTGGATGACGGTGGCATAAAAGGCCGGCTCGTACATCTTGTGTTCGAGCAGCAACCGCCAGTCACCGGCAAGCCGGCATAGATCCTGGCCGCCGATTCCAGGTAGCGCTCGAAGGCCCGGGCCAGATGCTGCTGGCCGGGAAAGTTGGCGCCGTCGCCGATCCAGAGCGTCAGCGCTTTGGAGCCGAGCGCTCACCGATACGAATGCACTCCAGATTGTGGGCGACGGCCTGATCGCGAACGGCGGCGTCCGTTGACGTAAGGCTGCCGTACTTGTAGGAGAGCGCCTGGCCACGCTGGTCCTGGAACGTGTTCGAGTTGACGGCATCAAAGGCGAGCTTCTGACGTGGCTGCCAGCTCCTTGAGACGCTTAAGGTCATGCGTGTCAGATCCCACGGCAGATGCAGCGAGACCGTTGGTGTTGCGCCACACAGTGCGTTGATCACACCGCAATCTTCGAGTTTTTCAAAAACGTTGCGCGGCTCGCCTGGCCCGGGAAATCGCGCGAAGCGCGTGCCGCCGGTGCCCACTCCCCACGACGGCACTGCCACGCCAAAGCGGCTCACGGCGTGCGGTGATCTGTTCGATATCGATGCCGCGACGCTGCAACTGCGAGCCCAGCGCGTCGTAGTCATCGCGTACAGGTCGCCGCGCAGCGGTGCATTGCTACCGGCGATGAAACCGGCGATCACGCGGATCCACGCTGCCGTCGCGCTTCATGAGTCCCCCTGTCGTGTCGTGTTGGTACGAATCAGCGCGTGAATGCGGCAGCGTTGCCCGCATCGACATTGACGATATTACCCGTGGACTTGGCCGATCGCTCCGAGGCGAAGAAGGCGACGGCTTCGGCGATGTCCTCCGGGATACACACTGCGCTTCAGCAGGCTGCGCTCGCGATACACCGATTCCAGCTCGTCCGGTGGTTGTCTTGTACTGACTGGCCCGCTGCTCTGCCCACTCGCCCTGCCAGATTCGCGATCCCCGCAGCACCGCATCCGGATTGACGACATTGACCCGAATCCCGACCGGAGCAAGCTTCCAGCGCGAGGCACCGCGCCAGATGCAATTCCGCAGCCTTGGCCGTGCAATAGGCTGATGCACCGGGAGAAGCTGCCAGCGCATTCTTCGAGCCAATGAAGACGATCGAACCGCCGAGTCCCTGCGCTTTCAGCACCTGCACCGCTTGCCGGCTGATCAGGAAATAGCCGGTCGCCAGAATGTCGATGTTCCGCTGCCACAGGGCAAGAGTCGTGTCTTCGATCGGTGCGGCCGATGCAATGCCCGCATTGGACACGCAGATGTCGATACCACCGAAGCGCCAGGCGGCTTCCTGGAATAGAGCGGCGACTGCTTTCTCATCGCGTGACATCCACCCAGACGGCTGCTGCATTGTCCGCGAAGTAAACCGGCGCAGGCTTTCTCCGGCCTGCTTGAGTGCGGCACGATCGATGTCGCACAACACGACGCAGGCACCCTCTTCCATCAACCGCGCCGCGGTCGCCATGGCCGATGCCGCCGGCACCCCCGGTCACGAGCGCCACGCGTCCTGCCAGTGCTTTGGGCTTTGGCATGCGCTGCAGCTTGGCTTCCTCAAGTTTCCAGTATTCGATATCGAAGGCTTCCTGCTCGGGCAGTCCGCGATAGGTCGACACCTGCGACGCCTCGCGCATCACGTTGATGGCATTGACGTAGAACTCGGCAGCAATGCGCGCGGTGGCCTTGTCTGCGGCAAACGTGATCATGCCGACGCCCGGGATCAGGTACACCACCGCATTTGGATCGCGCATGGCCGGGGAATCCGGCTCGTTTGCAGCGCTCGTAGTAGGCCTTGTAGCCGTCACGGTACGCTTCGATGGCGGCCGGAAGCCTGGCGATCAGGATCTGCTGCCTGCTCGCGTTGCGGATCGAATGCCAGCACGCAGTGGTGCGATCTTGGTGCGCAGGAAATGATCCGGGCAGGACGTGCCGATTGCGGCCAGCCGCTCGAACGCTTCGCTCCCGACGAATTCAAGGACTGCGTCGCTGTCGTTGAAATGCCCGACCTTCGGTCTGGCGCGCGGAAATCAGTCCGCGAATCCGCGGCATCACGGCAGCGGCAATCTCGCGGCGCCGCTCCTGTGGCAGCGGCAGCCACCTTGATCTTGCCCAAACCGCCCGGCCCGCGCTGCGCTTTGCAGCCAGCCAGCGACTGGTGCGATTGATGATATCGATCGTGGTGTCGTAGCACAGTTCAGCGGTATCGCCCCAGGTGAAGAGGCCGTGGGCTTCGAGGATCACTCCCTTGTGCGTCGGGATTCTCGGCAACAAATGCGCTGCAGCCTGAGGCCCAACTCGAATCCAGGTCGCAACCAGGGTAACCAGCCGATGTCATCGCCATAGATCTCGCGCGTCAGCTTCCGGCTGTCGGCAGAGGCAGCAATGGCGATCACAGCATCGGGATGCATGTGGTCGACATGCGCGCGCGGAATCAAGCCATGCAACGGCGTATCAATGCTGGCTGCCCGCGGATTCATATTGAAGGCGCAATGCGGATAGAGGCCCACCATCTTGTCTTCGTCATCCGGACCCGTTGTACAGCCCGGGCAACGCAAGCAGCTTGTCCATGTACAGGGTCGCGAAGCCATCGAGCTTCATCGTACCGAGATCGCCGCCCGACCCCTTGACCCAGAGAACCTCCACGGGCTGGCCGGTCAACGGATCAGGAGACTGGAGCTTCGCCGAGGTATTGCCGCCGCCAAAGTTCGTGACCCGCTTGTCCGCCCCAGCAGGTTGGAGCGATAGAGCAGCAGTTGTTCCGGAGTGAATCTGGCGGCGAGGGCCGCATCCCAGCGATTCGGGATCACAGACGCATCGACGCCGGCCGCGCGATCGTGGACAGTTGCCATCAGAGCCTCGACAGCAAACGACTCCCGGGTGATTGAATTAAGACGCTGTGCCCGGAATTGTGGCTGGACATTGGCACGCGAAACTGTCATTGTCAATCAATATCAATCAGCATCGATCATCCCGCCATGGCACCGCAGGGTTATTGCCCAAAGGTTATCCAGGTGGTTGGCACACATATATATGAGTCGAGTGCGCATGCTCGAAGCAGAACGCCATCGGGTGATCCTCAAGCTGGTCCAGGAGCGTTCCGTCGTCAGCGTCGGCCGACCTCGTGGAAATCATGGGCGCCTCGGAGGCGACGGTCCGGCGCGACATCAACGCGCATGGCCGAGCGCGGCAAGATCCGGCGCATCCGCGGCGGCGCCGAGGCGCTGACTCCGCGCCATGAAGCCGCACCTCGCCGGCATGCCGTTCCAGTTGAGCCAGGACATCGGCGTCCCGCAGAAACGAGCCATCGCCCGCGCGCGGCCGGCCTGATCAAGGATGGCGAGAGCATCATCATCAACGGCGGCACCACCACGTACGCACTGGTGGAGTTCCTCGCCGAATCGCCAGCTCGACATCCTGACCAACTCCATCCCGATCGTGACGAAGCTGCTGCGCGACCAGCCGCAATCGCGTCGTCCTGCCGGGCGGCACGATTTACCGGGAGCAGAACATCGTCTTGAGCCCGTACGACAGCGATGCCATCGAGCACTTCTGGGGCAGAAGCTGTTCACCGGCTGCTATGGCCTGAACCGTTTCGGCATGATGGAAACCGATCCGCTGATCGTGCAGGCGCAGATGAAGCTGCTGAAGCGCGCCGATGACCTGATCGTCATGGCCGACAGCCGCAAGCTCAGGCAGCGCTCGTCGATGATCGTCGCTGGCCTCGACCGCATCTCGACACTGATCACGGACAGCGGCGCACGCGACGAAGAGCTGGAAATGCTCCGGGCAGCCGGCATCAAGGTGATCGTCGTGGAGCCGGGAGTCGAGGAAACGGCGACGGAGTGACATGAAACCTTAAGGGCCTGACCGTGTTTCGACAACTTGTGGATGCGCCTTCAGAGCGCACCCATCGACAGGGGAATGACTTGCAAGCTTGCATACATCGCGTTGCAGTGCAACCATCGTACTCGCCCTGCTCCCTCATCGCGGCCTGCGGTCGCGATGCATGCAGACTCATCTGCTCCGACCGCCGCTGAAACGATGCGGGTCGGCCTGGTCGCCAAATCGCTGGGCAACGGCTTCTTCGACGCAGTCCGCAAAGGCGGCGACGAAGCCGCCGCGGAGCTCGGCAATACCGAGGTCATCTTTACCGGCCCGACGACACCCACTGCCGAAGGACAGATTGAAGTCATCAACGCGCTGATCGCCCAGCGGGTAAACGCGATCGCTGTTTCTGCCAACGACCCCGATGCGCTCGTGCCGACGCTCACCAAGGCAATGCAACGAGGCATCAAGGTGATCTCGTATGACTCGGCGGTAGCAGTTGCGGGGCGGATGGTGCACCTCTCACCATCTACGGATGACCTGATTGGCCTGGCATGCATGCAACTCGCGGCCGATGCCGCTCCCGGCGGTAGTGGCAAGGTCGCCATCCTGTCCGCGACACCCACTTCGACGAACCAGAAGCATGGATCGCAGCGATGCAACGCGCGGCACGCCGGGTTCCCCGGCCTGGCAATCGTCGCCGACGGTGTATGGTGACGATGTCTCCGACAAGTCGTACCGCGAAACCGTGGCGCTGTTGCAGCGCTTTCCCGATCTCGCGGTGATCATCGCGCCGAGCTCGATCGGCATCGTGGCAGCGGCGAAGGCGGTCGAGGACCAGGGGAAATCCGGCAAAGTGTTCGTCACCGGACTCGGCCTGCCCTCCGAGCTCGCAGGCACATGTCACGGCGGGCACCGTGAAGAGCTTCGCCATGTGGAATCCGATTGATCTCGGCTACGCGGCGATACAGCTCGCTGCGGCCGCGGCGAAGGGCCAGATGCTGGGCGCCGGCTCCGCAGTGACGGCAGGCCGCGTGGGCATGATCACTTTCGACGCGCAGGCGTGACGGTCCGCTCGGCAAGCCGTTTATTTACGATGCGAGCAACGTCTCGCAATTCGTCGGCGTGTTCTAGCGACCCGGTCTGACGAAAAGCAACGCCCCATGACCCAGGAGCTCCTGCAGATCGAGCATGTGTCCAAGGCATTTGGCGGCACTCATGCACTGGTCGATGCGCGACCTGCAGCTCTCACGCCGGAGCCGTCACGGCTCTGCTCGGCGAGAACGGTGCCGGCAAGTCGACGCTGGTCAAGATTCTGACCGGCATCCATCGCCCCGATACGGCGACGCATCCTGCATGGATGGCAAAGAGGTATCGATCCAGTCGCCGGTCCATGCGCGCCAGCTCGGCATCAGCGTCATTCACCAGGAGTCGCGTGGTCTTCGATGATCTGTCGGTCGCGGAAAACATTTTTGTCGGGGCTTACCCCAGGGGAGCAGGGCTTCGTCGACTGGCGCACAATGAACAGCCGAGCGACGGACCTGCTCGCCAACTGCATCGACCCTGCGATCGACCCCAGGCAACCCATGAGAGAGTTGAGTGTCGCCCGCAAACACCTCGTCCAGATTGCGCGTGCACTGGCAAGCAAGGCGCGGATTGTCATCATGGACGAACCCACTGCAGCCCTCTCGCATCATGAAGCCGAGGAACTCCTGCAGATCGTGCGTCAACTGCAAGATCCCGGGACACGCCGTGCTGTTCATCAGTCACAAGTTTGAAGAAGTGACTGCAGTCGCCGACCGGTATGCCGTGTTTCGCGATGGCGTCAGCGTGGGTGAAGGGTTGATGACAGAAACAACGCTCGATGCGCTGGTGACGCTGATGGTCGGGCGTTCGATCGAGCAGGTATTTCCGAAAGTCGAGGCAAGCATTGGCCAGGAGATTCTACGTATCGAATCACTGTCGCGAGGTGAGGAATTTGCAGACGTGAGCTTCAGCGTTGCGCAGAGGTGAAATCCTCGGGATTTACGGATTGATCGGCTCCGGACGCAGTGAAGTCATGCAGGCCCTGTTTGGACTGACCCGCGCAGATGCGGGCCATCTTTCGCTCGACGGCCGGAGAATCGCCATCAACTCTCCAGCAGCTGCGATCCGCGAGGGCTTAGCCTACGTTCCTGAGGACCGACAGGTGCAAGGGGCCGTTCTGGGGCTGCCTATTCGCGACAACATGGCGCTCCCCAGCCTCGCGCGCCCACGCCACGGCAGGTTTCGTCAGCTACCGCACGCGAAGCTGCGAGCGCCGACGACTGGGCTTCGCGTCTCAACGTGAAGTGCCGCGATACCGGGCAGGACATTCGGGAACTGTCGGGAGGCAATCAGCAGAAGGTCGTGCTGGCCAAATGGCTGATGACGAAGCCACGCGTATTGATGCTCGATGAGCCCACCAAGGGGATCGATATCGGTTCCAAGGCCGCCGTGCATCGTCTCATCAGTGAACTGGCACAGCAGGGTCTCGCGGTCATTCTGGTGTCATCTGAGCTACCAGAGGTCCTCGGCATGGCCGATCGCGTACTCGTCATGCGCCGCGGTCGGGTCCGAGGCTCGTTCGAGCGGGCAGAAGCGACGCCTGAAGCCATCCTGCGCGTGGCGACGGACGCCTGACCCCGTGTTTCGCAAGCAGATCAACTGGCCTTTCAACGCGCGGGAGCTGGGTCTTGCGACGCTTACGCTGTTGCTGTTCATCGTGGTGGCGTCGCTGTACCCGGAGTTCGCAACGGCCGCCACCCTGAAGAATTCCTTCGATGACACCGCCATTCTCATGCTGATGGCGCTTGGCCAGATGGGCGTCATTCTCACCCGCGCCATCGATCTGTCAGTCGCCGCGAACATGGCGCTGACCGGCATGTGCGTCGCCCTGTTGAATCAGGCATACCCCGACGCAGGGATCGCATGGATCCTGCTGGCCAGCCTGGCAATGGGGGCCCTGCTGGGCGCCTGCAATGGTCTGCTGATCTGGCTGCTGCGAGATTCCCTCCATCGTCGTGACGCTGGGCACGATGGCGATCTATCGCGGACTCGTATTCGTCGTCTCTGGCGGCAAGTGGATCACCAGCAATGAAATGTCGCCGACGTTCATGGGCTGGGTCCGGCTCGAGGCCGGTGGATTCAGCATGCTTTCATGGCTCGCGGTGGCAGGCACTCTGATGATGTGGCTGCTGTTCCGCCGGACGACACTGGGCCGCACTCTCTATCGCGGTCGGCAGCAACCCTGCCGGGGCTGTCTATGCCGGGCTCAGTCCGGGCCGTTCACAGTTCAAGGCATTTACCCTGTCAGGCGCCATTGCGGGCCTGTGCGGATACCTCACTGTTGCCAGGTTTGCAGTGGCGTACACCGACGTGGCGTTCGGCTTTGAACTGCAGGTCATTGCCGCCTGTGTTATTGGCGGAGTCTCGATCGCAGGCGGGGTCGGGACGGTCGCGGGCGTGGTCCTCGGCTGCCTGTTTCTCGGGCTCGTCCGGAATGCACTGCCCCATGGCCGGCATCTCGCCGTTCTGGCAGATGGCGATCAGCGGCGCCGTCATCACGGCAGCCGTCGTCATGAACGCACGCACCGCCGGCAAAGAGCAGCGACACATTCTGGAAAAGGTGACGACGTGAGCAGCGCGGCCAACGCTTCACGGCAAGCCGGAGCATCGCGCAGCGTGCTCCGGAAAATGCTGCGCTGGGAACTCTTCCTGGCGCTGGTTCTGGCCGCCGATTTCATCGTCAATGCGCTGCTGTCGCCCTACTTCCTCGATCCCGTGACGCTGTCGGACGCGACGTTCAACTTCACGGAGAAGGCCATCGTCGCGCTGCCAATGGCGTTACTGATCCTGATCCGTGAGATCGATATCTCCGTCGCCGGCCATAATTGCACTGGCCTCCGTTACGATGGGTCTGGGTGCAGCTGCAGGGCGCCGGGATGCCGCTGATCATCGCAATCGGTCTCGGCACCGGCGTTGCTGGCCGGCATCGTCAATGGCGTGCTGGTCACGCTGTTGCGGGTACCGTCCATCGTCGCCACGATCGGTACGATGAGCCTCTTCCGCGGTATTGCGTATGGGGTTCTGGGCGATCGGGTGCTGCGCTCCTACCCCGCCGATTTCGCGTATTTCGGTCAGGGTTATGTTGCCGGATTGCTGTCGTTTGAACTGCAGCCTGTTCGCGATACTTGCACTTGTAGCTGGAGTGGTTCTGCATTTCACGATTGCCGGACGACGGCTCTACGCCATCGGCGCCAATGCCGTTGCGGCGCGCTTCTCCGGAGTCAGGGTCGAAGCCTGCCGTTTCTGGCTGTTCGTCGCTACGGGGGCTGCCAGCGGTATCGCCGCGATATTGCTGACTTCGCGCCTTGGCTCTACGCGACCATCCATCGCGCAGGGCTGGGAACTCGAGATCATCAGCATCGTCATTCTGGGTGGAATCTCGATCGCTGGCGGGCGTGGGTCAATCCTCGGCGTCGTGCTCGCCGCAGTGCTCATGGGGTTCGTCACGTTCGGCCTTGGCCTTTTCAACATTCCTGGCATCGTGATGTCAATCATTGTTGGAGTCATGCTGATCGTCGTCGTGGGAGCACCGGTTATTGCCAGGAAATGGGCGGCGCGCCGCCGTACGTTCGCGCGGACGGCAAGCTGAGATGCCAGGCGAAGCGATCGGGGTCATCGATATCGGCAAGACCCATGCGAGATTGCTGGTCGTCGAAGGCGATACCGGGGCATTGTTGTGGAGCCAGCAACATGAGTGCCAGCCACGCAGCGGTCCGATCATGCGGGAACTTGACATCCACGGTCTCGAAACCTGGCTGGTGACTGCGCTGCGGAACGCACCCGACAAAGCCCGACTTCGCACGTTGGTGCCTGTCGCGCATGGGGCAGCAGCTGTCCTGCTTGATGCGCAAGGGAACGCACTGCTCGCGCCCGACTATGAAGACCCCACATTCGAGAGCACAGCGGAATCGTATCGACCTCTGCGCGATCCATTTGACGCCACGTTCTCGCCCTTCCTGCCCCTGGGTCTGAATCTGGGCCGGCAGCTGCACTACGTCCAGACCCTGCATCCGCGAGTGTGGAACACGGTCGCAACCGTCCTGCTCTATCCGCAGTACTGGGCATGGCGCTTCTCGGGTGTGGCGGCAAGCGAACTGACGTCGCTGGGATGTCACACCGACTTGTGGCGTCCCGTTGAACGGCGCTACTCGGAAGTCGCAGTTCAGCAAGGCTGGGCGGCGCTGCTGCCACCCTTGAAAAGCCCGCAAGAGTCACTGGGAGCGATTTCACCCTTGCTGGCGAGGGCCACCGGCCTCGATCCCGGCTGCCGCGTGCTCTGCGGCATTCATGATTCCAACGCGTCCTGGCTCTGTCATCTGGCAGCTCGCGACAGCGATCGAGCATTCGCCGTCATATCCAGCGGCACGTGGACCGTGATCATGGCGCATGGCACGCCTCTGACGGCCTTGACTGAACGGGATGACATGCTCGCCAACGTCGACGCCCACGGCAATTTAACGGCGACTGCGCGCTTCATGGGAGGGCGTGAGTATCAGGTCATTGCCGGCAAACACGGCATGCATAGCACGCCCGGCATGGCTGAAGCCGGTATCGTTATGGATCGGGGTGCGATGGCGTTGCCCTGCTTCGCCGCGGCAGGTGGTCCATTTGCGCACAAGCAAGGCCATATCATTGATGGTGAGAATCTGCGGCCAGCTGAACTCGCGGCGCTCGCGACTTTGTATATCACACTGATGACCGACCTGCTGCTCGACAAGCTCGCCTTCACCGGCGATGTCATCGTGGATGGTCCGCTGGCAATGAATGGGCTGTACTCGAGCCTGCTGGCCGGGCTTCGACGCGGTGACCGCATCCTAATCAGCGACAGGATCGCTGGCGCGGCAACGGCTGCTCGCCATCTGGCCGGCTATACCATTGGCTCATCGAACGGCAAGCCAGTACAGCCGGCATTCGCTGATCGCCTTTCTACCTACCGGAACAGATGGCGCAACCAGCTCGCGGTCACCTATTCGTATTCTGCGCAGGGCCCATAGCTACTGGTCTTCGGCGCTGGACTCGAGCAGCACGATGCCGAGTCGGCACACGTCCTTGCTGCGATTGACCCAGGAGTGATTCGTGCTGCGCTGGATCAGCACATCGCCAGCCTTGAGATGCACTTCACTGTCGTCAAGCAGCAGGTCGATCTCCCCATACATGACGATGATGTAGTCGATCGTCGCCGTGCGGTGCATGAATGGATGTCGCGACGGAAACTTCGAATGTATATGCGCGTCACCGAGAATCTTCTCCATGTGATCGAGCGGCAGCTTGTCGACTTCAGGCGGTGTCGGCGGAAACTCGACGATGCGGAATATCGATCCGTTCTTCGGTGGCGGGATGCTTACCTTCCGTTGGGCAACGTCCACGGACCCTGCAACATCGGCCGGCGTTTCATCGGTCAGCCACAGCACGAACTGCCGTACGCCGGATGTCTTGAGCGGTTCATGCGCATACGGACCGATCTCGCTGTCAAAGGCGACGACCGACCGGCCATCTGCAGCGTGAGTGGTCACCACGCGCCGGATTCCCCTGGGTATATTCATGGATGACATCTCCTGCTGGTCCCTGGTTTTTCATGTGCGCCATCGCTTGACGCAAGCGATCGGCACGTCGCAAAGGTTGCCCGTAGTCCCCTGAAATGTCGCCTGCAGCACTGTGTCGGGACTGCAGCAAAAATGGTCCGCAACTGCATCGGCTTCAAGGCGGGTCGATTTGATGATTGGCAGTCGGACTGGACAAAGGTCGACTTGACAACGCTGTCAACACTGCAGAAGCCTGCACCAATCAGGTAACCTACGTTGTATGTCAACCATCAAGGATGTTGCGCGCGCCGCGCGGGTTTCGGTCGCAACAGTATCGAGAACCCTCTCCTCTCCTGACTCCGTCAGGGCGGCAACCCGTGAACGAGTCGAAGCAGCGATCCGCAAGACCGGTTACCGCCCGAATGCACTGGCGAGCCGGTTGCGCAGGCAGAAGAGCGACAGCATTGTCGTTGTCGTACCCTCCATCCACAATCCGTTTTTCTCGAATGTCATCCGCGGCATCGAGAACCTTGCCCACTTGAGCGGCTACAAGGTGCTGCTGGGTGAAAGCCAGGGCAACCAGGAGCGGCTCGACAGTTACGCGGGCATGCTGGCCCGGAAAGAAGCGGATGGTCTGATTCTGCTGGGCGCACTGCTGCCTTCCATCCTGAAGGACCCGGCTGCATCGAACGACGGTCCCATCCCTGTCGTGTCGGCCTGCGAGTACTTTGAGCACATCCAGCTGCCGAATGTCCGCATCGACAATGTCGGCGCAGCAGTCATGGCAACCGATCACCTGATTCGCCTGGGCCACACGCGCATCGCGAAGATCACCGGACCTTTACACAATCCGTTGAGCCGGGACCGGCTGGCCGGCTTCCGGCAGAGCATGAGCCAGGCAAAACTCAAAGTGGACGAGGAGCTGATCGTCAACGGCGATTTCTCGGCACCCTCGGGTTATGCAGCAATGAAGAACATACTGGGCAAACAGGTGCGGCCGACGGGTGTCTTCTGTTCCAACGATGAAATGGCCATCGGCGCGGCTCGCGCAATCAAGGAAACCCGACTCAAGATCCCGCGCGATATCTCCATTATCGGCTTCGACGATATCCGCTTTTCCGGTTACTGCGATCCGCCGCTGACGACCATTCACCAGCCCCAGGCGGCGATCGGTGAAATGGCGATGCAACTCATGATCGAGATGCTGCAGGACGAAGTCGATCGCGCGGGCGATGCAGTGCGCACTATCGTGCTGCCGCATTCACTGATCGTGCGGACTTCGACGGGCAGGGCCAGGTAGCTGCCGACGCGGACTTGTCATCCAATGACCACGTCCCGCTGGCATGCGTCACTCGTCTGCAATCAATTCAAGCTCTCATGCCATACCCCAGGCACATGCGCGTCAGGTGGGTGCGGAACACCGCAGGTTTCTGCTGATTCATGAATTTAGCTCCCCTGGCTTTCTAGGTTTATCGAACTGATTCTTATCTCTCGATCCAGCACTACTGCGAACTCTGCCGACCAGACATTCCGTTGTGTCAATGTGATCAGGCAAGGGCTTGCCTGATGTATTCCACGCATTTGCCCACTTCCACGAGCGGCGACTGCTCACTCTTGTACTCATACTCGATCAGGCACGGAATGGGATAGCGTTCCTTCTTGATCAGCTGCAACACTTCCTTGATAGGCGTGTCGCCCTCTCCCCATGGCATGTTCGGACCGTTGTCGCGCTTGCGATCCTTGAGGTGCAGGTAGCTGATGCGGTCGTGATGCGTCTGGATGAAGCTGACCGGATCCAGATTCGCCCCGACGAAATGACCGATGTCGAGATTGATCCGGTAGTTCTTCGACATCGCGAGCACCTCGTCCATGCTGGCGATGGTTGCCACTTCATTTGGATGATCCACATTGGAGTGATTGTGGAAGCAGAGTCTGACGCCGTGCTTCTCGGCAAATGGCACGACACGTTTGCCCATGGCCACCCGCGTCTGGTTGGTACCGATGTCCGTGATGCCCATCGAACGAACGGCTGCCAGGGTCTTGTCGATTTCCGTATCGGTGAAGTCATCCGCCAGCGTCAGCGAGTAGCCAATGAGTTCGATGCCGGCCTTGTCAAAGCGACGGCGAATCCCCTGCCAGTAGGACGCGGGCGTATCGATGCGCCAGCGCCGAATGTCTTCGCGCGCCTTGACCATGGCGGCATTGGCGGGATCAACTTCATATTGACCATTGCGGGTAAGCAGTGGTTGTTCGGGCTGGACCATCGTCGCCCACAGCTCGGCAACCCCAAGCCCGGTGGCTGCGCAGCCGCGCAGGCCCGTCTCCAGAAAGTCCTCGCCCGGAACGCGCGGCGCTTCCCTGAAGGAATACGTAATAGCGCCGATGCGCACACCACCAATCGTGGGACTCAATGTCATCGCCCCTGCGCGCCCGAGCGCCAATGCTCCCAACGTGGCAAGCGTGAAGTCACGGCGGGTAAGGGTTTGCATGGCTGTGGGTATCCCTAGTCCTGCTTCGGGGGAACGATAGATTGACGCTGCAGCGGGTCGCCGGAATCGCACCACTCTTCGAGCGCATAGGTTTCCGGTGGCATCCGGAAATAGGTGAGCGCAAACGTGTGGGGCTGCTTGTATATTTTCGGATCGGTCCACGTGAACTGCACTTCGAGCTGTTGGCCGCCCTGAATCAGCCGGAAGCGCTGGGTCAATTCCGTTTCAGGCGTTCGATAGCCGCCGCCGGGAATGCCACCCCCCGCAGTCATGCCCACGGTATGCACGACCAGCGTATCGCCTTCCCAGTGACCAATCGAATGGCCTAGCCCTGACGGAGCGAGGCTGCCAGCGGGTGGATGGACCTGCCTGTCCAGGTAAATGCGCTGCGCGCCAGGCATCTCTGGAATGATCAGCACTTCTGCATTGGTCTGCACGATGTCAATCGGCGCTGAGTGCGTCATGAAAAACGGAATCGCCACGCTCGCGCTGGTGAAACACCTGCCCGTCGTCACGACGTAAGGGACCCCCGCGTCATTCGGTTTCCCGGTAGTGGGCGGCGTCAACTGCAGTGGGGGCGCCGTTGGCATCACGAATCCGTCGGCCAGTACCGCCTTGGGCAGGCTTTCGAGAATGCCGCCGAAGCTGCCACCCCCGACGGTGTCCCGACGCTCCCAGAAGCCGGTCAGATCGGCTCCAGCCGTAGTGCTTACCGCCGCGACGCTCACGATTGGAAACGCCGAAAGCATGAGCGCCAGGCTCAGCAGCAGCTGTGTGTATCGATTCATGCGTGACGTCTCATACATGGTTCCGGCGCCCTACTCCGCTTTTGGCCTGGCAATGTCGTGATACAGACGGGTGCCATCGGGAAGAATCACATAGAACAGCGACATGCCCTTCGAACCATCGCGCATGGGGTGGCCCACCAGCTTGATGCTGTCGCCGGGCTTGAAGGTATTTTTGGTCCAACCCTGGCGGCGCATGATGTTGGCACCGCCGCCTTCAACATCCCAGTTGCCAGCAAGTGAAGGCGTGGCTGACTTGACGACAATGTGCGTATGCGGATTGCCGAAGCGGTACTCAGTCACTGTGCCTTCCATCGTGACTTCCTTGTCCATCTCGAAAGGCGCAAACGAATGATGGGCCAGCGCGACGCCGGAAACTATCAGCGCCGTCATTCCGCTCGTTAAAGACCATTTCATCGCGATCACCTCAGCTATCTACCGGAGCGCCGGTGCAAAGAACTCAGCGCGGCCCGGTTCAAATGGATCACAGGACTGTGGGGACGCAGTGGTCCCGACATCAGCCCGGTAGTAACGCGTCTCGTAAGAGTGCGGTCTTGCAAACACATCGGGATCGGTCCACGTGGACGTGACCGACAGGCGGCGCCCTCCATCGAGCAACCTGAATCGCTCCGCGAGTTGCGATTTCGGCGTCCGGTAACCGC
Organism: uncultured Pseudomonadota bacterium; assembly: GCA_963819685.1. Taxonomy (GTDB): domain Bacteria; phylum Pseudomonadota; class Gammaproteobacteria; order Steroidobacterales; family Steroidobacteraceae; genus CAIUGU01. Next base: position 20,431 of record CAWFXI010000004.1, read on the forward strand.
CACCTGGAATGGCCGTAATGCCGAGTTCGGAGAAGCCTGTCGTATGCACGACCAGTTCATTCCCCTGCCATTGAGCGACACTGTAACCGTTGATGGCAGCATCGAAATCGTCCGGGTCAGCACGCTCGATCCCGTCCGTGTAGAGATGCCGGACGAATGCCTGCATTTGCGGTGCGATGACCACTTCAACGCGTCCCTGAAGGATATTCAGCAGGGGTGCCTCCAGCATCATGAACGGCACGCCACCGAAGCGGCACCAGCGTCGGGATTCAACGTCCAGTCGACGCATCGCTTTGCTATTGCGCGCCGCCGCGGGCGTCAGCGATGCGTCGGGAACACTCAGACTGTCGTAGCGCAACTCCCATACACCTGAGAGGTCCGGAGTTTCCGCAGCCTTGCCCGACTCGGCTGACTGCGAAATGGGCGCCGCGCCGGCGAGCAGGTAACACAGAAAGGCACCTGCAAGCGCGGATGACCGCCAACGCCTCAATATCATTCTCATGATTTGAGCCTGCTCCCCCTGAATGTCAGAATTCTTGTAATCGATTACCAATATGCACAACAGTAGAAGGCTTGTCTATGCCTCTTGTGCAATTGGTTCTTCTGCTGCTTTGCACAAGGGCGCAGCGAGCACGAGTAAAGTCGAAGCGCTGGAATTGCTGTCCTGCTTCCGTAACCGGACCGAAAAGCAGCGCGCGGTGCTTCCGCCAATGTTAGCGCTGTCATTGCCCATCCGCTAAACTGCAACGCCGCTCATCGCTGAGTGCGCACAACAAAGTCATTGCGCGTGGCTGTGCGTGTGTCTGCTTGTGAGGGGTTGATCGCGTATCGCTTGCCTGACAGGAAGGAATTTCGGACTATCCCGCGGCTGAACAACAACTGAGATCCACAAGAATGCAAAGTTCGATCAACAAGAGCGCCCTGTTCTGGGCGAGTTGCACGGCACTGCTCGTCACTTCACTTTCCTTTGGCATACGCGCGGGGATTCTTGCGCGCCTTGGCGTGCAGTTCGATCTGAATGCGTCAGAACTGGCGACGATCGCGGCGACCGCCTTCTGGGGATTTCCACTGGCGATCGTCATCGGCGGCTTCATTGTCGATATCATCGGCATGAAGAAACTGCTGGTGATGGCATTTCTGTTCCATCTGCTCGGTATCGTGCTCACCATTTTCGCTGGTGGATACTGGTCGCTGTTCTTCTCTACATTGCTTGTAGGCATCGCGAACGGCACCGTTGAAGCCGCCTGCAACGCACTCGTTACCGCGCTGTATACGGACAACAAGACCACCAAACTCAACCACTTTCACCTGTGGTTTCCGGGCGGGATCGTCATCGGCACATTGCTTGTATTCCTGCTGGACAAGGCGGGTATCGGCTGGCAGATCCAGGTGGGACTGATGCTCATTCCGACACTGGCCTATGGGTACCTCTTCTCCAAGTTGGCCTTTCCCGTGACAGAACGCGTTGCCTCCGGGGTGTCAACCGCAGACATGTACAAGGCAGTAGTCACCCCGCTGTTCATCTTCATGTTCATCTGCATGTTTGGCACGGCGATTACTGAGCTGTTCACGGGGCAATGGATTGACGTGCTCCTGCGCAGTGTCACCAGCAATGCGCTGCTGATCCTCACCATTACTACCGGAGTCATGGTCATCGGCCGGGCCTTTGCAGGGCCGGTAGTGCATCGCTTTGCGCCCCAGGGTGTACTGGTCATCTCGGCGGCGCTTGCCGCAACAGGGATATATCTCCTGGGGCATACGTCCGGCAATGCGATATTTGCCGGCGCCCTCGTTTTCGGCATGGGCGTGTGCTACTTCTGGCCGACAATGCTGGGATTTGTGTCGGAATACATTCCGAAATCCGGCGCTCTGGGACTTAACCTGATGGGCGGCGCAGGGATGTTTGCCGTATCGGTCTACACGATTTTCATGGGCGGCAAGTATGACCAGCTGCTGGCTTCGCACCTGCCGGAGGGCGCCTCACTGAGTGAATTCAGGAATGCACCTTCAGGCAGCGAAATGGCAACCCAGCTGTTCGCGGCCCAGCGCTCGGCTGGCCCGGAAGTACTGAACCTGACGTTGGTCATTCCGATCGTATTGATCGTTGCCTTCGCGGGACTGGTGCTCTTCATGAGGGGCAAGCCGAAGCAGACGATTTGAGGGCGATGCAAAAGCGCCCTCGTCTTGAGCCATCGCCAGGGTCTTGAAGCGTTAGCCACCAACGCTTCGAACAATTCCTGTCGCCCGGACTGAGGTTGCGGATTGAGCTGCTGCTCGAGTGCGTAATCCGCGAGTGTCGCAAGGGTGAACGACCCCGCATCAATACGCTTGCCGAGGTCGCCCCGCCAGCCGGCATAGCGGTTGGCACGCAGTTCCGTCACTCGCCCCTGCTCGATAAGCGTCGCGGCCGCAACCAGTGCACGTGCCAGCGGGACGAAGCGGTTGATCGGCGGAATCCAGGAGGACGGCGCCATGCATCTGACCACTCAGTCCAATGCTGCGTACCTCGGCTCGGTCATCGCGGGGCAAGCTCTTGATCGCCTCGATGGTCGCGCGCCACCAGTCCTCGGGTGCCTGCTCTGACCATTGCGGGTGAGGACGCTGCGTGTGCAGCGATGCAGACGCTCTGCAGCGTACCGCATCGTTTTCGTCCAATACGGCAACCTTGACAGCCGACGTTCCAAGATCGATCCCCAGGAACACTTTTGTTTTCCTTCAACGACGTGCCCGCAACGACTTCATGGCGGGCGACGGAAAAGTGCTCTGGACTTGAGCGCGGCCGAAACTTGCCTGTACCTGCGAGTCGTTTGTACTGCTCGTGCACGAGTCAGTTCGCTACATATTGACAGCGCTGTCGTCGGCGCACAAGATGCCGCGAATGCTTGGCCAGCCAGGCGAAGTCGGCCCGGCATCGGGGAGCGGACCATCAAGCAGTTGGCAAATGACTAATGCTGGCCCGCGTTGGAATGAAGTCGACTGACGGCCGGGCGGTGTATATCTCTGGCTGGAACCAGGGCGACACGTACTTTCCGCGAGACCTTGTCCCGAAGCCGTTTCAGACTGATGGCCTGTGGCAAGTATTCGATGCCAGTGCCAGGAAACCTGCAAGTGTGCAGTCCGCAGCGGCATTCTGAACGAGACATGAACATGATTGTCACGGGTGGATGCATGTGGCGCCAGCAGTTACCTTGCAAAGGCTGGAGACATTTCGCTAAATTGCGATACCTCAAGCGATCATGTAAACGATTCCAGCATGGCGCAAGTATCCATGCGGTTTGCCCGGAGATCCAACATGAAATCTGACCGTCTGCGCCTGGTTAAGCATCCTGCAGCGCGGCATAGGCGACACTCGTGGGGAATCGGGCGAACTCTAACCGTCGTACCCGCTGCGGCTGTTGTGCTCGCGACTTCGATGTTTGGCAATGGCGCCGCGTTGCATGCCCAACAGCAGGCTGTGGCCATCCCGGATCTGACCGGTGCCTGGGTTCGTGTGGATACCTCCGGGTCGGGATCCTTTGACCAACTCGCATCGGGGTTTACGCCCGCCGTCTTGTTACCAGCAGCGGTAGAAGCCCGGGATGCCGCGATCAAGCGCGCAGCGGAGCGCAACAAGTGGGATCCGAATCGGCGCTACAAGGAAGGCGAGGCCTACATCGTCACGCCCGGCGAATGTACGTTTCCCGGCGGCGTCGAACCCAATTCAGCCGCGTTCCACATCGTGCAGGGTCGAGACGAGGTGGTAATTGTGAGAGAGAACCCCGGTCTCGGCAGGAACATCTACATGGATGGTCGACCGCACCCGGACCTCAAACGCTTTCAGCCTACCGCATCGGGGCATTCAACGGGCCGTTATGAGGGTGGCGCACTCATCATCGACACGATTGGCTTGAACGCGGGCACCGTTCCGGCGGGCGGCTATCGTACGCCAGAAACGCATCTGGTCGAGCGTTACAGTCTCTCCCCGGACGGCCAGCGCCTGACGATGCGCTACACGTTCACTGATCCAAAGGTCTATCAAAAGCCACACGCCTTCGAGATCGTGGCTGAGCGCGGGCTGCCACGGCAAATGGCGTTTGAGTGGTATTGCGACGCGAGTGATCCGCGGCAATCGCAGGGCGTCGCTCCGCCCAAACAGGAGTAGCTGCATGCATCCGAAGAAGCCCAGCATGAACAGTTTGCGCGCTTACGGCTCGCTGTTGGTCCCCGTCATCGCGGCGCTGGCTGGATGGGTCGTTGTGGCCTCTCAGGCGATTGCCCAGGATCGTCCCTTTGACCCGCACGACATCAGCGGATTCTGGGAACTCTCCTACGACAGTCGCAATGTGCCTGCCGCCGACCTGCAACCCTCCATTACCCCGGAAGTCATCGCGGAACGGGCTGCAAAGGACCTCAATGGCCGCCGGTGGTGTCATTTCATCGGCATGCCCGGCGCCATGGATTCACCAAGGCCCATCGATATTCGCCAGGCACCTCACGAGGTCCTGATCAACTTCGAATGGCGGGCGACGCCGCGCCACATCTATCTCGATCGCAAGGAGAACGTTGCGACCGAGGAGTACGACCTCACCTCGACGGGCGACTCGATCGGGCACTGGGAGGGCGACACCTTCGTGGTCACCACGGTGGCAATCGACGGCAACAAGGGCCAGACGCTGCTCCCAGGCGGAGGGTTTCGCACGACGGAGTCTCGTCTCACGGAGCGTTTCCGCCTGCTGAAAAATGGTTCGGTGCTGCTCGTGACGTTCACATGGGAGGATGCCAAGGTGTTCCGCACCCCCCATACCTACGCTTACAGGTACACACGGGCACCAAAGTTCTATGAGGTCCAGCCACCGCTCGACTGTGACCCCTTTGACAAGGAACGCGTGGATTTTCTGACGAACTCACCGGCCGGTGCGGGTGCGAAATAGCATCTGACGTCTGCCCGGGCTGCTACAACCTGACGGAGTGAATGCAATGCGAATCAACCTCTCTCGATGGATAGCGCCCATCGTCATGGCAGGAGCAGTGACCGTTCCTGCGCTGGCACATCACTCGTTCGCCATGTTTGACATGACAAAAGACATCACGATCAAGGGCACGGTAGTCGAATACAACTTCGCGAACCCGCATGTGCACGTTGTCGTGCGAATACCGGAAGCGCAGGGCACCGACCCGGCCATGGTCGGTCTGTGGGATTTCGAATGCGCCGGGGGCACGTCCATCATGGTTCGACAAGGGTGGACGAAGATCACGCTGAAGGCCGGCGATCCCATTCACGCAGTCATACATCCCCTCAAGGACGGCAACAAAGGCGGAGCACTCTTCTACATCATCAAGGAAGACGGTTCGCGCTTGTACACCGACATCGCGAGACCCAAGGAATAGCGGGTGGCCAGGATCATGAATCGCAGGGATTTCATGCGCTTTGTCGGCGCCGCAGCCCTGGCAAACGGAGCAGCTGCATTCCCCGCTTTCGGACAGAGCATGCCGGCAGGTGCCGGGCCATGGGTATCGCTGTTCAATGGCAAGAACCTCGATGGCTGGGATTTCTTTCAGCAAGGCATTGGATTCAAGGACACCACTAACGCGGTGACCGTACACGACGGCATGATCCACATGCTGGGCCCCCAGCATACGGGTGGCGACGCGCCGGGATTCGGCCATATCGTCACGCCACGGGAGTACGGTAACTATCACCTGCGTGTCGAGTACAAGTTTGGCGAAAAGCGCTTTGAGCCCCGCCTGCTGGCCAAGCGTAATTCCGGGCTGCTGTATCACACATTCCCGGAACGGGATCGCGTCTGGCCGAATTCCGTCGAGTTCCAGTTCGAGGAGAGCGACGTGGGCGATGCGATCCTGATGAACACTCGCTGCTGGCCCGGTGCGAATCTCGGCGGCACACCTGCGTGGCCCAGGCAGGGCGGAGTCGCTCCCCGCACCACGTTTACGATAGCCGAGCCTCGTCTGCCCATTGAGCGACAGCACCTGTACAAGAACGGCAACTTCGAGAAGCTCGGCGACTGGAACACGATCGAATTGATCGCAATTGAGGACCGGTCGGCACACTTGGTCAACGGCCGCATCGTCAATTCACTTTACGAAATCGTGGGTCAGGACGTCAACGACCGAAACGTATATCGTCCGCTGACGAAAGGCCGACTCGCGCTCGAGCTCGAGGGTGCCGAGGTCTTCTTCCGCAAGGTCGAGATCAGATTATTCAGTTGATCATTGCGGCAGCGCGTACGCATAAAGCGTGTCGTCTGCGGCAAACACGAAATACTGCTTTCCGCCCATCAAATAAGTAATCGGGGTATTCGAGACTCTCGCTGGCAGGGTCGCGTGCCATAACTGCCTGCCGTTCTCCGGATTGTAGGCAACCATAAACCCGCCCGGTCCGCCTGCAGGCGCGCCGAGAAAACCAGCTTCCCGGCGGTGCCGAGCAGCGCCCCGACCTGATGCGGTCGCGGCGGGGTCCATTCGCTCCCCGCGTAGTTGTGAATCCATTTCGCCTTGCCTGTCTTGATGTCGATGGCTCGCAACGACATGTCGTAGCCACCGACTGCCTGCGCCTGATGTCCTCTTCCCCCGGTCACCGGGTCGGGCGTGCCGTACGTATAGTGGATATCGAAACCCTGCATCGCGTTCAGATACAACAGGCCCGTCTCCGGAAGATAGGCCGGTGCAGCCCAGTTCTGCACACCGCCGTTGCTTGGGGAAATCAATGCTCCGCCATTCTGGTCGAGCTTGGCCGGATTGCGGATCGGCTGTCCTTTTTCATTGAACCCCAGGGACCAGTTGACGGACTCGGCGTACTGCGATGAAACGAGGTGCTCACCGGTGACTCTGTCGAGGAGGAAATACATGCCATTGCGCGTCGCCTGCGCAACCACCTTGCGCCTCTTGCCGTCAATCGTGGTATCGATCAGCACCGGCACCTGATTGGCATCGAAGTCCCAGGCTTCATTCGGCGAGGTCTGGTAGTACCAGACCATCTTGCCCGTATCCGGATTGATGGCGACGATGGAGCAGGAATAGAGGTTGTCGCCCTTGCGCAGCTCTGGTGCGTAAACCGGATTTGGATTGCCGGTCGGAAGGTAAAGCAGGTTCAGTTCAGGGTCGTACGTGACAGGTTGCCACGTCATGCCACCGCCATGTTCCCTCGCGAAATCGCTCGGCCAGGTATCGGCACCGGGCTCTCCCTTACGGGGTGTCGTGAACCATTTCCAGATCAACTCGCCCGTCTCGGGGTTCCGGGCCTCCAGCCAGCCCGGGACATCGAGCGCATCACCCGAAACGCCGACGATCAGCTTGTCCTTCACGACGACGGGGGCGGGTGACGCGTAGTAATTCAGTCGAACGTCGCCGATCTGCTTGTGCCAGCGTTCCTTGCCGGTCCTGGCGTCGAGTGACACGAGGTGACCGTCCGGCGTGCCGAAGAAGAGCCAATCGCCGTACATCGCCATGCCACGATTGCCGATGTATTCGCCACCGGAGGTCTTCCAGAAGTAATGCCAGATCTCGCGCCCCGTGCGGGCGTCCACAGCCCAGGCGTGATCAGGGATGGAGAAATAAAGAATCTCGTTGACGAACAGGGGGGTCGCTTTCATCTGGCCACCCGACAGGGCTCCTCCACCGAGCTGGACGGCGACCGGCACGTCCACCGTTCCTCCGACAATCGCGCCCCGTGTCGCGGTGTTGAGGCGATACGCCCAGACCTGCTGCAGGTTCTTCACATTGCTCTGATTGACCTGCTTCAGCGGACTGTAGTGCTGGCCAGAATAGTCCCCGTGAAAGGTTGGCCATGAATCCACCGGCGGCTTGCCAATCAGGCTCACATCCAGCTGTGCGCTGGCCTTCCCTGCAACAAGGGATACCACGCAGGCGATCATCCAGATTGACTTCTTCATTTCAGGCTCACGAGATAGGCCGTCATGTTCCACATGTCGGTATCGGTCCACTTGAGCATCCTCTCCCGATGCGCCTCGAGAGGATCGGAAATCTCGACCCTTGGCTTTTCATTGTCACGGGCAACCGTGCGCCGGACACCGGCCGAATCGATCAAGGTGACAAAGAAGTCGTTAACCTGCACCAGGTCTCCGCTCAAGGTCTGGCCCTTCTCGAGCGTCACCTTGACCTTGGCCACCGGCAGCGGTTTGGCCGTTGCACCCGGCCCCGGTCCGACGGCGCGCGGATTGATCATGCGTCCCTGGATGACAGGCGGCGAATAGCGGGAACCGATACCCTTGAGATCGCCGCTCGCAGAGTGGCAGGAGCTGCACTGCCCCGCACCGTTGAAGAAGCGTTCCCCTTGTGACGCATCACCGACGACGATGGACGCGGGATCGAAAGCAACGCGAGGTTCCAGTCCTTTGGAACGCAGGAACGCAGACAGATCGGCCAGGTCGTTCGCCGCCAGACTCGGGAAGGGCGGCATGCCGGCGTCGGGCTTGCCGGTCTTCAGGAACAGGCCCAATGCGCGCCCGTCACTATCAGCATTCACCATCAGCGATTGCGTCAGATCGGGTCCCTGAGCGCCACGGCCTTCTGCGCCGTGGCAAAACCCGCAGGACGATCGATACAGCACCGTGCCTCGCTCGGCCGCCGCACCTTCAGTGGCGGAATTGAAGCGTGTACCCGGACCAACGCCATCTCCCGCCGGAGCCTGCGCAGAGGCAATTCCCGCCGCCGCGAACAGGCTGAAGGCACCTGCAATGACGGCGCAATGGATTCCCACCGAGCGTTGCATCGCCCTTCTCCCCACTGGCCCTGCTGGTGCTCTTATGACCCTTTGACTATACATCGATAATTGCAATCGACTTATCAAGGCTTGCAATCGGATCAACACCCGGAGCCGGTGCCCACTCGTGCGTGATGAACCCGGTGAAGTTCAGATCGGCAATTGCCTGGGCGATGAACCGGTAGTTCAGCTCCTGTGTTTCATCCAGTCCATGGCGGCCGGGATTGCCTCCGGTGTGGAAGTGCCCGATGTACTGGATGTTGTCGCGAATCGATCGCGTAACGTCGCCCTCCATGATCTGCACATGATAGATATCGAACAGGATCTTCACGCGAGGCGAGTTCACCCGCTTGACGACGTCCACTCCCCAGGCGATGTGGTCAAACATGCTGCCGACTTCGGGCCTGGGTCCCTGAAGACCCTTTGAGTTCACGACTTCCATGCAAAGCGTGATGCCTTTTTCTTCGGCGTGCGCCTTCACCTGGTTGCAGAAAGCCACTGCATTGTCCGCGCCCTGCTCATAGGAATACTTCACCCGAGTGCCTGTCTGCAGCAGGATATTCGGGAAGCCGTTGGCTGCGGCCCGGTCAATCGCGGCGTGAACGGCTGCCTGGAACTGCCCGCCTTCGTCCGGCGTACCAATGGCATTCCAGCCCGGAGGGCCCTCAGGGCCACGAGGTCCCGACAATCCACCGCCGTATTCGAGCCGGTACATGGAATTGATCAGGCCGTACTTTTTCATCGTTGGCCAGTCGTTCGGATCATCGAAGAAATCACATCCCTTGATACCCAGGCGAGCCGCTTCGCGGCAGCAGTCTTCAACGCTTGGTGGAGGCGGGCCCTCTCCGAACACACTTCGACATATGCCCTGCTTGAGGCGCCCAACCCGCTTTACTGGTGCAGTTGCAGCTGGGGCGGCTGCAAACGCCGTCGCAGACAGCATCAGTGGCGCGGCAATCCCCATTGAACCCAGAAATTCTCGTCTACGCATTGTTCCCCCTGCTGCAAGCGATGAATCGATTTCGCACTAGATCTTCGCCAGTACTTTCTGCACGTACCAACTGTTAAGCAACGCGCTTTCCGGCGCGCTTGGTCCGCGGTCACTCTCGACGATCACCCACCCCGAGTAACCGTGTGATTTCATCGCACGCACAAGTCCCGGGAAATCCACCAGCCCTTCCGGCGTGCCCATCTCCCAGAACCAGCGTGGAATGGCACGCTGGCCGCCAGCCGCAAGCAGCTTCACCTCCGCCGCCGGTTCCTTGTACTCCGCCAGGGTGTCGCGATCGTGAGTGTCCTTGAAATGGAAATGGGATACGCGGCTGTGATACTTCTCGTAAACCGCAACCACATCGAACCCCGCTACAGTGAGTTCGGCCGTATCGATGGTCAGCCCCACTACGGCCGGATCAGTAAAGCTCATGAGCGCGTCGAGGTCATCGAGGGAATGGATGGCAGAAAGGAAATCGACATGCAGTGTCGTCTCGATGCCGTACTCTTGCGTCATCCTGCCAACAGCATTCCAGCAATCGGCTGCGGCCTTGATCTTGTCGCTGGTAACCGGCGCCTCACGCCACCAGGAGGCCATCGGCCGGACGACCAGCCGGGAGCCATTCAATTCCTTGAGCGTCTGTGCGTACGGTCTTATGGACTCCAGGATTGCTGCATGCTGCGCCGGATTACTCGGTGACTTTGGCACCTGCCCTTCCTCTATGTAGGGCACGCCCGGATCGTAGAACCAGCTGGCGACCTGATCGATTCCGCACCGCTTGTGAAAATCCGCGAAGTCGTGCGTGGAACCAAAATTCAGGGTCATGAGCTCGGGACGACCGATCGGTGCCCATCGGCCCGTTCCGGCAGTCAGTTCAATGGCGCGGAATCCGCAGGCTGAAATGGTCTTGAACGCGCGCTCCTGCTGCTCCCGGCGGACGGGATCCCATTGATTGATCGCATAGCCCCATTTGAAATCGGCCACGTTCAATTCCTTTGTCTATGCGTAGATTTTCGAAAGGACGTTGTCGATGTACCACTTCGCGATGCAGGTGCTCTCCGCAAAGTTGCCGCCTTCGAGATCAGCCTTGTCGTGTTCCACCGTGATCCGGCCGCGATAGCCGTATTCCTTGAGTGCCGCCATCAGCCTCGGGAAGTCGACCAGGCCCTCCGGCGTGCCCATTTCCCAGAACCAGCGCTTGGTGGAGGGCGCCATCAATTCCGCGTCGGGGGCCAGCCGGTATTCGCCCTTTGTGTCGATCGTGTGGGTGTCTTTAAAGTGAAAGCCCGCGCAACGGTCGTGGTATTTCATGTAGAGCTGCACCGGATCCAGCCCTGCTATCACGGTCTGCGCCGTGTCGCAGTAGTAGCTCACGTACTTTGGATCGGTCCACTTGTAGAACTTGTCGACCTCATCGGCCGTGCGGATCCCGCACCAGAACTCGTGGTGGCACGCTGTCTTCACACCATACTCCGCGGTCATCTTCCCGACGCGAGTCCACAGATCGGCCATGGCATGCAACTTGTCGTCAGTAACGGGCTCTACCTGCCAGTAAGTCGCGGCCGGTTGAACCACGAACGTCTCGACGCCGAGGCCTGCGCACGCCTTCATCATGTCCTCGCAATCCTGCACGATGCGATCGTGCGTCGCCCGTACATGGGGAGACCGGGTGCTCGTCGCGTAGGGATACGAAATGAATACCGCCGTCAGCTTTTCGAAGCCCCGCTCCTGGATGAACTGCTGGAAGTTCTTGACGGACCCGAATAGTGCGGCCAATGGTCCCAGACGAAAGCCGAAGGTATCGAATCCAGTGAATCCCAGTGCCGACAGTTGCTTGATGTAACGATCCATATGCCGCGTAGACAGATACGGCAATACCAGTCCCTGCTCGGTCCGCGTCGACCAATGGTCCATATACGACCAGGAAATATTGCGGCCCGTGCCAGCGTTCGGTGCCGCTGTTGGGGTCCTCGTCGCTTGCGCAGCCGGAGTCGCCGCGTCACCGGCATTCCATAGCGACCCGCCCAACGTTGCCACCCCGGTACCCGCCATCAACTTCAGGAACTGCTTGCGTGTCATCTGGGACATGTCATTGACCCGTCTTGCTTCTTGAGTTCATTGCGAAATCCATCGCGCTCGCCCGCATGCGAAATGAGCGATGGCAGCGCTGTCATTTTCAGGGCAAATAATAACAGTGCACCTTCCATTGCATTACCCGGAAAGCATTGCCCAAAACACATTCTTTTGCGCCCTGTAACCGATTACTAAATACCCAGGATCAGGGGGCAATATGGCAAGATGCTTATCGGTTGTCCACGCGTTTTGACAAAGCAATGCTTGCTGTGGCGCAGCAATCACACGGTCTCACTGCATTCTGACTGGGCTGTGCCCGGCGAATGCAGAATGATGCGCATCGAAGGCCGTATCAGATTCATACAGGGGAATCCGTTTGCGTGACCTGAAATTGCTCAAGAGTCTCTTGTTGGGCAGTGCCGTTGCCGCGCTGCTGGCGGTGTCGGGAACTGCAGCCGCTCAGCAGACGCTGCGAGAATGCGAAGCGGAAGTTCCCTTCGCCCCCGTCCAGGCCTATCCTCCCCGTACCACGGATCCTGCAGCTGTCGAACGCGGCGCGGCGCTCTACGCGCTGAATGGCTGCGCCTTCTGTCACGGCAAGGATACGCGCGGCGGTGACGGTGGCCCGAGCCTGCTGCGCTCGCAACTCGTGTTGCGGGACCAGAAGGGAGAGTTGATCTCCGACGTGGTCCTGAAAGGCGTGCAGGGCACTGCCATGGCGGCCTTTTCGCTCTCCAGCACCGAGATCGCCGACGTAGCCGAATTCCTGCACAGCTTTTCCATCAGCAGCCGCGATCCTGCCCGCATGCGTCCCGCAGAATTCGTGACTGGCAATGCAACTGCGGGAAAGCGCTTCTTCGCCGATCACTGCTCAAGCTGTCATTCGGTGACCGGCGACCTCAAGGGCATTGCCAGCAAATTCAATGAAGCACGACCACTCCAGCAACGTTGGCTCATGCCTGCAACTGGAACCTGCTCCAGGGCGCGCATCGACGCGGGCAGCAGCAGTGCGGAGGGTGAACTTCTGCGGATCGACGAGTTTCTGGTCACGATCCGCCTGAGCGACGGCACGCAGCGCACTTTCGCGAGAACGGGCAGCCTTCCGAAAGTCGAAGTCCTTGATCCGCTGGCGGGGCACAAGGCTTTGATGCCGAAATACACCGACAGCAACATTCACGACGTCACGGCTTACCTCGTCACGGTCAAATAGCATGAAAACAATTGGTCATCCCGCGATCCGTGGGCTGCTGGCGCTTGTCGTCGTTGCTGCCGGCACAGCACTCCACGCGGCTGAGCCTGCTCAGGGGTTGTCACCAGCCAGTATTCTCAATCCATCGCCTGATTCGTGGCCGACGTATTCCGGTGACTACAGCGGCCGGCGTTACAGTTCGCTCGACCAGATCAATCAGTCCAACATCAGACAATTGACGCTCGCATGGACCACGCGGGTCACCGCAGGCGCCGGCGATCGCGGTCCGCATCCGGTCAACATTGGCGGCGTCGGCAAGGGTGAACTGTTTGCATCGCTGGTCGCGAATATTCGCGCCTCCATTCTCCACGTGAACGGCGTCCTCTATTTTTCCACGCCCGACAACGCCTGGGCCGTCGATAGCCGCAGTGGCCGGGTCATCTGGCATTACCACTGGAAAACCCGGGGCGGTACGCATATCGGCAATCGCGGCCTCGGCATGTGGGGCAACTATCTCTTCATGGAGACTCCGGATAACTATCTGGTATCGCTGGACGCCACCACCGGGAAGGAACGCTGGCATGTCGAGATTGCGAGCTTCGAAGAGCAATACTTCTCCACTCCCGCACCGGTCGTCGTCGGGAATCACGTGCTCGTGGGCACCGGCAATGACCTCGACGCACCCGGCTTCCTGCAGTCGTTCGATCCGGAAACCGGGAAGCTGCAGTGGAAGTTCTACTCCGTGCCGATGAACGCCGGCGATCCGGGCCTCGAAACCTGGAAGGATCTCTATGCCGCGAGACATGGAGGCGGCAATCCGTGGGTTCCCGGTTCCTACGATCCTGAAACCAACCTGTACATCATCGGTACAGGCAATCCGTCGCCGTCCTACTTTCCGGATGCCCGAGGCAACGGCGACGCTCTCTTTACGTGTTCGCTGGTCGCCATCAACGTGGAGACCGGCAAGATGGCGTGGTATTACCAGACCTCGCCCAACGACACCCACGACTGGGATTCGGCGCAGACACCCGTTCTCGCAGACATCGAGATCGGCGGCCGGATGCGCAAGGTCGCAATGACCGCCGCGCGCAACGGCTATTTCTTTGTCGTTGATCGCACGAATGGCGAACACATCGTCACGGGCAAGTTCTCCACCACCGCGAACTGGGCGGAACCGAAACTCAATGCCAAGGGACAACCGGTCCGCATTCCCGCCAAGGACAGCCACGTATCCGGCGCACTGGTGTCGAGCGCCAACCAGGGCGCAGCCAACTGGCCGCCTCCGAGCTACAGCCCGGACTACGGTCTGTTCTACGTGCCGGTCGCCGAATCCTGGGCCATGTACTACAAGGCCGAGACGGATCCGCGGGGCGCGATGGGCCTGGGCGGCAAGGAAGAGCTTAACGTTACGGCCGAGTCTTACCTGAAGGCCATCGACCCGAAGACTGGCAAGGTTGCGTGGACCGTCCGCTATCCGTCCGGCGGCAGGCTTGCCAACGGCATCCTCACAACCGCAGGTCGGCTGCTTTTTGCTGGCGACACAGCTGGCAATCTCGTCGCGCGAGACCCCGCCAATGGCAAGCCGCTATGGCATACCCAGCTGGGCAACGTTTCAAATGCCCCGCAGACGTACATGCTGGATGGCAAGCAATACGTTCTCGTTGCGAGCGGAGACACGCTGAACGCGTTCTACCTGTACTGACGCGTGCTCACTTGCGGTAGACGACGCCCCATGGGCTCTCGCCTACCTTGATGCGCCGCTCGACAGACCCTCGTTCGAGATCAATGATGGAGATGTCGCCGGACGGGCCGTTGGCCGTGAACGCCTTGCGACCGTCGGGACTTAGAGCAAGCCCCCAGGGGCGTTGTCCTGTTGTGTCAATCGTGCGGCGGACGCTCCGGTTCGCGAAATCCACCTCGAGCAGCGAGCCGCCGCGACCCGTGGTCACGTAAGCCAGGCGACCGTCTGGCGACATCGCAATTCCCATTGGTCGGATGAGCGTATTCCCGGCCGATGCCAGCGAGACGGTATCGATCACCGCGTGGGTCGTGGTGTCGAACATCGTCAGTGTGACTCCTACCTCATCGGTAGAGATCCCCGTCCTGCCATCCCGCGAAAATGCGATCGCGCGCGGTCTCGGCCTTGTAGGGATGCGCGCAAGAGTCTGGAGCGTCACTGCGTCAAGCGCGTGCACCGTGCTGTCGCCCTCGCAAGTGACGTAGACGACTTTGCCATCCGGGCGGATGGAAACGCCTTCAGGTTCGACCCCGACGGCCGCCGACTGGCGAATCTTTGCCGACGCTACGTCTACAGCAGACAGTCGGCCCGTATCCTCATTGGATACGAACAGTGTCTTGCCGTCGGGTGATACCGCAAACGTCTCCGGATCCGGACCGCTCTCAAGGATTGCCGTGAGGTGGCCCGTCGCAATGTCGATCACTCCGATGCCGTCCGCGCGGCGATCAGGGGGAGGCAGTTTCGACTCGTCCACGTTGGGTCCGCCAATCGCCGTCCCTGACAGAGCCACATACAATCGCCCACCATCCGGTGAAAGACTCAGGCCTCGTGGTCGCTTCCCGACGGCGATTCGAGACACGATCGTACCGGTGGCGGCGTCGACGACGACAACCGTGCCGCCGCGTTCATCCGAGACGTAGAGTCTCCCTCCGGCAGAAGGCGCTTCGGCGGCGTGAACGAGAGGTGCAAGGACGAGCGCCAGCAACAGCGGTGCCCATCCACGAAGATGCCGCGTGGTCCACTTGCATGTAGCCATCAGCTCTGCAGAGCCTTGCGACAATACTCCAGGCACTTGCCCACTTCCCTCACGGCATTCGAACCCGGGGGAATGTCGTACTCCAGTTCGATCGTCGCGGGAAAGCGGAACTTCTGATCACGCATCAACTTGAGCGCAGCGACGACTGGCGTATCTCCCGATCCCCAGGGCAGGTTCGCCTGGCCGTTCGCTTTGGTCCTGCGATCCTTGAGATGCATGCTGGTGATTCGCGCATGATGCTGGCGCATGAAGGCCACACCGTCATACGCACCGGCGGCCGTGTAATGCCCGAGATCAAGGTTGATCCCGTTGCCTTTCGAGGCGGCCAACGCCGGATCCCAAAGCGTCGGCGTCGCCTGCAGATGCTGGTGATAGCCCACGACGAGACCGTGCTTCAGGGCCGCGGCTCCGAGACGGGCGGCGTGCGGGACCGACGTCGGCAACTCCACGGTGACGTGGGATGCACCCAGCGCCTTCGCAGCCCGCATGCCGTAGTCAATTTCAGCGTCGGTGTTTGATTCATCGAAGGTTGAAGGCTTGAAGCCGTAGATGCTGACACCCGCATCGGTGTAGAGCTTGCGCAACTGCGAAAACCGGTCCATGGGCGCACTCGCGCGCCAGGCCGCGACTCGCTTCAGGTGTTCGGCTTGCATCGCCATCGCTTCCGATTTCTCCTTTTCCTCCGCAGCGGTCAACGGTGCTGGATTGGGCTGAAAGCCCCGCGCCCTGATCCTGCGGAATCGCTCTGCGTCGGGGCTCACGGGAATACCGGCGAACTGTTCGCCTGGATCCCCCATCAGCTCTACTGCACTGATGCCGCAGTCAAGGCAATACCGCAGCAACGCTTCCGCGCTCTGATCCGGCATGCTCCTGAAGGAATACGTGATGACGCCGATCTGGACGCCATTGATCAGTGAGCCGGGCTTCCGGTCTTGCGCAAAGGCCGGAGCTCCTAACACTGTCGGTACGGCAATCGCGGCTCCTGCCGCCGCGGCCAGTCCACCGACAAACTCTCTTCGAGTCAGTCCGGATGCCGTTGGGACATGAAGTTTCTTCACGGAACTCTCCTTCAATCGGTCAGGCAACTTGAGCAACAGCCGCGTCTGTCGAATTGACGAGCCCCGGCCCGGACAGCAGCCGCTCCACCGACACCCGCAAGTACTGCCGGCGCATCACTCGCAACACTTCCATTCCCGGGGCTTCTATGGCAGCTGCGGCCATGATCAAAGCTCGACCCATGCAGCACCGAGCCGGGCACTCTCCACGGCTTTCTCCACGAATCGAACTCCCCTCACGCCATCTCGCGCCGTCGGGTACCCCCCGAGCAATCGCTGTCCGTTGCGCAAGCGGTGAATATCCGCGATGACGCCGCGATACAGATTCGCGAAGGCTTCGATGTACCCTTCAGGATGTCCGGATGGCAGCCGTGTCGCGGCCCTGGCGCTGTCGGTGAGGTATCCGTTGCCGACCTCGATGCGCTGCTGCGGCTGGCCGGCAGGTTTGAAAATCAGTATGCCTGGTTCCCGTTGGCTCCATTCAATTCCGCCAAGGGAGCCGTAGACGCGGATATTGAGATTGTTGGCTTCACCACAGGCGATCTGCGAGCAAGTCAGAACGCCGGTGGCGCCGTTCGAAAGGCGCAGCAGGATATTGGCGTCATCCTCAAGCAGCCGGCCGGGAACAAACGTCCGGAAGTCGGCACAGAGCGAGCGGATTCCAAGACCCGTGATGAACTCGAGCATGTTCTCGCCATGGGTACCAATGTCGGCAACACACCCGCTCTCTCCCGAGCGCTTGGGGTCGGTGCGCCATTCGGCCTGTTTCTGGCCTGTCTGCTCGAGTGGCGCCATCAGCCAATCCTGCAGATACTCGACCAGAACCTTGCGCACATCGCCTATGACCCCGGCGCGTACTCGCTCGCGTGCCTCGATGATCGCGGGGTAGCCCGTGTAGGTATGCGTTACAGCGAGAATCAATCCGCGCTTGTCGGCCAGTGAGGCAAGCTCCTTTGCCTCGTCGATATGCAAGGTCATCGGCTTGTCGCAGACAACATGGATGCCGGCTTCCAGGAAGGCCTTTGCAACAGGAAAATGCAGGTGATTCGGCGTGGCGATGATTACGAAATCAATGCCGGTCGCATGCAGTTTTTCCTGCTGCGCCATCGACGCATAGGAATCGTAGGAGCGCTCCAGAAACCACGCTGCCGCACTGGCCCGATTACGTTCCGGGTCGGATGACAAGGCACCCGCGATCACGCGGGCGCCGCCATCCAGCTCCGCGGCCATCCGGTGCACTTTGCCGATGAACGCGCCCTGGCCACCGCCAACGATGCCGGCGCGCAAGGGTCTGATGTCAGTATGAGGAGTCGTCATCTTCCAGATAGTCCTGTTACGATCGATAGGCCTCGCGGCCCACGCCCTGCGTCGGAATTCCCTGAGCGGCCAGCACTTCGTTCTGCAACGCGTACATTGCGGCGGCAGCGGCATCAATGGCTTTAATGAAGGCCAGCGAGCCTTCGAGGATCGGGCCAAGCCGGTTGCGATCATCCACCCGTGCCCGCGGGTATTCGTGCTCGACAACGAGATAGGTGTTCGCGGCTTCAATAGGCAACAGCTCGCGCGCGGCCAGTTGATGATCCAGCCAGTCCACACTGCGATTCTGCAGATATGCGAGGGGGTCGTGCTTCGCAGTACCCGGTAATTCATGCTCCGCAAACACGGTCTGCTTTTTCCATGCCTTCTGCTGCAGCACCGGATCGCTGGCAGGGTGGCCATCGACCCAGTCACCGCGCTCCATGGTCTGGCCTCCATAGCCCCATGCTGCGAGGCCGCGCGCATCGATCACCTGCCCTTTGACATGGAAGCCATCAATCAGAAAGCCGTAGCCTTCATCCTTCAGGTACTGGAACAGAGAGCGGGTATCCTGCCCCATCAGAATTGCATGCGACGGATCGTAGTGAATGCGGAACTGGTCCCCTACTCCATGCTTCTCGCAGAGGCGATGCAACGCTATCCACGGCCCGGGCGCATACGCGATATTGTTGTACCACTTGTCTGTCACATTCCATCCCGGCATCGGGCACTGCTCGACGCGATAGACGAGGCCGCGAGCCTTGGCTTCCTTGAGCAGTGGCACGAACACTTCCTCGAACATCCCGAGGTTCTGGTCCATCTCGAGCCGGGGATTGCGTCCGACGAAGCCACAAACGGCTTTTGCACCCAGCAGCGCTGCTGCATCGAACACCTTCAGCATCAGATCGTGGCGCAGCTTTCTCGCACTCGCGTCCGGTGCCAGCATGTTGTCGAAATATGCGAGATCAGACAGACCCGTGCCCGTGTCACTCATGGCGGCCTCAATGCGCCTGGCACGCTGCCGGTCAAGGGGACGGCGCAGATCCAGCGTATTCGCCACCGGGTCGAGCATCGCGGCGGCGGGGATATCGCTTTCGTCGGGATGCAGGGCAACTGACAGCTGAATATTCGCAGAGCCAATGTCCCGAGAGAATTGCAGCCAGGCCTCCACCTCGAGATCCGGATCGGCCTCGCGTTTATCCGGCTCGACTAACCCGCGCAGCGCTGCGGTCAGGACACTGAGCTTCATGATCTTGGGCTTGAACGGTTGCGTCATGGGATTTCACAAGTCCGAGGCAGCCTGCCACCTGCAATTTCTCGAATCAGCGGGACAGCCGCGGGCCGAGATTTTTTCGACGTTGGATTGGCACGCTCACGACTGCGGAAGAGTATATCCAGAGTCGCAGGGCGCGCCACGGAACCACCCGCTTTTTTGGCGCGGCAATTCATTGGCTCCCCCGGAGTAAATTTTCCGCAGCATGAACGGCCATGACAACGCTGTCAACATTATAGTATTGCACCTTCATTGCAGGATTTCCTGCCTAAAGACGCACTCCATGAAGAAGCAGAAACTGAAAAGCAGCGCCGTGACGATCGAAGAGGTTGCGAGCCGCGCAGGCGTCTCGATCAAGACAGTATCCCGGGTACTCAATCGTGAGAGCGCAGTGCGGGACGCAACCCGGCAAAGGGTCCTGGCAGCCGCCAAGGACCTCAATTATCGGCCAAACGCGGCGGCCCGCAGCCTTGCTTCGAGCCGCTCCTACTTCGTCGCACTGGTCTATGACAATCCGAGTGCCAGCTACCTTCTGGACATGCAGAGCGGCGCCCTGGCAGCCTGCCGCGAGCGGGGCTACAGCCTGCTGCTGCAACCCTGCGACTACCAGAGCCCCTTGCTGATCGAAGAGCTGACGACGTTGATTACGGAGCGCGGGCATCCCGGGCTCGTTCTCACGACCCCTGTCTGCGACATTGCAGCCGTGACCGAGCTGCTCGACACGATGAACGTCGACTATGTGCGGATCGCTCCCGTGGATCGGAACCATCCAGCTCCCTTTGTTGCAGTGGACGATCGTAGCGCCGCCTACGACCTGACCCGATACCTCATCGACATGGGTCACCAGCGCATCGCCTTCATCAAGGGCCACCCGGACATCGGCGCCAGTCAGCCACGGTTTGATGGCTTCCGCAGCGCGCTGCGCGACCGTGGCATCCCCCTCGACAAGACCCTGGTGGCGCAGGGCTTCTTCTCATTCGATTCTGGCGAGCAATGCGGCCGTGCGCTGCTCGGGCGCAAGGACCGGCCGACTGCCGTGTTTGCCAGCAACGACGAAATGGCTGCGGGCGTCCTGCACGTGGCCCATGATCTCGGCATTGAAGTGCCAAGGAAACTATCGGTCGCGGGTTTCGACGATACGCCCGTCTCGCGATACACGTGGCCCAGTCTCACGACCATCCGTCAGCCGGTCGAAGCGATGGCGAAATCGATCGTGGGTACGTTGATCGCCGATATGCGCGACGAGAGAAAGAAAGGGGGTAGTGCCGGGGCGATGTTTCCGTACGAACTCGTGATCCGCGGGTCGACCGGGCCTGCCAGCCGTTAGCAGGGTGATGCAAAGCCCTTTGTAGCACCCTGTTACCGAGTCACGGACGACTCGGCGAAATCGATGAGTCCTAACTCATTGATTTCGGGAGCCAGTGAAAACCACGCTTTTCGCTGGATCCAGATGCAAAAGGCACGGACAGACTTTTGCATCAACCTGTTAGCGCTCTCCACTCTGCTGCCGCAGGCGCTCGATATCCTCGGCGGTATCGACACCGATTCCCGGTACGCGGCTGGCTGCGCCTACGACAATTCGCATACCGGCTTCCATGGCGCGTAGTTGCTCCAGCTTCTCGGTTGCCTCAAGTCTGCTGACAGGCAATGCCGTCATGCGCAACAGCGCTTCGACCCGATAGGCGTAGATACCGAGGTGCCGGCAGGCATTTTCGTATAGTCCGGGCGACTCCGATGGCAGGGAGTCCGCATCGCGAACGCAGGGAATCGGTGCGCGGCTGAAGTACATGGCCCTCCCGTCTGCGGCGCTCACGACCTTCACGACATTCGGATTGAGAAATTCCTCACGACTGCGAATGGGCGTACACAGCGTTGCGATGTCAGCTCGTGAATCCGCGCACCAGCAGGCCCGCCACCTGATCGATGAGCTCCGGCGGCAGCTGCGGCTCATCGCCTTGCACATTCACCAGCACGTATCGCCGCTCCAGCCGCGGAGCCTTGCCACTTCGGCAATGCGATCGGTGCCTGAAGCGTGATCGCTACGTGTCATCACGGCCAGGGAGCGTTTGCCACCTCGAGGATCGGTGACAGCGCTGCAATGCGCGCATCGTCTGTTGCAACGATCACTTCGAGAGCGGCGCTGCGACATGCCTGCTCCACCACCCATTGAATCATCGGCTTGCCGCTGATTTCGAGCAGCGGCTTGGCAGGCAGGCGCGTTGACCCATAGCGCGCGGGGATGACAACGTGGAAGGACATTGCGGAGCGGGAACTATTCCTTGAGAAGTGGATCGTCGGAATTCAGCGGTCTTGCTTCGTCCTCAAGCATGATCGGTATGCTGTCACGGATGGGAAACGCCAGTCTGTCAGCGCGACAGATCAGTTCCTGACGCGACTTCAGGTAGCGCAGCGGTCCCTTGCACAGGGGGCACACGAGGATATCGAGCAGTCTTGAGTCCATGGCGGATCAGCGATTGGTGACTTGCGATTGGCGATGGGGTGACGATCGGTATGAGGCAATGCAGGTTTCGACGATGGACATCAGGATCGCAGCCTGCCCTGCCTCGATCTCCGCTTGAGCCGTGACGGCCCACAGGCGCGCATCGTCAAAGCCTTTGCATTTCACGGCATCCTTTTCGGTCATCAGCACCGGCGCAGCATCCCCAAAACTGAGGTCGGCGCTGGTGATCGTGGCATGGTCCGGCAAGGTGTGCGTCGTCATCGCGATCCCCGACTCACGCAGCGTAGCAAAAAAGCCTTCAGGATTGCCGATTCCGCACACGACGTGTACCAATTGTCCCTGGAAGGCAGCCAGCGGTAGCACCTTTCCCGAGTGGAGCGAACGCACACCCGTGGCGCGAACCACAAAGGAGATGACCGATGACGCCTTGCCACGAACAGCCTTCGACCAGGTCTCCGCGACCGGTGAAAGTCCAGCCCTGACAGCCACCACATCGACCTGCTGGAGACGCGAAACCCCTTCTCGCAGCGGCCCGGCAGGCAGCAGCCGGCCATTGCCAATCCCGCGGCCCGCATCGACGACGGCGATTTCGATATCGCGCGCCAGGCGATAGTGCTGCAGTCCATCGTCCGCGAGAATCACATCGGCACCCAGGTCAATGGCCCGGCGCGCAGCCGCCACCCGATCAGGCCCGGCAACGACAATGCCGCGCGAGAGCCTCGCCAACAGCACGGCTTCGTCTCCCACCTCTGCAGGATCGGAATCGGGCGTTGCGTCGCGCGGCCATGAAGGCGAGTTGCCGCGATAGCCACGAAGAATGATTCCGGGCCTGAAACCCTTGCCACACAGCTGCTCGGCAAGCCATAGCGTCAGCGGAGTCTTGCCGGTTCCGCCTGCAGTGATATTGCCCACGACGATGACGGGGCGCGAAACTTTCTCGCCCGCCACGATCCCGCACCGGAACGCCAGCCTGCGCAATGCGATGACGGCTCCAAACAACCACGACAGTGGCAGGAAGAGCATCGACAGCAAGTTCCACGAACGCTCGTACCAGAGTTTCTGGAAGAACGCGTCGGCGCTCATGTCACTCGTTGAACTGCAGGCTGTGCAGGGAAGCGTAGTGACCTTGCTTCTGCAGCAACTCCGCATGAGTGCCGCTTTCAACGACGTGTCCGCTGTCCATGACAACGATGCGATCGGCCTTTTCGACGGTCGACAGGCGATGGGCGATGACCAGCGTTGTGCGGCCCTGCATCAGTTCCTCGAGGGCTGCCTGGATGACGCGCTCGGATTCCGTATCGAGCGCCGAGGTGGCCTCGTCGAGAATCAGGATCGGGGCGTTCTTGAGCAGGGCACGCGCAATCGCAATACGCTGACGCTGGCCGCCGGACAGCAACACGCCGCGATCACCCACCATCGTATCGAGGCCCTCCGGATAGTCCCGCGTGAACTCAAGGACATGCGCTGCGCTTGCGGCACGCTCGATCTCTGCGTTGCTGACGGCACTGCCAAAGGCGATATTGGCCCGGATCGTATCGTTGAACAGTACGACTTCCTGGCTCACGAGACTGATCTGTCTGCGCAGGCTCTGCAGTTCATAGTCGCGCACGTCGCGGCCGTCGACGAGCACTGCACCACTCGTTACCTCATAGAACCGGGGTAACAGGTTGACCAGCGTCGACTTGCCGCTGCCGGAGCGACCGACGATCGCCAGCGTCTCGCCTCTCGGCACCGTGAGCGAAACGTCGTCAAGCGCAACGCCCTTGCCCGCCTCGTAGGTGAAACCGACATTGCGGAACTCGACGTCACCTTGTGCCCGCTCGAGACGCAATGCACCGCCCTGCGGCTCAATGCGCTCATCAAGCAGTTCGAAGATGCTCTGCCCCGCCGCGATGCCCTGCTGCAAAGGTCCGGCGACGTTCACGATCCGGCGCAGCGGGGCCGTGACCATGACAAGGCCGCCAATGAAGGCTGTAAATGCGCCCACCGTCAGGTCGCCTTTGATGGCAGAACGGGTGGCGACATACAGCACCGACGCCAGGCCTATCGCCGTCAACACCTGCACGACCGGATTCGACAGCCCACGCGTCATCAGCAGCTTCATGTTGGAACGGCGGTTGTGCTCGTTGACGCTTTCAAACTGCGCGTTCTCGTAGTCCTGCGCATTGAAGACCTTGATGACGCGGGGTGCCTCGATGGCCTCCTTGGCGATGCGCGTCACGTCGCCCATCGAGTTCTGGATGCGCTGGCTGTAGCGGCGAAACTGCCGATTGATGACCGTGATCAGCCACGCCAGTATCGGCGCGGTGATCAGGGCGAGAGCAGTGAGCCTGGCATCCAGGTAGAACAGGTATCCCAGCAGCAACACGATCGTCAGTGAATCGCGGATGAAGATCGTCACCGAATCCGTGGTCGCCTGCGCGACCTGCTCGGTGTTGTACGTGAGCCTGGACAGCAGCATGCCGGATGCGTTGCGATCGAAGTACGCGACCGGCAGGTTCAGAAAGTGATCGAAGATCTGCGCGCGCAGCTGCTTGACGATGTGACGGCCGACATGACCGGGCGCGTACACCTGGATGAAGTCGCCAATCCCGCGCACGATGAACAGGCCGATCAGGGCAGCTGGCACGAGCTGCATCATCCGCCGGTCCTTGTCGACGAAGGTGCCGTCGAGAAAGAACTTGATGAACCATGCCCAGGCCGCCTCAGTGGCAGCAAACAGCACCATGCCGAAGACGCCGAGCAGGAACATCCCGATGTGGGGCTTCAGATATTTCAATAGCCGCAGGTAGGTCTGCAGTGCGTCGTGCGTCAGCGGCAGTTTCCTGCTCACGGAACGGCTCCCGGAACACCCTCCGGTCCTTCGTTGACGGTGGCGATGTTGATGGTCCTGAAACCGAGTCTCCCGACGACGTCCATCGCCGTAACCACGGCCTGATGCGTCGTTTGACCGTCGGCGCGAATCGTGATGGGAATGTCGCGGGCCTGCAGCGCGACCTGGGTGACCGCCGCCGAGAGTGTCTGTGAGCTGCTGTTGATCAGGCTGCGACCGTTGACGCTGTAACTGCCCTCGCGCGTGATGGTGATTTCGATCGCGTCGCGAACGGTCTGGCCCTCCCGTTCGATGCTGGCCTCAGGCAGCTGCACCTTCAGGCGCGCCTCATCCACAAACGTTGTCGATGCCATGAAGAAAATGAGCAGGCACAACAGCACATCGATGAACGAGACCACGGTGATTTCCGGGTCGTCGCCGCGATCGGGATTCTTGCGCAGGTTCACGACCCGCTATTCCTGGACAGTCGCATTTGCCATGGCAGCATCGTCCTCCAGCGCATGCAACAGCTTTACCGCTTCCACTTCCATGTCCACGACCAGCTCATCCACCCGTCGTCGCAGATACCGGTAGCCGATGACCGCCGGAATGGCAACTGTCAGTCCTGCTGCGGTGGCAATCAGTGCCTCGCCTATGCCGGCTGCGAGGGGCGCAGGATTACCCACTCCCACGCTGCTGATGGCATTGAAGGTGCGAATCATCCCGAACACGGTGCCGAGCAGACCAAGGAGAGGCGAGATCGCAGCGATGGTCGCCAGGGCGTTCAGGTAACGCTCGAGTTCATGGATGACGTGGCGGCCGGTGTCCTCGATGGCTTCCTTCACGATCGAACGGTCGCGATGGCGATTGGCAAGGCCGGCCGCCAGGATCTTGCCTAGCGGGGAATTCTGCCTCAATGCAACGATGTGCTTTTCCTGGAGCTGGCGGGATTCCACCCAACGCCACACCTTTTCGGCCAGTTCAGGCGGCACTACCCGGGCTTTCTGCAGGGTCCACAGACGCTCGAGAATGATCGCCGCGGCAATGATCGAGCAAAGGATGATCGGCACCATCATGATGCCGCCGGACTTGACGATTTCGAACATGGGCTCGGTTTTTTTTGCCTGGGCTTGGGATCTTTAAGGGGCGCTCATGACCGGTGCGCATAGTAGCAGGAAGCGCGCCACGTCTTATGCCCCTCCTGCCGCCAATTCCTTGTCCTCTGCCGCATCCACATGCCAGTAGCGCCGGTATACATGACGCCAGGCAGCGGGAGGCGAGATTGCAGACGTGCCTACCAGCACTTCAATGGCTCCGGATGCGGCCGTTTCGAGTGGCTGGGCACCTGATTCCCGCCACCGCGCCACGACATCGGGTCGCGGAAATCCCCAGCGATTGCGATAGCCGACTGCAAACAGCACATACCGTGCCTGCACGGCATCGATCAGCGCCGCCGTAGACGACGTCCGGCTCCCATGGTGGGCGGCAACGACAACGTCGGTCCGGTCCGATCAGCCCCGCCTCGATGAGTTCCCTTTCGGCATCACGCTCGATATCTCCGAGCAACAGGGCACTACCGCCGTCGCCCACGATCTGCAGAACACAGGACGCGTTGTTATCGCTTTGCGGCCCGCCTTCAGCTCCCGGATGCAAGATGGCGAACTCCACTCCATCCCACTGCCAACGTTGTCCCCGTACGCAGGGACCTGATCTGTTGCCGGCAAGATGCACTGAGGGACTTCCGAGCACCGCATCGACCCTCATGCCGTCAAGCACCGACTGCATGCCCCCCACATGGTCGAGGTCGCCGTGGCTCACGATCGCTGTATCAATGCGGCCAATGGCGCGACTGTGCAGCCAGGGCAGTACCACCATCTCGCCCGTATCACGCCCGCTCTGAAATGCGGGGCCCGCGTCATACAGCAGCACGTGCGAACGCGTCTGCACGACAACTGCCAGCCCCTGTCCCACATCCAGCAGGGTCAGGCGAAACTCACCGTTCCCGACTGGCACAGGACGCCACACCAGCGCTGGGAGACACAACATGATGCCCGCGATCCGCGTAGGCAGAATGCCAGGGGCAATCACGACCGCAGCGCCCAGACACAACAGGACCCCGGCCCAGAGGGGCGCTGCGGGCACGTGCCAGACTGACAGATCGAGCGACGCACCATAAGCCATCAAAGGCCAGAACGCTTCCAGCATCCATGTCACTGGCCACAGCAGCCACTCACCCAATGGAGCGTAGATCAGCAGCGCCGTTGACCCCAGCAATACGGCCGGCACCACCAGCAGCGTGAAGAACGGGATCGCCAGCAGGTTGATCAGGGGCGACACGAGCGACACCGTACCGAACACCAGTACGAGCACCGGCAGTAACCCGATCGTGACGGCCCACTGCACGGTCAGGAATTGCCTGATTCGTCCCTTGAGATCGCGCTGGTCTGTTGCCCCTATCCGCCCGGTGAGCAACCACAGTATTGCGCCGACCGCACCGAATGACAGCCAGGCACCCGCCGACAACGGCGCGAAAGGATCGATCAGCAGCACTGCAATCAGCGACAGCGCCAGACCCTGTGTCACTCGCAGCTCACGACGTGACAAGCGCGCGCCACAATAGATACACAGCATCACCAGCGTCCGCTGTGCGGGCACCCCGAAACCCGCAAGCGCCGAGTAGAGCAATGCACCGGCGATGCATCCCGCCGCCCGACCGTCAACGGCACTGAAGCGGCGGCGTTGCATGCCCGGCAACCGGACGGCCAGCCCCCCCAGCGATGCACTCAATGCCGCGACCATCGCAATATGCAGGCCGGAGATTGCCATCAAATGGCTGGTACCGGTCGCGGCAAACACCCGCCATTGCTCGGTGGACATCCGCTGTCGCTCACCCACAGCCAGACCCTGTATCAGCCCGAGCATGGAACTGTCCGGCAACGCGTCGGCCAGACGGGTGGCAATCAGACTCCTGAGCCTCAGAACGGCGTAGCGGATCGATGGCTCGGCCAGCCGCCGGTTGTCGCCATCGGCACGCACGTAGCCGGTAGCACCGATACCCTCGCGAAATAGTTGAGCTTCATGGTCATACCCACCGGGATTCGAGTACCCGTGGCGGCGGCGCAGCCGTACCGTCAACTGCCAACGTTCCCCAGGTGCCGGCTCGACCGTCGCGTCATACCAGGTCAGTTCTACACGCCGCACCCGCGCAGCATCAGGAGTGGCAGGTACAGCTTCGATGTCGAACAGGAAGCGAGGTCCGGCGCGAGTGGCCTCTGGCAATGAGGCGACGTAGCCCGCGAAGACAAGATCCCGCCCCTCGAGGGCGGCTGGAAGGTCGTGTGTGAGGGCCAGCGCGGCAAAGCCCCAGGCCCATGCGATACCCAGCAACCCGAATACGAGCACTCGCCAGCGAAAGGCAACACTGACGCCAATCAGGCAGCCGAGAACGATGCCCCAGTGCGGCGCCGGCAGTGAGGGCAGCAGCTGCACGAGGCAATCGCCTGCAAGAAAGCCGAATGCACTGGCAAACATCCCCGCGGTCTTCACGAATACTGGATAATCCTGAGGAACCTCTGAATCGCCAACACACAATGCCCCGCCGCCTATTCAAGCGCTTGAGCCGCCGCCGTCATGCGTGGCGCGACAACTGGATCCTGAAACCCTTCCGCAAGCTGCTTGAGGATCCTGGTTACTGGAGCCTCAATCGCAAGAGCGTGACCCGCGCATTCGCAATCGGCCTGTTCATCTCGTGTTCACCGCTGCCGCTGCATGTCGGCATTGCGGCAATCGCCGCTCTGGTATTGCGCATCAATCTGCCGGTCACGATGGCAACCGTGTTCGTCAACAACCCTGTCACGATGGTGCCGCTGTATTTCTTTGAATACTGGCTGGGCTGCAAACTGCTGGGACTGACCTTGCAGCCTTTCCAGTTCCAGGCATCGCGAGACTGGTTCATCAATCACCTGCTGCCGGTGTGGAAGCCATTCCTGCTCGGCAGCTTTGTGACCGGTTTGATCGTCGCGCTCACCGGGTACATCGTGCTCGGACTGTTGTGGCACATCAGCCTTGTGTTCCAGTATCACAAACGCAAGAACCCGAACTGAAGCTGCATTACCTCCGCAAGTGACCAGAAATGAGCGACTGCACGCTTGTCATCGCAAAGTGGGACGAGGTGCGCGAACATGCCCGCGCGATCCGCCGGGCTGTATTCATTGAGGAACAGGGCGTTCCCGTGGAACTGGAGTGGGATGAATTCGACGCGGTGAGCTGGCACGCACTTGCCCATGACGTCCACGGCGTACCCGTAGCAACGGGACGCCTGCTGCCCGATGGCCACATCGGCCGGATGGCTGTACTCAGGAAGTCACGGGGCCATGGAATAGGCGGTACGCTTCTCGAAGGTCTGATGGCCAAGGCGGCGGCGCTTGGCTACACGGAACTGATCCTGAATGCACAGACCTCAGCCATGCCCTTCTATACGCGATACGGCTTCATAGCCGAAGGCGATGAATTCATGGAAGCCGGCATTCCGCATAGAGTGATGAGGAAGTACGCGGCGGCTTAGGGACGAACTGAGCGCTTCCAGGGTATTCCCGGGCCAATCGAGCAGCTGTTGCGCATGCGCCACGCCCCTACGGAGTAGACCGTCAGGAGTGCGGACGCGACGCATGATTATCATAGAAACGGTGCAGGATTTGCCTACCAGTAATCGTTTACAGCACTGGTAGGCTAGCAACAGCTGACAACGGGCACAGAGTCCCTGTTGCGCCTTGGCACTCGAAAATCAAGTATAGGGGGAATTCAGGATGCACGTTCACACACGTCGTTTCGCGTTCACGCTGGTCGGCACTGCTGTTGCTGCCGTTTTGCAGGCCGCCAGTGCCTCGGCGGCGGAAGCCCCGGCCGGAACGGTCGTTCTGGAGGAAATCGTCGTCACGGCGCAGAACCGTGTCGAGAATGTACAGAAGGTGCCGATTGTCATTGATGTCGTCGGCGCCGAAGAGATCGCCGAAGCGGGCTTCACCAGCATGAACGACATGGGCAAGATCGCGCCGGCGGTGCAGATCACCAACGACAACAGCGCCGTCCGCGTGACGGTGCGTGGCGTGGGCACCAACTCCAACGACGAGGCGCAGGACACTTCGGTCGTCGTCAATGTCGACGGTGAATACATCAACCGTCCGCAGGTTCTCAGCGTGTCGCTGTTCGATCTGGAGCGGGTCGAGGTGCTGCGCGGTCCGCAGGGCACCCTTTACGGGCGCAATTCGACTGGCGGCGCGATCAACTTCATCACCCGCAAGCCGGGCGATGAGTTTGCGATCAACGCGAACGCGAGCGGCGGCAACTATAACGCGGTCAGTCTGGATGCTGGCGTCGACATTCCGTTCGGCGAAATTGGCGCCCTGCGCCTCTCCGGCCTCTATTCCGACCATGATGGCTACTACGAACATCCGGCACGCACGACCGGGCCTGTCTCGGTGCCGGCCTCAGAATCCGGCAGCGAAGAGACCACTGCTGGCCGCGCATCGTTACGTCTCGAACCCGGCGATGCATTGTCCATCAATCTCGCGCTTGAATACGCCGAGCGGGATTGGGTCAATCCGGCCGTCGGATCTGTGGACCTGAATTCGCCCGGCAACGGACCCACCGGTACGACCTGCAACAGGGAAGGCTTTGTCGAGGTGGCGCCCAACTATGCAAACACCTATTGCATTCCGCAGGCTACCAATTTCCAGGACACCCTCGATCCCACCAAACCTTTTGCGCAACCCGTGTATGGAGTGGGTGGCTACACCCAGGATTCAACCGCCGTCCGCGCTCGAGCGTCGTATGAGTTCAGCCCCGCCCTGACGCTGACCTATGTCGGCGGCTACCGCACCACCGGCCAAACCGGCAGACAGGGTCTGCCGGTGATCTATCAGACCATTACGTTCCAGGGAGATACGGACACGAACAGCCATGAGCTGCGGTTGAGTGGCGATATCGGCCGGGTCAGGTACCAGGTCGGCGGTTTCTATTTCAACGAAAAACTGGACAGCATCAACGGCTTCGCAATCCCTGTTCCCGCTCTCACGAACCCCAGTTTCCTGAGCTACTTCGGCCGCTTCGTCGACAGCGACAGCACGTCGGCGTTCGGACAAGTCGATGTTCCGCTGGGCGACAAGTTCACGGTGCAAGCTGGAGTTCGCTACACAAGCAATAAACGATCGGCGGTTTACCGGAACTCGCCGCCGCTGTTCGGCCAGGGATTGGGGCAGAAGGATTTCGATGCCATCGGCGCCTCCAAGCAGAATCTGGGGAGCGATGAGAGCAAGACGACCGGGCTGCTTGGCCTGAATTACAACCCGGACGACCGCACGCTGATCTACGGCAAGGTATCGACAGGCTTCAAGGGCGGCGGCTTTGACTCAGTGGGAAGCTACAAGCCGGAGTCCAACACTGCCTACGAGGCGGGACTCAAGAAGAATTTCGGCGCCAATGGTCAGCATTATTTCAACGTCGGCGCGTTCTACTACGACTACAAGGACCTGCAGTCCTCCGTGCTGCTGGACGTTTCAGTCGGCGGTCAGACGTTCAACGCCGGCAAGGCCACGATCCAGGGCTTTGAAGCCGAGTTTGGCTTCAACCCGACCAACAACGATACCCTGACCGCCAGCTTCAACTATGTGAAGGCCGAGTACGACGAGTTCCTCGGCCAGTACGCCGTGTACTGCCTCCCTGCAGCGTGCCCGGCGGCCGGCGGCCCGGCCAACGGCATCGGCGATCTGGATCCGCTCGCTCCCGGCATCCAGCAGCCGAATTTCGCCGGCAACACGTTGCCCTATTCGCCCGATACCGTGGTCGCGGTTTCCTACGACCATACCTTCAATCTGGGCGGTGCGGGATCACTGACGGCGGGTATTTTCTCGCGCTACAAGAGCAGCTTCTTCACTGACTTCTTCAACTACAACGACTCGGAGCAGGAGTCCCTCATCCAGACCGACCTGAGCCTGACCTGGGCTTCCCAAAGCGGGAACCTGAGCGTCCAGGCCTTCGCGCGCAATCTCGAGGACAATCGCCCACTGACATCCGCTGGTTTCACCTCAGCGGGTCCGGATGATATCTACAACTTCCAGTATGGGCAGCCGCTCACCTATGGTCTGCGTCTGGGCGTGAAGTACTGAACAGCGCGAATGTCGCGCGATTCGACAAGGCCCCGGGGCGGAAGTCCCGGGGCCTTTTTTTTGGGGCGTGACGACGTGACGACATCACGACATCACGAGCCTTTCCCCTCCTCCAACCGGATAAGACCTTCTGCATGCGTGCAGCCAGTTCGGGCGCATGAGTGACGATCACGAGTGCCGTGCCAAATTCACGATTGAGTTCAAGCATCAGCTCAAACACCTGGCCTGCATTCGCGCCGTCGAGATTGCCCGTCGGTTCATCGGCCAGTACGACCTGAGGCTTCGTCACCAATGCGCGCGCGACAGCGGCACGCTGGCGTTCGCCCCCTGACAACTGCCCGGGACGATGATCGAAACGCGCGCCGAGCCCTACCCGCTCGAGCAGCCGGCGCGCTTCGGCGGTGGCCTCCCGTACCGGGACACGACGGATGAGCAATGGCATCGCGACATTCTCGACTGCGCTGAATTCGGGCAACAGATGATGGAACTGATAGACGAACCCGAGCGCGTGATTGCGCAAGGTACCTCGTGCTGCATCGGACAATGCACTGACTTTCTGCCCCGCGATCAACACTTCGCCGGACGTCGGCAGATCAAGACCACCGAGCAGTTGCAGCAGCGTGGTCTTGCCGGATCCCGATGCGCCCACAATTGCCACGCGTTCACCGGCAGCGACTGCAAAATCGACGCCTTGCAGCACATCGACCCGGGTCTCGCCCTGCAGGAATGACTTCGTAAGGCCGGTGCATGAGAGGACCGTGGCCGAGGCAGGGGCTGTTGCAGCAGTATTCAATGCAGAACTCCGGTCAATCATGGCGCAGGGCTTCGGCCGGCTGGATGCGGGCAGCGCGCCAGGCAGGATACAGTGTCGACAGGCAGCACAGGCCAAAGGCCGTAGCACTGATCTTGATGAGATCGGCGAGCTCGACGCGAGCCGGCAGATCGCTCATGAAATAGAGCTTCGCATCGAGGAATTGAGTGCTCAGGAGCCGCTCGAGGCCATGCACGAGCATTTCGAGATTGGTGGCGATCAGCACGCCCAGGGCCACACCGGCCAGCGTGCCGATGAAACCAATCGCAATGCCCTGCGTCAGAAATACCTTCAGGATGCTGCGCGGTTCTGAACCCATCGTTCTGAGAATGGCGATGTCCGTGCGCTTGTCCTTCACGACCATCACCAGCGTCGACACGATATTGAAAGCCGCAACCGCCACGACCAGCAGCAGGATCACGAACATGATGGATTTCGTGATCTGGATCGAGCGGAAAAAATTGGCGTGCTGCCGCGTCCAGTCGCTGATGAAGTAACCACCGCCCAGCTCCTGCGCAAGCGAGCGAACGACCTGGGGTGCTGCAAACAGGTCGGTGAGGCTGAGCCTGAGGCCCGACACGCCATCGCCCTTGCGGTAGAGACGCGCGGCGTCGGCCATATGCATGTACGCAAGACTGCGGTCGTATTCGTACATGCCGGCCGAGAAAATGCCGACGACCTCAAAGCGACGCATGCGCGGTACGACACCGGCCGGCGTCACCGATCCCTGCGCGATGACCAGTACGACGCGATCCCCCACACTGACGCCCAGGACCTTTGCCAGCTCGCTGCCGAGCACGATGCCGAAGTCGCCGGCCGTCAGGCGCTCGAACGATCCTGCCGTCACGCGTTGCGCGATTGCCGAAACCTTTGCTTCTTCATCCGGCAACACCCCTCGCACCAGCACGCCGCTCGTATGACCGCCTGCCACCATCATGGCCTGTTCTTCGATATACGGAGCCGCCGCCACGACGTCAGTGCTGGCCAATGCCTGGTCCTGAACATCGCGCCAGTCGACCAGTGCGGATCCGAAGGCGCTGATCGTGGCATGTGAGGTCATGCTGAGAATGCGGCTGCGCAGTTCCGTCTCGAAACCGTTCATCACGGACAGCACGACGATGAGCACCGCCACGCCAATCGCCACGCCGGCCATCGAGATCACCGAGATGAACGACACGAAGCGATTGCCGCGCGCCGATCGCAGGTAACGCCGTCCGATGAAGAACTCGTATCGGGAACTCATGGCGCGTGCAACACGAGGCGATCGTGAAGCGGAAAGTGAAGCGTGAAGCGCCGCTTCCAGCTTTGCAGCATGTTTAAGCGAGTACGACTGCGTTGCAGTGTGATAAGACTGGAGCGGGTCCGGCAAAGACACGGGATATTCAGGCGCTTCACGCTTCACGCTTCACGCCTCACGCTATTCATACCTCAGCGCCTCGGCCGGTTCGGTCTGGGCACCGCGCAGCGACGGGTAGATGGTTGACAGCACCGACAGCACCAGCGCCACTCCACTGATTGCCATGACCTGGAACGCATGAACTTCCGAGGGAATTTCCGCGATGTAGTACACCTCCGGGTCCAGCACGCGAACGCCAAACAGCTGTTCGAGGAGTGGCACCAGCGTTTCGACGTTGAATGCAAGCGCCAGACCGAGCGCCACACCCAGCAGTGTGCCCACCCAGCCAATGACAACGCCCTGCGTCATGAATACGGCAACGACGCTCCGTGGCGGCAAACCCAATGTCCGCAGAATGGCGATGTCCGTACGCTTTTCGTTCACGACCATGACGAGGGCGGCAACGATGTTGAACGCGGCGACGGCCACGATCAGCATCAGGATCAGCGTCATCATCGTTTTCTCGATGCGCACCGCGCGGAAGTAACTCGCGTTTTCCTTCGACCAGTCGCTGACGGTGAAACCTCCCCCCAATGCTTCGGCCACCTTGGGCGCAGCCAGCGGTGCAGCGAAGATGTCGGTGAACTTGAGGCGCAGCCCGGTCGGCGCACCGCCGGTTCCAGCCAGTTCGGCAGCGTCACCGAGCGCCACCAGCGCCAGCACGTTGTCGCTCTCCTGCAGCCCGGCCTCAAAGATGCCGCTTACCGTAAAACTCTGGATGCGCGGCCTGAGGTCCAGCACCCCACTTGCCGATTCATTGGTGAGCGCCTGCGGAATCAGCACCGTCAGCTCATCCCCGACCTGTGCATCGAGTCCATAGGCGAGTCCCGCGCCCAGAACGATCCGTCGCTCTCCTGCGACCAGATCGTTCAGTGAGCCTTCCTTCAAAAAGCTGCCGAGATCGGCGACCTGGCCCTCCACGTCCGGCAACACGCCACGAATCTGCGCCCCGCTCAGGTCAAGTCCCCGGCCCACCATGGCCTGCATTTCAACGTACGGGGCGACGCCGACCACACCCTGCTGCCTGCGCGCCTCGTCAGCCAGGCGTGGCCAGTCCTGCATTCTTTCCGGACCCGCCGTGAGCGTCGCATGAGCCGCCATGCTGAGGAGCCGGGTCCTGAGTTCCGACTCGAAGCCATTCATCACCGACAGCACGGTGATCAGGGCCGCCACGCCCACGCAGATCCCGAGCATCGACACCCAGCTGATGAATGAAACGAAGAACCCCTGGGTTCGCCGGAGTACATAGCGCAGGCCGATGAAGAGGGATAAGGGCTGGAACATCAGGATAGGTGATCTGAAGCACGGTTTTCTGCGGGACGCTGATGCTACATGGCGGCAGTGTTATATTCGCATCCCATTCGTATTGTACCGGCGATTGGGTAAAACCCCTGAAGGAGGCACCCCATGCGAAGAGCCATCCGTCCATTCATCGTGATAGGCGCTGTCAGCGTGGCGCTGGGAGCAGGTCTTGCCAACGCCCAGAACCCGGCGTCCGGGCAAACAGCGGCAGAACATCCTGCGCGCGGCATGACCATGACGCGCGTCGAATCCAGCTTTGGAGCACCCAGCAACCGGCTCGCGCCCGTCGGCCAACCACCCATCACGCGCTGGGAGTACCCGGGCTTCATCGTTTATTTCGAGCACAGCCACGTCATTCACACAGTGGCTGTCAGGCAGTAACTCTTACATGACGACTTCGAGCCAAGGGCCGGCCTAGCCGGCCCTTTTCTTTGGTACTCTTTCGTTCTGCTATCGGAGACGCTACCGCGCCAGTCCGAGTTGATGTCGTTGGTCAATGCATTAACATTGAACTATAAGTAACTGATTCTGTGAAAGAAGATATCCTGCTCCCAACCCCGTCAGCGCCGCGTGTCCAATGGGGCCAGCTGTACGGGTCGGCGGCTGCGTTGCGTCTGTCGCAAGCCGCCGAACAGCTCGTCGCACCGCTGGTCGTCGTCGCCGCCAATGCGCGAGCGGCCAGTCAGCTTGTCGATGAGACACGTTTCTTTGCAGCATCCGACTTCCCTATCGCCGTGTTTCCGGATTGGGAAACGCTGCCATACGACCTGTTCTCGCCTCACCCGGATATCGTCTCGAAGCGCTTGCAGCTGCTCGCCGAGTTACCGCAATGGCAGCGCGGCATCCTGGTCGTCGACCTCGAGACACTGCTGCAACGCATAGCCCCTGCCGCGTACATCAACGGACATGCTTTCGACATTCGCGTCGGGACCCGGCTCAATCTCGAGCGCTTGCGCGAACGGCTGGCGGGCGCGGGCTATGCAAGCACATCGCAGGTGATGGCGCCGGGAGAATTTGCAGTCCGTGGCTCATTACTCGATCTGTTCGCCATGGGCAGCGCGAGCCCCTTCCGCATCGACCTGTTTGATGATGAAGTCGAGAGCATTCGCACTTTCGATCCCGAAACACAGCGCTCGGGTGACAAGGTCGCGGCCGTACGTCTTCTGCCGGCGAGAGAGTTCCCGCTGACGCCCGAGGGCATCCAGGGCTTTCGCCGCCGCTATCGCACGCGCTTCACCGGGGATCTCACGCAGATGCATGTCTATCGCGATGTGAGCGAAGGCATCGCGTCGGCCGGTATCGAATACTTTCTGCCGCTGTTCTTCGATACGACGGCCTCGCTGCTTGACTATCTGCCCCCGGGCAGCGTGATTGCCACTGATACCGATCTCGGCGCGGTGCTCTTGCATGCCTGGACCGAAATTGCGGAGCGCTACGACCAGCGGGGACATGATTCGACGCGTCCCATTCTGGCGCCGAACGAGATCTTTTTCCCGCCGGAGGAACTGGAAGCACGGCTGCGTGATTTCAAGCGGATCGAGATTTCCAGACTGGAACTCGATCCGCTCAACCGCTCGCTGCCGCATCGCAATTACCGCACGCAGCGGCCTCCGTCGCTCAGGATCGACGCGCGCGCCGAAGAACCGGCCAGTGAGCTGCTGGCATTTCTCGATCGCTTCAGCGGCCGCGTGCTGCTGGCCGCGGAATCTCCCGGCCGGCGAGAAATGCTGTTCGACCTGCTGCGCAAGCGTCGCGTGGCAGTACAGGGCGTCGAGTCATGGCAGGGATTCCTGGCAGGTTCCGCGAAAGTCGCCATCACGATTTCGCCTATCAGCATCGGCCTGCTGCTCGACGCACCGTCGATTTCGCTGATTGCCGAAGAGCAGCTGTTCGGTGAACGCGCGCGGCAGGAGCGACGGCGAAGGCGGACGGAACGCGATCCGGACAAGATTGTCCGCGACCTGACAGATCTCCATCCTGGAGCACCGGTCGTCCATGAGGAATACGGGATCGGCCGTTACCTGGGACTCAAGACCATGGACGTCGGTGGCATGCCCGGCGAATTCCTGGTGCTCGAATATGCAGACAGCGACAAGCTGTATGTGCCGGTGCAGTCGCTGGCGCTGATCAGCCGGTATACCGGAGCCCCTGCTGAAACCGCTCCGCTACACAAACTCGGCAGTGACGCCTGGCAGAAAGCGCGCAAGAAAGCAGCTCAACGCGTCCGGGACACTGCAGCGGAACTGCTCGACCTGTATTCGCGTCGCGCCGCTCGAAGTGGCCAGAAGATCTCCGCGGGCGAGGCCGAACTGCGGGCGTTTGCGGCCGAGTTCCCGTTCGAGGAAACCCCGGACCAGGCACAGGCCATCGTCAGCGTGGTCGAAGATCTCGCGAGCGGCAAGGCAATGGACCGCGTCGTCTGCGGCGATGTCGGTTTCGGCAAAACCGAGGTGGCGTTGCGTGCCGCATTTGTCACGGTGCAGGCCGGCAAGCAGGTTGCGGTTCTCGTGCCGACGACGCTGCTCGCGCAGCAGCATTACCAGACGTTCGCGGACCGCTTCGCCGACTGGCCCGTGCGCGTCGAATCGCTGTCCCGATTTCGCAGTGCCGCGCAAGTGCAGGAGGTTCTCAAGGGTCTGGAAAGCGGCACTGTGGACATCGTGGTAGGTACCCACCGACTGTTGCAGTCCGGCCTTGAATTCAGGAACCTTGGCCTGCTCATCATCGATGAAGAGCATCGCTTTGGCGTGAAAGACAAGGAGAAACTGAAGGCGCTGCGGGCGGATGTCGATGTACTGACCCTCACAGCCACACCGATACCTCGTACGCTCAACATGGCCATGGGCGGCCTCCGGGACCTGTCGCTGATTACTACACCGCCCCCCTCGCGGCTGTCGATCAAGACCTTTGTCTCCCGCTGGGATGCGGCGCTGGTGCGTGAGGCCTGCCTGCGCGAGATCCGGCGCGGCGGGCAGATCTATTACGTGCACAACAGCGTGGAAACGATCGAGAAGACCGCCCAGGCGCTGGCCGAACTGTTGCCCGAAGCGCGCATCGCCGTTGGCCATGGGCAGATGCGTGAGCGTGAACTCGAACAGATCATGCTCGATTTCTACCATCAGCGCTGCAACCTGCTTCTGTGCACCACGATCGTGGAGAGCGGCATCGACGTGCCGGCGGCGAATACCATCATCATCGATCGCGCCGACAAGCTCGGCCTCGCACAACTGCATCAGTTGCGGGGCCGCGTCGGCCGCTCCCATCACCAGGCGTATGCGTACCTGCTGACGCCCGAGCGGGCGGCAATGACGGCCGATGCGGTCAAGCGGCTGGAAGCCATCGAGTCGCTCGAGGATCTGGGCGCCGGCTTTACGCTCGCCACTCATGACCTCGAGATCCGGGGTGCCGGCGAACTGCTGGGTGAGAGCCAAAGCGGCCAGATCCAGGAAATAGGGTTTGCGCTGTACCTCGAAATGCTCGAGCGGGCGGTCGCTGCATTGAAGGCCGGTGAAATCCCGGATTTCGATGAGCCGATACATCGGGGGCCTGAGGTCGATCTGCATGTTCCGGCCCTGCTCCCGGAGACCTACATGCCGGACGTCCATCTGCGGCTGGTGCTTTACAAGCGGATTGCCGCCGCCGGTGATACCGATCAGCTGCGGGAACTGCAGGTGGAGATGATCGACCGGTTTGGATTGCTCCCCGAGCCAGCAAAGAACCTGTTCCGCATTGCCGAATTCAAACTGCTCGCCGCCGCGCTCGGGCTTCGCAAGCTGGATATCGGCCCGGGGGGTGGCGTGCTGACCTTCGGACCCAAGCCGGCGGCTGACCCGGCCGTCGTCATCCGCTACGTCCAGCTGCGATCGAAAACCCACCGATTCGATGGACCGCAAAAAATCCGTTTCATCCAGAAACTCGACAAGGACGAGCAGCGGTTTGAAGCGGCGGAGCAGATCCTGAGCACGCTGGCACAGCCGTTGAAGTCACGGCCAGCGACGATGAGCCGTTGATACGGCAGGCTGCCGGTCATACTCAACTCGGGTCTGTAGGCGTATATTCCGGCAACTCGTTCCGGCACACGCACAAGAGGGGAGACGATTCATGGCCGCTCTCGATATCAATGGCAAAAGCGTCGAAGTCGACGTCGACCCGGATATGCCCCTGCTCTGGGCTTTGCGCGACCACCTGTCCCTGACCGGCACCAAGTATGGCTGCGGCATGGCCTTATGCGGGGCATGCACGGTCCATGTCGACGGCCAGGCTACGCGCAGCTGCGTCACGCCTGTCTCTGCGGTAGCAGGCAAGAAAATCACTACGATCGAAACGATCGGCTCGGGCCCAGTCGGCCGAGCGGTGCAAGAGGCCTGGATCGCCGAGAATGTCGCCCAGTGCGGCTACTGCCAGTCCGGTCAGATCATGAGCGCCACGGCGCTCCTCACCAGCAACAAGTCGCCGTCCGATGCCGACATCGATACCGCCATGGCCGGCAATATCTGCCGCTGCGCCACGTACGCCCGGATCCGCGCCGCCATCAAGCGGGCAGCCGGGTCGCTCGCTTGAGGAGGCCATCATGACCACAAACTACATAGTCAATGCGAGCGTTCCCGAAGCCACCAGCCGCCGCGATTTCCTCAAAGTCGGCGCCGCGCTGACGCTTGCGATCTATCTGCCAGGCTGCTCGCCGGATTCAACCTCCGGCACAGCTACGGGAACGGGAGCCACCGTGTTCGAACCGAACGCCTTCGTGCGGATCGGGGCGGACAACGGCGTCACCGTGATCTCGAAGCACATTGAAATGGGTCAGGGCACGTACACCGGTCTCGCCACGCTCGTAGCCGACGAACTGGATGCGGACTGGACACAGGTCAGCGTAGAGGGTGCACCGGCCGAC
Source organism: uncultured Pseudomonadota bacterium (assembly GCA_963819685.1). Classification (GTDB taxonomy): domain Bacteria; phylum Pseudomonadota; class Gammaproteobacteria; order Steroidobacterales; family Steroidobacteraceae; genus CAIUGU01. Next base: position 60,637 of record CAWFXI010000004.1, read on the forward strand.
GCCATGCGCTATGGAAACCTTGCCTTTGGCGGCCTTCAGGGCACCGGCGGCAGCACCGCCATCGCCAACTCCTTTGAGCAGTATCGGCAAGCAGGTGCGGCTGCGCGAGCGATGCTGGTCACGGCCGCAGCCAATCGCTGGAAAGTGACGGCTGGCGAGGTCCAGGTTGCCGGTGGGGTTGTCAGCCATGCTGCGTCCAAGCACCAGGCTTCATTTGGGGAACTGGTCGCTGACGCAGCGCTACTGCCCGTACCCACCGACATCAAGCTCAAGGATCCCAAGGATTTTGTTTTCATCGGCAAGGCGACCGCCGTCCGCGTCGATGCCAGGGCCAAGTCGACCGGCACAGCCCAGTACACACAGGACGTGCAGCTCCCGGGCATGTTGACCGCAGTGGTCATGCATCCGCCGCGTTTCGGCTCGAAGGTGAAGAATGTCGACGCGTCAAAGGCCAAAGCCATCAAGGGCGTGGTCAACGTCGTGACGTTCGAAACACCGGTGTCGACCGGCGTAGCCGTGCTGGCCAGTGATTTCTGGTCGGCCAGGAAGGGTCGCGATGCGCTTGATGTGGAATGGGACGAGACCAACGCATTCAAGCAGGGCTCGAAAGAAATTCTCGCGGACTATCGCAAGCTCGCCGCCAAACCAGGCACTGTTGCCCGCAATGACGGCGATGTGGACGCAGCGTTCAAGAGCGCGGCCCGCGTCATTGAGGCGTCGTACGAAGTGCCGTTCCTCTCGCACTCCTCGATGGAGCCACTCAACTGCGTCGTGCAACTGGGCGAAAACTCCTGCGAGATGTGGAATGGCGAACAGTTCCAGACCACCGACCAGGCTGCCGTGGCCAAGTTGCTCGGGCTGGCGCCTGAAAGCGTCAAACTCAACATGCTGTTTGCGGGAGGCAGCTTTGGCCGTCGCGCCAATCCGCTCGCGGACTATCCGCTGGAGGCGGCCGCCATCGCCAAAGCAGCAGCCACCACCGTTCCGATCAAGATGGTGTGGACGCGCGAGGAAGACACGAAGGGCGGCTTCTATCGACCCTTGTACCTGCACGTGCTGAAGGCGGGCCTCGATGCCAAGGGCAATATCATCGCCTGGCAGCAGCGTATCGTCGGCCAATCCATCATGAGCGGCGGGCCGATGCAGGCCATGGTCCAGAACGGCATCGACCCGACATCCGTCGAAGGGGCGTCGACGCTGCCTTATGCCATTCCCAATCTGCGCGTCGAACTGCATACGACGAACATCGGCGTACCGATTCAGTGGTGGCGGTCGGTCGGTTCTTCGCACACGGGCTATGTCACTGAATGCTTCCTGGATGAACTCGCCCATGCCACGGGCAAGGACCCGTTCGAGCTGCGTCGCGGTCTGCTGACAAAACATCCCCGGCACCTTGCTGCACTCGAACTCGCTGCTGAACGCGCCGGCTGGGGCAAGCCGCTGGGGGCGGGCCGGGCACGAGGTATCGCTGTGCATGAGTCCTTCGGCACCGTTGTGGCCCAGGTTGCGGAAGTGACGAAGACCGACCAGGGCTTCAAGCTGGACCGCGTGGTGTGCTCGGTGGACTGCGGCGTCGCGGTCAACCCGACGATCATCGCGATGCAGATGGAGTCCGGCATCGGCTATGGACTGTCAGCTGCGCTGATGGGCGCCATCACCCTGAAGGATGGCATCGTCGAGCAATCGAATTTTCATCAGTATCCGGTGCTCAGGATCAACCAGATGCCGGCGGTGGACGTGCATATCGTACCGTCGACGGAGAAACCCACTGGTGTCGGCGAGCCCGCCACTCCGGTGATAGCACCCGCATTGATCAATGCGCTGATGGTGCTGACCGGCAAGCCACTGCGTGCGTTACCGCTGTCGACCCAGGGAATCAAGATGGCATGAGGAGGCTGCGAGCGAACGCTTCGTTGAATATCTGGAAGCGAACTGTGCTTGGCAGCTGCGCACTGCTGGCGCTGACGCCGCTTGCCGATGCCCAGGTCGCGACGCCGGTCGTCTATGACGTCGAACTGATCGTCTTCCAGAATCTGCAGACGGCGGGCACCGCGGAGGACTGGACCCTCGAGGAGCAGATCGCCGCTCGCAATCAGCCTGTTGTCGCAGCCCAGGAAGAAGGCGCACTCGCAGTTCCGGCGGCAGTTGCTCCCGACGCCATCGGTCCCGTACGGCAGGCTCTGCCCGCGGAAAACTTCAAGATGACTGCGTTGGCAGCCTCACTGCAGCGCAGCCGAAGCTACAGGCCCATCGCGCACTTCGGCTGGAGCCAGACAGGGACACCCCTCAATGCCACCATGCCAGTGCCGCTCGGTGACCTGCTACCGGCAGGTCCGTTGACGGGTTCGGCAGCGCTGGCCCTCGGACGATTCCTGCACCTGACGCTCGACCTGAGCTATCAGCCGCCCGGGGACGCCCACCACTATGTCCTGCGGCAAACGCGCCGCATGCGCAGTAAAGAACGCCACTACATCGACCATCCGCAGTTCGGGGTAATCGCGCTGGTGACGCCGAAGGGGCAGTGAGGTCCCGGGACATGAAGGACGGCCGACTTTGTCGGCAAGGGGGCCTAACGGCAGGTAGGTCTATCGACAGGAAGGCCTGTCGGCAGGCCAGAGAAAGAATCGCTCTGTCCGTCATCGATCTTTTCGAATTCTGGCCTGCCGTTAGGCCTGCTTGTCGCGTCCGCGACCTACTTGCCGTTAGGCCATTTGCCGACAGAGTCGGCCGGTCGCTCCTCTCTCTAGCCGCTGACGACTCTGTTCCGTCCTTCGTCCCTCGCCTTCTGCAGCGCGTTCCCGGCGGCAGTGATCAGCTTGTCTGCATCGAACTCGCGGGGAGGCACCAGAGTCACCACGCCCGCACTCACGGTCAGGAAGCGGGAAACCGCGGAGCGGGGATGATGGATCGCGAGGTCGCGGATGCGGGACAGAACAACTTCCGCGTGCTTCGTCGCATGTTCTGCATCCATGCCAGTGCACAGCGCCACGATGCGGGTTTCGTCGAAGCGCACGCACAGATCGCTGGCTCGGCGGAAACAGGCGCCGATCGTGCGGCCGATGCGCCGCAGAGACTGATCCGCACCGGGTCGCCCGAACAGCTCGCGGTAGGGCTCGAAAAAATCGGGGTCAAACATGAACAGCGAGAGTGTCCGCGACTCCCTCTGGGCCAGGCCCAGGTCGCGCTTCAGCAGCTCGTCGAAATATCCACGTCGCAGCAGGCCTGTCAGCTTGTCGTCGCGCAGGTAGGCCAGCATCGTCTGTGTATTGGTACTGCCCGACGGGTCGCGCACTTCGGCACGGAGGTCGGTCTTGATGTCGGGACGCAAGCGCTCGCCGACTTCGCGATGGAAGCTCGCAAAATGAGTGATCTGGCCTGTCGCATCGCGCACAGGTACCAGCCGAACCTCATTCCAGAACAGCGTGCCATCCTTGCGGTAGTTGCGTAACGTCGCCTGCGCCGCAACGCCTTCCCTCAGTGCGAGGCGGATGCGGGACAGACCTTCCTGGTCGCGATCCTCGCCATGGAGGAACCGCATGTTGCGGCCGACGAGTTCGGCGAACCGATAGCCCGACAGTTGCTCGAAGGCCCGATTGACGAACACCGCGGGTGTGTCGTTCGAGCGCACGTCGCAGATCACGACACCATCCGGGCAGGCCTCCAGCAATCCCGAGAACAGGCTGGAGTCAATGGATGGAACTGCGCCTGCAACGGCGGCAGAGGCTGCGGTGGCATCCATCGGTATCGCGGGATCAGCCATTGTGTCCAATCAGCTCACGCATCCAGCTTCAGTTCAGGAGGCGCCTTGCAGCGCTCGACTGCCTGGACACACCCCTGCCACTGACTCGACCGGGCCAGCTCCTCGCGGGATGGCCCTGGCAAGCCATGCAGGCGGACCAGGCGGATCTGGCCCAGAGGATCCTCCCAATTGTGAAGCGCCTCGACGACTTCGATCACACCCTGTCGATTATTGCAGACAGGCAGCACGTCGCAGCCCGCCGCAAGTGCCGCCCGGGCCCGCTCTGCCATGGTCCCGGCAACGCTGGCCCCCTGCATCGTCAGATCGTCGGTAAAGATCGCTCCGGCAAACTTGAGCCGCTTGCGCAGCTCTTCCTGGAGCCACCGCGGAGAGAACCCCGCAGCCCGCGGATCCACGGCCGAATAGACCACATGGGACACCATGACTGCGGGCAGCCCGTTATCAATGAGCCGGCGATACGGATACAGGTCATCGGCAAGGTCTTCGTATGGTCGCCTGTCCACCGGCAACGCCACATGGGAATCCGCAATCACAGCCCCGTGCCCCGGAAAATGCTTCGCTGCAGCAGCCATCCCTGCCTCTCTCATCCCCCCCATGAAAGCCACAGCCAGATCGGCTACTGCAGTCGGGTCGCGGTGAAAAGCACGGTCGCCAATGACTTCGCTGACGCCGTAGTCAAGGTCCACCACGGGCGCAAAGCTCATGTCGATGCCTACCGACCGCAACTCCGCGGCCATCAACCAGCCACACTGTCGGGCAAGCTTCACCCCGGCCGCGTGATCCATGTCGTACTGGTGACCGATCAGGCGCATTGCCGGCAGGACCGTAAACTCACGACGGAACCGCTGTACCCGCCCGCCCTCATGATCCACGGTGACGAGCAGGGGCGGATTCCGGACGGCATGAATCGCGGCAACCAGCGCTTCGAGCTGCGCCAGCGACTCGAAATTCCGGGTAAAGAGGATGACCCCACCGACCAGCGGATGGGCCAGCAACTCCCGGTCTTCGGCATCGAGCGTGGTGCCGGCAACATCGACCATGAGGGGTCCGAGCGTCATCTGTCGAAGACGGCAATCGATTCGACGTGTGCAGTGTGCGCAAACATGTCCATGACCCCTGCTGCCTTGAGCACAAATCCGTGGCTCTGAACCAGCAGCCCTGCATCCCGCGCGAGGCTGGCCGGATGACAGGAAATATACACGACGCGCGTTGCGCCACTGCGCGCAATGAGGGGCAACACCTCTGCCGCACCCGCACGCGGTGGATCCAGCAGCACTTTGTGGTACTTGAGATCAGCCCACGGCTGGCCCTCCGTCCTGTCGGCAAGGTTGGCAGCATGGAACGTAACGTTTCCGAGCCCGTTGCGGCGGGCATTCGCCCACGCACGTTCGATGAGGGCCGCTTCGCCATCGACACCCACGACCTCGCCCGATACACGGGCGAGCGGCAATGAAAAGTTGCCCAGTCCGCAGAAGAGATCGAGGACACGATCGCTGGTAGTCGGCGCCAGCAGATTGACGGCCTGATCAACCATCCGTCTATTCAGATCGCCGTTGACCTGGATGAAGTCCGCCGGCTGGAACTCGATCTCGACATTGAAACTGGGCAGTCGATAGACAAGCGGCTTGGACAACGGATCGAGCGGTGCAACGGTCGAATAATTGCCCGGTTGCAGATAGACCTGTACGCGATGAAACACGGCGAACTGTCGCAGCAGTCCGAGATCCGCTTCGGTGGGTGCCTCCAATGTACGGAAGACAAGTGCCGTTGCGTTGTCGGCCACGGCCACTTCCACCTGCGGGATGCGATCACGCAGACTCAGGCCTCCGATGAGATTCTTGAGGGGTTCAAGCAGCTGGTCCAGCGGCGGCTGCAGGATTGCACAGGAATTCAGCTCTGCAAGATAAGGCGTACCCCGCTCGCGAAAACCGACGAGTACCCTGTCCTTCTTGCTGACCCATTTGGCGCCGAGTCGTGCACGGCGACGATAGCGCCACACCTCTCCCTGGAGCGGAGGCAACCACTCCAATGGCGTCACCTTGCCGATGCGTGCAAAAGCCTGTTCCAGCTGGTGCTGCTTGAACTCCATCTGTTTCGCGGGAGCGAGGTGCTGCAACGCGCACCCGCCGCACAGGCCGAAATGAATGCACTCCGGCGCGACACGATCCGCGGCAGGCGTCAGCACGTACTCGAGCCGGGCTTCGTCGAATGAGCCATGGAAGCTGTTCCTGAGGAGCCTCACGGTCTCACCGGGAAGCGCATCTGCAACGAAGACAGTCTTGCCTTCGATGCGGGCAACACCGCGGCCGTCATGGGCGAGATCGACAATGAGCGCTTCTTCGGGAGGCCGACTGGCAGCCGCACGGCGCACCGCCGCTTTCCGCCGGCTCAAGCAGCGGGCTCCGGCCAGGCGGCAAGGAATTCCTTGAAATGGGGTTTGCCGGTCGCTGCCAGGGTATCTCGCACGCGCCGGCACTCGATTCCATACTGGTCCGGGGTCATGCGACCGCGCATGAGTTCGAACCGCAGAAAGACAAGATAAGTATTGGTGACGTCCGTTTCGCAGTAGTTGCGGATGCCATCGATCTGCCCGTCGAGATACGCATCCCACACCTTGTCGCCGCTCATGCCGAGTTTTCCCGGCAGCCCAAGGAGCATCGCGACATCTTCAAGGCTGGCTCGCGCACGGGCCTGGAAGCCGGACAATACGTCCATGACGTCAAGGTGCCGCCAGTGATAGCGATTCAGGTAGTTGTTCCAGCGGAATGACGCATCCTCATCACCGGTTTCCCAGTACCGAGGCGCCTGAATGCCGTGCTTCAAGGCCCGGTAGTGCAACACCGGCATGTCGAACCCGCTGCCGTTCCACGACACCAGATCAGGGGAATACTTGTCGATGCCGTCGAAGAAACGCTGGATCAGTTCCGCTTCGGGCGCATTGGGCTCGCCCAGACTCCAGACCTTGAAGGTATCGCGCGAACGCCAGGCGATCGAGATCGCCACCACCCGATGCTGTTCCAGCGACAGGAATTCATGCCCGACTTCCTCGCGGCGCTTGGTCTGCATGACATACCCGATCTGCTTGTCGGTCAGCCCCCCGAGGTTATAGAGCCGCCGGCCAAGCTCGATATCGGGGATCGTTTCGATGTCAAAGGCGAAGACGTTCATGGAATGGGATAGGGGCTAGGGGCTACGTGCAGTGACAGGCGATACAGGAGACATAGCGACTCGTTCGATACTCTGACTTTCATACCACTGTCCCCTGTCCCCATCCCTGTCCCTTTCTCATCAGCACTGCCACCGCCACGACCAGGCCCGCTTCGTCCGTCAGCGTGATATGGCCCTCGCCGATCCCGAGCTTCTCGCACATGCCAAGGCCTCGTGCAGACCAGATGATGTCGGGCCGGCCCCATTCATTCGGTACGAAGCCGGCATCGCGAATCCACATCCCGTGCGCGAAACCGGTTCCCATCGCCTTGACGATCGCTTCCTTGGCGGCGAAAGCGCATGGCAAGAAACCGCACGGGCCGCTTGCGTCTTGCGGAACAGCTCCTCTTCGGCAGGCAGCAGCAGACGTCTAACGAGGTGCTCGCCATGACGCTCGAACGCCGCTTCCATGCGCGCAAGCTGCACGACGTCGGTGCCGATGCCAAAGATCATCTCCCCTCTCGCCCTTCGATCATCAACCGCTTCATCTCGCGAACGGCCAGAGGCAAGCCATCGAACACGGCGCGGGCGACGATGGCATGGCCAATATTGAGTTCAACGATCTCGCGAATGGCAGCGACTGGCTGCACGTTGTGGTAGTGAAGCCCATGTCCGGCATGGACAGTCAGGCCGAGATTCGCACCATGCCGGGCGGCCTTGATGAGGCGATCCAGTTCGAGCGCCTGCTGACCACCCTGCGCCTCTGCATAGGCACCGGTGTGCAGTTCGACCACCGGAGCACCGACGCGCGCGGCCGCGTCGAGCTGCTGCAGATCCGGATCGATGAACAGAGAAGCCCGTACACCAGCCGCGGCCAGGCGCGCACAGGCCTCTGTCAGCTCGGTCGCACGCGTCACCACATCGAGCCCGCCTTCAGTAGTGACTTCATTGCGCTTCTCCGGGACCAGGCAGGCATCTGCAGGTCGCGTCGCCACTGCCAGCTTCAGCATGGATTCCGTGGCCGCCATTTCCAGGTTCATGCGCGTCTGCAGCGCCTCCCGGAACACGTGCACATCGCGATCCTGGATGTGGCGGCGGTCTTCCCTCAGGTGCAACGTGATGCTGTCGGCTCCGGATTGTTCGGCCAGTAGCGCCGCAAGCAACGGATCCGGATACCTTGTGCCACGCACCTGACGCAACGTGGCCACGTGATCGATATTGACGCCGAGATGGATGGCGGACATGGGAGTTACGTGAGCGGTGAAGGGTGAAGGTGAAGCGGTGAGCGGTGAGCGTGAGCGTGAGCAGTGGAGCGTGAGCTCAGCGATGAAGGAGGTTGTGATCCGGGAAGTTACTCTGTCAATCGCAGCATTCTTGCGTTTTGACGTATTCACGGCTCACGTTTCACCGTTCACGGAATTCTCATCTTTCTTACCGCCGCTGCCACTTCCCGGCTGCCGAGGACGCGGCCTTCGAGACACTGGTCAAGCGCCGCCCGCAGCAAACGGCGTGCATCCGCACGGGCAACTGGCTCTTCAAGCGCCTCATGGGCGAGCGACAGCAGGGAAGATCCGGAAAATATCAGGCTGCCTTCGGCGACGCCATCCACCCGTGCGAGCCCCTGATCGAGGCGATAGCGGTAGGCGCAAGCAGGCTCGACTGGCAGGCCGCTCGTCGCATCGCGGTCCAGCGAAAGACCATACCCCAGGGCTTCCAGCAGTCGTTTCTCGAAGATCCTCAACGTGCGGCCTTCGTCCGCCGACGACTTGAGCCCGATGAGTGTCTGCTCGTACAGGTCGAAGATCCCGGTGTTGACGTCATGCCGGACCAGCAGCCTGATCAGCAGTTCATTGAGATAAAAGCCGCTGAGCAGACGCGCGGTTGGCAATGATTCGACGGCACCGTCGAACTCTGCGTGCATGAACTGACCGGCATCGCCATGCCCGCTCCAGGAGGCCAGCAGCCGATTGAACGGCTGCAGCACCGAGAGGAAGGGTGAACCCGGGCGTCGCACTCCCCTGGCGAATACCGTGAGCCGGCCGTGATCCCGGGAAAAGAACTCCAGGATCCGACCAGAGTCGCGATAGGGCCTCTGGTGCAGAAGATACGCGGGCTGCAGCAGGATCCGGCGACTAGGAAGCGTCATAGCCGAACTGGCGAAGTGCCGACTCGCTATCGGACCAGTTCTCCTTGACCTTGACCCACAGTTCGAGATGCACACGACGGCCGAGCAGCTGCGAGAGTTCAATCCGGGCCCGCGTACCGACATCCTTAAGGCCTTCCCCGCCCTGCCCGATGACGATCGCCTTCTGACCCGGTCGCTCGACCCAGATGATCGCGCCAATCAGGACTCGATCGTCGTCCTCTTCCTGGAAGCGCTCGATTTCCACAGTCAGGCCATAGGGCAACTCCTGGCGCAAACGCCACGTGAGTTTTTCGCGGATGATCTCGGCGGCCTGGAACCGCTCGCTGCGATCGGTCACCTGCTCTGCCGGGAAATGCGGCGGTGACTCCGGCAGATACCGCGCCACGACCGCGGATAACTCCGAAAGATTGCTGCCCTTCTGGCCGGAGATCGGGATGATCGTCGCGAAGTCAGCGCGGCGGGCCACTTCCTCGAGATAGGGCAGCAGCCGCTCCCTGGGTGTCACGACATCCACTTTGTTGACCAGCAGCACGATGGGTTTGCCGATGCGCTTGAGGTCATCGAGCACGCGCTGGTCGTCCTCCATCCAGCGCAGCGCTTCAACGACGAAGAGATTGACGTCGGCGTCGCTCAAGCTGGCCAGCGCCGAACGGTTCATGTAACGGTTCATCATGCGCCGTTCGTCAGTATGCAGTCCCGGGGTATCGACGAACACGATCTGCGCAGCGCCTGTATTCAGGATGCCGAGAATGCGATGGCGGGTAGTCTGCGGCTTCGGGCTCACAATGCTGACCTTCTGGCCGAGCAGAGCATTGAGCAGCGTTGACTTGCCGACGTTTGGCCTGCCGACGATAGCGGCAAAGCCGCAGCGGAAACCGGGCGGATGAGGGGCCGTCTGCGAGGGCGATTCCTCCTCATTGACGAGCGCCGCCCCGGCAGGCGGTTCCGGTGACTCGGGATGGTTCATGTCGTCACTCTCGTTGCGCCGGACGCGCCTGGCCGATCTGATCCAGCACTCTCTGCGCCGCTTCCTGTTCGGCGTAGCGACGACTCTGGCCTTCACCTTCTGCCGTCAGCCCAAGCGTATCGGCACGGCAGGAAACACGGAAGCGCTGATTATGCGCTTCTCCGCTGATGGACTCGACGGTGTAAAGCGGCAAGGCCATGCCGCGAGCCTGCAAGGTCTCCTGCAAGCGGGTCTTGGGATCCTTGAGCTCAGCTGCGGTTGGCAGTCGATCGAGCCGTGGCAGAAACACCGCCTCGATCACCCGCGAGACGGCCTCGAAGCCGCCGTCCAGGTAAATGGCGCCAAGCAGCGCCTCGAGGCCATCCGCGAGGATGGACTTGCGCCTGAATCCGCCCGACTTGAGTTCGCCCGACCCCATCTTCAGGCGGTCACCGAGTCCGAGTTCAGCCGCGATCACCGCCAGCGACTCGCCACTGACGAGGCTGGCGCGAAAGCGTGACAACTCGCCCTCGGGCGCAGCGGCAAACTCCTGGTAGACCAGCCGCGCTACCACACAGTTGAGGACCGCATCGCCGAGAAATTCGAGCCGCTCATTGTTGGGACCCCCGGCACTGCGATGGGTCAGCGCAGCTTCCAGCAGCGCCATGTCCGCGAAGGAATAGCCGAGCGAGCCGCGCAGCCATTCTGCAGAAGTATTCAAGGAATTCGCCTGGGGCATCGTGTGGCGGCAACCACCACGGCGGTTATTGCGGGATATTGACGATCTTGTCGAAATCCACAACCAGCGACACGTTGCCGACAAAAGGCGCCTCGGCGCGATAAAAGGCACGCATGACGAACTTGTCGCCGTCCTTGTGGATTTCCATCTCCTTGGGCTGCAGGCTCTTGATGTCTTCGATGGCCCAGCGCCGGTCGAGGGCGGTCACAATGGCGCCCGCGCTGGTAGTCTCCCCGTTGAATTCCTTCGCCACCTGCTCCATTGCCCGGACGACATTCATGTATTCAAGGTATATCGGCGTCAGGCGGATACCGGCATACAGGCCAAGGCCGAGAATGGCGATGATCGTCAGCATCCCCAGAAAGGTTGCGCCGCGCTGACGATGCGGGCCGATCTGCCCTTGAGTCTTCAGAAGCATGGATCCTCTCCCTTTTCCGCAGGCTATGTTCATTTGCCGGGCTTGTCTGCTGGACATATTGCGCAGGGTCTACCTGATGGCGTCGCCGATTCGGCTCCAGATCATGGGGCCCGACGGCAGCTTCAGGTTAAGCCAGATCCTGACTGCCTTGCCGACGAGATTGCGTTCCGGCACGAAGCCGACTTCCGGAAAGCGGCTGTCGCGGCTGTTGTCCCGATTGTCGCCCATGAAGAAATAGTGCCCGGCCGGAACCACGTCGTCGAAATCGGCCGCTTCTCGTCCCGGAATGTACATGACGGTGTGGGTCACGTCCCCAAGATGTTCCAGCCCGAGCTGCGCACCGCGATAGTCCTCCTGCTCGTAAATTCCGTTGAACTCTACCGGAATCCTTTCCCCGTTGATGTAGAGCTGGTCGCTTCTGACGCTGATCCGGTCGCCTGGCATACCCACCAGGCGCTTGATGTAGTTCACCGCCGGATCCGAGGGCAACCGGAACACCACGACGTCGCCGCGTTGCGGGTTTCCCACCGGCACGATCCGCGTATTCAGCACCGGCAGCTTGAGCCCATAAGCGTACTTGCTGACGAAGATGAAATCGCCGTCCAGCAGCGTCGGCATCATGGAGTCGGACGGTATGCGGAACGGCTCGAACATGAAGGAACGCACCACGAGCACGATCACGATGATCGGAAAGAACGAGCGCGCGTATTCGACCACTACGGGTTCTGCCGGGGCCACCGCTGTCCCACTGGCCGCCGCCCTGCGGAGCTGTGCGGGCTTGATGACCCACGCATGGAAACCCCAGATGCAGCCGGTCAGGAGCGTAGCTGCCACCAGAATGAAGGAAAAGTCGATGATCATGCGTTAGGTTCGTCTTGAGGCGTCGTTGCAGGCGATTGAATTGTCGCAAGTATTCGTTATTTCTCTATAGGACACTGTGGGTTCATCATTTGTCTTTGCCGATCTTGAGGACGGCCAGGAAGGCCTCCTGGGGGATCTCGACGGAGCCGACCTGCTTCATGCGCTTCTTGCCCTCTTTCTGCTTCTCGAGCAGCTTGCGCTTGCGGCTGATGTCACCGCCGTAGCACTTGGCGAGCACGTTCTTGCGCAGTGCCTTGACGGAAGCACGGGCCACGACATTGCTGCCGATAGCCGCCTGGATGGCCACCTCGAACATCTGCCGCGGAATGAGCTCCTGCATCTTGTCGACCAGCTCGCGGCCACGGGTATACGCATGGTCCCGGTGAATGATGATCGACAACGCATCGACACGATCGCCGTTGATCAATACATCGAGTTTCACCAGCGGCGCGGATTCGAAATGACTGAACTCATAGTCGAACGAGGCATAGCCGCGGCTGCAGGATTTCAGCCGATCGAAGAAGTCGAGCACGACGTCGGCCATCGGCAGCTCGTACTGCAACGACACCTGGTTGCCGAGGTACTGCATTTTCTTCTGCCGTCCGCGCTTGTCCGTACACAGCTTGAGGACGTTGCCGATGTACTCGGGCGGCACCAGGATGTTGGCGATGATGATCGGCTCGCGCAGATCCGCAATCTCGTTGGAAGGCGGCAGCTTCGATGGATTGTCGACATAGATCGTCGTGCCGTCGGTCCTTTCGACCTCGTAAACGACGGTCGGCGCGCTCGTCACGAGTTCGAGGTTGTACTCGCGCTCGAGCCGTTCCTGCACGATGTCCATGTGCAGCAGGCCGAGGAACCCGCAGCGGAAGCCGAACCCTAAGGCAGTCGAGACTTCCGGCTCGTAGTGCAGCGCCGAATCATTCAGCTTCAATTTTGACAAGGCATCGCGGAACGACTCGTAGTCGTCGGTGCTGACCGGAAACATGCCGGCAAACACCCGCGGCTGGATCTGCTTGAATCCCTCGAGCGGCGTCTCGCAGGGCCGATTGTCGAGCGTGATCGTGTCGCCGACGGGAGCGCCATCGATTTCCTTGATACCGGCGATGACAAAGCCGACTTCCCCCGTCAGCAGCGCTTCAGATGGCCGCGACTTGGGAGTGAAGCGACCCAGCTTGTCGACCTGGTGCGCGCGTCCCGTCGTCCAGACGCGGATTTTCTGGCCGGTTCTGAGCGAACCGTTCATCACGCGCACGAGCGACACTACTCCCACATAGTTGTCGAACCAGGAATCGATGATGAGTGCCTGCAGCGGGCCCTCGGGATCACCCTTTGGAGGTGGAATGCGGCGGACCAGTTCTTCCAGCAGGTCGGGCACGCCTTCGCCGGTCTTGGCACTGACCCGGACCGCATCGGTGGCTTCGATGCCGATGATCTCTTCGATCTGCTTGATGACCTTGTCGGGCTCGGCCGACGGCAGATCGATCTTGTTCAGCACCGGAACCACTTCCAGCCCCTGCTCCAGGGCGGTGTAGCAGTTCGCCACGCTCTGGGCCTCGACGCCCTGCGCCGCATCGACCACCAGCAACGCGCCCTCGCATGCCGCCAGCGACCGCGAAACCTCGTAGGAAAAGTCCACATGGCCGGGCGTGTCGATCATGTTCAGCTGGTAGATCACGCCATCCCGGGCCTTGTAGCCCAGCGTGACGCTCTGTGCCTTGATGGTGATTCCGCGTTCGCGTTCGAGCGCCATGGAATCCAGCACCTGGCTTTCCATTTCCCGCGCTTCGAGGCCACCGCAGAGCTGGATGAACCGGTCGGCCAATGTGGATTTGCCGTGATCGACGTGCGCGATGATCGAGAAATTGCGTATGTGCTGCATCAGGAATCGACGGCGGACCGGGGCGGCTGGAACGGGCGCGGATTATATAGGAAAGGGGGCAGCGGACAGGGGACGGGGGACAGTGAGAGCAAAAGACCAGAAAATCGGCACTCCCGGCTGCTTTCGCTATCCCCTGTCCCCTGTCCCCTGCCCCCTTGGCGCCGTCAGGTACGCCCGGACCCTGTCCGGGTCCAGGCGGTAGGCGCAGACGAACTCATCGTCAAACTCAAGGACGGGAATGCGGCGGCCAAAACGGCGTTCGAGATCAGGATCCCCGTCGATGTCGACGACCCTGACCGACGCAGCGACAGGCCCGAGCAGGACGCTGAGTTCGGCACACATCTCGTCGCAAAGAGTGCACCCCGCACGTGAATAGACGGTCCAGCGGGGGCCGGGGGAAGTCATCCGGCAGCGGTCTTAAGGGCTGGTCGGTGTACGGGCCACCGGTGACGGAGTACGTGCAGCCTGTGCCCCTGAGTCGGGCGAACGGGCCTCAACGGAACCCGCGACCGCTTCCACCGTAAGGGCGGGCACCTCACCCACTGCGGTGACCTGAAAACCCCTGACTTCAGTCGAATACGCAAATGAGGAGCCCATCTTGGCAAGACCATGCAACGGCGCGGCAGCGCGTCGCCGGGGCTCGATGAATACTGAAACGGAGGCGAGACCATCCGAGAACACCAGATGCTGGATCGACGCGGTGGTTCCCGTCGCCGCCTGGACCCGCCGGGTGGTCAGCTTGAAACCGGCAGGCAGCCGTGGCACATGCCATGTCTCCGCGTCACTCGCAGCCACTGGGAGGACGGCCTGACGGAACCAGCGGAATCCTTCGGCCGGGGTCTCGGGCTTGAGGCTTTCCGCAGCAATTCGCTCGGGCAGATCCAGCTGCGCAAACAGGATTTCTTCGATGACCTGACCCTCCCGATCGCACAGCTGGGACTTGAGCGGCATCGCGGTCTCGTAGTCCAGCCACAGCCGATACCCGTAGCGGTACTCATCTCGCGGCATGACGGAGATCATCTGGGTCTTGCGGCCGAGCACCTTGGAAACCTTGCCGGTCTCGATTTCGTAGTGTTCATCGAGGCCTTCGCTGTAGCTCGGCAATCCGCCGAACAGGGGTTCGTCACCGGTGCGCTTTTCCACGAGCACCAGTTTGCGATCCGGCAGGTAACAGACTACTTCCGTTTCATTGCGGATTATTTCGCGGCCGCTGCCGTCCAGCGCCACCAGCCGTTCGGAAATCTTCCCGCCTTCGACACGGTGAATGATTCTCAACGCCTCCGATTGCTCGGCACGCCGATGAAAAAACTTGCCGTCGTAGTTGCGCGTCGCCAGGGCTTCGGACATCCGCTCAAGCCATGCCTTCGCTTCCCCGTTCTCGGCCGCAAGGACGGGCGACAGTCCGGCACCGAAGGCCAGAACAACCAGCGCCCGCGTGGCAACCTGCAGGCTCATGGCTGTACCAGGCGAACGGGTTCCTGGTCGGGCACGAACCCGGCCGGTACCGCGGTATCAGGGGAAATCGACTCGTCCGCCAGCATGCTGGAGAGGACATTGCGCCGCCCAAGCGGCGAGGAATATTCGCTATGAGCCATCACATAGTTGGTCAGGCGCGCAGCCGGCATCAATGGGCCCGTCACCGTGATTTCCGGAACGATGTAGCTGGCTTCGACCAGAGAGGGATCGGTCGCCGCTTCAGACTGGCCGGCAGCTGCAACGACGCCCTGCCCGGATTCCGGTGCCTTCGTCAGCAGCCCGATTGCGAGCGCCGCCACACCGGCCGCAATGGAGAGCCCTGCTGCCGGCCGCAACCAGCGGGAGACGGCGATCGGCATATTCCGGGGCGTATTCCTGGGGCTTTGTGCCGCAGAAGATGCCCCCACAGCAGCATCCGCAGCCAGTGCCTCGCTGACCCGTGATGCAAAGCCCCGTGTGACGACCACACCAGGACTGCTGGCGGGCGTCCGCATGACTTCGCCGATCAGCGCATACCTCGACAGCGACCGCTTGAGTCCAGCGTCCCGTTCCAGGCGACGGATGAACAGCTCGGCTTCCGGCCTGGGCAACTCCCCATCCAGGAAGGCCGAGAGCTGGCTTTCAAGCTGACTTTCTGGGAGGTTCAGTGTCGGATCGTCATGCATGATTCGTTTCCATTCCGGCTTGCCGATAGTTTGATGCAAAAGTCTGTCCGTGCCTTTTGCATCACTCTGTTAATCCAGCAGGGGATTGAGCTTTCTGTCAATGGCCTCACGGGCCCGGAAAATCCGGGAGCGCACCGTTCCGACCGGGCAATTCATGGCCTCCGCAATTTCCTCATAAGACAGGCCGTCGAGTTCACGCAGCACGATGGCGGTCCTCAAATCCTCAGGCAGGTCGGCGATGGCTGTCTCGACCGACTGGCGGATTTCCTCGGTGAGTGCGAGTCCTTCCGGTGTATCGCCTTCCCGCAGCTGGACGTGACGTTCGAATTGCTCCGCATCCTGGGTATCGATGTCGAGCTCGGCAGGCCGGCGCCGATTCGAAACGATGGCATTCTTGGCCGTATTGATCGCGATGCGATACAGCCAGGTATAGAAGGCGCTGTCGCCACGAAATGCCGGCAAGGCCCGGTAGGCCTTGATGAAGGCCTCCTGGGCAATATCCTCTGCATCGGCAGTGTTGCTCACGAACCGCCCCACCAGCTTGACCACCTTGTGCTGGTACTTGAGCACCAGCAGGTCGAACGCCGAGCGGTCGCCCTGTTGGACCCGCTCGACCAGCATCAGATCACTGACTTCCGCGTTCATTGGCGCAGCACATATCCCGGAAGAGATCTGCGCCCATAACGCTGTGACTGCGGGATAGACTCGCACCCCAGGCAAAAGTTCGCGCCCAAGGTCGATCTCTGCGTCAATCTCTTCCTCTTCCCGACTACGACATTCAAGCGACGGAACTGCATCACAGCGAAACGCCATCAGGACTTGCGTCGGTCAGACCACCCAGAAGGCGGAGCCTGACCACAACTCGACGCACGTTGGTCGCCTGCGGGGAATCCCTGAACAGTACGACCTGACGCAGTCCAAGCGGACTATCCCAGCGCAACCAGAGCCAGTGGGCAAAGACACGACTGTCGGCACGCAGGCGGGCGCGTGAAACGAGTCCACCCCCATCCGTGATCCACCACAGTCCGTCTGCCGACAAGTACGCCTGCCGCACCGCACGAATCCCCCCCAGCGATCCCGAATGGATGCAGGCCCAGAGCACAAACACGGCGCAGGCCAGGGACGCCATGACATTCCAGGGACTCGGGATGACGAGCAGCGGAATCAGCGTGGCGGTCACGCACGCCAGCAGCGCGGCAAGCCGGGCCGTGGCCGGTGGGCGGCAGTCAAGCTCGATAGTGGGCAAGGATTTTGAGGACATGAGCCATCTGCGGATCCGCTGGCAGCGCTGTCCGCCCGATCAGAAACGAGAACAGATCCGGATCCTGAAGCTCAAGCAGGGCTTCAAAGGCTCGGCGCTCTTCACTTGAAGCGAGAGGATAGTCGCCTTCCAGGTAACGGGCGAGGACCACATCGAGTTCCCTCATCCCGCGCCGGCAGCGCCAGCGCAGACGGGACAGCTGGGGATCCGGCCCCTGGTTCAATGCCTGCGTTCCGCAATCATCTTCTTGATGTCGGCGATGGCCTTGGCCGGGTTCAGGTCCTTCGGGCAAGCCTCGGCGCAGTTCATGATGGTATGGCAGCGATACAGACGGAAGGGATCCTCGAGCGCATCCAGCCGCTCGCCCGTCGCTTCGTCACGCGTATCGATGATCCAGCGATACGCAGCCAGCAGCGCGGCGGGACCCAGGTAACGGTCGCTGTTCCACCAGTAGCTCGGGCAGCTCGTTGAGCAACAGGCACACAGAATGCACGCTGAAGGCCTGTCGATCTTTTCCTGGTCTTCCTTCGACTGCAGGCGCTCGCTGTCCGGGGGAGCCGGCGTGCGCGTCTGCAACCACGGTTTGACCGATGCGTACTGCGCGTAGAAGTTGGTCAGGTCCGGTACCAGGTCCTTGATGACAGGCATGTGCGGCAACGGATAGATCTTCACGTCGCCTTTCACATCGCTGCACGCGCGGGTACAGGCCAGCGTGTTCACACCGTCGATATTCATGGCGCACGAGCCGCAGATGCCTTCGCGGCATGAACGGCGGAACGTCAGCGTCGGATCAATCTCGTTCTTGATCTTGATCAAGGCGTCCAGAACCATCGGGCCGCAACTGCCCATGTCGACTTCATACGTATCGACGCTCGGGCTCGCTCCCGATTCCGGATCGAAGCGGTAAATGCGGAAAGTGCGCACATCCTTCGCATCAGCAGACGCCTTGTATGCCTTGCCGGGGCGGATCCTGGAATTCTCGGGAAGTCGGAACTGGGCCATGTCGGAGTCCTGATCGGAAGATAACTGGAGACTGAGTCGGCTCGGGCTTCAGGCTGTGGGCTTCGGCCAGACTGACACTAGGAAGCCACTGCCAATCTGGCTGCAGCCGGTCGCCGGAAAGCCGCATCGCAGTGCGCCCATCAATAGACTCTCGCCTTCGGTGGCACCACTTCGACGTCGCTGGTCAGCGTATTCAGATGCACGGGGCGGTAGTTCAACTCAACCCGGCCCCTGTCATCGACCCATGACAGCGTGTGCTTCATCCAGTTCACGTCGTCGCGATCCTTGTAGTCTTCGCGCGCATGCGCACCGCGGCTTTCCCTGCGGTTCTCCGCGGAATACATCGTTGCTACCGCCTGACCCAGCAGGTTATCGAGTTCGAGCGTTTCGATCAGGTCCGTATTCCATACCATCGTGCGATCGCTGACGCTGACGTCGGCGAACGAAGCGAACACAGCGTCGAGTTTCTTCACGCCTTCCTGCAACGACTCGCCCGTGCGGAAGACAGCGGCATGGTTTTGCATCACGCGCTGCATGTTGAGCCGGATGTCAGCCGTTTTCAGCGAGCCCCTGGCGTTACGCAGCTTGTCGATACGGCTGACCGCAAAGTCACCCGCATCCTTCGGCAAGGCGCGATGCTTCGTTCCGGCCTTCACCGTCTCCTCACAATGGCGCGCGGCTTCGCGACCGAAGACCACGAGGTCGAGCAGCGAATTCGACCCGAGGCGGTTCGCGCCGTGGACCGATACACACGCGGCTTCGCCTGCGGCCATCAGACCGGGTACGACAGCATCGGGAACGCCATCCTTCAGCGTGACGACTTCGCCATGAATGTTGGCCGGAATGCCGCCCATGTTGTAGTGCACGGTGGGCAGGACCGGAATCGGCTGCCGCGTCACATCGACGCCCGCAAAGATCTGCGCGGTTTCCGAAATGCCCGGCAGACGCTCCGCAAGAGTGGACGCACCCAGGTGTTCCAGGTGCAGGAAGATGTGGTCCTTCTGCTCGCCGACGCCGCGACCCTCGCGGATCTCGATAGTCATCGCACGGCTGACCACGTCGCGCGACGCCAGATTCTTGGCACTCGGCGCATAGCGCTCCATGAACGCCTCCCCCAGCGAATTGCGCAGAATGCCGCCTTCGCCGCGCGCACCTTCGGTAATGAGGCAGCCGGCGCCGTAGATTCCTGTCGGATGGAACTGGACGAACTCCATGTCCTGCAGCGGCAGTCCTGCGCGCAGCACCATGCCACCGCCGTCACCCGTACAGGTATGAGCGGAGGTACAGGAGAAATAGGCACGGCCGTAGCCGCCGGTGGCCAGGATGACTTTGTGGGCGCGGAAGCGGTGTACGGTGCCTTCTGCCATGTCGATGGCAACGACGCCGCGGCACTCGCCGTTCTCCATGATCAGGTCGACGGCGAAGTACTCGATGAAAAACTGGGCCTCGTGTTTGAGCGCCTGCTGATACAGCGTATGCAGCATGGCGTGACCCGTCCGGTCGGCCGCCGCGCACGTACGCTGCGCAGTGCCCTTGCCGTAATGAGTGGTCATGCCACCGAACGGCCGCTGGTAGATGCGGCCGTCTTCGGTTCGAGAAAACGGCACGCCGTAGTGTTCGAGTTCGATGATGGCTGCCGGCGCTTCCTTGCACATGAATTCGATCGCGTCCTGGTCGCCGAGCCAGTCCGACCCCTTGACGGTGTCGTACATGTGCCAACGCCAGTCGTCCTCGCCCATGTTGCCGAGCGCCGCGCTGATGCCGCCCTGGGCCGCAACGGTGTGACTGCGCGTCGGAAAGACCTTCGTAATGCAGGCCGTCGACAGACCGGAATTCGCGAGACCAAACGTGGCGCGCAGACCGGCGCCGCCGGCGCCGACGACAACCACGTCGAACGTGTGGTCGATGAACTGATAAGCGCTCATGCTGCGCCACCGAAGGCCACGCGCAGCACGGCGAACACACCCAGCGCCCCGAGCAGCACATGTACGAAGTTGACGATGAGCATCGTGAGAATCTTTATACCCTTGTTGGCAACGTAGTCTTCGATGACTACCTGGACTCCGAGCTGCGAGTGATATACGAGCGTGATGATGAGCAGCGACAGCAGCACGGCATTGAGGGGCGACTGCACCCACGAGAACACGGCTGCGTACCCCAGATCCGGCAGCGTCAACAGCGCAAACACGAACCAGGCGGTCAGCAGAAGGAGGGCCGACGCGCTGACGCGCTGTCCCCACCAGTGCGAGACGCCGTCCTTCGCCGATCCGCGGCCCAATACCCTGGCCAGCGGACTCTGCAGGCTCATACCGCACCTCCGCCAATCCTGAGCGCGAGTACGGTCCAGAACACCGCCGTCAGTATCAACGCACCGATGAATGCGGCCCAGCCGCTCGCACGCGCTACCTTGAGCTCGAATCCGTAGCCCGCATCCCAGAACAGGTGCCGGATACCGTTCAGGAAGTGATAGAAGAAACTCAAGGACCACGCGACCAGCGCGAGGCTGCCGAGCGGCGACGACCAGGACGGCCTGCGCCTGGCTGTAGCGCTCGGGCCCCGCGGCCAGAGCGGCGAGCCAGTAGACGAGCGCAATCAGGCCGAACGCGAGGAAGATGCCGGTCAGTCGATGCAGGATGGAGAGCGTGTTCGTGTACTGCCAACGGTAGTACATGAACGGGGACAATGGCCGTTCGCGTTTTGCCATGCTTGAACCTCAACTCTCTGTAATTCTCGTGACGTCCCTGCGCGCCGTCCGGTCCGGCGTGACCGCAGGCTGAAAATCAACGCAACACAGGCCCCCGTTGGCCCAGACGGTCCTCCCAAATCAACGGCTAGGCGCAGCCTAGAAGTCGATGCAGCGTCCCGCTTTTTCCCAGTCTCCGAAGCGGGTCGGCTCGGGACCCTCCCTGCCTCCGATTTCGGGCGGCAGCGCAATGACTGTTTCGGGCTCACCGCTGATTCTTCCCTTTGCCGCCTCCAGGGCGGGCTTCTGTTGTACCCCCGGTCCCGCGCGCGGCGGGAACTCGTCCTGCGAGGCCAATACCTCAGCATTCTTGTGGGAAACCGGATCACGGTGCGACATCAGCGTGGAGTCTGCCAGAAAGCGCACGCCTTGAAAATGCGGAAGTTTGCTTAAAAGCACCCGCCAATCAACCTGTCGGAGGGGCCTTGTGGAAATTGCGGTTACCATTACCTCATGCCTGCCCCCCAACTGCCTTCATTGAGTTTCCTCGAACCGATCCTCGTGACCGGTGCGGACGCCCGTGCCTTTCTTCAGGGCCAGTTGAGCAACGACATCGCCAGCCTTGACACCGGCGTCAGTCAACTCGCGAGCTGCAATTCGCCGCAGGGTCGGGTACAGGCGATTCTAACCCTGGTGCCGCTCGACAGCAGCGTTCTGCTTCTGCTGCCCGCATCGATGGTCACGATTACGCTGCAAAGATTGCGCAAGTACGTGCTGCGCTCGAAAGTGGCTTTTACCGAGCCCGGTCGTACGTGGGTCCTGCAGACGGGAACCCGGGAATCGCTCGACGCTGCGAATCTCCCCTGCCCTGCCCTGCCGGGCCAGCTCCTGCAGGCTGGTGATCGCAGGATCCTGCACTGGCATCAGCCTGGTCACGACCGGACAGCAGCGATTTCTGGTATTCGGCCCTGCCACTGCCGCGCCCGTACACCGGAGTCGAAGGCGACGTGGAGACGCAATGGCGTCTGGCGGAGATCCGCTCCGGACTGCCGCAGGTCCTGCCCGAGACGCACGAAAGTTTCGTCGCGCAGATGTTGAATCTCGATTTGCTGAGCGGCATCAGCTTCGACAAGGGGTGCTACACGGGCCAGGAGATCATCGCGCGCACTCAATATCGCGGCGCAATCAAGCGGCGCATGTTCCGCTTCAGCGCAGCCTGCCCCCCGCCGCAGCCGGGAACCCGCATCCTGCAGGGCGACCAGCATGCAGGTGATGTCGTTGATGCAGCCGCAACACCGGAAGGCTGC
The DNA here is from genome assembly GCA_963819685.1 of uncultured Pseudomonadota bacterium. Classification (GTDB taxonomy): domain Bacteria; phylum Pseudomonadota; class Gammaproteobacteria; order Steroidobacterales; family Steroidobacteraceae; genus CAIUGU01. The sequence goes on from CAWFXI010000004.1 coordinate 82,930, forward strand.
GAGTTGCTGGCGGTGGTGAGTCTGGCGCAGAGGGATGCAGCGCTCGAACTGGCGACGGCGCAGAGGTGTAGAACTTGGCCACTGACCGTTGCCGTATGACGTGAGCCGTGAACGGTGAACACGTGATACTGCAACGAAGCTTATGCAGGACGCGTGACGGATCACGGATGCACGGATATCACGGCTCACTGCTCACGTCTCACGCTTCACGCTTCACGCTTCACGCTCACGTCTCCAGCCTCATATGCGGGAACAGCAGCACGTCGCGAATTGAAGGCGAGTTGGTCAGCAACATCACCAGGCGATCGATGCCGATGCCGAGGCCCGCGGTCGGCGGCAAGCCATACTCCAGGGCGCGGATATAGTCGGCGTCGTAGAACATCGCTTCCTCGTCACCGGCATGCTTGCGGGATGCCTGCTCCTTGAAGCGGGCCGCCTGGTCTTCCGAATCATTGAGCTCGGAGAACCCATTGGCAATCTCGCGGCCACCCACAAAAAACTCGAAGCGGTCCGTGATGAACGGATCAGAATCATTGCGACGCGCAAGCGGCGACACCTCCGCCGGATAGCTGTACACGAAGGTCGGCTGCAGCAGGCGGTGCTCCGCCGTCTTTTCAAATACCTCGATCTGCAGCTTGCCCGGGCCATCCTCCTGCTTCCACGGAATGTCCAGCCGGTCGCAGAGGCTGCGCAGGTAAGCCACGTCCCGCAATCGCTCACGCTCGACGCCCTGATTGAAGTGCACGACCAGGTCTTCGACGGTAACGCGGCGGAAGGGCTGGCCGAACTCGAAAACCTGGTCCTGGTATTTCACCTGCCGGGTGCCGAGCAACGAATCACACAGACCATGGATCAGGCGTTCGACGAGTTCCATCAGGTCACGGAAGTCTGCATAGGCCTGGTAGAGCTCCAGCATCGTGAATTCCGGATTGTGCCGCGTGGAGAGTCCTTCATTGCGGAAATTGCGGTTGATCTCGTAGACGCGCTCATAGCCCCCCACCACGAGTCGCTTGAGGTACAGCTCAGGCGAGATACGCAGGAACATCTCCATGTCGAGCGCATTGTGATGCGTCTTGAACGGTCGCGCCGCCGCGCCGCCGGGAATGGTCTGCAGCATCGGCGTCTCGACCTCGAGGTAGTCCATCGCATCGAGAAAATCCCTCAGGTACTTCACGATGCGCGTTCGCGCGCGAAAGATATCGCGGCTCTCGGGATTGATGATGAGATCCACATAGCGCTGGCGGTAGCGGATTTCCTGGTCGCCGAGCCCGTGCCACTTGTCAGGCAGCGGCCTCAGGCTCTTCACGAGCAGTCTGATCCTGTCGACGCGCACCGAGAGTTCGCCGGTCTTTGTCTTGAACAGCGCACCCTCCGCCGCCACGATGTCGCCCACATCCCACGTCTTGAACTCGTCATAGGCGAGCCCAAGCGGTTCCTGCTGCAGAAACAGCTGGATCTGTCCCGAACGGTCCGCGATCTTGACGAAGCTGGCCTTGCCCATGATGCGCTTGACCATGATGCGGCCACCGACCCGGGCAGGAATCGTGTTCTTTTCGAACCACTCGGTTGGCCGCTCGCCATATGCCACCAGCAACTGTTCGGCCAGCGCATCACGACGAAAATCGTTTGGGAACGCCTGTCCCTTCTCCCGCAACCGGTCAAGCTTGGCGCGCCGTTCGGCAATCAGCTTGTTTTCGTCAACGGGAGGCGTCGCATCCGTCATTGTTGTTCTCCTACAGTCCCTGCTTCAGGCTGGCTTCCAGAAACTGGTCCAGATCACCGTCCAGAACGGCCGTGGTATTGCCGACTTCGATATTGGTGCGCAGATCCTTGATACGCGACTGGTCGAGCACGTAGGAACGGATCTGGTTGCCCCAGCTGACGTCCGACTTCGAGTCTTCCAGCACCCGGGCCGCCGCATTCCGCTTGTTGATCTCCAGCTCATACAGCTTGGCCTTCAGCATCTTCATCGCGAAGTCGCGATTCTTGTGCTGACTGCGCTCGTTCTGGCAGGCAGCGACGATGCCGGTCGGAATGTGCGTGATGCGCACCGCGGATTCCGTCTTGTTGACGTGCTGGCCGCCCGCACCGCTCGAACGGTAGACGTCGGTCTTGAGATCGGCCGGATTGATTTCGATATTGATGTCTTCATCGACTTCCGGCGAGACGAAGACGGAAGCAAACGACGTGTGGCGCCGTGCGTTTGAATCGAAGGGCGACTTTCTGACGAGGCGGTGGACACCGGTTTCGGTGCGCAGCCACCCGTACGCATAGTCACCCGTGAAACTGATCGTCGCGCCCTTGATACCCGCCACTTCGCCGTTGCTGATGTCGATGACTTCGGTCTTGTAGCCGTGTGCATCGCCCCAGCGCAGGTACATCCGCAGGAGCATCTGCGCCCAGTCCTGCGCCTCTGTGCCGCCCGCTCCCGCCTGGATATCCAGGAATGCATTGTGCGGATCCATCTGTCCAGGGAACATCCGCCGGAATTCGAGCTGCTTGAGGTCGGTCTCTACGCGGGTGAGATCCCTCGCTACACCCTCAGCCGTCGATTCGTCGTTTTCCTCGACGGCCATCTCAAGAAGATCGCGTGCCTCGTTGAGTGCTGCCCGTATGCGATCGAGCATGGCCACGACCTGCTCAAGGCGGGCGCGCTCCCGGCCGAGTTCCTGGGCCTTGTCCGGCGTATTCCAGATCGCCGGATCTTCGAGTTCGCGGCTTACTTCAGCGAGCCGTTCGCTCTTGGTGTCGTACTCAAAGAAACCCCCGGAGCAGTGCATAGCGCTCGTTGAGGTCTTCCAGGCTGCGGCGGATCAGATTGACTTCCATGGGCCGGATACGCGATGCAAAGGGGCGCGAATGGTAGCAGGGAAAGGGGTGAAACGTGAACCGTGAAGCGTGAAGCGGCAAGATTTCCGATAGCGCTTTCCGGATCACAAAATATTTCCGGCCGATTTCTGACGCTGCACCTTTCACGTTTCACTGCTCACGATCTCCAGATGCTCGATCAGCAGCTGGAGCCGTTCGCGCCCGCCGTACTCATTGACGTCCATGCGATAGGCGATATCGATCTGCTGCCCCCCGAACACCTCGGCCGCCTCTTCGTGGTCGAAATACCGGAATGCGATGGCTTCGCACAGAGGACCAGGCAGACCTGTATCAGTGCTGGCGCGCAATTTCAGCTTGAGGTGCCTGTCTCCCAGGATGCGAGTCTCGAGAACACTGAAGCGCCCGTCAAAAGTGGGCTCGGGAAAGGCCTGCCCCCATGGCCCCGCATCACGCAGTAGCCGCGCTGTCTCCAGGACGAAATCACCGTCCACCAGCTGCCCCATCCGAATGAATGACCCCGTGGGCATCATCCAGCGTCATCCAGCGCCTGACTTCGTCGTCGAAGGCGACGCGGAATGCATCGAGTCGATCCACCGCCAACGTGAGCCCGGCTGCCATGGCATGACCACCGAAGCGATGAATCAGCTCCGGATGCCGCGTTGCGACGGCATCCAGAACATCGCGGATATGCACGCCCGGCACCGAACGGGCCGAGCCCTTCAGCATCAGGGCTTCCGCCCGGGCAAATGCAATGACCGGTCGATGGGTACGCTCCTTGACACGGGATGCCACCAGGCCCACGACACCCTGATGCCAGTCCTCCTCAAAGAGACACAGCCCCAGCGGCAATGAATCGTCGTCAGCGCGCAAACGGCCAAGGCTGCCAAGCGCGTCCTGCTGCATCCGTAGTTCAAGCTCCTTGCGGTCCTGGTTCAGTTGCGCAAGCCTGCCGGCCAGCAGCCGCGCATTCGCAGGATCGTCGGTCAGCAGGCACTGGATACCGATGGTCATGTCATCGAGACGGCCCGCAGCGTTCAGCCGTGGACCCACCTGGAAACCCAGATCCGCCGCAACGACGCGTTCGATGCGTTTGCCGGCGATTTCCAGCAACGCATGCAATCCGGGCGTGCAACGACCGGCGCGGATCCGTCGCAACCCCTGCTGCACAAGGATGCGATTGTTGTGATCAAGGGCAACAAGGTCCGCTACCGTACCGAGCGCCACCAGATCGAGCAGATCGCTCACTGGTTTGGGGTCCGTCACCATCCCCTGGTCCTGCATGGCGCGCGTCAATGCGGCCATCACGTAAAAGGCAACGCCCACCCCTGCGAGCGACTTGCTGGGAAAGCGCTCACCCGGCGAGTTGGGATTCACGATGACCGCCGCTGCAGGCAAGGTGGCGGCCGGCAGATGATGATCGGTAATGAGTGTCTCGATGCCTGCCTCCCTTGCGGCCTGGACGCCCGCATGACTCGAAATGCCGTTGTCGACGGTGATGATGAGCGCAGGGCGCCTGGTTGCCGCGAGGGCGACGATCTCCGGTGTCAGGCCATAGCCGTATTCGAAGCGGTTCGGCACGAGAAAATCGACGTCTGGAAATCCGAGTCGGCGAAGCTGCCGCACCATCAGCGCCGTGCTGGTCGCACCATCGGCATCGAAGTCGCCGATGACGGTGATGAGTCCACCAGCATGAAAATGCCGGATCAGCAGCTCCACTGCTGCATCAATAGCCCCTAGCTCGCGGATCGGGATCAGGCGATCAAGTCCAAGCTCCAGATCCTCCGGACTGCACACGCCGCGTCCCGCATAGATGCGTCTCAGCAAAGGATGGATGCTGCCCGGAATGCTGCCTGCCCCGGCGGCCTGACGACGCAGGATCTTGGCACTCATTGCGATAGCCCCGAGAGCAGGCGGCCTCGTCTCCAGAAGCGTCGCAAGCCCGATCTGTCCAGATGCACACGGTGGTGGTCCAGCGCCAGCTCCACTGCGGACAATCGCCCCTTCTCCAGCGCGCCGATGAGTGGTGCGAACCAGTTCCTTTCGAGCATGCCGAGTGCGGTCGATGCATCGTCGGACTCGGCAACAAGAAGGGCCACCAGTCCGGGGTCCCGGGTATTCAATACGTCGAAAGCGGAATCCGGAACGCGTTCTATCTGCATTCCGTGCAACCGGCACAACCCTTTCAGGTAAATGTCATCGCTGGCGATCCGTGGCAACAATAGAGGCCGCAGTCCATCGGACTCACCGAGACCCGTCAACCAGATGGCATTCACCCGGCGGAGGCCGCGTCGTTCCCGCCTTGCATTCACCGGATGGTCATGCAGCACCATCTGCGCCTCCGTCAGCAGACGACGTAGCAGCGGGCCGTCACTTCCCCGAGGCAGGACGTCCCGCAGCTCGGTGGCCGCGGCGAAATCGGCGGGGAAACAGACGGCCTCGACAGGGTTGTCAGAATGCAGAAACAGCTGGGTCGTTTGCTGCCGCCTGGGCGGGGCCAGTACCTCGATTCCGGGAAACCTGAGCTCGGAGCGCAGTGCATCTACCAGAGCCTCGGCGTCGTCGAGCGCAAGCGCCTCTATCCGCTGAAACAGGGTGCTTTGACTGCCAACTTCGAGATGGACGAACTCCGCTCCGAGCCAGGAACCGGATTGCGGTTCTCCGCCCTGCCCCAGCCATTCAACAGGTGGGCTCGCATGCCAGCGATCCGCCTGCAGGCCGAGGAGATCCAGCAATTGCAGTCGCCATGCTTCCGGACCTTGCTGCGAGTGTCGCACCTCCTGTACAGATCCGCGGCGAATCAGCTTCTGCAGCGCCGGCAATCCTGGCGGCCGCGATTCGCCGGCACGGGACCAGGCCTCAATGAATCCCTGTATCGCAAGCTGGAAAGTCGCGGGTTTCGCTGTAGCGGAGGTCAATGGGTATGTCGCGCCTGAAGAGGGGTATGCGCAGAGATGATAGCGTGACCAGCTGACAAGTTGATGCAAGAGTCTGTCCCTGCCTTTCGCATCTGGAGCCAGCGAAAAGCTTGAGTTTCAGTGGCTCCCGAAATCGATGAGCTCGAGCTCATCGATTTCGCCGAGTTCCGTCACTCCGAGTAACAGGGCGCCGCAAATAATTTGCATCGCCCTGTTACTCTCTGATTGAATTTGGTAATGAAAATCACGCTGCAAACCGGCCCGGGCGTCAATCTCGTCCGCAGTTTCACTCCGGGAGAACTGCGCGTCGGTGAACAGGTGATCCACACCAGTTGCCTGCTGACTGCGGAGACGCTCGACCCACGCTGGCCACCGCAGACTCTTGCCGACCTGACGCTGGCGCATTTCGAGCCGGTCATCGCACTGGAGCCTGAAATCATCTTGCTGGGGTCCGGCACGAAGCAGCGCTTTCCCGATCGCACGATCATGGCAGCACTACTTGGCAAGCGAATCGGCTTTGAAGTCATGGACACGGCGGCGGCCTGCAGGACCTTCAATATCCTGGTCGCGGAGGATCGTCGCGTGGTCGCAGCATTGCTGCTGCGTGATGACGTGAAGCGTGATCCGTGAGCGGTGACGGCGAGCGGCAGATCAATAGTCGTGAATTCCGACGGATCACGCGATCACCGCGTCACGGCTTCACGTTGATTCACCGCCCCCGGCCGGGGCGACCGGGGGAAGACGCAGGAGACTGAAGTTCGTTCGACCAACCCGTCATTGCTGCACAGGTCATAGACCCGGCGCGACGGCGTTTTTTCTTGTTGTTTTCGGTTCTTGTACTTCTTGGCGCTGTTACCTCGAATCCCCCCTCGCCCCTGCGTCTTCTCCGGGTCGTCCCGGTACTACCGCTGCCAATAGTCGTGCCGGCGACAATGGGCCGCATGTTAGGCACACAGGCAATGCAAGTGCAATACCGCTATTGATGAATGGAATGGGTCTAGTTTGCTTGCGTCGATCCTTCATCCCTTCTTCGCGAAGCCGTCAGGCAATCCCTGAAAGCAGTGCATCTCAATTCGACCTGCTGGGCAGGAAGCGCAATGGATCGGTGGGCTGACCGTTCACACGGATCTCGAAATACAGCATCGGCAGCTGCCCCGGTCCTTCGCCCATCGTCGCGATCGGCTGCCCTGCCCGGATTCGTTCGCCTTCGTTGACAGCTACGGTCTGTGTGTGACCATACGCGCTCACATACGTGTCGTTATGTTTGATGATGACGAGCTGCCCATACCCCGCCAACCCCGACCCGACATAGACCACACTACCTTCCGCAGCAGCGCGGATCTGCTGACCCAGCTGTCCAGCCATCGTCAGCCCCACACTGCTATTGGGCCGAGCCGTCACCGTCACGCTGGTATTGTCCGCTGGCCAGGACCACTGCACGGCTGCAGATGCAGGTGTTGCCCGCTGTGGATTCGAGTCGATATTGCCTGCCGATACCGGGGTTGTTACTCCTGCAGGGGCCGATTGACGGTTCGACGGAACGAGATAGATCACTTGCCCGGGATGGATGACATAGTCGCTGCCGATCCGGTTCCAGCGCGCGACTTCACGATAGTCGAGACCATGGCGCGAAGCGATGGAATACAGCGTGTCGCCCCGCTTCACCGTGTAGGTCGCACCAGGACGCACAGCCTGGCTGCCGCATCCCGCTGTCAGCGTCAGCAGGACCGCAAGACAGGTCGCAGTGAAAAGGACGCCCGAGCGGACCACGAGTCCAGGAACGTTCATGGATGGAGAATAGCGGAGCCTGGGTCAGGCTGCGGGTCGCTCAGAGGAAACGGTCTTCTCGGTCGGTCGGGGAAGCCTTTTCAAAAACGCCGTAAATCCGTCCATGGAGTTTCCGCAAAAACTTCCTGTTTTTGACGGTTTTGAAAAGGCTTCCCCGACCGACCGAGAATCCCTGTCGATACTAACCAAGCCCCTTCAGCAACGGCACAAAGCTGACGAGACCGAGCATTTCCTGATGGTAGTCATCGCCCCTGCGCACCACGCGCCGCAGTTCCTGCCGGCCTTCAGGCCCGATGGGAGCGATCAGGCGGCCACCTGGACTCAACTGCTTCAGCAATGCATCGGGAATGAGTTCCGGAGCCGCCGCCACGATGATGGCATCGTAGGGAGCATGGGCGACCCAGCCCTTGAACCCGTCGCCGTGGCGGAACTGCACGTTGCGGATGTTGAGGTCACGTAACCGCACTCTGGTTCTGGTCAACAGATCACCGATGCGCTCGATGCTGTAGATGGTGCTGACGAGTGGCGACAGCACGGCCGTCTGATAACCGCATCCGGTTCCCACTTCGAGAATCTTGCGAGGCGCAGTCCCTTCCAGCAACGCTTCGGTCATCCTGGCAACGACATAAGGCTGGGAGATCGTCTGGCCGAGACCAATGGGCAGCGCGGTGTCTTCATAGGCCCGCGTGGCGAGCGCTTCGTCGACAAACATGTGCCGGGGAACATTGCGAATCTGGTCAAGCACCGCGGGATTCCTGATGCCCTGATCCTTGAGACGCTGCACCAGCCGTTCACGCGTCCTCGCCGAAGTCATGCCGATACCGGACCTGCGGGCATCCGTCATGATTCGCGCCCACCCAGCCAGTCGCGAATATCATCAATGGCCGTATGCCGCGTGAGATCGATCTGCAGAGGCGTCACGGATACGTAACCAGTGGCCACCGCATGGAAATCCGTGCCAGGACCCGCATCTTCACCAGCACCTGCGGCGCCGATCCAGTAGACCGGTCGACCCCGCGGATCGCGGGCCGGAATGACTGCTTCCGAGCGGTGACGCGCACCCAGCCGTGTGGACTGATACCCCTTGAGCGACTCAAATGGAACATCCGGCACGTTGACATTCAGAATGGTCGCCCGATGCAGCGGCGAACGCTGCAATCGCAACAGGAGTTCCGCCGCAACCCGCGCAGCCGTCGCAAAATGATGCCCCGCATCCGGCAACGCCGGATCAAACACCAGCGACACCGCAATGGCAGGCAGGCCCAGAAACCGGCCTTCGACGGCTGCGGCAACCGTGCCCGAATACAGCACGTCATCGCCCAGATTGGCACCATCGTTGATCCCGGAAATCACCATGTCATGCTCGTAGTCAAACAATCCCGAGATCGCGAGGTGCACGCAATCGGTGGGCGTGCCGTTCACGTAGAACATGTCCTTGCCGTAAGGAAACACCCGGAGCGGCACATCAAGCGTCAGCGAGTTGCTGGCTCCGCTGCGGTTGCGGTCCGGGGCGACGACGGTGATGTCGGCGAGCGGCTTCATGGCGTCGACCAGAAAGCGCAGGCCCTCGGCTCGATAACCATCGTCATTGCTGATGAGAAGTTTCACAAAGAGACAATCCAGGGAGCCGCGTCAGAGGGATGGGCGGCAAATGGTTTTGCAGTCCCTCGCTGACTATACTGGAATCGAGCGCGGCGCCGATAGTTTGCGACGCCAACGGGGTGATGCAAAACTCGTTGCAACACCCTGTTGCTCCGAGTCACGGACGACTTGGGCCTATCGATGAGTTTCAACTCATTGATTTTGGGAGCCGGTGAAAACCACGCTTTTCGCCGGATCCCGATGCAAAAGGCATGGATAGACTTTTGCATCGACCTGTAAACGATGGCGGACGACCCAGGCTGACATGAGCAAGCGTCGAGACGAAGAAGACTCGGTATTCCGCGAAGCGGTGCGCGACGTGCGCAGGCTCCGCGCCGCTGCTGCACGCCCCGCAAAGCCCAAACCTGTTCCGCAGGCGCGCTTCAGACGTGCTGATGAACAGGAGGTACTGAAAGAGAGTCTGTTGCCAGCAGTCGACCCCGCTTTGCTCGAAACGGGCGATGAGCTGACATTCAGGCGCCAGAACGTTCCGGAAACCGTGCTGCGCAAACTCCGGCGCGGCGAATACCTCGTCGAAGCGGAAATCGATCTGCATGGCCTCAATTCAGCGGAGACCCGGCTGGTCCTGCGCGAGTTCATCAGCAACGCCGTCACGAGAAACCTGACCTGTGTACGCATCATCCATGGCAAGGGCCGTCGCTCCGGACCGCGCGGTCCGGTCCTCAAAAACGTCGTCAACCAGTGGCTGCGGCAGAGTGATCCCGTTGCCGCTTTCGGCTCGGCCCGAGCCGTCGACGGCGGCAGCGGCGCGGTCTACGTGTTGATCAGGAAATAATTCATGCCTCTTCGCCTTCATCAATGTCTGCAGCGCTGCCTGGCTCGATGATTTCGGCGAGCACAGCAGTGGCAAATGCTCCCTTGCCCAAGCGGAAGGCGATCTCGAGATTCGTGCCGTCGTAATTCCAGGTGAGATCCTGGACGCGGAGCCGCAAAGGCCGCCGTTCGTGTTCGAGTCCCGCAGCCGCCAGGCCATGGACCCAGTGCTGCCATGGTGCCACTGACGCATCCTCAAGGCTCGCGACCGCAGCGCCGGTCCTGGAATTGCCGCGACCCTGCAGCGGACCGGTGGGGTGGACATCAAGCTGCTCACAGCGATCCTTCAACAGGGAGTCAACTGCTGCAACCGGAAAAATGCTGCCGCTGCCATCCAGGTTGGCCACATCGCCGTCCTGCAACCGATTCCAGGTACCCCCGGTAACCCGGGCAGCCAGAACCGCGTTGAACAAGGCAGCTCTCGCGGCTGACAGCGCAAAGCTGCGCTCCAGCCGATCGTAGGGAGACTTACCGGTGCTGAACCAGCTTTCCGCAACCTCCAGATTCCGCCCGTTGCGACCGAAACGCTGCGGACCAAAATAATTCGGTATCCCGTGACTGGCGATGTGCACGAGGCGCTCCTCGAGTCTCTCGCGGCTGGCGGCGACCTCCCGCACCACGATGCGGAAATCGTTGCCCTTGTGCGACCCCCGCTTGAGCTTGCGACGCTGTCGACTGGCGGCGACGACTTCGAATCCTTCACCCGCAAATCCGACCCACGCGGCAGGATCGAGCATCCGGCCTGGCAGTGAAAAGGCCTGCTCGGTAACGGCATGTCGATCCTTGATGCCGGCGTACCCGATTTCCCGGGGATGCAACGCAGCCCGTTTCGCCAGCTCTCGCGCGACCCAGTGAGTATTGGCCCCACGCTTCCGTACCGTCAGAAGCAGGTGGTCACCCTCGCCGTCCGGCTCAAAACCCAACCACTCGCGTACCACAAAATCTTCCGGCTCAGCCTTGAGCCGCCCGGTGGCAATGGCATCGCCCCACGCACGCGGTAACGAATCAAACTCAGGAAATGCAGGCATTCAGCGGGCCCGCCTATGCACGCTTCTGGATCAGCGCCACGGCGTGGCAGGCCAATCCTTCATCCCGCCCTATGAACCCGAGCCCTTCGCTGGTGGTGGCCTTGATGTTCGCCCGATCAGGCGCAATGCCGAGGTCAGCTGCGAGATTCGCGCGCATGGTTTCGCGGTGGACTCCGAGGCGCGGTGCGTCAGCCAGCACCGTGACATCGATGTTGACGACCCCATAGCCCCGTTCCGCGAGCAGAGCGCGCACTTGACGCAGAAAATGGCGACTGTCGACACCCCGCCAGCGGGGATCGGTGTCAGGAAAATGCATGCCGATGTCACCGAGGCCGGCCGCACCCAGCAGCGCATCGCACAGTGAGTGAATGACGACATCGCCATCGGAATGCGCCTTCACGCCCTGCTGGTACGGAATACGCACGCCTCCCAGAACCACGTGATCACCGGGACAGAACGCATGCACGTCATAGCCCTGACCAATCCTCAAGGCAGTCAATGGCGAGTAGTTGTCATCCATCCGGACGGTCCATCAAGTGGTTGCGGATCGCATCTTACCTGCGAGCGGCAAGGTGGCGCTCGGCGATCGCAAGGTCCTCCGGCACGGTGATCTTCAGGTTGTCGCTGCGTCCGGCGACGAGCAACGGCTTCAAACCCAGGCTCTCAACGGCGGCAGCCTCATCGGTAATCTGTCCACCGGCAATGCGCTGCTCAAGCGCCTGCCACAACACACCGTAGCGAAACATCTGGGGGGTCAGGGCGCGCCACATCTGCGCCCTCGAGATCGTGACATCCACGCGTCCGTCAGGCCCGGCCCTCTTGAGCGTATCGGGGACCGGTGCGGCGAGCAGGCCACCAACCGGATCATCTGCCAGCGCGACCATGAGACGGTCGAGATCCGCGTCATCCAGGCAGGGTCGCGCAGCGTCATGGACGAGAATCCAGTCCTGGGCGTGCGCGTGCTCCGCAATCACAGCGAGAGCGGCGCGAACCGAGTCGGCACGCTCCCTGCCACCCGTTACCGTCCTGATCCGATGGTCACCGGCCATCGGCAATTGAGCCCACTGCTCATCACCGGGTGCAAGCGCGACGACGAGAGCATGGAACTCGTTACGGGCCAGAAACGGCGCCATCGACCACTCGAGAACTGTCCTGCCGGCAAGCGGCAAGTACTGCTTGGGAACGTTGCCCGCCATGCGCAGGCCACTGCCCGCAGCAGGAATGATGACCCAGTATTTTGTGATCATGGCCTGACGAGCAATGCGCTGCTCACCCCGCCATTACTGGCCGGTTGCAACGGCACCAGGCGCCGCCTCCGGCTGCACGACCTGGAAGAAGGTTTCCCGCGACCCGATCATGCCGAGATCGGTGCGCGCGCGTTCTTCGACGGCGATCTTGCCCTTCTTGAGATCCTGTACTTCGGCAATCAACGTGCGATTGCGGCCCACCAGCTTGTCGTTTTCTTCCTTCTGTACGCCGACTTCGGCGCGCAGATGCCAGACCTCACGCATGCCACCCTCGACGATCCACAAGCGGTACTGAAGCAGCACCAGCAGGACGAAAAGGGTTGCGGCGATGACCTTCATTTCAGCACGCTGCTCCCGGCAACGTGATTGGATACGCCTCAGCACCTGCATACTTCGCGTCGCGGCCGAGCTCGGCTTCGATGCGCAGCAGCTGGTTGTACTTGGCGATGCGATCGGAACGCGACATCGAGCCGGTCTTGATCTGCGTGGCTCGCGTCGCCACGGCAATGTCCGCGATCGTCGAGTCTTCGGTCTCGCCCGAGCGATGCGACACGACCGACGCATAGCCGGCATCGGCCGCCATGTCGATGGCTGCGAGTGTCTCCGTCAGCGTGCCGATCTGGTTCGGCTTGATCAGAATCGCGTTGGCGATTCCCTTCGTGATGCCTTCCTTCAGGATCTTCGTATTGGTCACGAACAGATCATCGCCGACGAGCTGCACGCGCTTGCCCAGGCGCTTCGACAGCTGCGCCCAGCCATCCCAGTCACCTTCGCTCATGCCGTCTTCGATCGTGATGATGGGGAAACGGCCGACCAGGCCATCCAGATAGTCGACGAACTGCGCAGCAGTAAAGCGGCGGTTCTCGGACTCGAGCGTGTAGATGCCATCCGCGAAGAACTCGGTGCTCGCCACATCAAGGCCGAGGTAGATGTCGCGCCCGGCCTTGTAGCCAGCACGGTCAATTGCTTCCAGGATCGTTTCGAGCGCTGCTTCATTCGATGGCAGGTCAGGAGCGAACCCGCCTTCGTCACCGACTGCAGTCGCGAGCTTGCGCTCGTGCAATACCTTCTTGAGCGTATGAAACACTTCTGCGCCATAGCGCAGCGCTTCGGACAGCGACGGTGCGCCCACCGGCAGAATCATGAATTCCTGGATATCGACGCTGTTGTCCGCATGGGCACCGCCGTTGATGATGTTCATCATCGGCACTGGCAACGTCTTCGGCCCCGGACCGCCGAGATAGCGGAACAGCGAAACCTTCCTGTCTCTGGCAGCTGCATGCGCCGCTGCCAGCGACACGGCGAGCAATGCATTCGCGCCGAGCCGCGCTTTGGTCTCCGTGCCGTCGAGTTCGATCATGCGCTGATCGAGCACGGCCTGTTGACTCACATCAAGCCCAAGCAGTGCCTTTTTGAGCTCGCCATTTACATTGGCAACTGCCTTGAGGACTCCCTTGCCGAGATAGCGCTGCTTGTCACCATCGCGCAATTCAACGGCTTCGCGTGAGCCTGTTGATGCACCTGACGGGACGGCAGCGCGACCGACAATCCCCGACTCGAGCATGACATCGGCCTCCACGGTGGGATTGCCACGCGAGTCGATGATCTCGCGGCCGCGGATGTCGACGATCTTCGTCATATTAAGTCTTCCTCATAAGGCTTTGATTTTACAGTTCTATCCAAATCCCGCAAGGTCTCAAGTAACGACTCCATCCGTTTGAGCGGCCAGGCATTCGGCCCATCGGAAAGCGCTTTGTCCGGATCGGGATGCGTTTCCATGAAGACGCCCGCAACGCCCGCAGCAATGGCGGCTCTTGCAAGGACGGGCACGAATTCGCGCTGGCCTCCCGATGACAGAACCCTTGCCGCCCGGCAACTGCACCGAGTGCGTGGCGTCGAATACCACGGGACATCCTGTCGCGCGCATGACCGACAGTGAGCGCATGTCCGACACGAGATTGTTGTAACCGAAGGAAAAGCCGCGCTCGCAGACCATGATCTGTTCATTGCCCGTGGAGCGCGCCTTGTCGACGACGTTCTGCATTTCCCAGGGCGACAGGAACTGGCCCTTCTTGATGTTGACGGGCCTGCCTTGCGAGCAGACATTCAAAATGAAATTGGTCTGACGGCACAGAAAGGCCGGCGTCTGCAGCACATCGACAACAGACGCCACCTCGGCCATCGGCGTGTCTTCATGCACGTCCGTCAGAACGGCAAGGCCCAGCTGACGCTTGACCTCGGAGAGAATTCTCAAGCCTTCTTCCATGCCGGGGCCACGGAAGCTCCTTGCGGATGAGCGATTGGCCTTGTCGAACGACGACTTGAAGATGAACGGGATGCCAAGTCGGGTCGTCAGTTCCTTGAGCGTGCCAGCCGTGTCCAGGACCAGACCTTCGCTCTCGACGACACAGGGACCCGCGATCAGAAAGAACGGCTGCTGCGGTCCGACGACAAAGTTCAGGAGTTTCACGCGCTCGCAACCGCCGGCAGCTGGGCCTGTTGATGAGCGCGTGCCGCCTTGATGAAGCCGGTGAACAGTGGATGTCCATCGCGCGGCGTTGATCGGAACTCCGGATGGAACTGACAGGCCATGAAGAACGGATGATTGGGCAATTCGATCAGCTCCACCAGCCCGTCCCGCGAGAATCCGGAGAAGCGCAGTCCGGCGCTCATCAGCTTCTGCAGGTAATGGTTGTTGAATTCATACCGATGCCGGTGCCGCTCCATGATGACATCCGTGCCGTAGATCTCGTGGGCTCGTGACCCGTGCGAAATGCGGCATTCCTGGGCACCGAGGCGCATCGTTCCGCCCAGGTTGGCATTCGCGTCGCGCTGCTCGAGGGTGCCCTTCTGATCCTGCCATTCGGCGATCAGCGCGATGACGGGATGCGGCGTGCCGCGATTGAATTCAGTCGAGTGCGCATCGCCGAGCGACGCAACGTTGCGCGCGTACTCGACAATCGCCAACTGCATGCCTAAGCAGATGCCGAGATACGGAACCTGGTTTTCGCGAGCGAACCGGACGGCCTGGATCTTTCCCTCGATGCCGCGCTCGCCGAACCCGCCTGGAACCAGGATGGCGTCCATACCGAGCAGCCGCTCTGTGCCATGCTTTTCGACATCAGTGGCTTCGACGAACTGCACATTCACGCGGGTCCGGGTGCGCACGCCCGCATGCGTCAATGCCTCGGACAGCGAAATATAGGCATCCCGGAGGTTGACGTATTTGCCCACCATCGCAATGTTCACGGTGGCATCGGGATTGCTCTTCGCCGAGACGACGTGGCGCCATTCGCTCAGGTCAGCCGGCGGCACGTCGAGGCGCAGCTTGTGGACGACGATGTCATCCAGACCCTGGTCATGCAGCAGCAGTGGAATCTTGTAGATGTCGTCGGCGTCGACACCCGAAATGACAGCCCGCTCCTCGACATTGGTAAACAGCGCAATCTTGCGGCGCTGTTCTGCCGGCAACGGATCCATGCAGCGGCACAACAGCACGTCGGGCTGAATACCGATCGACCGCAGCTCCTTCACCGAGTGCTGCGTGGGTTTGGTCTTGATCTCGCCGGAGCTGGGAATGTAAGGCACCAGCGTCAGGTGCATGTAGAGCACATTGTCGCGGCCCAGCTCGACGCCGAGTTGGCGGATGGCTTCAAGGAACGGCAGGGACTCGATGTCGCCCACGGTGCCGCCGATTTCGACCATACAGACGTCGGCGTCGCCCGCACCCATGCGGATACAATGCTTGATTTCGTCCGTGATGTGCGGGATGACCTGAACCGTGGCGCCGAGATAGTCGCCCCGACGCTCCTTGGCAATGACGCGCTCGTATATGCGTCCGGTGGTGAAATTGCTGTTGCGCGAGGTCGTCGTGCGGACAAACCGCTCATAGTGGCCGAGATCGAGATCCGTCTCCGTACCGTCAGTTCGTGACGAACACTTCGCCGTGCTGGAACGGGCTCATCGTGCCCGGATCCACATTGATATACGGATCCAGCTTCACCATGCTGATTTTCAGACCGCGGGCTTCCAGAATGGCGCCGAGAGAGGCCGCAGCGATTCCCTTGCCAAGCGAGGAAACGACGCCGCCAGTCACACAGATAAAACGCGTCATGAAGGGCACCGTCGATGGAGGAGAAAGAGGATTGCGGGAGGGCTGGAGCACTCTCCACCGCCATCCTCGCGACGGGAGATCAGTCTACTGGAAGAGGCCGTGCGAAGAAAGCTGCGATTGAGGGTTAGCAGGGTGATGCAATGGCTCTTTCATCACTTGAGCTAGCCACCGGTTTTTTCTGGCGCAGGCACGCTGGCGTAGAGCAGGCCGCGATGTCGACGGACTTCGGCGCCCCTCCACGTCACCACCGGATGCCGGTCTGCCCCCGCGACCAGCATGTCGTGCTCCAGCGTAGCCAGCTTGGCGGTAGAGGGAATGGAAAGGCCTCGGTCGCGAAGCCAGAACCGCAGCAGATTTCTGCGCCGGGCCGAAGACAGCTCTTCGAGCGCCGCGACTCGCAGACATTCCCCTGTTGCCGCCCTCTGCAGGTCGAGACGAGCAAGTTCGTCGAGCAGCACGGCCGCTTCCGCCAGATGCCGGGCGGAACGCGAAGCGACGGCAGCCACCTGGGGCCAGGTCGCGCGCAGCACAGGAACCACCTCGTGACGAATCAGAGTGCGCCGGTATTTGCCGTCGCGATTCGCCGGGTCTTCAATCCAGCTCAGCCGGCGTTCGCGGGCCCACAATTCGAGGTCGCTCCGGCGGTACTCGAGCAGCGGTCGTTGATGCCAGCCAGGTCCGCAGGTCACACTCTGAGGCATTCCGGCCAATCCGCGGACACCGGCACCGCGCATCAGCGCCAGCAAAACCGTTTCCAACTGGTCGTCTGCATGATGGGCAGTCAACAGCGTCTCACCGGCCTGCAGAGTGCGATACAGCGCTGCATAGCGGACTTCCCGGGCCGCGGCTTCCACGCCCTGCCCTGCGGTAACCGGCACGACGACGCGTTCGCTCAGGTAAGGGATGCCCAGCGTCGCCGCAAGGGACGCACCCATTTCGTCCCACACCGCCGAATCGGCATGCAGCTGGTGATCGACGTGAACAGCCCTGATCCGGCAGGGCCAGCCCGTTGACCTCATCTCTGCCAATGCGACCAGCAATACCGTGGAATCGACGCCCCCGCTGAAGGCGACGCATACGTCGCCGCTCGCGCCTGCGGGGCGCAAGGCAGAGAGTGTTGCCTCCAGTGCAGCAGCGGAGAACGCGGTCAGAAGTTACTCCCAGCCTGCCGGACCTCTGCAGGTCTCCATCAACCGCCGCTGTAGACGCCGAACCCGCGAATGCGATCGTGACGTTGGCGAAGCAGCTCATCGGGTGCAAGCGCCGTGAGTTCGCTCAGGTGGCGGAGAATCGAAGTCTTCAGCGCGTCAGCCATGGCCTGCGGATCCCGATGCGCTCCACCCAAGGGTTCGCGCAGCACTTCATCGACCAGACCCAGCTTGTTCAGGCGATCGGCTGTCATCCCCATCGCCTCGGCTGCCAGCTCCTTCTTGTCGGCGCTCTTCCACAGGATGGTCGCACAGCCCTCTGGCGTGATGACGGAATAGACACTGTACTGAAGCATCAACAGGCGATCGCAGACACCGATGGCCAATGCACCGCCTGAGCCTCCTTCACCAATCACGACACTCACGATCGGCGTCTTGAGCGCCGACATGACAAACAGGTTCCGGGCAATGGCCTCACTCTGCCCGCGCTCCTCCGAACCCACGCCGGGGTAGGCGCCGGGCGTATCGATCAACGTGACGATCGGCAGATTGAACCGCTCGGCCAGCTCCATCAGCCGCCGTGCCTTGCGATACCCTTCGGGCTTCGGCATGCCGTAGTTGCGCCGCACCCGTTCCTTGGTATCCCGCCCCTTCTGCTGGCCGATCACCATCACCGGCCGGCCATCGAGCCGCGCCGGACCGCCGATAATGGCCCAGTCATCCGCGTACATCCGGTCGCCATGCAGTTCCTGGAACTCCGTGAAGATCGTGGCGATGTAATCCAGCGTGTACGGCCGCTGAGGATGCCGCGCGAGCTGGGTAATCTGCCAGGGAGTGAGGTTCGCAAAGATACTGGTCGTCAGGACCCGGCTCTTGGCACGCAAACGCGCGATTTCCTCGCCGATGTTCACCTCGGCATCGTTCGAGACGAATTTCAGCTCGTCTATCTTGGCTTCGAGCTCCGCAATTGGCTGCTCGAATTCCAGAAAACTCATGGGCATAGCGCGTTCTGTGTTCCTTGAAAGCAGCGGCGACAATAGCGGCATCGGCGCCCTGCTACAAGCCTGCGACCTTCGCTACGGACTACCTCATCGTCTCGTTGCGCCCGCTGACCACGGGTGCACTCTGACGTTGCCAGTGCCGCAGAGCGGTGCATTCGTTTTGACCCACAACAGTGCAGCATGGACTCTGCTTTGCCCCGTTGCCGTGCATTGATGCCTGGATATTCCCCATCGATTTTCCGTAACCCCCTGTTTCCAATGACTCTGGCAGACAGGCACGGAACCTGCAGTTCGTCCGCACCAATTGATGCCATGAACTCACATATCCTGCACCAAATAACAGCCCCGAACTGATCGGGGCGAAGGCGGCGCCATGGCATCGACCATCGACAATCGGGGGAACTATTGCATGACGATTTCGATGCGTGCCGCACGCCGGTACTCTGTGTTGCTGCCCTCAGGATTGCTGCCTGCATTGGCCAGTGCACAAGCCACGGGATCGACTCCGGCGACACCGCCTGGATCCTGACCGCCACGGCACTGGTGCTGTTCATGACGCTGCCAGGTCTCGCTGCGTTCTACAGCGGCCTGGTGCGCGTGAAGAACGTCTTGTCCGTGCTGATGCAGTGTTTCGCCATCACGTGCGTCGTATCACTGCTATGGGTGGTGTGCGGCTACAGCCTGGCCTTCAGTGATGGCGGTCCGTTGCAGGGATTCATCGGCAGTTTCGACAAGGCTCTCTTCTCGGGCATCACGCGCGATTCGCTCAGCGGTACGCTGCCGGAAACCGTATTCGCCATGTTCCAGCTGACGTTCGCAATCATCACGCCGGCACTGGTCATCGGTGGCTTCGCCGAGCGAATCCGCTTCAGCGCGGTGATCGGCTTTACCGTCCTCTGGTTTCTGCTGGTTTACGCACCCGTCACGCATTGGGTATGGGGCGGCGGCTGGCTCGCGCAACTGGGTGTCCTGGACTTTGCAGGGGGCATCGTCGTTCACGTCAACGCAGGCGTGGCTGCGCTGGTCGCCGCGATCGTGATCGGCCGGCGCCGGGGCTTTCCCGAAACCGCGATGGCGCCCCATTCATTGCCGCTGACCGTGCTGGGCGCTGGCATGCTGTGGGTCGGCTGGTTCGGCTTCAATGCGGGCAGCGCACTCGCCGCCAATGGTAGTGCCGGCATGGCGATGCTTGTCACCCACATGGGTGCGGCTGCCGGTGCATTTGCCTGGATGATCATGGAGTGGGCGAAGTACGGCAAACCCTCGGTCCTCGGCATCGTCACCGGCATGGTCGCCGGCCTTGGCACGATTACACCCGCTTCCGGATTCGCGGGGCCGCTGGGCGGCATCGTCATTGGCGGCATCGCCGGTGTCGTTTGTTTCGGTGCTACGCAGCTGCTGAAGAGGCGACTGCATATCGACGATTCGCTCGACGTTTCCCCGGTTCATGGAGTGGGCGGGGTCGTCGGATCACTGCTGACCGGCGTGTTTGTCGACCTGTCGCTCGGTGGAGCCGGACTGGCCGAGGGCATGACCGTGGCGAAGCAGGTCGCGGTCCAGGCCATCGGCATTGGCGCCACAGCGGCATGGTGCGGTGGCATGACCTTCGTGATCTTGAAAGTGCTTGCGGCAACCACCGGCCTCAGAGTGGATGCTGAACAGGAAAACGAAGGTCTGGATCTCGCGTCACATGGCGAGCGCGGCTACACGTCCTGACCGTTCAGTCAGTAGTGCGGCGGACGTTCCTGCTCCGCCGTGTACTGGTCAGCGTCGGGTTTCAGTGAGTCGACGCGACTCGCGAGCGCCGACACCTGGAGCCGCAAGGCATCCAGCTCCTGTTGCTGGCGATAGACGGTATCGCTGAGTTCGATGTTGGCACGCTCAAGGTAAGCGATCTTCAGCTCGATCAGTTCAGCATCCGACTCATTCATTGCAGGTCACGCGGCGGATAGATCAGCCGTACACCCTCGTCGCCCGCCAACTGCTTCAGCTTCTCGATCATTTCGCGTGTGGGCCGAACTGTCCAGCTGTCAGGCAAGGCCAGCGCTGCGCGAGCGCTGTCGCCTTGATAATGCACCGTGACCCCACAGAGTCCCGGACGGCAGGGTTTGAGGATCTGCTCAAGTGCCGTCATGAAAGCCCGTCCCGCTGCAGGTTCGCGGCTCGCTTCGGGCCAGCGGATGATCAGCCGCCTTGCCATCTGCTCGCGAGCCTGATCGATATCGACGATGCGTTTCGGATTGAGGCGCCAGTCTTCGATGAACTCATCGAACCGCAGATTCCCCTCGACGATCAGTACCGCATCCTTGGCGATGATCGCGCGGTATTGCTGGAAAGTGTCCTCGAACAACGAAACCTCGAGCCTCGCCGTGCTGTCGTCGAGCACGCAGGTCGTGCGATTGCCGCGTTTGCGGACTTCAAGCACGAGGCCGGCCACCGTGACGGGCTTGCCGCGAAACTGGAAACCCTCGGTCGGCATCACCGCCGGCCGCTCCCCCGCCACATCGACGATGCGGCCGCTGGTCAGCATCTTGAGCTCGGCCGCGTACTCCTCGATTGGATGCCCGGTCAGGTAGAGGCCCAGCGTTTCGCGCTCGCCTTCGAGCCTGACGCGCCGGCTCCACTCTGGACGAATCTCGACGCGTCGCTCGGCACTCGTCGCCAGGACTGGAGTTGCCAGGCCGAACATGTCGTTCTGTCCTACTGCGTGAGCGCGCAGGCTCTGGTCAGCAAGCTGCAGCGCCGCCGGCAGCTCGTGCATCAGGGTGGCGCGATTCGGCCCAAGCGAATCGAGGGCTCCCGAGCGGATCAACGCCTCGAATACGCGGCGATTCAGTTTGGCCAGATCGCTGCGGCGGCAGAAGTCTCCCAGACTCGCATAAGACCCATGCGCCTCACGCTCGGCAATCAGGGCCTCAACCACGGATTGACCCACGCCTTTGATGGCACCCAGCCCGTAGCGGATGCTGCGCTCTCCCGAGACGGCGAACACGTATCGGGATGCATTGACGTCCGGCGGCTCGACGGTCAGGTTCATCTTGTCGCATTCATGCTTGAGCGTAACCACCTTGTCCGTCTTGTCCATGTCGGACGACAGCACGGCAGCCATGAAGGCGGCCGGATAATGCGTCTTGAGCCAGGCAGTCTGATAGGACAACACGGCATACGCAGCGGAATGCGACTTGTTGAAGCCGTAGCCCGCAAACTTTTCCATCAGGTCGAAGATGTAGGCCGAGACTCTCGGCTCTACGCCGCGGACAGTCGCTCCCTCGACAAACACCGAGCGTTGTTTGGCCATCTCCTCGGCCTTCTTCTTGCCCATCGCACGTCTGAGCAGGTCCGCGCCGCCGAGCGTATAGCCCGCCAGAACCTGCGCAATCTGCATGACCTGTTCCTGGTAAAGGATCACGCCGTACGTGGGCGCCAGCACCGGCTTCAGGTCCGGATGCAGGTAGTCGATGATGCCGGCACCGGGCGCGCCGCGATCGGCCTTCTTGCGGGCGATGAAGTCGTCGACCATGCCGGATTGCAGCGGACCCGGCCGGAACAGCGCGACCAGCGCGACGATGTCCTCGAAACAGTCCGGCTGCAACCGCCGGATCAGGTCCTTCATGCCGCGCGATTCCAGCTGGAATACTGCAGTCGTATCGCCCCGTTGCAGCAACTGGTAGGTCGCGACGTCATCCATGGGCAGCGTCGCGATATCGAGCGGGCCTTCTCCCAACAGCGCGCGCTCTCGATTGATGGTCTTGAGCGCCGACGCGATGATCGTCAGCGTGCGCAACCCCAGGAAGTCGAACTTCACGAGGCCGGCTGCCTCGACATCATCCTTGTCGAACTGCGTCACGAGGCTGCCGCCGTTCTCGTCGCAGTACAGCGGTGCAAAATCGGTGATCAGCGACGGCGCGATGACGACCCCGCCGGCATGCATGCCGGCATTCCGCACGAGACCCTCAAGCGCCAGTGCCAGGTCGATGACTTCGCGCGTGTCGTCTTCATTGTCGTAGCGACGCTTGAGTTCCGGCTCCTTCTCCAGTGCTCCAGTCAGCGTGATCCCGAGTTCGAACGGAATCAGCTTGGCGATCGAGTCTGCGAACCCGTAGCTCATGCCCATCACGCGAGCGACGTCGCGCACCACGGCCTTCGCTGCCATGCTGCCGTACGTGATGATCTGCGAGACCCGCTCCCTGCCATAGCGATGGGCGACATAGTCGATGACCCGGTCGCGTCCCTCCATGCAGAAGTCGATATCGAAGTCGGGCATCGAGACGCGTTCGGGGTTCAGGAAGCGCTCGAACAACAGGTCGTACTGCAACGGATCGAGATCGGTGATACCGAGTGAATACGCGACCAGCGACCCTGCACCGGAACCGCGGCCGGGACCGACCGGCACATCGTTGTCGCGCGACCAGCGAATGAAATCCGCAACGATCAGGAAGTAACCGGCGAATCCCATCTGGCAGATGACGTCAAGTTCAAGCGCGAGGCGTCGCGGATACTCGTCGGCAGGAATGACGCGCACGCCTGGTACCGGGTGAGCGGCAAAGCGGTCCAGTCGCGCCTGCAGGCCGCGTTCGGCCTCCTGCCGCAGAAACCCCTCGGTGGTCATCCCTTGCGGTACCGGGTAGGCCGGCAGCACGGATCTACCGAGCTTGAGGTCAAGGCTGCAGCGCCGCGCAATCTCCACGGTATTTTCCAGGGCTTCCGGGATATCCGCGAACAGCTCCCTCATCTCGGCCGGACTGCGCAGGTACTGCTGGTCGGTATAGCGGCGCGGACGGCCAGGATCGTCGAGCAGGGTCCCTGCGTGGATACACACGCGGGCTTCGTGGGCAGCAAAGTCCTCAGGAGCCAGGAAACGGACATCATTCGTTGCGACGACGGGCACGCCGAACTCCGTCGCAAGCGCGAGCGCACCGGCGATGTGGGCTTCTTCATGCTCCCTACCCGTCCGATGCAGCTCCAGATAGTAGCGATCACCGAGCAATGCCAGCCAGCTCGCCACCAGAGCTCGGGCATCTGTGCTCCTGCCGCCCACAATGGCGCGTCCGACATCCCCTTCGGCGCCGCCCGACAACACGATCAGGCCTGCGAGTGTTTCGGCCGTCAGCCACCCACGATCCAGCGTGGCGCGACCTTTATGTTGCCCTTCCAGATACGAACGACTGACGAGTTGCGTGAGATTCCGGTACCCCACATCGTTCTGACACAGCAGCACGAGTTTCACAGGCTCAACTCGCTCGTCGGTTGCATCCCGTATCCAGACGTCCACACCAATCAGCGGTTTGACGCCTCTCGACTGTGCTGCCCGGTAGAACTTGACCATGCCAAAAAGATTCGACTGGTCGGTCAGCGCCAGCGCCGGCATGCCTTTTTCGGCCGTCGCATCGATGACACCCTGCACCGTGCGCTTGCCGTCCTCGCCATACTCGCTGGCGATGCGAATCACGCTGTCGACGAGCGAGTATTCGGTGTGCAGACGGAGGTGGACGAAGGACATGAGAGGAGGGGATAGGGGATAGTGAAGTATCAGAGCAAAGCACCCGGTAGCGGCGCACCCACGAGGTGAAAGAATAAGCGGAACCGACAGACAATTGGAGATTGACTCGGAGCGAAACAGCAAGTCAGGAAATGCATTAGCGAAATCGCGTGCAAGCGCTGACGGGCATCTGATTAACGAGACTCGCAGTCCAGTTCCTGAGAAACGCGAGACATGGCCCGCAACCCTTTGGTCTCTATCCCCTATCCCCTATCCCCTATCTCCATCACCGCCCTGACTGGCCCAAACGAACGCCGGTGCACGGGGCAGGCACCGTGCTGCTTCAGCGCGGCGATATGCATCGCGGTGGGATAACCCTTGTGCACGGCGAAGCCGTACTGCGGATACAGCTCGTGCGAGGGCGACCGCATCACGGCATCGCGCTCGACTTTCGCCAGGATCGACGCTGCCCCGATGGCCTGAACAGAGTCGTCCCCTTCACGATGGCCTCGATACTGCACGTCAGGTCCAGGCCCTCAAGCGACGGGCAACGATTGCCGTCGATCTTGATGTGCCGCGGCCGCACCGAGAGACCTGCGATCGCGCGGCGCATGGCCAGCAGGGTCGCCTGCAGGATATTGATCGAGTCGATTTCGGTGGCATCGGCACTGGCTACTGCCCACGACAACGCGTTCCGCCGGATCTCGACTGCCAGCCACTCGCGCATTAGCCGCAGTGAGCTTCTTGGAATCGCGAATGCCGTAAATGGGCCGATGCGGGATCCAGAATCACCGCCGCCGCATAAACCGGGCCTGCCAGCGGACCCCGGCCTGCTTCGTCGACCCCGGCGAGCAGAGGAGCATCTCGCTGCGACACAACCAGACGACTGAACCCGATCACTTCACCTCGCGCTCAATCGACCCTTCGATAAGCAGATAAGCGATACCCGGTACGGAGCGCTTTTGGCGCGCGATCCTGCACTGACGTTGCCTTATAAAACCTGAGCCAACCCGCGCCGTTCGGCGCGGATTGGCTCGTGCAGTTCGTTCTTACCAGTTCATGGTGAGCTGCAATGCGACCGACGCAGGACGGTCAACGGTCGCGAGCCCCGAACCTCTGTTGCCCGGGAGATACGAGCGATATTGCGACGTCACTTCATCGGTCAGATTGCGGCCGATGATCTGCGCCAGCCATCGTCCGTCTTCCGAGCCCAGACCGATGCGCGCATCGATCTTCGTGTAGGCCTCTTGCTCAGTGATGTAGCTGCTGAGCGATTGCGTGAAGTACGCGGTGGTGAAGTTCAGGGTCACACCGGCGGTGAACTCAAGACCACCAACCGGCTTACTGAAATCAGCGCCGACCGTGCCGCTCCATTCCGGCGAGAACGCCCGCGTACGGCCGGAGGCGTCAGTGCCGGTCGAAGCGAGGCAAGGCGTGCCACCCGGCAGAGCGCCCAGGAAGGTCTCGATCGGGTTGCACGGCGAGTTGGGGTAGGACACGTAATAGGAGTCCAGATATTCGGCGTCGCCCCAGAACGTCCATGCATCCGTGGCGCGGTATCTCAGGTTGATGTCAACGCCTTTCGAGCGGGAAGACGCGGCGTTGCGGATGAGAACCTGCGACTGCCCGGTAGAGGTCGTCGTGTTGAAGGTCTCTTGCAGATTGGTGTAATCCGCGAAGAACACCGCGATGTTGGCTGTGAGCCGGTGGTCGAACAATCGCGACTTCAGCCCGATTTCGTAAGCATCAACGGTCTCGGAGTCGAAAATGTCGGGCGTCGCCGCGCCGAAGCCCCCCGCTTTGAAGCCTGTCGTGTAGGAGGCATACGTCATCGTGTCGTCGTTGATGTCGTAGCTGACGTTGAGCGACGGCATCAACTCATCGAACTCCTGTTCGGAAACCGGGAACGGGGCTGGCGAAGTCCCGGTAGCGGCAAGGGCGGCGGCCATCACGGCAGGGTCGGTAAACCGAACGAACGGGGGAGGCTGTTCGCTGTAACCACCGACGCCGGCATACGCCAGGCGCGTACCGTCCTTGGTGACCGTGGTATAGCGGAGGCCGCCCGTGAATCGAAGATCGTCGCTCGCATTCCAGCTGAGCGAGCCGAACACGGATTCGGTTTCCGAAGTGATCCCGGTCTCTGTCCAGGTAACGATGGGCGTGCCAGACGGAATCAGGCCGCCCGTGAAGGCCGCGAAATTAAGAAAGAAGTTGCCCGCGGACCCCTGCACGTCCAGCGAGTTGTCCTCGTAATAGACGCCGACCATGTAGTCGAAGGCGCCGCCAGTGGCGGATTCCAGGCGGAATTCCTGGCCGAACATGTCGAATTGCTCGTCTAGCCCTACCGGCAGGTAATCAACCGTTCCGATCGGGCTCAGTCCCGGGACCGGAATAAGTTCGGCGCGGTGGAAAGAGTCCTGATTCTCATACACCGAGGTCGAGATCAAGGTGCCCCAGCCAAGGTCGTAACGAAGCGTCAGCTCCGCCTCATCCATGTCCGTGTCGGTGCGAGGATGCCCGCCACCCGACGTGCTGAAGTCGATCGTGTCATCGAAATTCGGATCTACCCCCAGCGCGCGCGCGCACGCGCCAGCGGGTGGGATCACCGGGTTTGAAGACGGGCACTCGAACGTCTGGTAGAAGAAATCCGTGTCCCGAATGCGCGCGATGTCATAGCGGAAATCGGCGGTGAGATTGTCGCCGCCGAAATGGATGCTCGCCCGCGCTTGCTTGGTGTCGAGTTGCGGGCCGTCATCGCCGGTCGTGATGTTGTTAACCCAGCCTTCATCCATGCCGAGGGTGCGTGCCGCGATGCGGAATGACCAGTCATCGTTCAACGGGACGGTGAGGCCGCCTTCGAGATTGTATTCGCCTTCCGTGCCGTAGAGGGCGGTGGCGTTGGCTCCAAACTCGGAGCCCGGATGGCGGGTGGTGATATTCAGCGCGCCGGCGACCGCGTTGGCCCCGAAGAACAGCGATTGCGGCCCCTTCAGCACTTCAACGCGTTCAACGTCGAACAAGGCGACGCGCGATGAGCGCGAGCGCGGTCGGTAGGCGCCGTCGATGAACGTGGCGACTGCCTGCTCAAAGCCCGGATTGTAGCCCGAGCCCACGCCGCGAAGGTGGATTGCATCAGTATTGGTCTGGATGACCTTCAAAGCCGGGACTTGCGTGGCGAGATCCTGAAACGAGTAGAGGTTGCGAGTGGCCAGAGTGTCGCCGCTGATCGCCGACACCGCGACCGGCACGTCCTGCAGGTTTTCCTGGCGCCGCTGCGCCGTGACGATGATGTCGTCCACGCTGCTTGCAGCGGCTGCCGCCTCTTGAGCGTGTGCCGGACTGGCCCCACCCCAGATGGCGAGCGTGGACGTGACCGCCATAGACAGCGGACGCAATTTGCTTTGACCAAGACGCATCGTATTCCCCCTGAGTTCCGTTTGCTTCGGCACACGGATTGTTGCGGCGTGACGCCGAAACTATTTTCGCGAAAAATAACTTGAAAGAGGCGAAAAATAATTTGAAAGAAGTTGATTGTCAACGAAGCCTAATTTATCGGCCTGCCAAATTCAACCAATCGGTGGCATTTATCGATGGAGCTACGGTGCCGGGCCCGCTTCAACGACGCCGGCGAGGAGAATGTGAGGAGTGTGGCGATGTCATGGGCGTTGAATATCTGGTTCCCCCGCCCTTCCGTCTCTACGTCTCTACGTCTCTGACACCCTTCATACCCTTCTCCTCCAGCAACTCCACCACCGCGTCCGCCGCCCGACTGCTCGCATCACGGCGCAGCGTGCGATGAATATCGGCAAATGCTGCAACCAGGTCAGCGCGATCGGTTCGGTCGATCTGCTCGAGTAGCGCCGGACCCAGCGTCTCTGCAGTGACCTCCCTGTTGAAGAACTCCGGCACGAGACGGCGGTTGGCCAGCAGATTGGGCTGAGCAAAAAACGGCGACTTCATGATTCCGGGAATGCGGAGAATCAGACTCGTGAGCAATCCCAAGCGATACGCAACGACCATCGGGCGTTTGACCAGCGTGGCTTCCAGCGTTGCAGTGCCCGATGCGAGCAGTACTGCATCGCTCGCGGCCATTGCTGTCTGCGCCTGGCCATCGAGCAGCAGCACCCGGTCGCGCACACCCGCTTCGCTCAGGAAGCCTGCAAACAGGGCTTTCATCCTGGCATTCACCATCGGCGCGACAAACTGCATGGCGGGCCGATGGCGGGCTACCCAGTCGACGGTCCGCGCGAAATCGGGCCCCAACCTCGATACCTCGCCGTGACGACTGCCCGGCAGAATGGCGATGCACTGGCCTTCCACGGCAAGCCCAAGTTGCGAGCGCGCCAGAGCTCGATCGACCTCGAGGGGTATTTCATCCGCCAACGGATGCCCGACAAACACGGCCTTGACTGCATGGCTGTCATAGAACTGCTTTTCAAACGGCAGCAGGCACAGCACGCGGTCCACCGCCGCGGCAATCGTGCGCACGCGGCCCTGGCGCCAGGCCCAGACCTGTGGACTGACGTACTGCACCGTACGGATGCCCGCGGCATGCAGCCTGGCAGACAGTCCCAGATTGAATTCCGGAGCGTCGATACCTATGAAAACTGCTGGCGGAGCAGCGAGCAGGCGATGCAGCAGAGCCCTGCGTACGGCCAGCAGTTTCGGCAAGTGCTTCAGTACTTCGAACAGACCCATGACTGCGAGGCTTTCTGACGGCTCCCAGGCAGTACACCCCGCAGCAATCATCTTGGGACCCGCCACTCCGGCAAACCTCGCGTCCGGAATTCGCTCTTTGAGCGCACGAATCAGGTGCTGGCCCAGCGTATCGCCGGATGCTTCACCGGCAACGAGGACGATGAGCGGAGAGGAGCGGCTCTGGGCTTCGGGCTTTGGGCTTTCGAAAGAACTCATTGACAGAAGCAGCGTGGTTATCTGCAACCGGAAGCCTGGAGCCCGAAGCCCAAGCCGAATTCCTAGCGGACAATGCTTCTCTCACTGACGCGCAGGAATTCAGCGAACGGTTTCACTTCGGGGTGCTCGGCCGCGAGGGCGTCCAGCTGTTCGGTGGCTTCTGCAAGCTTGAGGCCCGAGCGATAGAGGATGCGATAGGCGGACTTGATGTGGGTGATGTTGTCGGCGGTAAAGCCACGGCGCTTCAGCCCTTCCGTGTTCACGCTGTGCGGCTCGGCTGGACGACCAACAGCCATGACAAAGGGAGGCACATCGCGGGTGACCGCCGTATTGTTGGCGATGAACGCATGCGCGCCCACCTTGCAGAACTGGTGTACGCCCGAGAAGCCCCCCATGTGCACCCAGTCGCCAAGCACAACATGACCGCCGAGCGTCGCGTAATTTGCAAAGACGCAATGGGAGCCGATGACGCAGTCGTGACCCACATGTGAGCCGGCCATGAAGAGATTGTCGTTGCCGATCCGGGTAACGAGATCCGCCTTGGTCGTTCCCCGGTTGATGGTGCTGTTCTCGCGGAACGTGTTGCGATCGCCGATCTCGAGTCGCGTTGGCTCGCCCCTGTACTTGAGGTCCTGGGGCGCCGCACCGATCGATGCGAACTGGAAGATCCGGTTCTCACGACCGAGCGTCGTCGGTCCTTCGATGACTGCATGTGGTCCGATCCAGCAACCGGGGCCGATGACAACACCGGGCCCGACGACCGAATACGCGCCCACATCCACATCTGCGGCAATCCGGGCATCTGGAGCAATCAACGCCGTGGGATGGATGGCCATTGACGAACGGCCTACTGAGCAGCGACCGCGGACCGGTACAGGCTCAGGTCGCCCGGAGCAATCATGATCTCGGCAGAAGTGACTTCGCTGCCCTCGACTTCCGCAACGGTATTGAACTTCCAGATGCCGCTCCTGCTGCGGATCAGGTCCGCTCGCAGAATCAGCTGGTCACCGGGCACGACGGGCCTGCGGAAGCGAACGGCATCGATGCCGGCAAAATAGAGCTGCGACCGCTCGGTTGGATAGACATTCGCCGTCAGGAAGGCCAGCAAACCGCAGGTCTGCGCCAGCGCTTCAAGCATCAACACGCCGGGCATCACGGGCCTGTGCGGAAAATGTCCGATGAAGTACGGCTCGTTGATGGTGACGTTCTTGAGGGCGCGAATGGACTTGTTCGCCGCAAATTCGAGCACGCGGTCGACCATCAGGAACGGATACCGATGGGGCAGCCGGCGAATCACCTCATCGATATCGATCGGGGTCTGGATGCTAAGGTCGCTGGCGGCAGCGACGGGTGCGGCTTCGGGTTCTGTCATTGGATCAACCTTCAGGTTCGGTGCCCGGGTCGGGCGAGCCGGGCAGGCTGCCGCCTTCTAAATGGTGAACGCGACGGGCGAGACTGTCGAGCTGCCTGAACCGGGCAGCATTGCGGCGGAAGGTCGCCGTGTGATCCGCCGGGAGACTGCCCGAGTACATACCGGGTTTATCAATGGAAGAAGAAACCATGGTCTTGCCCGTGATCACCACGTCATCACAGATACTCAGGTGTCCCACGATTCCAACCTGGCCCGCGATCAGGCATCGCTTGCCGATCGTGGTACTGCCGGAGATGCCCGTGCAGGCTGCGATTGCCGTATGCGCGCCAATCCGGACGTTGTGACCTATCTGGATCTGGTTGTCGAGCTTGACGCCCTCCTCGACGACTGTGTCCTCGATGGCACCGCGATCGATCGTCGTATTGGCGCCGATTTCCACATCGTTGCCAATGTTCACTCCACCCGTTTGCGGAACCTTGACCCAGCGCCCGGCATCGGGGGCAAGGCCAAAGCCATCTGCGCCGATGACGACACCCGGATGCACGATACAACGCTCGCCGATGACCACGGCTGCACATAACGTGACGGTCGCCGACAACCGCGTATCCGCGCCGACAGTGACGCCGCGCATCAGGACACAGCCGGGGCCGATCACGGCGCGGGGACCTACGCGAACGCCCGCCTCGATCACAACGTTGGGTCCCACGCTGGCAGTGGCATCGATCTCGGCTGCAGGATCGACGATCGCTCGCGAGTGAACGCCCGGAACGGTGGCCTGCTGCGGATGGAGTTCCGCCGCAATCCGTGCGTAGGTTGCATACGGATTGGGACTCAGCAGCGCCGGAACAGGACAGCTCCCGGCAAGGCGCGGCTCGAGGACAACCGCCCCTGCCCGGGTGGTTGCCAGATGACGCACATACCTGGAGTTGGCCAGGAATGCCAAAGCATCCGGCGCCGCATTCTGCAGGGTTGCGACCCTGTGAACGCGCACTGCAGGATCACCTTGCAGGACGCAGCCGAAACGAACGGCAAGTTCGGCCAGCGTTGCGCCCATGTAGCCCGGGGAACCTGAAGTTAATTGGTCTTCGGTGCGGCCGCAGGCGGAGGCGTCGCGCGCGGACCACGGGCCTGCAGGGCCGCGAGCACCTGCGGTGTCACGTCAAGCGTCTCCTTGGCGAACAGCACACCGTCGCCGACGATCAGATCGAAGTTCTGCGCCTTGGCAAAACTCTGGACTTCCTGCAGCAGGGAATTCTGCAACTTGCCGAGTTCCTCATTGCGGCGGACGTTCAGATCCTCGACGTATTCGCTCTGTTTGCGAGCGAGATCCCGTTCGCCTTCGCGAACTTCCCGCTCCACATTGCGCCGTTCGGCTTCCGCCATCACGGCACCATCCCGGTTGAGCCGTTCCTGGCGTGTCTTCAGTGTGGTCTGCTGCTGCACGATGTCGCGCTGCCGCGGTGCAAATTCATCCTGCAGCGCCTGCATCGACACCTTGGCCTGGGGGGAATCCTGCAGCAGCTTCTGCACGTTGACGACGCCCACCTTCATCTGTGCCTGCGCAGCACCTACCGGTACCAACGCCGCGGCCGCCAGAATCAGTACCCCGATCGCCCGACTCGCACTACCGGCCAGACTGGATTTATTCATGGTTCTCAAACCTCAACCCTAAGAAGAAACTTGACTAGAATGCCTGGCCGACCGAGAACTGGAAGCCTTCGGTTTCGTCCCCGTAGTAGATCCCCTCCGGGTCGACCGCGTTCAGAGCCACACCGTAGCTGAACCGGAAAACACCGAGTGGAGCCAGCCACTGGACTGCAATACCCACAGACTGCTTCAAGTTATCATAGCTGAAGCTGTAGTCGATCGGCGTTACGCGGTCCCGACCGACGAAAACGACATCCTCTGTCGCAAAGGTGTTGCCGATATCGAAAAAGAGGCTGGCCCGCGCACTGTTGCGGAGCTTTGCCGGCACCGGCAGCAGCAGTTCGACCTGCGCGGCCACCTTGAGGTTGCCGCCATACGGATTGCCGTTGCTGTCCTTCGGTCCCAGTCGATTTTCCCTGAAGCCGCGCACCGACTCGGGACCACCCGCAAAATACAGCCGATAGGGCGGATAGGAAGTGGTCTCGCCGAGCGCCTGTCCATAGTTGATTTCACCATTCAACATCAGCGTGAACCCGCCCCAGACGGGAATGAATTTCAGCGAGTCGAGTCGAGCCGTCCAGAATTCCACGTCGCTGAGCGGCAGCGCGTAGGACAGATTCAGCCGGTGTCGCGCGCCACGGTCAGCGAAAATCGCCCGGTTACGTGAATCGTAACCCCAACCCAGGTTCAACTCGTACGTATTGAACTTGGTGCCGTAGAAGGTCGCGACGACGCCATTCCCGCCATCATAGTCCGTGGTATAGGGATTGCCGTTCTGCGTTACCCAGTCGATGGACTCGGTCGTTCCGTAGGGCGCGAACAGGTCTGACTTCTGGAAACCGAGCCCCGCACGCAGACTCTGGAACTCGGTCAGCGGATAGCCGTAATCAAGGCCGGCGCTCAGGGTCTTGGTCGAGAAGTCCGATGCTGCCGACGTGTACTGCGTGATATCCCGGTAGCCCATCGAGATCGTGCGCGACACGCCGTCGATCGTCGTATAGGGGTCCGTGTGGGAGAACTGGAAGCTCTTCTGGTATTTGCCCGAGTTGATGTCGACGGCTACGCGATTGCCGGTGCCCATGAAGTTCGTGTGCGTGAAGCCGCCGTTCAGGATCAACGCCTGCGACTCGGAGTAGCCGATACCTGCCGTGAACTGGCCGGGCAGGCCTTCCTTGATCTCGAAATCGACATCGACGAGATCAGGGGCTCCGGGGATCGGGTGCGTCTCGACCTCCACCTTCTCGATGAAAGGCAGGCGCTGGAGGCGCTCCTTTGACCGGTCGACTGACGCGTTCGACAGATATCCCCCCTCGAGCTGGCGCATCTCGCGGCGGAAGACCTCATCGTTGACGCTCGACGTGCCATTGAAATTGATGCGCCGGACGTAGACGCGATTGCCCGGATCGACCAGGAACGTCATCGAAATGGTGTGGGTTTCAGGATCAGCCTGCGGAACAGCATCGACCTTGGAGAATGCGTAGCCGTCCAGGCCGAGACGCAGGTTCATTGCTTCCGTGGTCTGCGTGATCAACCGCCGTGAATACGTGTCTCCCGGCTTGATGAAGATCAGCCGCTTGAGGTCCCCTTCGGGAACGACCATCTTGCCGGCGAGCTTCACGTCCGACACCTTGAACTGGTCGCCCTCCGTCACGTTGACGGTGACGAACATGTCGTCCTTCTCCGGCGCGATGGCCACCTGCGTGGAATCGATGCGGAAATCGGCGTAGCCGCGATCCATGTAGAAAGACCGCAGCGTTTCGAGGTCACCGGTCAGCGATTCGCGCGCGTAGCGGTCATCCTGGCGATAGAAGGACAGCCAGTTGGGCGTCTTCAGCTTGAAAGCATCCAGCAACTCCTCGTCGGGATACGTGGTGTTGCCGACGACATTGATCTGGCGAATGCGTGCACGGGCACCCTCGACGATATCGATGGCCACTTTCACGCGGTTGCCCGGCACTTCCTCGACCTTGGCGTCGATCTTGACCGCATACTTGCCGCGCGAAAAATACTGCTCGGTCATGAAACGCTCGACGTCATCGAGCACCGACTGGTCGAAAGTCTTGCCGGGCGCGAGGCCGACATTGTTCAGCGACTTCTGCAGGTCTTCCGTCTTGATGTCCTTGTTGCCCTTGATGTCGAAGCTCTCGATCGACGGGCGTTCCTGCACGAATACGACCAGCGTGCCCCCATCTCGGCGCAGCTGCACATCCCGGAAGAATCCCGTGGCGTAGATGGCCTTCAACGCCTCATCGATACGGCGCCGGTCCAGCCGGTCACCGATGTTCACGGGCAGGTAGTTGAAGACGGTACCTTCCGAGATGCGTTGCAGTCCTTCGACGCGGATATTGCCCACGGTGAAATCGGCGGCAGCGGCCGAAGCGGCCGGAGCTCCCGCCGGCAATTCCTGGGCGAAAACGGCGCTCGCCGCAGCCAGCGCAAGCGTCGTATGAACGAAACAATCTGAGCAGCATCGGAGTTTGAAGTACTCAGCCCAGATGTCGGGCAAGGTCGTTGTAAAAGGCGAGGCCCATGAGCAGGATCAGCAGCGCAATTCCAAGCTGCTGGCCGAGGATCTGCACCCGCTCTGAGACCGGACGGCCCTTGACCAGTTCCGCCAGCTGGTAAACCACCTGACCGCCGTCCAGCAACGGAATCGGCAGCAGGTTCATGACACCGAGCGAAATGCTGATCAAGGCAAGCATATTGAGGAACGAGAGCGGTCCCTGACGCGCAGCAACCCCCGAGAACTCCGCGATGGTAATGGGCCCCGACAGCGTCTTCACGGAGACGTTGCCGACGACCATGTTGCCAATCATCTTGAGCGTGAAGGCTGTCGTCTCCCAGGTCTTGGCAGCTCCCTTCACGAACGCTTCCGCAGGGCCGTACTTCTGCAACGCGACCATTTCGGGCGGAAAGCCAGCCGCCGTCTGCTGGATACCGATACGACCCAAACGCTTGCCGTCGACAGTATCGCCTCCGATCCTGACCGGGACCTGAACGATAGCCTGGCCGCCGGCCCGGCGCACATCCAGCACCGCGTCACGGTCAAAGCGCGGCTCAACCAGGCTGACAAGCTGGCGGAAGCTCGCGACCGGCTGGCCGTCGAGCGCGAGAATCTCGTCGCCCGGCTTGAGGCCTGCTCGTTGCGCGGGGCTTCCATCGACGACTGCTCCCACTACCGCTGGCACGCGAGGCACCCAGAATTCAAACCCGAGCCCGGGAAACAGGGCATCGGGCTGGGCGAGTTCCGAGCGGCGATCGCCAACGACGAAGCGCAGTTCACGATCGCTACCGGCGGGACCGGACACCTTGATGGCCACGGTACCGTCATCAACGAGGTCCTCGAAAATACCGAGCAGCGCGGCTTCCCGAGTGGCAACGGCTTTTCCGCCGACCTGCTGGATCACGTCATCCGCCTTGAGGCCGGCACGCGCGGCAATGGAATCGGGCACGACCTCACCGACCACCGGCTTCAGATTCGGCACCCCTGCCATCAGCAGCAGCCAGTACGCCACGATCGCGAACAGAAAGTTGAACCCGGCGCCCGCAACCAGCACTGCAATTCGCTTCCAGACCGGCGCACGGGTAAAGGCCTTGGGCAGATCCTGCGGGGGCACCACCCCTTCCCGCTCGTCGAGCAACTTGACGTAGCCGCCGAGCGGAATCGACGCAATGACGTATTCGACGCCGTCCGCGGCCGTCCGGCTCCACAAGGGTCGACCGAAGCCTATCGAGAACTTGAGGACCTTGATGCCGAGGCGTCTGGCCACCCAGAAATGACCGAACTCATGGACGGCAACGAGAATGGCGATGGCGGCGATGAACGCCAGCACAGTGGTCAACAGAGTCGTCAGGGTCGTCATGCAGAACCTCCCGAAAAGGGCGTCAGAAACGCGGTTGCGCGTTCGCGGGCCCACGCATCGGCACGCAGCACATCTCCGAGTTCTTCGACTGCAACGACAGGGTGAGCGTTCATGACTTGTTCGATCACGGCCGGAATCCTCGTAAAGGCAAGCCGACGCTCAAGGAACGCCGCCACCGCAACTTCATTGGCAGCATTGAGCACGGCTGGGGCCGTTCCCCCGGCTTCAGCCGCGGCACGCGCCAGCCTGAGACTGGGAAACCGCTGATAATCCGGTGACTCGAATTCGAGTCTGCCAGCCTTGATAAGGTTCAGGGATTCTACACCGGACTCCAGCCGGTCGGGCCAGCCAAGGGCATGTGCAATCGGGGTGCGCATATCCGGGTTGCCAAGTTGTGCCAGCACGGAGCCATCCAGGTATTCGACCATCGAATGCACGATGCTCTGGGGGTGGATAACGATCTCCACCGTCGCAGGGGTCACGGAAAACAACAGGCAGGCCTCGATGAGTTCGAGGCCCTTGTTCATCAGCGTGGCCGAATCGACTGAAATCTTGCGTCCCATGACCCAGCGGGGATGGGCGCAGGCCTGGTCGGGAGTGACATTTTCCAGGGCATCCGCTGGAATTCTCAGGAACGGGCCACCTGAAGCTGTCAGCAGAATTCGCCGGACGCCACGGGTCCCCGATCGTTGCGGAGCCGCGGGACCGGGGCCCGGCAGGCACTGGAAAATGGCGTTGTGCTCGCTATCGATTGGAATGAGAGTGGCGCCACCTGCAGCCACGGCCTCCATCAACAGCGGCCCGGACATGACAAGCGCTTCCTTGTTGGCGAGCAGTAGACGCTTCCCATGACGCGCAGCGGCGAGAGTCGATGCCAGACCCGCCGCGCCGACGATTGCGGCCATGACATAGTCTGCATCCGGATGGGCCGCAATGTCGCTCAAGGCTGCCTCTCCGGCCAGAACCCGGGTCGGGGATCCGATTGCCTGCAACTCTGCCTCGAGCTGCTTTGCGGCTGCCGGATTGGTCAGCACCGCAAAGGCCGGCTCGTGGGCCAGGCACTGCTCACGCAAGCGCTGGTAGTTGGCATGCGCCCCCAGCGCGACTACCCTGAATCGCTCCTTGTGCCTGGTCAGCACGTCGAGCGTGCTGACGCCGATACTGCCGGTGGAGCCAAGTACTACCACCCCCGCACGCTTCGTCACGAAAGCGTCCCCAGCCAACGCAGCCCGACAAGGAACAGCGGTGCGGCAGCAGTCACGCTGTCGATTCGATCCAGGACGCCGCCGTGCCCGGGAAAGAGGTTGCCGCTGTCCTTGAGTCCGGCAAATCGCTTGAACATGCTCTCGGTCAGGTCACCGACCACCGAGATCAGGACCACCGGAGTACAGAGGGCGAGGAAGGGGCCGGCAGGCACCGCAAACCACCACGCCCCCAGCCAGGCCACCGCGATCGCCAGGCAGAGACCACCCAGCAGGCCTTCCCAGGTCTTGCCCGGGCTCACGCGGGGCGCGAGTTTCAACCGCCCGAAATACCTGCCTGCAAAGAATGCCCCGACATCGGCAAGGGACACCAGCACGAGCAGAAAGATCACCCACTGTGGACCCTGTGGTCCCGCCAGCTGCAGTCTGGTGAGCGCGAGCCAGGCGGGCACCAGAACGCACAGGCCGGCAAGCGCTGTGGCGGCGGCGGACACTTTGCCCGGTACCGTGGTCAGCCACAGAAACGCGATCAACCACCAGACAAGGGCAGCGGC
This sequence comes from uncultured Pseudomonadota bacterium, assembly GCA_963819685.1. GTDB lineage: Bacteria > Pseudomonadota > Gammaproteobacteria > Steroidobacterales > Steroidobacteraceae > CAIUGU01. The sequence goes on from CAWFXI010000004.1 coordinate 120,506, forward strand.
CAGTAACGCCTGCAGGCCCGAAGGACTGACGGCCAGGGTCCACGCGGCAATCAACAGCAAGCCGACCAGCAGGACATACCCCACCCGTATCGCGATCCGGTGAGTACGCAGAAATGCCGACCATTCCCATGCTCCGAGCAGCGCCAGAAGGGTCAGCACCGCGACCGCCGCCACCCGCGGCAGTACCAGCAGGATAACCAGCATGACGGGTACCAGGACGAGCGCGGTCAGCAGGCGTTGTTTCAACACCGGCCTACTCCGCTGCCCTGGCTCGTTGCTCTGAAGTCAGGCCGAAACGGCGTTCCCGGAGCGCAAACTGCTCAATCGCCAGGCGAAGTTGCTCTGCGTCGAAGTCCGGCCAGAGCGCCTCGCAGAAGTAGAGCTCGGTATAAGCCAGATTCCACAGCAGGAAATTGCTGATGCGCTGATCGCCACCCGTACGGATGAAGAGATCGGGTTCGGGCAGACCCTTCAGGGCGAGCTCGTCCGTCATGCGCTGTTCGTCGATCTGGTCGGGCGTGAGACTTCCCTCGAGGCATTGCCGCGCCAGCGATGCCGCGGCCCGGGTGATGTCCCAGCGACCGCCGTATGCCATCGCGATCACCACGGTCAAGCGCTGGTTGTCGCCGGTGAGCTGCTCGGCCGCCTGCATGCGGGCCTGCAGAGCCGGGGAAAGCTGCGACAGGTCCCCTATGAACCGTATGCGGATCCGGTTCTTGTGCAGTTCGTTGACTTCCCGATCGAGCGCCTCAAGGAACAGCGCCATCAGCAGGCTGACTTCATCGCGCGGCCGGCGCCAGTTCTCGCTCGAGAAAGCGAACAGGGTCAGTACCTCCACTCCTGCCTTCGCACAGGTTTCCACCGTTGACCGCACGGCCTTGAGTCCGGCACGGTGTCCGGCATGGCGCGGCAGGGAGCGGGCGGCTGCCCAGCGGCCGTTGCCGTCCATGATGATGGCGACATGACGGGGCACGACAGCGGTGGGTGCAGACGGAGGCATATGCAAGAACCTGCGGCCGGTCAGACCTGCATGAGCTCCTTCTCCTTCTCGACGAGCACCTGCTCGATCTCGGCGACGAAACGGTCGGTCAGCTTCTGGATGTCGTCCTGTGCGCGACGGTCTTCATCCTGCGACACGAGCTTTTCCTTGAGCAGCTCCTTCAGGTCGTTCATGACATCCCGCCTGACATTGCGCACCGCCACCCGGCCATTCTCGGCCTCGTGGCGCACGACTTTGGTCATTTCGCGGCGGCGTTCTTCGGTCAGTGCAGGCATGGGAATACGGATGACTGCACCCGCGGTATTCGGCATCAGACCGAGATCCGACTTCATGATGGCTTTTTCGATGGCCGACACCATCGACTTGTCCCAGGGAACTACGGACAGGGTGCGAGCGTCTTCCACCGTGACATTGGCCACCTGCGACAGCGGCGACTCGGCGCCGTAGTAATCGACGCGGATATGGTCCACGAGGCTGGGATGTGCCCTGCCCGTACGCAGCTTCTTGAGATCGTTGCGCAGCGCCGCGACGCATTTCTGCATGCGCTCTGCTGCGTCTTTCTTGATGTCTTCAATCATGGTTGCTCACTCCGGATACCTTGAGACCGGCTGCGTCTGCCGGACCCGATTCACGCATTGGTGACCAGCGTACCGACATCTTCACCGCGCACGATACGCAACAATTCACCCGGTACGGTGAGATCGAAAACCCTCAAGGGCACATCGTTGTCGCGGCACATCACGATGGCGGTCGCGTCCATGACATTGAGGCGGTCCGTCAGCACCTTTTCGAAGGTGAGCCTGCTGTAGCGCGTGGCTGCGGGATTCCTGACCGGGTCATCCGAATAGATGCCGTTGACCTTGGTCGCCTTGAGCAGCAGATCCGCCTCGATCTCGATGGCACGCAGGCTGGCCGCGGTGTCCGTCGTAAAGAAGGGATTGCCCGTGCCGGCCGCAAACACCACAACCCGACCTTTCTCGAGATGCCTGACTGCACGTCTGCGGATATATTCCTCGCAGACTTCGTTGATACGGATGGCGGACATCACCCGCACGTAAGTGCCGAGTGACTCCAGGGCGTCCTGGAGCGCGAGGGAATTGAGAACCGTCGCCAGCATGCCCATGTGGTCCCCGGTGACACGATCCATGCCTGCCCGGGCCAGACCGGCTCCGCGGAAAATATTGCCGCCGCCGATGACGATGGCCACCTGCAGGCCCAGATCGTGGACTTCACGAATCTCGGCAGCGATCCGCTTGATCATCAGCGGGTCGATACCGTAATCCTCGTTCCCCATGAGCGCTTCGCCGGAAAGCTTGATCAGGATTCGTTTGAGGCTGCTGCCGCCTCGGCGCGAATTCGGTTCAGGGGGATTTCCCATCGTTGGCCTCTTAAGCTGATCGTCGCTGCTGATCATTACTTTGGGCGCCGATTATAGAGAACCCCGCGTCAAGCGGGGTTCTCATTAACATCGACAGGCAAGAGACGTCCGCTACCGCCGTTTTCAGGAAGGTCCGAGTCCCGCCTGCTTCATCACCTCGGCTGCGAAATCTTCCTGCTTCTTTTCGATGCCGGCCCCGACCTCGAAGCGCGCAAAGGCGGTCACCACACCCCCAGCCTGCTCCAGGTACTGGCCGACAGTCAGCTTGTCATCCTTGACGAAGGGCTGACCGAGCAGCGTGACCTCATTCAGCCACTTGGCAATGCGACCCTCGACGATCCTGCCGACGATTGCATCGGGCTTGCCCTTGTTCTTCGGGTCGTTCTTCGCCTGGTCGACCTGGATCTCGCGCTCCTTGGCGACTTCATCCGCCGGTACCTCGGAGGCGGACAGGCGGGCCGGATTGATCGCAGCCACGTGCATGGCAATGTCTTTCGCCAGCGCCTCATCCCCGACTGCAGCGAGACGAGGGCGCCGATGCGGGTGCCATGAAGATAGGTTCCCAGCACCTTCGGCGCTTCCAGCACAGAGAAACGCCGCACGCCGATGTTCTCGCCGATCTTGGCAATCAGGACCCGGCGCTGCTCATCAACGGTAGTCCCCGCAGCGGTCTTGAGCGCCAGCAGCGCTTCCAGATCCGCGGGACGCTGTGCCAGGACCTGCTTGCCCACCATCGCGGCAAAACCCTGGAAATCCGCTTCCCGGGCCACGAAGTCCGTTTCACAATTGATCTCGACAATCGCGCCGCGCTTGCCGTCGGCGCTCCGTTCGATGACGATCACGCCCTCGGCAGCAACCCGGCTGGCCTTCTTGTCAGCCTTCGCGAGCCCGGACTTGCGCATGAGCTCGGCTGCTGCCTCGAGATCGCCACCGACCTCGACCAGCGCCTTCTTGCATTCCATCATGCCGGCGCCCGTGCGCTCACGCAGGACCTTGACTGCTTCTGCAGTGACAGCCATGGATTACTCCGCCTCTGCTTCGCCGCCGGGTTCACCGCGGCGCCTGCCGGTCGGACGGGTGGCGGTGAACTTCAGGATATCGGCCTCGGATTCGACGTCCTCGGCAATCGGGACCGTCGCTGCGAGTCTCTTCCGCCGCAGCGACTTCGACGACTTCTTCAGGCACGTCCGGACGCTTGCGCGCGACCGGCTTCTTCTTCACCGCAGCGGTTCTGCCACGACGGGCAGGTGCGGCACCGGGCTTGGGTTTAGGCTTGCCCTCTTCGTCCAGTTCGACGAACTCGTCTTCGCCCACAGGCACTTCCGGAGAGGAGGCGCGGCCTTCAATGACGATATCCGCGACACCGCCTGTATAGAGCTGGATGGCGCGCATGGCGTCATCGTTACCCGGAATGACGTAGTCGACGCCTTCCGGGGAACAATTGGTATCGACGATGGCGACAACCGGGATCCCGAGCTTGCGGGCTTCGCTCAACGCAATCTTCTCGTGACCGACGTCGATGACGAACAGCACATCGGGCAGTGCGTCCATTTCCTTGATGCCGCCAAGGCTGTGCTCGAGCTTGTCGCGCTCCCGGCGCAGGCCCTGTGCCTCACGCTTGTTGTGCTGCTCGAGCGTGCCGTTGGCGGCCATTTCGTCGAGATCGGTCAGGCGGCGGATGGACTGCCGGACCGTCTTGAAATTGGTGAGCATGCCGCCGAGCCAGCGATGGCTGACGTAAGGCATGCCGCAGCGGATGGCTTCCTTCTTGACCGAATCGCGCGCCGAGCGCTTGGTGCCGACGAACAGCACACGACCGCCATCGGTGACGATCTGCTTGATGAAGTTCGCTGCCTCGTTATAGAGGGGCAGTGTCTTCTCGAGGTTGATGATGTGGATACGGTTACGTTCACCGAAAATGAACGTCGCCATCTTGGGATTCCAGAAGCGGGTCTGATGTCCAAAATGGACACCCGCTTCCAGCATCTGTCGCATGGACATGCTGGGCATTACAAATCTCCTGTCGGGGTTGAGCCGCCACGGACCCCTTGCGACGACCCCGGCGCACCCTGTAAAGGCTGTCTCCGGAGCACCCCGCCGCAAGTGACGGTACGTGTGTGGTTTTGATTGCGAAAAAAGCGCGCGCTTTATACCATAAACCGGATGCTTATCCAACGGCGCTGAAGGTCACCCCAGCCTGCTGTCCCCTCTCCAGCGGTTTGAGAGGCCCCTGCGGGCTGCCCCTCCCATGCAAGTGACGCTGAAGACCCCCGAAGAACAGGACAAGATGCGCGTCGCTGGACGCCTGGCCGCGGAGGTCCTGGACATGATCACGCCGCACGTCGTTCCAGGCGTGACGACGGACGATCTCAACCTGATCTGCCACCGGTACATTGAAGACGTACAACGCGCCATACCGGCGCCGCTCAACTACCGCGGTTTCCCGAAATCGATCTGCACGTCGGTCAATCATGTCGTCTGCCACGGTATCCCCGGCGACAAGCGACTGAAACAGGGCGACATCGTCAATATTGACGTGACGGTCATCAAGGAAGGCTGGCATGGAGACACCAGCCGCATGTATGTGGTCGGCAAAGTGGCGCCGGCAGCGCAACGCCTGGTCGAGGTCACAAAGGAGGCCATGTGGCTCGGCATCCGCAGCGTTCGACCCGGTCTCAAACTCGGCGACCTCGGTGCCTCCATCCAGAAGTTCGTCGAAGCCAATCATTTCTCGGTGGTCCGCGAATATTGTGGCCATGGCATCGGCCGCATCTTTCATGAAGACCCGCAGGTCCTGCACTACGGGGACCCCGGCACGGGATTCGAACTGGCCCCCGGCATGACTTTCACCATCGAACCCATGGTGAATGCCGGCAAGCGCCATGTGCGCCTGTTACCCGACGGGTGGACCGTGATCACACGCGATCACTCATTGTCCGCCCAGTGGGAACACACGGTGCTGGTGACTGAAACCGGCTACGAAGTGCTGACCCTCGGAGCAGCCGAGCGGGCGGCCTGAACGATGCCCACCGTCACCACGCAGGACATGGAAGAGCTGGACACGTTCACCAGCGATCCACCCTGGGACTATCTCCCCGGCATCGACAAGACCCTTGCGGAGGGCCGCCATTCGGTGGGCGCCTTCCGTACGGCGCTGCTCGACGGTGACACGCGCCTCAGGCAGCGCTTCATCGAGGACGAACCGATCGAATGGCTGGTGCGCGACCGGGCCCGCCTCGTCGATCTGTTGCTGCGCTCGGCCTGGAAACTGCACGTCGGTCCGCATGCAGAGGAAATCGCATTGCTGGCCGTGGGGGGCTACGGCCGCGGAGAGCTCACGCCCTGCTCCGACATCGACGTCATGGTGCTGCTGCCGAAGAGCGAGAACACGCCGTGGCAACCCCGACTCGAGAGCTTCCTCACATTCATGTGGGACATCGGCCTCGAAGTCGGCCACAGCGTGCGCACGATCGACGATTGTCAGCGTGAAAGTGCGGCTGACGTCAGCGTCGCTACGACAATGATCGAAGCACGGCTGCTGGCAGGACCGGAACTGCTGCTCGAAGCGATGCGCCGCGCACTGGCCCCGGAACGGGTATGGCCCACGAAGGATTTCTTCGAGGCCAAGGTGCAGGAGCAGACTGCGCGCCATCACCGGTATCACGATACCGCGTACAACCTCGAACCCAACGTCAAGGCGAGCCCTGGTGGCCTGCGCGATATCCAGACCATCGGCTGGGTGGCCAAGCGGCATTTCGGTGCCGATTCGCTCGACGAACTGGTCGACCACGGCTTTCTGACACGCAGCGAACTCAGGAAACTGAAGACTGCACAGGCCTTTCTGTGGAAGGTGCGCTTCGCGCTGCATGTGCTGACGGGCCGGCGTGAAGATCGCCTGCTGTTCGATCACCAGATCAAGCTGGCAAAGATGTTCGGCTACGAAGACGCCACTTACACGCTGGCGGTCGAACAGTTCATGCAGCGCTATTACCGCACGGCAATGGATGTCAGCCTGCTGAACGAGTTGCTGCTGCAGCTGTTTCGCGAGGCCATCCTGTCCGATCAGAGCATTCCTCCGGTGCCGGTCAACGCGCGCTTCCAGATCCGCAACGATTACCTCGAGATCACGAGCGAGGACATCTTCGACCGCTTCCCGTCGGCACTGCTGGAAGCTTTCGTCGTGCTGGAGCAGAACTCGCAGATCCGCGGCGTGCGCGCCTCGACCATCCGGCAGATCACCCGGCATTTATGGCTGATCGACGAGGAATTCCGGCAACACCCACGCAACCACCGCCTGTTCTTCGACATCCTGAGTGCACCGGTCGGCGTCACACACGAACTCCGTCGCATGAATCTGTATGGCGTCCTTGGTCGTTATATCCCCGCATTCGGTCGCATCGTCGGCCGCATGCAATACGACCTGTTTCATGCCTACACGGTCGATGCCCACACGCTGTTTGTCGTCAGCAACTTAAGAAGGCTGGCGATGCCCAAGTACAACGATGAGCTGCCGGCATTGTCGCGCCTCATGCAGGCACTGCCGAAGCAGGAACTCGCCTATCTCGCGGCGATTTTTCACGACATCGCCAAGGGCCGCGGCGGCGACCATTCCGAACTGGGCGCAGTCGACGCCGAGGCTTTCTGCCTCGAGCAGGGACTGTCCAGATACGACGCGAGGCTCGTGGCATGGCTGGTCAAGAGTCATCTCGTGCTGTCAGTGACGGCGCAGAAGAAGGACATCAGCGATCCCAAGGTCATTCATGATTTTGCCCGGCTCGTGGGCGACCAGACCCACCTGGACTACCTCTACGTGCTGACGGTCTCGGATGTCCGGGGCACGAACCCGAAACTGTGGAACAACTGGAAGGCATCGCTTTTCGCGGAGTTCTACGAGCGCACCAAGCAGGCGTTGCGCCGCGGCCTGGAAAGCCCCATCGACAAGGACGAGCTGATCGCGGAAAACCAGGCACAGGCCCGCGCATTGCTCTCACGCACGAGTACGAGACCGGAACGGATCGCGGAAGTGTGGCGACGCTTCACCGAAGCCTATTTCCTGCGCTTTGCACCGGATGAAATCGCGTGGCACACAGAACTGCTCGCGAAGCGTACCGACACCGACAAGACGCCTCTCGTGGCTGTGAGCCGGCAGACGGGTCGCGGCGGTACGGCAGTGCTTACCTACACGCCGCACACTCAGAACAGTTTCGCCCGCACGACTGCGTTCCTTGACCAGATGGGACTCAACATCGTCGACGCCCGCATCATGCCGATGGCGGGCGATTTCAGCCTCGACTGTTATCACGTCCTCGAGGACACCGGCAGTGAGCTGACAGACAGCACACGTATCTACGACCTGGAACAACAACTGCGCGAGGCGCTGGGCAAGACCGCCCAGGTCGCCTTTACCGTTACGCGTCGCGCACCCCGCCAGGTCCGCATGTTCTCGACCACAACGCAGATCAATTTCAGCGAGGACAGCGTCAACCACCGCACGATCCTGGAGCTTATCGCCGGCGATCGCCCCGGACTGCTGTCGGAAATCGGCAAGGTGTTCATGGCCGAGCAGGTGGACATACACACTTCAAAGATCATGACCATCGGCGAGCGCGCGGAGGACGTCTTCTACATCACCGACTACCAGGGCAGGCCGCTGGACGCGCATGCCCGTGAGAGACTGCAGCAGAAGCTGGTCGAGGCGCTGGATCGAAGGGAGTGACGACGTGACGACATCACGACATCACGACACGTTCGCATGAACCCCCGTCTCGCCTCGCTCCTTCCCTACCCCTTTGAGAGACTTCGCGCCTTGCTGGCCGGAGCGACACCCCGTGCGGGTATCCCCCACATTTCCATGTCGATCGGCGAGCCTCGCCATACGCCGCCCGCCTTCATCATCGAAGCGATCAGGAATGCGTTGCCCTCAATCGGCAGTTACCCTGCAACGCTTGGCATTCCCGAATTTCGTCGTGCAGCCGCGGGCGCACTGACACGCAGGTATGGACTGCCGGCAGGCGCGCTGGATCCCGAGAGCATGGTGCTGCCTGTCAATGGTACCCGCGAAGCGCTGTTCGCCTTCGCACAGACAGTGGTCGACGGCACAGGCAAAGAGCCGCGCCCTGCTGTCGTGATGCCGAACCCGTTCTACCAGATCTATGAGGGAGCAGCGCTGCTCGCGGGAGCCGAGCCGGTCTTTCTCAATGCTACTGTCGACAATCATTACGTCCCTGATCTCGACGCCGTGCCCGATGCCATCTGGCGGCGCTGCCAGTTGCTGTTTCTCTGCAACCCGGGGAATCCGGCGGGGGCGGTGTTGAGTCTCGACTACCTGCGGAAGGCGCTCGGGCTCGCCGAGCGCTTCGGTTTCGTCATCGCTGCGGATGAGTGCTACGCGGACATCTATCCCGAAGACAGCAACCCGCCACCGGGGCTGCTGCAGGCGGCGTTGGCAGCTGGCCATCGGAGCTTCGAGCGCTGCGTAGTTTTTCACAGCCTGTCGAAGCGCTCGAGCGTGCCTGGCCTGCGCTCAGGTGTGGTCGCCGGCGACCCTGGTCTGCTGAAAGCGTTCCTGTTGTACCGCACGTACCACGGGGGTGCCATGCCCCCACCTACGCAGCTCGCCAGCATCCAGGCCTGGAACGATGATGCCCATGTGCGCACCAATCGCGAGCTTTACCGGCAGAAGTTCCGCGAGGTTCTCCCGATTCTGAGCGATGTGCTCGAAGTGACGGAGCCTGAAGGCGCGTTCTATCTCTGGCCAGAAGTGGGCGATGACGAACAGTTCACGCGCCAGCTCTTCGAGGAACAGCACGTCACGTTGCTGCCGGGCAGCTACCTCGCCCGCGAGACTGGCCAGGGAAATCCCGGGAAAGGCCGCGTCCGGATCTCGCTGGTTGCGGGTGTCGACGAATGTGTCGAGGCTGCAAAGCGGATACGAGCTTTTCATCGTGAAAGGTGAAAGGTGAAAAGTGAAACGTGAAGCGGCAGAACGCGGACTCTTGACAGAAAATCTCCTCAGCCTCGACCCTCTTCACCTTGCACGCTTCACGCTTCACGCTCACGCTCACGCTTCACGCGTACCACGTCCTCATGTCCCACACGCAACTTTCGGCTCTGATCGATGCAGCCTTCGAGCAGCGGGCACAGTTCACCGCCAGGAATGCACCTGCGGACGTTCGCGATGCTGTCGACAAGGCACTGATGCTGCTGGACAACGGCGCCGCGCGGGTTGCTGAAAAGGTAGATGGGCAGTGGCGCGTCAATGAGTGGCTCAAGAAGGCGGTGCTGCTGTCTTTCCGGCTGTACGACAATCGCATCATCGATGCCGGCTATACGCAGTTCTTCGACAAGGTTCCGCTGAAGTACGCGGGCTATGACGAAGCGAGATTTCGTGCAGAGGGCGTGCGAGTCGTGCCCTCGGCGATCGTGCGACGTGGCGCCTACGTGGCACCAAATGCCATCCTGATGCCTTCCTACGTCAACCTGGGGGCCTACGTCGGCGAAGGGACGATGGTGGATACCTGGGTGACGGTGGGGTCCTGTGCTCAGGTCGGGCGCAACGTGCATCTGTCGGGCGGTGTCGGGCTCGGTGGCGTACTCGAACCGCTGCAAGCCAGTCCTACCATCATCGAAGACAACTGCTTCATTGGCGCCAGGTCGGAAATCGTGGAGGGCGTCATCGTCGAGGAAGGCGCGGTCATCTCGATGGGCGTGTTCATCGGCCAGAGCACGCGCATCTACGATCGGGAAAACGACCAGATCCTGTACGGACGTGTGCCCGCAGGCGCAGTCGTGGTACCCGGCACGTTGCCGGCCGCCAACGGCAAGTACGGGCTCTATTGCGCCGTCATAGTGAAGCGCGTGGATGCCAAAACCCGGGCAAAGGTCGGCATCAACGAATTATTGCGCGAGTAGTCAGGCCCGGCCCTGATGCCGGACGTCCTCGCCGCTCAGCATGAACAGCACCTGTTCGGCCACGTTCTTGGCGTGGTCCCCGATGCGCTCCAGTCCCTTGAGTGCCAGCACGGTATCAATGGTGGCCTTGAGATAGCGCTGATCCTCCATGACCAGCGTCAGGACCTGCCGCAATGCGGCCTGGAATTCCCGATCCAGCTCGACGTCACGAACCTCGACATGCGCCGCCATGCCGGCGTCGGACTCATCAAGAGCGCGCACCGCGCTGCGCAACATGCCTGTCGAGAGATCCGCCATATGCCGCAGATATTGCGCGACTGCCACGACAGGGCCCTGCGGCTCCCCTTCTCCCAGGCGCAGCGCGAAGCGCGCGATCTTTTTTGACTCATCCCCTGCCCGTTCGAATTCGACCGTTGCGCGCGAGATGGCGCGGGCCAGTCTGAGATCGCCTGCCACAGGTTGATGAAGAGCGATCAGCTGGAAGGCATCGTTGATCGACACGCTGTTCGAAACGATTGACGCGTTCCTCACGGTCGAGCACCAGGCGCGCAGCATCCATGTCATTGTCGAGCAGCGCCCGCGTGGCGTTCGCTACCTGGTCGACAACCAGGCCACCCATTGCGACCACGGTGAGACGCAGTTCCGCCAGGGCCTGGTCGAACGCACGCGACGTGTGTCCTTCGGCCGGATCACTCTGCAGGAGCGTGGTCATCTGAATTCCCGTCGCCGCCTGAGTCCCTGTGGCCCTAGCCATACCGGCCGGTGATGTAGTCTTCCGTGGCCTTCTTGCTCGGGTTCGTGAAAATCTTGGCTGCCTCATCGAACTCGATGAGTTCACCCAGGTACATGAACGCGGTGTAGTCGGAAACGCGCGCGGCCTGCTGCATGTTGTGCGTGACGATCAGCACCGTCACCTGATCGCGCAGCGTCGAGATGAGTTCCTCAATGCGGGCGGTCGCAATCGGGTCGAGAGCCGACGTCGGTTCGTCAAACAGCAGGATTTCAGGACGGGTCGCCAGCGCCCTCGCAATGCATAACCGCTGCATCTGGCCACCGGACAGCGCCAGTGCAGAGTCCTGCAATCGATCCTTGACCTCATCCCAGATGGCAGCATTGCGCAGCGCTTTTTCGACTTCCTCGGCGAGCAGTGCGCGATTCCGTACCCCACGCAAGCGCAGGCCATAGGCCACGTTCTCGAAGACCGATTTCGGAAACGGATTGGGCTTCTGGAACACCATGCCGATGCGCATGCGGACTTCGATCGGATCGACGTGCTTGCTGATCAGATTGAGATTGTCCGGGTGCAGCGTAATGCTGCCTTCATAGCGCGTATCGGCCTGCAGGTCGTGCATGCGGTTGAAGCAGCGCAGGAATGTGCTCTTGCCGCAACCGGACGGACCAATTAGCGCCGTTACCTGCTTGTCGGCAATCAGCATCGACAGATTCTTGAGCGCCTGGTTCTGGCCGTAGAAGAAGTTGAGGTCTTCCACTGCGGCCTTCACGTCGATGCGGCGCGCCTTGCGCGTGTCGTCCATCGTTATTCCCAGCCGCCACGCGAACCCGCGCAGCGCCTGACTTGGGCTCGCGCACTGCATTGGTCGAATCCATCGTATTCACCTGTCAGGACACCGGTTGTCTGGGAAGCACGGGACTCACCAGTTGATCTTCTTGCGGAAGCGATAGCGGATCCAGATCGCGATGCCATTCATCAGCAGCGTCATCCCGAGCAGGATCGCACCTGCCGCAGCTGCATTCGCCTGGAAAGCCACATCGGGTCGCGATACCCAGTTGAACATCTGGATCGGCATCGCGGTAAACGGGTCGCTGAGCCACTGGAAAGAAACGAACGGCGGCTCCGCTGACACGGGCGGAGCAGGCAGAAAAGCAATGAAGCTCAGCGCACCGATCGTAATGATCGGCGCCGTTTCGCCGATGGCACGCGACAGCCCCAGAATCATGCCGGTCAACACGCCGCCCGTGGAATACGGCAGCACGTGGTCCTTGGTCACTTCCCAACGCGTAGCCCCAAGGCCATAGGCGGCCTCGCGGATTGCGTTCGGCACAGACCTGATCGCTTCGCGGGTTGAAACGATGACAACTGGCAGGATCAGCAACGCCAGCGTCAGGCCCGCAGCTGCGATGCTCTGACCCAGATCGAGCTGGTACACGAACAAGCCGAGTGCCAGCAGTCCGTACACGATCGACGGGACGCCCGCCAGATTGGTCACATTGATCTCGATGATCGCCGTAAACCAGTTCTTGGGCGCGTACTCTTCCAGGTAGATCGCTGCCGCCACACCAACGGGAACCGCGCAGAAAGCCGTTACCAGCATGATCAGGGAGGTTCCCACCCACGCAGAAAGTATGCCCGCCTGTTCTGCGCGGCGCGACGGGAAGGATGTCAGGAAATCAAGGCTGAAACGGTCCCAGCCGTCGCGCACCAGCTGCAGGAACAGCACCGCGAGCAGCACGAGACACGCCATCATGACCGTCAGGCCGATGATCACGAAGATCCGGTCGAGTAGCTTGCGCTTTACAAGTCCCGCGCGCAGCCCCTCAATCGACCTGTCCATCTCGGCGCCGCCATCAGTAGGTCTCCCGGTAGCGACGCGTCAGGAAGAACCCGATCACATTGAAGATCAGCGTGATCAGCATCAGCACGAGGCCCGCCGCGAAGATGCTCTGATAGCCGATACTGCCGTGCGGCAGATCGCCCAGGCTCACCTGCACGATGAAAGCGGTGATGGTCGCAGCAGGTTCGCGGGGATCGAAGGTCAGGTTGGGCTGCATGCCCGCCGCAATCGCGACGACCATGGTTTCACCGACCGCGCGGGAGATGCCAAGAATGAATGCCGCCGCAAGGCCGGAGAAAGCGCCAGGCACCACAACGCGCAGCGCGGTTTGCAGACGCGTGGCGCCCATCGCAAACGAACCTTCGCGCATGTAACGGGGAACCGCACGCATCGCGTCTTCGCTGACGGAACTGACGTACGGGACGATCATCAGGCCAATGACAAGTCCCGCGCTCAGCATATTGAAGCCAGGCAGTCCAGGAATGATCTTCTGCAGCAGAGGTGTCACGAACTGCAACGCAAAGTACCCGTAGACAACAGTGGGAACCGCGCCCAGCAACTCGAGTATCGGCTTGACGGTTTCGCGAACCCGGCCGGGCGCAAACTCGCTCAGATAGATCGCGATGGTTGTCCCGAGCGGGACCGCGACGACCAGCGCAACCATCGTGGTCGTCAGTGTTCCGGCCACCAGCGGCATGATGCCGTAATGCGCATCCGCAAACAGCGGCGTCCACAAGGTGTCGGTCAGGAACTCCCTGATCGTGACGTGTTCAAAGAAGGCGCTCGATTCGTACAGCAGGATGGCAACGATGGCGAGCGTCGTCAGCACTGCCACAAGTCCCGCAGCCAGCAGAATCACTTCAACGAGACGATCGCGAACCTTGCGGTAGCGCGTTTGCGTGACAAACCCAGAAGAAGCGGGCGCGATCGAACTCATGTACTCGTTTGCCTTGTCAATGCCTCGAAGGCCGGGCGCATCGCAGCATCAGCATTGCCGAGCGCGGTGAAGCATACTCCACCTTGCCATGGCGGTTGCCCCAGGTTACCCGGCCCGAACTCAGGGAATGGAGAGCAGGATCCGGTGGTCCGGACCCTGCCCTTGATCGTCACGATTCACTGCGGAGCCTGCAGAGTCGCATCCAGAGGCGCTGGTTTGCGAATCAGAGCTTGCCTTCCCGGGCAAGGAGGCTTTCGATCGTGACACCAACCTCGGCTACTCCGCCAAATACGGTGCCAAGCTTCTGCGTCTTGAAATGCTTCAAGCGTCAGTTTGTAGGACTCGGCCGGCAGCGGCACGTAGCCCACTTCCTTGACCAGGTCGGCGCCCTTCGTCAGGTAGAACTCGATGAACTCCTTGACTTCCGGGCGCGTGGCTGCTGTATCGCGCACATAGATAAACAGCGGACGGGACAGCGGCTGGTAAGTGCCGTTGTTGACGTTGTCGATGCTCGGCCCGACTGGCTGACCCTTCGGATTGACGATTTCGACCGCGCGCATCTTGTCCTTGTGCGCCACGTAGTAAGCGAAGCCAAAGTAGCCAAGTGCGTTCTTGTTGTTCTCCACACCCTGCACGAGCACGTTATCGTCTTCGCTCGCAGTGTAGTCACCGCGGGTCGCTTTCGCCCGGCCATTCACAGCTTCAGTAAAGTAATCGAACGTGCCGGAGTCGGCGCCCGCACCAAACAGCATCAGTGGCTCATTCGGCCATTCTGACCTCACCTGGTTCCAGCGGGTCACGCGCTGCTGCGCGCTGGGCTCCCACATCTTCTTGAGGTCGGCAACGGTCAGGGTCTTGACCCAGGTATTCTGCGGATTGACGACGACAGTCAGAGCGTCAAACGCCACGGGCAGCTCAAGGTACTTGATCCCGGCAGCCCGGCAAGCTTCCATTTCTTCCTTGAGAATGGGGCGCGACGCGTTGGAGATGTCCGTTTCACCCCGGCAAAAGCGCTTGAAGCCGCCACCTGTACCGGCGATCCCGACCGTGACACGCACTTTGCCACGCTTGGCGATCTGAAACTCTTCAGCTACCGCTTCCGCGATGGGGAACACCGTGCTCGACCCATCGATCTTGATGGCGCCCTGGGCGATGGCAACGTGCGGGATGATCGCCGCCGCGAAGCCTGTCAGGACGATCGACGCACTGAATTTTTGCCACAACTTCATGGTACTGGACCTCGTTGACTTGCGGACCCTTCACGGGCCAGCGATTGATTGCACCGCCTAAGTCTGGGGCCGATTGATGACACTTGTGTTACAAACCGGTACCTCTGCGCGCCTGCAACGGGTCCAGATGACGGTCTCCGCCCAGGACATGAACGTAATATTGCGGCAGAATTTCGACCGGTCTGCCCGGAAACGGCCTGAGGGTCGTCATTTGACTTGCTGAAGGTGCGGCCCTTCGTTATAAAACCGCGCCCTCCTCCTCAACGCCGACCGAAGCCCTTCCATGTCCACCGCCCTCGAACTGACTGCCGATCTCATCCGCCGCCCCTCCGTCAGCCCTGAGGATGCCGGGTGCCTGGATCTCATCGGAGCGCGCCTGGAGCAGGCCGGCTTCCGGCTTGAAAGGCTCAAATACGGCCCGGTCGAAAACCTGTGGGCACGCCACGGGACCGGCAGTCCCGTACTTTGCTTTGCCGGCCATACCGATGTGGTCCCCACCGGCCCCAGGGAAGAATGGCAGACGGACCCTTTCGAGCCCGTCGTGAAGGACGGCATATTGTATGGCCGGGGTGCCGCGGACATGAAGAGTGGCCTTGCCGCCATGGTCACGGCGTTCGAGCGATTCGTTGCACGTCACCCCGATCACACCGGCACGATTGCGGTGCTCTATACGAGCGATGAAGAGGGCCCTTCTGTCGATGGAACGCGGCGAGTCGTTGAGACGCTGAATTCCCGAAACGAATCCATCGACTGGTGCATCGTGGGTGAACCGACGAGCGGCGAAGCACTCGGCGACACGCTCAAGATCGGCCGACGGGGCTCTCTCTCGGGCAAGCTTACCGTGCATGGCATCCAGGGCCATGTGGGTTACCCGCACCTCGCGGACAATCCTGTGCATGCGCTCGCCCCCGCTCTTGCAGAGCTGACGAGCCGTACGTGGGACAAGGGCAATGAGTTCTTCCAGCCCACGACGTTCCAGATCTCGAACATCAATTCGGGAACCGGCGCGCCCAATGTCATTCCGGGGGAACTCAAGGCGCGCTTCAACATCCGCTTTTCCACGGAACAGTCGGTCGAGCAGCTGCAGAAGACGATTACCGATATCCTCGACCGCCACAAGGTGAACTACACGCTCGAGTGGTTTGTCTCCGGATTGCCCTTCCTGACCCGGCCAGGCGTACTGTCTGACGCCGTGCAACGGGCAGTCAAGGAAGTGACTGGGCGCACCGCGGAGCTCTCCACGACCGGAGGCACTTCCGACGGCCGCTTCATCGCGACCATGGGCGCCCAGGTCGTCGAACTCGGCGTCATCAACGCCACGATCCACAAGGTCAATGAGTGTGTGCGGATCGCCGATATCGAGCCGCTATCGAGGATGTACGAGAGAGTGATTGAGCTGCTGCTGGTGAAGCGTGAAGCGGGCGTGAAGCGTGAAGCGTGAAGCGTGAACAGAAATGACGAGCAGAAGGACCTGTCAAGGTTTTCGTTCTGACTCGTCACGCATCACGCGTCACCCATCGCGTCTGTTCATAACATTTGTCACCACTGCCCACGCACCCAGTGCAACGAGCGCGATCAACACCCACCCTGGCATTGCGAGCCCGAGGAATCGCCAATTGATGGTTCCGCACTCCCCGGATCCCGTCAGGACCGTCGCAATCACCTGGCGCAGCGGCAGAATCTCCATCATGTAATCGAGGCCGGCACCGCAGGCAGCGACCGTACCCGGGGGTTGTGCCTGGATCCATAGATGCCGGGCCGCGATGCCGATGCCGGTCAGCGCAGCCAGAGAAATCAGTACTCCATAGAGCACCGAGCCCTTCTTGCCCGGGTCGTGGATCGCTGCGAGCAGGAACAGGACACCTACGGCAATCACGGCCACGCGCTGAAAGATGCACAGCGGACAAGGCTCGAGTCCCAGGATGTGTTCGGCGTAGAGCGCGTATGCCATCAGTGCAGCACACGCCAGAAAGCCAAGCAGATTGGCAACGCGCCGGCTAATGATCGCGGTAATCAAGTATCCCCCCGGAACATGTCGAAGTGGGCGGATATCTTATCAGGGCGACGCAGAACTTTGCTGCGGCACGCTGTCAGCCACTCTGGGCAGCTTCCGTCACGCGACCCGCGCGCTGCTGCAGGTGCCTCTCCACGTCTTCGAGGGCGACGTGGCGTACGTCCTTGCCGTACACCATGTAAATGACGTATTCGCAGATATTCTTGGCATGGTCGCCGATCCGCTCCAGAGCGCGGGCGACCCAGAGGACATCGAGCGCGCGGCGGATCTGCCGCGGGTCCTCCATCATGAACGTAATGCACTGGCGCTGGATGGCATCGAATTCCTCATCCACAAGGCGATCCTTCTTGGCAATACCAAGCGCCGCTTCTGCATCGAGACGCGCAAAGGCATCCAGCGCACCATGGACGAGATCCCCACCCAGTTGACCAAGATGCTTGATCTCGCGATACCGATCCGCCGGTCTCTCCATTGAGGCCAGGCGCGAACCGATGTAGCCGATTTTCTCCGCCTCATCGCCAATACGCTCGAGGTCCGTGATGGTCTTGATCACCGCGACGATCAGCCGGAGATCCGATGCCGCAGGGCTGCGCGTGGCGAGAATGCGGCTGCAATCGTCGTCGATGGCCACCTCCATGGCGTTCACCTTGTGGTCGTTGTGAGCGACCATATCGCCGATGCGGCTGTCGCCCTGGACCAGCGCCTGCACAGCCTGTTTCAGCTGCTCTTCGACCAACCCGCCCATTTGCAGCACATTGGTCCTGACCCGCTCGAGATCCTCGTTGTAGCGGCTCAGGATGTGGTGCGACAGATCCGATTTTTCCATGATGCTCTCCAGAATGCCGGGAGGTATACCCGGCTGCTGACCGGTGCGCAAGCGACGCCAGCCCATCCACCGCGGCATTCTCGCAAAAAAACCAGGGGTGGAAGCGTATGCCGCACTCCCACCCCTTCTATCCGCCGATTGTTACGGTCAGAACCGCAGGTTCATGTCGAGCTGCAGACGGTCGTAGTCAGACTTCGTGCCGACATCGATATTCCGCTCGTTGATGAAATACGTTGCATTGAAGACCCAGTTGCGGAGCGGAGCGTACCCTGCTTTCAGCATGTATCCCCTCATGTCAGTCGCGCCGGCGCCGAAGTCGGAGTCGATGAGATGACCAAACAATGAATCTTTCTCAACCAGCTGGTACATGGCTCCCACTTCCCATGTCCGGTAGTTCGCCGCCGCACCATAAAAGACACCGGCCGACCATGCAGTATTCATGTCGCTCGGGTCCAGGTTCTGGGCGTATTGCCCCCACGCCTGGAATGGCTGTCCCGCGATCGTGGTATTCCACTGCGTTGCCAGCTGGATGACATCGAAGTCATAGGTCAGCACTCCAGCGCCTGGGGCTCCCGTCGTGGTGTTGCCGTTTGAACACGCGTTACTGAGTGCGGCGCAGTTCCAGAAGATGCGCTTTCCCTGGCCAGCCACGAGATCGTAGTAGTGCGCCATCAACATCAGCGAAGAGCTGCCGATGGGCACGCGGGCGCCCACCTGCACGCCATTCAGGAAGGTATCCGATGTCACGCTGGACTCGGCACCGCTGACTTCGTCCACCCAGGTTCCATACACGCTGCCGAACCACATTCCCCGATTGAACTGCAGGGCAACTCCTTCGGGGTTGATGTCACCGTCGTAGAACTGTTCCTGGCCGGTGCGTACGAAGGGAATCCGCATCTTGCCGCCCATCAGGTTGCCCCAGCTGGCGAACTTCCAGTCGAAATAGGCCTGGTCCAGGTAGATGTTCTTGCGCGAATAGTTGCCATCCAGCGTCTGGTTGGAGGACCTGAAATCCCCACCGATGCGGGGATCCACGCCCCCTTCCGAAGTAGCCAATTGTGCAGATGACGAGAATGTTGTCGGTCGGACGCGCATCCAGGCCAAATCGCAACCGGATACGATCACGGTAGCGATCTGCCGTGGCAAGCGTGCCGTCGGCAGCCAGGGCCTTGTCATAGATTTCTTCATGGCGGTAGCGCAGATCGCCCTTGAAAGTGATGCGCTGCGCCCACTCTGCTCCGCGAAGCCCACCCAGCGTCGCGCTCGTGGCCGCCGATTCCTTGCGCAGGTCCTGGGTCTGCGCTTTCAGATATTCCGTCTCGGCGTCAACCTGCTCGCCGGCCGCCTTCAGCTGCGCATTCTCCTCGGTAAGGGTCGCGTTCTGCTGCTCAAGGCGGTCCACGCGCTGCAGCAGCGCCTCCAGTTGCTGGCGAATCTGTGCAATCTCCCCATTCGGTGCTGTCGACTGCGCACCGGCTGTCATCGATGTAAAGGCCGACGCTACTGCGGCCGCAATCAGCAAATTCTTCACTGAGCATCTCCCATCACTTAGGTCTCATCTGGATCATCGGCAGGTGACGCCCCACCCACGTTGCGTGGTGCAGTGGCAACCAGCTTTTATTACACAAATGTTATACGCGGGCTTTATTACAATTAGATTTCAGACGTGCGTGCGCTGAAACCATCGTATTTCAGAAACCTTGCACGGCCGACGACGCAGGGAGGTCGTTGAAATGCGGCCGTTAAAAGGTGCAGACCTGCGATGGCAGGACTCGACTGTCATGTCATGGTCACAATCGGGTCGTTCGACCTGGCCCTCCGGCTTGCCCTGATTCCACGGTGTCATACCCTATGAGCTGGAGCGCAAAGGAGGCAGAATCCTGTCATGGCGGTAGAAGACGTCCCGGTAGAGATGCGAACGTGGATCGTGGAGCAGGCCCGCGCTGGCGCTGCGCCCCACGCGCTGCTCGCGCCGCTGCTGGAATCGGGCTGGTCCGAACACGCCGCCGTCGAAGCCGTCGAGCGTGTCGTGCGCGACTTCCTGGAGACCCACGCGCGCGAGCACGAGCTGCCGGTGCCCGTGCGCGTCCCGGCCCCGGTGGGCATCAACGATGCCGCCGAGATTCTTGCTGACGGCCAGACTGTGCACGTGCTAGCCCAAATGCTGCTTCCCCGTGTGATCGTCTTTGGAAACGTCCTGACTGCCGGCGAATGCGAGCAATTGATCGGCCTCGCCCGCAGCCGGCTGCAGCGCTCACGCGTTGTCGGCCAGAAGTCAGACGACGAAGAGATCCATGAGAGCCGCACAAGCGAGGGCACATCGTTCACGCGAGGGGCCAATCCCCTGTGCGAACGGATCGAACGACGGATCGCTGCTTTGCTCGACTGGCCACAGGAGAATGGCGAGGGCCTGCAGGTTCTGCGGTACGCACCAGGCGACGAGTACAAGCCTCACTATGACTGGTTCGACCCTGCCCAGCCGGGTTCGGCGGCTGCGCTCGCTCGTGGTGGTCAGCGTGTCGCGTCTCTGGTGATGTACCTCAATACGCCAGCGCGCGGCGGCGCCACCGTATTCCCGGATGTGCGGTTCGAGGTGGCGGCGCGCCGCGGGAATGCTGTGTTCTTCAGTTACGAACGTCCACACCCGATGACGCGCACACTGCACAGTGGCGCTCCGGTTCTGGAGGGCGAGAAATGGATCGCCACCCAATGGCTGCGCGAGCGCCGGCACCTCTGACGGGACACAAACCCTGCGAGTCCGCAGGAACCAGAACTGGAGATCTGGAGTCAGGTTGCTGGAATCAGCTGCGACGCGCCTAGAATTTCGCGGTCACCGACGCCGAGTAGCTTGCACCCAAGTCGTAGTGATTGTAGTAGATCCGGTTGCCGCCGCTCTCCTGGAACTCGCTGTAACCGGTCTTGGTCAGGTTTCGTCCCTCAAGCTTCAGTTCCAGGTCCTGGCCGAAAAGGCTGAAGCCCTCGCGAACCACGACGTCCACTCTGAAGCCAGGCGATTCATATATGTCAGGCAAGCCCGCCGCGCCACGACTGGTCACACGATCACTGGCGTAGGACAACAGAATCGTCTGCTGTGAAAGCCGATCGGAGCCTTCCAGTCCGAGCTGCAGGTTCACAAGATGATCGGACTGGCCGGTCAGCTGCCCCCCGTCGATGAAGAAGTTGCTCGCCGGCTGGGTCGTAGTACCGAACACCTCGACGGTATCGGACGCACCTACGCTGATCTTCGATTGGGTGAAGGTGTAATTACCGATCACCACAGCCTGGCGCGAGGCCAGAAAGGCAATGCTCGTGATCTTGTCGAGTGCGAAATATTTCTGCACTTCGGTCTCGACACCGTAAAGCGTGGCCTGAGGCGCGTTGGCGAAGCTGGTCACGGGGGTGTTGTCATTGAAACCCGTGAATGCCTCGATGGGTTGGTCAATCTGCTTGTAGAACCCGGCCACCGAGAACCGCTGCTCCGGGGCAAAGTACCATTCATAGCGCGCCTCGGCGTTTACAAACTCACTGTCGACCAGCAGCGGGTTGCCTCGGTACGACCGGTTGGTCTCCGGATCGAAGTAGGTCTGGAACATGAGCTCGCGGAACTGCGGGCGGGCGATGGTCTGGGAGACGTTAAAGCGCACCTGCGAGTCATTCATGAACTTGTAGGTGAGGGTGACCGCCGGCAGGACGTAATCATTCTCAAGGTTGGTCGAGGCACCCGAGCTGGATTGCGTGGTAAATACCTGGGTCGGCTGAACGTCCTGCTGCCCGCGCTCGAAACGCACACCCAGCGCTGAGTTCAAGACCGTCGAGAAGTTCCGACTGCACCTGAGCATAGATCGCACGCGTTTCCAGCTTGGCCTCGAAGGCCGGGTCGGACTCGGTCGTCTCGATCAATCCGATATCGTAGGCGTCGATCACGGTCGGGCTCAGCAAGTAGTCCGGGCGGAACATCGCGACGCCGTTGGGGAAACTTGACGGCGCTATGACCTGGAACTCGCGCCGCATGGAGTCCCGCTCGGTGTTCGAGAAGTCGACGCCTGCCGTCAACACGGTGCGCGACAGGATCTCTGCGGAAGCGTCTACTCCCGCGGACCAGAGCTTTTCCTCGAGGTCAGAAAAAGAAATGCGTGCATAGCCCGTCTGTCCATTGTCCAACCGGTTCAAGAAATAGGCACCGTAGGGACTTGCGGCCTGGTTGGAACGGGCATAGCCAATCGACAGTTCGTACGGGGCTTCGCGCTCCGAGTTGGCATATGCCGCGCGTACGCCCAGTGTCACGGGCTCAAGCTTGAATTCGGCATTCAGTTGCGTATTCACGAGCTGTCGCTCGTAGAAGGCTGTAGCCTGCTCGATGAAATCCTGCCCGGTGCGTTGGTTGTTCTGCTCGCCCTCAGACATGCTGGCACGCTTCAGCGTGTCGTGGACATAGAGATTCGTCCACCTCACTCGGTTGCCGTCGCCGAACTCGTAAACGAGACCCAGCAACGCATTGTTGACGATGCGGTTCTCGCTCACCACGGTTCGATAATCCTTGTCCACGACGGACAGATCAAAGCTGCCCGGCGTCTGCTGCGTGTTGTCGCGCGTACGCCATTTGTTGTCACTGCCGGCGGTTGCGATCAATCCCAACTGGGAATCTCCCAGCAGCCAGGACGTTCCACCGGTGATCGAGCCGGAGTAGTTCGCCGGCATTTCGTCAACTTGCTGGACCAGTGCGTTGTTTGCGTTCACCAGCTGCTTGGCGATCTCGCCCGAATCGACACCGCCTGCGCTCAAGCGCTGACCGCTTGCCAGGAAAGCCTGCAGCGCCGGCGGCGTGCTGCGGGCACCATCGTCATAGCCGGTCCAGTCAGTCCCGCTGCCGAAGTACTGATAGCCCATCTGGCCCGTCGTTTCAGTATCGCCGCTGATGCCGAGGCTGAAGTTCAGGAATGGTGACTGGGGGACGGAAAGCGTTGTCAGATTGATCACGCCACCGCCAAACTCACCCGGAAAATTCGGCAGAGTAGGTCTTCTGGACCAGCGACGACGCGATGACATCCGTCGGGAACAGGTCGAGCGGAATGGCCCGACGCAACGGCTCGGGACTCGGCAGCGGCAAGCCGTTGAGCAAGGCCTGGGAATACCGGTCTCCCAGACCGCGAACGTATACGAACCCGCCGCCCACGACGCTCAAACCCGTAACGCGACCCAGGGCGCCGGCGATGTCGCCTTCGCCGGTTCTTGCGATGTCCTCGTTCGACAATACCGAGATTACCTGGGTCGTGCCCTGCTCGATATTCCGGTCGCGCCGACCCAGCACGATGATCTCACCCCCAGGGGCAGCAACATCGACTGCCTCCGCTTCCGGCACGCCATCGGCGGGCGCCTCCGCCTCGGCATCTTCGGGCTTCGCGTCAGTGTCCTGCGCGTCCTGTGCCTGCGAAGCCGGCACAAACAGCGTGGCCGCAAGGAGCAGCACGCTTCCGCATTTCAGTGACCTGCGCATCAATGTTCCTCAATTGGTCCGAGTCGAACGCGTAAAGCGGGGCGCAACGGATTCGCCGCGACCCGCCGGGACATCAGAGCGGTGGCAGCGAAGTGCACGCCGTGCCAGTGGTACCGAAATCCGCCGTCGCCGAATTGCAGGTCCATCCCGCATACCAGGTATCACTGGCGTCCTTGACCGCACCGATGTAGTTGGTCGTATCGAACAGCGCATCAACCGTCTTTGGATCGATGGCTGTGCGAGCGGCTTCGTTCGCGCCCATTGACATAAGTGCCAGTCAGACTCGCCGTGAAGGCGGACGTATTATTGGTGCCTGCGTTGAAGACATCGGCAACCTGCTGCGCCGTGACACCGCCGGTGCCGACAAACGTGCGTCCCGCCGCACTGCATCGCCACCGAGCTGAACACCGGCGGACCGAGCTTCTCGATGGCAGGGTTGGCCGTGAGAATATTCGTGCCGTTGAGACGCAGGCAGGGCATCGAACTGGTCACCACACCATTCACCAGCGTCGCGTCAGCACCGCCACGGAACAGCATGGCTGCCTGGTTGCCCGAAGTGACATTGCGATGAATGAAGGTGAAGTTCGCCAGTTTCAGGTGGGTGCGCGGCGTCTGCGATTCCAGCGCGTTGGCGGAATCCAGTTCGATCATCGAGTCGGGGTTGCCGCTGGTTTTTTGCACGGCGATCACGTACTGCAAGCGTTGCCTGCCAGCCCGTGTCGATGTCGATGTTGTCGTCATCGGCGCCCGTCAGTACCAGGTATCGCATGCTCACGCGACCGCCGAAGTTCTCGAACGCGTCATCCGAACTGTTGTGCGAATGGATGTGATCGATCGTCGTGCCGCTGCCAACGCCGCCGAGCGTCAGCGACTGCAGTTCGCTGTCGCCGGACAGGACGTAACCGGAGTAGCGGATCTGCACGTACTTCATCGTGCCGCTGTTGTCAGTGGGCGTAGCGCCGCCGAAATAGGCGGGATCCGCCGCGCCCTCGGTCTGGCGTTCACAGTTGACCGACCCGGGGGTGGCGGCAGGCGCAACGGTGCAGTCCGTGATCGGCGCGCGGCCAAGCAGCACGACGCCGCCCCACTGTCCCTGCGAATTGTCGGTGGTGAGTCCCAGCACGTTGTCGCGGCTCGTGAAGACGATCGGCTGAGTGGCCGTACCAACCGCGTTGATGCGGTTACCGCGATTGACGGCAAGCCAGGACACACCCGTCGATGCATAAACGATCACGCCCGGCTGGATGGTCAGCACGACCGCTGCATCGGCCGTTGGCGCCGCGCCACGGTCCAGACCGACGTCAACACGACCCCCCAGGGAATACAGCAAACCCGGAATGCGCGTCAGCGTCGTGCTGCGAGTAAAGCGGGCCGGCAGTTCGCAGATGCGATAAGTGCCGGTTGGTCCGGTAATCGTGCCGCGGTCGGTCAAGCCCGCGGTATCCTCGATCGTCGGACAGCCTGCGGCTGGCTGGACCAGCGCAGGACCGGCAGGCGCCGGGGCCGGCGCGGGTGCTTGCACCGGCGCGGGATTGTTGATCGTGATATTGCCACCGCTACCGGGCGAGGCAATTTCATCCGCTCCGCCGCCGCACGCAGCCAGCGCCGCGCAGGCGCTCAACAAGGGGACCAATCGTTCGATATGTGGCCGGACCATGAGTTCTCCGTTCCGGCAAGGCCGGACTCAGTTGAAATTCTGGCGCATCGCAGCGACCTCGTTGGCCTGTTGCTGCACCGTAAGACAATCGTAGTCGGCGTATGTGACCGCCAAATGACAAGCCGGTGACAGGACCACTGCAGAGCCCGCGGTGGCAGGAAGAATGGAATCAGCTCGTTCGATGACGGAGCGCTGTCATTCGGTCTGTCCGCAAGAAGGAGCCGGTCTCCCTGGTGCGAACAGAGACATTGGTCCCGTGAACGAGACTACGAGCGCGGAATCGAACTGGCGAAGCGCGTTGTCAGGACACGCATCACGAAAGTGCACAATGGGGAACGTGGATGTCAGTGACGCACAATTGTCAGCTCGCCGAGCGTCGTGATGATCCAGAACTGAATATCAGCCGCTCAGTGCGAGGTCGGAGCAAGCCCTGCCTGAAGGACGGCGCGACGCTCCGGCTGCAGCAGTCGGTCAGGAGGAAAGTGGCAAGTAAACGTGCTGCCCTTCCCCTCCTTGCTCTCGATCGTCAGCGTCGCTCCATGACGTTGCAGGGCATGCTTCACGATCGCGAGCCCCAGACCGGAACCTCCGATTTTCCTGGAGCGGCCGGCATCGACACGGTAGAAGCGTTCAGTCAGTCGCGGGATGTGCTCCGCGGCGATGCCAATACCGGTGTCGCGCACGGCGAGATGCCCCCCCGCACTGTCCACCCACCAGCGAATTTCGATTTCTCCCTCTGCCGGAGTGTATTTGACGGCGTTCGTGACGAGGTTCGAGAAAACGGAATGGAGCTCACTCTCGGCACCTCGCAGATGAGCATCGGTTTCCGCATTCAGCACAATCGTCTTTGGGACGCACCTCCTGCGACATCAGATCACGTCGCAGCAGCGCCAGCATACCGCCGACATCCACGTCCTGGTCTTCTGGCGCTGACCCGCTCGCCTCCAGGCGTGACAGTTCCAGCAGATCGTTGATGATTCCGCCCATCCTGTCAGCCTGGCGCCGCATTTCCTGAACGGGTTCGCGCCACATCGCATCGAGCTGCGGTTCCTCGGCGAGTGCATCCAGATACCCGGCTATCACGGTGAGCGGCGAACGCATCTCGTGAGAGGCATTCGCCACGAAATCGCGGCGAATGGATTCAATGCGAATCTCGCGAGTGACGTCGCGGACGATTACCAGTTTCTGTTCGGAGGCGGCTGTCGTCACCAGGTGCAGTTCGAGCCAGCGATCGCCTTTGAGCGGCTTGTGAATGGTGACGGATGGACGACTGCCGGATTCCTTCAGGTACTGGATGAACTGTGGGTCTCGCACCAGGTTCTCGATGCGGATGCCAAAGTCCAGCTTGCGCCTGAGGCCGAGCCACAACGCGGCATTTCGATTGAACCAGATGATCTCGTTGTTTGGACCAAGGAGAATGGCTCCGTCCGGCATCGCTGCGGTCAGACGACGGAATTCCCGCAGCAACCTGACGACTCGCGCCTTGTGATAGTTCTTGCGGCGATAGATGCGACTGACGGTCGCGATAACCTCGCCCCATGGTCCGCTGATGTCGGGAGGCGGCTGTGTACGCCGACGCCGCAGCCACCGATCGAGGCGCAGCAGATTGATGATCTGGACGGCGAGATAGATCGCCAGTACCGCAACCAGGATTGCGCTCATGTGCCCGAAGATCAGGCCGGCCAGAAGGGCCACGAGCAGCGCCCCCGCAAGTCTCAAGAGGGCCTGGCCTGTCGTGCCGGAAAGGGCCCTCCCGAAGAGCATCAGGCCGCTCGGGTGGAGAACCGGTAGCCGGAACCGCGGACAGTCTGGACGAACCGGTCGTAGCCAAACACTTCCAGCGCCTTGCGCAGTCGTCTGATGTGCACGTCTACCGTCCGCTCTTCAACGTATACATTGCCGCCCCACACGCGATCGAGCAGCTGCGCCCGACTGTAGACCCTTTCGGGATGCGTCATGAAGAACGACAGCAGCCGATACTCCGTCGGCCCCAACTGTACCGTGCCCTCTCCAGCCATGACCCGATGACTCGCGGCGTCGAGCACGAGTCCATCGGCATCGATGACTTCTTCAGTGCCGCCCTGCGAAGTCCGCCGCAGCACCGCATTGATCCGTGCCAGCAGCTCGCGAGGCGAGAACGGCTTCGTTACATAGTCGTCCGCACCCCCTTCGAGACCCATGACCTTGTCCTGTTCTTCGGCGCGCGCTGTCAACATGATGACGGGCACTTCCTGGGTTTCCTTGTCTCGCTTCAACGCGCGAGTGAGTTCGAGACCACTCATGTCCGGCAACATCCAGTCGACCAGAATCAGGTCCGGCCGATGATCGGCAATGCTGGCGCGGGCCGCACTGACGTCTTCGACCTCACGCACCTCGAATCCACTGCGACGCAGCCCAAATGCAATCATCTCGCGAATGGGCCGTTCATCTTCGACAATCAATATCTGCTTGTTGGCCATGTGTCTTGAGCTGATTCCCTTTAACTTCAATTACTTGAATATCAATGATTGCGAAGATATTACAGCAAGTAATTGTGACACTTGGGTGACTGGGCCCTCTTTCCCGCTACGCAGACTTGATCCAGGCCACCTGGTCGCGCAGGTACACCGGCATGGCCTCTGCCGCGGAACGGCCCTCCCCGCGAAGCAGTGCCCGTTCGCCCAGTAACGCAATTTCAGCCGCCCGTGGCAAAGCCGTTGCATCGATTCGCAGCGTGGCGAACCGCTCTTTGAGATCAGGATAGGCGCGAAATCCGGTTCCTGCGCCCACAGCGATCGGCCGACCCTCCAGGGTTACTGCCAGCGGTGGACTCACCTGCTCATCATTCAGAGAGAGCAGGTCGCCATCCTCGGCGAACCCAAACAGCCCCCAGTAAACCTCGTTCATCCGGGCATCCATGCACACGAGAACTTCCTCGCCAGGTGCCGCCACCTGTTGCGCAACTGCAGCCAGATCTGAAATGCCAACCACTGGCAAGCCACTGCCGAGACTCAGTCCTTGAATGACTCCAACGGCGATCCGTACACCCGTAAAGGCACCAGGGCCACGTCCGAACACCAGGCCATCCAGCTCATCAAGACCAATGCCGGCTTCTTCCAGTACTTCCTTGATCATGGGAAGCAGCAGCTCGGCATGGCCACGCGCTGTCAGCACTCGCCGCTCAAGGGTATTACCTGCACTTCTGACGGCGACCGAACACTGTTCGGTTGCAGTATCGATGGCCAACAACTTCACGTGGCTTGCCCCACTGCGTGTTCAGTGGTTAACGGTACGTGCTCGATCCCTGCTTTGCTCAACTTCTGCTCAAGAAAGCGGGTGACTTCGCTGAGTACTTCAGTGCGCGGCATGGCTGGCAGACTGTTGAGAAAGATGCGCCCGTAGGGCCTTGAGCTGAGTCTCTGGTCGCACAGCACGACGACGCCAAAATCTTCGGCATCACGAATCAGGCGACCGACTCCCTGTTTCAGCGCAATGACCGCCTGCGGAATCTGCTCATCGAAGAACGGATTGCCGCCCTGTCGCGCGATGGCATCGAGGCGGGCCTTCAGTACCGGATCATCGGGTACCGCAAAGGGCAGCTTGTCGATGACTACGACCGCCAGCGCGCTGCCCTTGACGTCGACGCCTTCCCAGAAGCTGCCCGTCCCGAGCAGAACTGCGTTTCCATACTGGCGAAACCGCTGCAAGAGGACATCACGCGGTGCGTCCCCCTGAACGAGCACCGGGAAGGGCGCTGAATTCTGCATCACGGCTGCGAGAATCCCGGCGGCTTCGCGCAATGCACGGTGACTCGTGAACAGCAGGAAAGCACGGCCGCCACTCGCAGCCAGCACCGGCCACGCAGCTTCGATGACCTGGCGTGTGTGACGTCTCGAAGCGGGCGCCTCGAGTCCAGGTGGCAGGTAGAGCAATGCCTGCTCGGCATAATTGAAGGGACTACCAAAACGTACGGCCAAGGCATCGTCCAGCCCGAGCCGGCGCTTGAAGTGACTGAAATCCTCACCGACAGCCAGCGTCGCGGACGTATAGATCCACGAGCACGGGCGAGCAGCGACCAACGCGCCCAGCTGCTTTGCCGTATCGACAGGGACATAGTGCGCAGTAAATCCGCTTTGGGCCGATTGCACCCATCGAATTCCGTCCAGAACCTGGGCTGCATCATTGGGTGCCAGCAGTACCTCGAAACGCTCGGCGATTTCCCCGGCTCGGCGTCTGAGCGAAGACATGGAAGCATTGTCGGCTGCCACCGGCTCTAGCATTGACTTGAGCGCCCGAAGATCCGCGCCTAGCAACTCCAGTGCCTCGACGAATGAGGCAGGCCATGACACCGCATCCAGACGCTCTCCTTGGCCTCGGAGCGCACCCTCGGCGTCTGCGATGCGCCGTTCAAATGTCTGCGCCCAGGTTCCGGCACTGCCGTCTTGTGTGCTCATCAGCATCAGTTCAGCGACCACGTCGCGAGCCAGTGACTGCAGTTGTCGAGTACTGACCGACAGGCCGAGAAACTGCGTGGCGACGTCGGGTAACTGATGCGCCTCGTCTATCACGATTGCATCCGCACCTGGCAACAGGTCGCCAAAGCCCTCTTCCTTGAGCACGAGATCCGCCATCAATAGATGGTGGTTGATGATGACGATGTCAGCCGCCTGGGCATCGCGTCGTGCTGCAACGACGTGGCATCGCTGATATTCGGGGCATTCGGCCTGCAGGCAGTTGTCTCGCGTCGAAGTAACCCAGGGCCATACCGGATGCTGTTCCCCAACCGTGGCGAGTTCGGCAACGTCTCCCCTGACCGTGCTGAACGACCAGCGCCGCACCTGATCGAGTGCTATGGCGACTTCGCGTTTCAGGCCACGTGACGCCGCCTGTTGCTCAGCCAGCGACAGGCGATGCAGGCACAGGTAGTTCGCGCGACCTTTCAGCAGCGCAACCTGTACCGGTCGCCCAAGTGCCCGCGTTATCGTGGGCAGATCGCGGTGAAACAACTGATCCTGAAGGGCGCGGGTGCCAGTAGAAATGATTACCCTCCTGGCAGAAAACAGTGCCGGCACAAGGTAGGCAAATGTCTTGCCGATACCCGTCCCCGCCTCGATCAGCAACTGCTGCGGTTCCTTGAGCGCTGCCGCTACGTGTTCCGCCATGGCCACTTGCTCCGCCCGCTCGGTGAATCCATCGATGGTGCTTGCCAACGGCCCCTGGCGACTGAAGAGTTCGGCGATGGCGGTCATGGTTCAGGCGGCTGGATTCGGCTGTCAGCGAAAGACCGCGCGGAAGCGCGCATGGGCAGTTGACCGGGGCGCTAGCGGGTAACGCATCTGCCAACGAATATGCGTATAGCGCTCGGGCGGTGCTGGCTTGGCAGCGCCCTGGCCATCCTTGATGAGAAGGTCGCGCGCGGGTGCAAAAGTGAGTCCTCCATCAATGGAAAACGATACCTGCGCCCCTGGCGCCGCAGCAGAATCGGCAACGTAACGAGTATTGGCGGGCACTGGTTTGATCACTACTACGTTGTGCGCGGCTTGCTGACTCGGGTTCGTGATTTTGACGGTGTAATACACCACCTGCCCCTCTCGAAGTTCCCTGGCCGGCACCCATTCATTGACTCGTGTGCCATCAGGCAGCAGCCGGGCTTCGAGAACAGCTGCAACGGTTTCAACGCCTATCTGAAGCGGCGGGCTTTCAGTCCCTCGCTGCAGATCAGCGTCGGACGCGGCTACGGAAATCCCGCCCAACCAGGCCCACGTGGCGATGCCAGTCAGCCAGATCCGCACTGATTCTCGGTCGACGATCCGCATTGCTTCACTGTACGGGGTCGCTGCGCTTTCAGGAATTGCGGTCAATTCCAAAAATCTTTTTAACGGACGTTGACATGCCGCTTGGGTCCTAATATGCTGCATCGCATCAATGTTGCGGCGCGGTAATGTTGGGTCGCTAGATTAACTTACCGCGCGCTGTTACCGATCCCCCTGTTGCGCCCACCTTTGAGTGGGCGCTTTTTTTACCGACGTTGTCGCAATGACAGCCCCCCCTCGATCGGTATAATCATTCGCCTGCCCGCAAGCACGACTCGTCGGTTTGGGGCCAGAACTTGGTATTCGTGGTTTTCCCAAGGCGGCACATGGGGTTGCGCGCCGCAAACCCGTTCCAGAACAGCCATGATGGCTGGATTGCACCCGTTCAGCCGCGTTTGTTCAGGCCGTATGGGAAGCTTAAGTATTCTTGGTTCAGGAGGCATGATTCGAAATGAGCACGTCCAATGCGGCGCTGAAACTGGGTTCATCCACCAATGCGGCGCTGAATAACTGGGTCGAAGAAGTTGCGCGTTTGACCCAGCCGGATCGCATCCACTGGTGCACCGGGTCCGAGACCGAAAATGCCTCCCTGATCAACCAGATGCTCGCCTCCGGCGACCTCATCAAACTGAATGAGAAGACCCATCCCAACTGCTATCTGCATCGCTCCAATCCGACCGACGTCGCGCGCGTTGAGCACCTGACGTTCGTCTGCACGCGCAACCGGGAAGATGCCGGGTCCAACAACCTGTGGATGGAACCCGCTGAAGCGCACGCGAAGATCGACGACCTGTTTCGTGGGGCCATGAAAGGCCGCACGATGTATGTCATTCCCTATTGCATGGGTCCGGTGGCCTCACCGCACGCCCGCTGCGGTGTAGAGATCACCGACAGTCCGTACGTCGTCGCGAACATGCGCATCATGACGAACATGGGGGAGGCGGCGCTCAAGCGCATCGAACGCGAAGGCAGTTTCGTCAAGGGCCTTCACTCGGTGGGTGACCTCGACCCGAAGAAGCGCTTCATCATGCATTTCCCCGAAGAGCTCACCATCAAGAGCGTTGGCTCGGGTTACGGCGGCAATGCCCTCCTCGGCAAGAAATGTCATGCGCTGCGCATCGCAAGCTGGCAGGCGCGCACCGAAGGCTGGCTTGCCGAGCACATGCTCATCATGGGCGTGCAGAATCCGCAAGGACAGACCCATTTCATTGCGGCTGCTTTCCCCTCTGCATGCGGCAAGACCAACCTTGCAATGATGGTGCCGCCGGCATCGATGCCGGGCTGGAAGATATGGACAGTGGGCGACGACATCTGCTGGCTGCATGTGGGCAGCGACGGGCGCCTGCGCGCCATCAATCCCGAGACCGGCTACTTCGGCGTTGTTCCTGGCACCAATGCGAAGACCAATGCCAACGCCAATGACATGATTCAGACCGATACCATCTTCACCAACGTCGCCGTCACAGCGGATAACCAGCCCTGGTGGGAAGGACTCTCTGGAACGCCAGCTCTCGACTGGCAGGGCAAGCCTTACTCAGGCAATGGGCCCGCTGCCCATCCCAATGCACGATTTACGGTGTCAGCGAAGCTGAACCCGGCGTATTCAACGATGGCCGAGGATCCCCAGGGTGTCCCGATATCGGCAATCCTGTTCGGCGGACGCCGGCGCGAAGTTCCGCCGCTGGTTTACCAGGCGCGCGATTGGGGGCATGGCGTGCTGGTCGGTGCCGGTATGGCGTCTGAGACTACCGCCGCGGCAGTGGGCGAAGTCGGCATCGTCCGTCGCGACTCGATGGCGATGAAGCCTTTCTGTGGGTACAACTTCGGCGACTACTGGGCGCACTGGTTCTCGTTCGAGAAGCGCACGCAGAATCTGCCCAAGATCTTTCACGTCAACTGGTTCCGCCAGGACAAGAATGGCAAATTCATGTGGCCGGGATTCGGCGACAACCTGCGCGTGCTGAAGTGGATCTTTGACCGCTGCGAAGGCAAGGTCGGTGCACAGGATACGGCCATCGGTTACCTGCCGAATGCGCAGGACCTTGACGTCTCCGGCCTGAACCTGGACGCGGCAACACTCACGCAGCTCCTGTCCATTGACACAGCCGCGTGGCGCCACGAAATGGCGGACATCGGCAAGTACCTCAACGACTTCGGCCAGCGTACGCCAGCCCGCTTGCGCGAGGAGCACGCTAACGTCGTCAAGCGGCTCGGCTGAATCCCTCACCCTCACCAGCACTCCGTGCGACCTCTCCCTCAGGGAGAGGTGCCACTGACCCTCTCCTGATGGAGAGGGAAGCGGAGCGGGTGAGGATTATTCTTCGCAGATGTACTTCAAAGTCAGTGCTGAACCGGATTCGGGCACCCGCCCGAAACCGATCAGCCCTTCGCCTTTCAGCAACATGTTGTCGCGGCGGACAAAGGCTTCCTCACCTTCCCGTGTCGTGACAAACGTACCGTTGGTACTCTGGTCCACCAGCGTGAACTTGTTGCGACTGTACTCAATGCGGGCGTGCAGGCGGGAGATCAGATTCCCCTTGATGACGATGTCATTCTCTTCAGCGCGCCCAATGGCAATATTGGCGTTGCTGTCGTCAACGACGATCTCTCTTCCCTGAAAGCGCAGCTTCAAACGCCTCAGCCGCTGCCTGTCCCTGCCGTTTGCGGCAACATTGAGCGCCAGCGCCGGCAGCATGCTCGTCGCATCCTCCTTCTGCCACAGCACCTCGAAGAGTTCGTCCTCACTCGTCTTGCCACGCAGGGTTGCGACGTCAATCTGGCGGACGGCTGAGCGCCATTCAGGCGGCAGACCCTCCACCATCGACGTAGTGATCATGATCTGGCCGGCCTTGGCCTGGCTGGTCATGCGGTTGGCTGTGTGGACGGCGGCGCCGAAAATATCCCGATTCTCCAGCACCACCGGGCCGTAATGGCAGCCGATACGAATTGCAACGGGCTGACCTTCAACCTTGAGTTCCGAGTGGGCGACAATGTCGTGCTGCATCTGGCTGGCAGCGTTCACCGCATCGTTGGCCGACGGGAACGTAGCCATGATCTCGTCACCGATGGTCTTGATGACAGAGCCGTGATTCTGCTCGGTGGCGCCGCGCATGATCTCCACACAGGTCAGGACCATGTCCCGGGCGCGCAGGTCACCCATGATCTCGTAAATCCTTGTACTGCCGACGACGTCGGCAAACAGGATTGCGACTTCAATATCCTTCCCCATGCCTTACTGCTCTGTACTCATGCGCTCAAGATTATATAAATAGTGCGGATTGGGCCAGCTTATGTCTAACAGCGCGTCTGCCGGAGACATTCGGACAAGCAAGCCTGGTCAGGCGGCCCGGACAATCCGCAGCGAGTCGAGCAGCAGCGCCGCTCCTGCCGATGCATTTGTCCCCTGTTCGCTCAAGTAACGTCGCCAGGACCGCGACCGGGGCAGGCCCGCGTATAGCCCCAGCACATGACGCGTCATCGAACGCAACGGGTAACCCTCGGCAAGCCGCTCATCGACATAGCGGGCATATTGCTCGAGCACCTCCTCCCTGGTCGGCGGCACCCATGACGGATCGGTCACTGCACGATGCAGTTCTGCCAGTACATACGGATTCTCGCAAACTTCCCGGCCCAGCATGACGCCGTCGAACTCGTCGAGCTGGCGCTGCACTTCCGGGACCGTGCGGATTCCACCATTCAGCACAAAGTTGCAGGCAGGAAAGTCTGCCTTCAGTCGGCGTACGACGTCGTACTGTAAAGGCGGTATTTCACGGTTCTCCTTCGGGCTCAAGCCCCCAAGAACGGCCTTGCGCGCATGGACAACAAAGACGGAACAGCCCGTTGCCGCAATCTGGCCGACGAAATCCGTAAGGAACGCATAGTCATCCCCGGTGTCATTCCGTGGCTCAATACCAATACGACACTTGACCGTAACGGGTATGGAAACTGCCTCCTGCATGGCCCTGACGGACTCCGCCACCTGCGCAGGCTCTGCCATCAGGCACGCACCGAAACGACCGCTTTGCACCCGGTCACTGGGACAGCCGCAATTGAGGTTGATCTGGTCATAGCCAAACTCGACGCCCAGCCGCGCCGCGTTCGCCAGTTCGTACGGGTCACTTCCCCCCAGCTGCAGGGCCACCGGATGTTCCTGCGCGCTGAAGGACAGCCACCGGGCTGGCTCCCCATGTTTCAGCGCCTGCGCTGTAATCATCTCCGTATAGAGAAGCGCGCTCGGGCTCAACAAGCGCAGAAAATAGCGGAAGTGCCGATCCGTATACGCCATCATTGGCGCTACAGAGATCGGAATGACCTTCTCAATCAAGTGCTTGTTCGGGGTTGGCATTCTGAGTCGGGGGCCATTGTGGTCGCCCCCATCGCGTTACGAAGGCCGCAACTATGCCTGATTTCGGGACGTTTGGTGCAGTCCAGCAGCCAAACCCGGCTACGAACTTCAGGCCAGCTTGGCCAGTTTCACGTCTGTTGACGAGCGGGTAATGCGATTCAGTGACTCGACCGATTCAGGTTTGGCCAGGTACCAGCCCTGCGCGTAGTCGATGCCGATGTTGCCAAGGCATGCCAGAACTTCAGCCGTCTCCACCCGTTCTGCAATCGTCTTGAGGCCCATCGCCTTGCCGATCTGGCTGATCGCCTCGACCATGGCGCGGTCGACATGATCGGTGGTCACGTTCTGGATGAACTGCCCGTCGATCTTCAGGTAGTCCACTGGCAGATTTTTCAGATACAAGAATGAGGACAACCCGCTGCCAAAATCATCGAGCGAGAACTGGCAGCCGCGCTCACGCAACTCACGCATGAAGTGCACAACGTTGGCGAGATTGGCAATCGCGGCAGTCTCGGTGATCTCGAAGCACACTGCGCCCGGACTCAAGTCGTAGGACTGCAGCTCGCTGATCATGAATTCGAGAAAGCGATCGTCGTTCAGCGACGTTCCGGAGAGATTGATGGAAAGCGTGTAGCCACTTTCCGCAGGGCCGTCGCTGCGATAGTGCGCCAGCGCCCCAAGTGCGTGCCGCACAACCCACCGATCGATGGCCGGCATCAGATTGTAGCGTTCGGCGGCAGGAATGAACTCTGCCGGACTGACCAGTGCGCCATTCTCACCGCGCATCCGCAGAAGCAGCTCGTAATGACTCCTTGGATCCGGATTCCTGCCAATCGCTACGATCGGCTGGTAGTAAAGCTCGAGCCGGTTGTCTTCGCATGCACGAGTCAGCCTCGACACCCACTGCATTTCACGATGTCGCTCCGGCGCCGCGCCATGTTCATACATATGGATGCGATTACGGCCTGAATCCTTGGCCGCGTAACAGGCAACGTCGGAAGCACTCAGGATGCTGGCGATACTTTCACTGTCGCGGTTGATCTCCACGATGCCGACACTGACGCCGACATTGAGCGCACCGTCCTGCCAGACAAAGCGGAAGTCGCGAATTGCCTGCCGCAGGCTTTCGGCAACCTTGGCGGCCCAGTCGACAGTGCAATCCTGCAGGAGGATGCCGAACTCATCGCCGCCAAGGCGTGCAATCGTATCGGTCACACGCACCCGGGTCTGCAACAGGCCCGTAATCTGCTTCAACAGCAGATCGCCCGCCTGGTGGCCGCAAGTGTCATTGATGACCTTGAACTGATCCAGATCGAGATAGAGCATGACGTGCGAAACGTCACCGCCAGCCCGGGCCTGCAGCAGCGCTTCATGCAAACGACGCTCAAACTCGCGGCGATTGATCAGTCCTGTCAGGGCATCATGTGTTGCCTGATACGTCAGCGCCCGCTGCAATCGCCTTTCTTTACTGACGTCATGAAACACCATGACCGCGCCAATCACTTTTCCTGACCGGTCGCGAATGGGTGCAGCCGAATCCTGGATGGCGATCTCCTGGCCCTTTCGATTGACGAGTACCGCCTGTTCCGCAGGCTTGATGACCTGCCCTTCCCGTATGCACTTGAGTACCGGGTGTTCCAGAGAATCTCGTGACGCTTCGTTCAGGAGCCCGAACACCTCGGTCAGTGGCCTGCCCTGGGCCTCTGCCAGTGGCCAGCCGGTCAACGCTTCCGCAATCGCATTCAGATAATCGACGCGCCCTTCGGCGTCCGTCGTAATCACCGCATCGCCGATGGACTGCAGTGTCGTCTGTGCCTTTTCCTTCTCTTCAAACACCTGTGTCTCGGCGCGCTTGCGCTCGGTGATGTCGGAAACTGTGCCCTCATAGCCGACGATGTGGCCGTCCGGCCCGCGCACTGCGCGTGCATTCTCAACGACAGTCAGCGTCGATCCGTCAAGACGTTGCAGCTCGAACTCTGCGTTGCGAACCTCACCATCACGTTCAATCGCCTTCAGAATCGCAGCGCGGGCTTCCGGATCCGCATACATCGCGCTCGTCGGCATGGCGAGCAACTCTGCTGAGCCCTGGCAACCCACCATTCTGACGAGTGCCGGGTTGACCGACACGAAGGAGCCCTCACAAGTGGAGCTGTAAACGCCTTCAATGACGTTATCGAACAGGCCTCGATACTGCGACTCGCTGGCCCGCAGTGCGTCGTCAGCACGGCGTCGCTCGATGGCGATGCCTGCCAGCTGGGTCATTCTCGACATCAACTCGAAATCGCGACCTGAAGGACTGCGCGGTGAGCGGAAATACAGGGCCAGCGTCCCGACGATGTGGCCATCAGACGCGCGGATGGGCGTCGACCAGCAGGCTCTGAGCCCGGCAGCCAGGGCAACCTTGCGACGATTCTCCCACAACGCATCCCTGGCAATATCAGCCACGATGACCTGGCGCTCGAGATAGACCGCCGCTGCACATGACCCGTTGCGAATCGCGACGGGCACGGACTTCATGGCCTCGCCGTATTCCTGCGAAAGCTTTGGCCCGACACACAAGGTCAGTGTCGACCGATCCGGCTCGAGCAAGCGGATTGCACAGATGCAGTCCGTCGCTACGCGCTCTACAGCTTCGATCAGCGACTGCAGCGTAACGCTGAGATCGACGTTTGCAGCCATGCGTTCAAAAACGCGCTTTTCTCCGCCCACGAGCAGCTCCGCCCGCTTGCGCTCGGTGATGTCAGTAATGCTGCCGCGAACGAGCTGCCGATTGGACGCCGGCAGGCGGACCAGCCGCACTTCACACGGAATTTCGTTGCCGAAGGCGTCACAGTGCACCCACTCAAAGACCGGGACTTCCCCGGTCAGGGCGCGCTCGATGTAGCTACGGGCAAGCTCTCCCGAAGGG
Organism: uncultured Pseudomonadota bacterium; assembly: GCA_963819685.1. Lineage (GTDB taxonomy): Bacteria > Pseudomonadota > Gammaproteobacteria > Steroidobacterales > Steroidobacteraceae > CAIUGU01. Next base: position 158,570 of record CAWFXI010000004.1, read on the forward strand.
GTTCCGTCCGGTTGGGTCGGCGGCGTCAGGTCTTCCGGCCCGAGAGACAGCAGCTTCGCGCGATCCATCTTGAAGAAGCGCACGGCGTTGTCATTGACGTCGACAAATCGGCCCTTGTCGTAATCAAGCACCACGATGCATTCCGGGGCATGCTGGACCAGGGTCCGGTAGCGAGCTTCGCTTTCGCGCAGGGCCGCCTCCGAATTCTTTCGTTCAGTCGTGTCACGCAGGCAGACGATGAATACGGTCTGCCGGTTCACGCGTGCCTTGCTGACAGCCAGCTCTGCCGTGAATCGTGAACCGCTGGCGTGCAATGCCATGGTTTCCTGGGGCGCGAGGTCCGCTTGCGTGTCGTCCAGTTGCGCCGCGAGTTGCTCAAGGCCAACACCACCGGTCAGGAGGTCAGGCAGCAGGAATTCGATATTGCGCCCGACGAGATCGTGCTCGTTGTAACCGAAGACGCGTTCACCCGTGCCATTTACCGTTGCGATATGACCGGACTCACCGACCGTGATGATGGCGTCCTTGACGTGGTCGAGAATCGCCTGCAGCTGGCTGGCAGTGCTTTCTTTTATCTCGCGGGTCAGCGCTGTCGCCTCTTCCGACATGAGCTGCATCGAGCGCACGATTCCACGGCGCTCCTCATCCATGCTCACATAGGTGTTGGCCACCAGGCCGAGCAGGCGCTCGGAATCGAGCCGCCCGTCTGCGGCGGTCGCTTCCTCGATCTGCTTGCTGAGCTGGCGATGCATGAACGCAATGAACCCCTTGAAGCTCCTTGAAAAAAGGAGTGCACGATGGCGAATACCATCGTAGGAGTTTCGCGAGCCAGGCCGGTGTGAACAGGCTCCCGATTTATGTGAAAGGGGTGGGCGATTTCCTCAATTACCCATCGAGGTTATGTCGAATCGGGGGTAGCGCCAAAGTGACGGCAGCCTGACGGCTACCGCCCTATTCGCTGGCCTCTCTGGAACGCCCGCTACGCTTGCGCTCATGTTCCTTGAGCGCCCGCTTCCGCAGCCGAATCTGGCCCGGAGTAACCTCTACCAGCTCATCGTCCTGGATGAATTCCATCGCCTGTTCCAGCGTATAGCGGATGGGTGGCACCAGGATGATGTTCTCGTCATTGCCGGCCGCACGCATGTTGGTCAGCTTCTTGGCCTTGAGCGGATTCACGACGAGGTCATTGTCGCGGCTGTGAATGCCAAGGATCTGTCCCTCGTAGACCTCATCTGCGTGACCGAGCATCAGCTTGCCGCGCTCCTGCAGCGTGAACAGTGCGTAAGCCAGCGCCTTGCCCTGGCCGTTCGAGATCAGCACGCCGTTTTGCCGGAGGCCGATGTCTTTCTGCAGTACGGGACCGAAGTGATCGAAGACATGATGCAGCAACCCCGTGCCCGAGGTCATCGTGCGGAAATCCGTCTGGAAGCCGATCAGGCCACGTGCCGGCACCATGTAATCAAGCCGCACGCGGCCCTTGCCGTCGGCCTGCATTCCCGTGAGTTGGCCGCCGCGTTCACCCAGTGCCTGCATGACACTACCCTGTGACGACTCGTCGAGATCGATGGCAACCGTCTCGTACGGCTCGCACAACTCACCGTCGATGACCTTCGTGACCGCCTTCGGGCGTGACACGGCCAGTTCGTAACCTTCCCGTCGCATGTTCTCGAGCAGAATGCCGAGGTGCAGTTCACCCCGACCAAACACCTGGAATTTGTCGGGATCTTCCGTATCTTCCACGCGCAGCGCGACGTTATGCACGGCTTCGCGCATCAGGCGTTCGCGTATCTGGCGGCTGGTCACGTACTTGCCTTCGCGACCGCAGAAAGGCGACGTATTCACCTCGAACGTCATGCTGATCGTCGGCTCGTCCACGACGAGCGGCGGCAGCGCCTCTACGGCACCGGGATCGCAGATGGTGTCCGAGATTTCAGGCTTCTCGATGCCGGCAAACGCGACGATGTCGCCTGCCGAAACTTCCTCGACTTCGATTCGGTCCAGACCGAGGAAACCCAATACCTGGATGATCCGCTCATTGCGAACCTTGCCTTCGCGATCGATGACCGTGACCGAGCTGTTGCGTTTGAGGCGGCCCCGTTTGATACGGCCAATGCCGATCGCGCCCACGTAGCTGGAATAGTCGAGCTGACTGACCTGCAGTTGCAGCGGCCCGTCCTCGTTCACATCAGGCGGAGGACAGTGCTGCAGGATGGCTTCGAACAGCGGGGTCATGTCGGTGCCCATCTGCTTCGGATCGAGGCCAGAAAATCCCCTCAGCGCCGACGCGTAGACGATCGGGAAGTCGAGCTGTGCTTCCGTCGCGCCCAGGCGATCGAACAGGTCGAATGTCTGATCGACCACCCAGCTGGGTCGAGCTTCGTCACGATCGACCTTGTTGATGACGACAATCGGCCGCAAGCCATGAGCGAACGCCTTCTGCGTGACGAACCGGGTCTGCGGCATCGGTCCGTCCACGGCATCGACGAGCAGCAGCACGGAATCCACCATCGACAATACGCGTTCCACCTCACCCCCGAAGTCGGCATGGCCCGGGGTGTCGACGATATTGATGCGGTAGTCCCGCCAGCGAATCGCAGTGTTCTTGGCCAGGATGGTGATGCCGCGCTCACGTTCGAGCGGGTTCGAGTCCATGACGCGATCGGGGGCAGCCTTGCGAGCGTCGAGCGTGCCCGACTGCCTCAGCAGCTGATCAACAAGCGTGGTCTTGCCATGATCGACGTGCGCGATGATGGCGATATTGCGGAGGGTCGAAGTGGTCACTTAAGGCAGCCTGGGTAAGAAGGCCGCGGATTGTAGGGGGGTTGGGGCGGGAGGGGAAGGAGAATGAGTGACTAGACGCATGGGACACGAGCGATGCTTGCTGGAAGGCGGGACGCTAAGCGCTGGGAACGACTAATTCCCTTCCAGTCCAGGAGGTTAGGAACGCGCTACGCCCTAACGTCATTGACGTCTCAAACGTCGCTCACTTGCCCTTGTTTTCCTTCGCCGGCATCGACTGTATGGCTTGCCCTGTTGCGTCCTTCGGGGGGGCAACCGCGGTTTTCTGGACGGCATTGGGATCCCCTAGCAACACAGGGATCGAGAATGTCCGGGCCTGGGTCGTGCCTGCCAGCTGGGTCGTAACCGCCACGCTGACGTAATAGACCCCGACCTGGTCGGCCAGCACCGTGATCTTGTGAGAATTGACCTGCCCTGCCTTGATATTGGCCAATACCGGCAGTGCCTCATTGGAGACCGTCAGGCCTGGCATGCCACCTATCTGGATGGACATGCTGTCCGCTTCGGCCGTGGCTACCAGGGAGATCTCGATGTCGAACGGCGTCCCGACTACCGGCTTCGCCAGGACTTCATACCGCAAATCTACGGCAGCACCTGTCTTGGCGGTGCTGACCGCCCTCGCCATCTTGGCCACGGGATCTGCCTTACCCAAAACTGTCTCTGCCGTAGGCGCAGCAGGTGCTGCAGGCGTCGGAGCGGCTTCTTCGGAGCCGCATCCCACGAGCATCGCGGCACCGAGAACGACCAACAGTCCAGTTGTAGTCTTCATCTTTTCCAATCTCCTCCTGAACCTTCGCTATCCCGCCACCGAAACGGTCATGCAGGTAGGCCCGATCCCGGTAGCAGGATCCTGATCGATGTGATTGTAGTCGTAGACTTCAATAACGTAAGTGCCTGCCTGTACCGTGACAGGAAGAACTTCCTGATTCCCGACACAGTTCACCCAACGCCACAATGCTGCCGCGACTCCAGACAAGGATGTCCGGATCCGCGGCCGCGCCTGGGCCACTACTCGTTACGGTCGCGGTCACCGTGATCGACCGGGCACTGTTCGTCTGAAACACCAGAAATCGCCGGTTCGAAATCATGTTGTATTCGCCGCCGTATGCAGCGCTTCCGCAGATCGATATCGGCGGTCCAGACGCGATCGTCGTGTAGATCGGCACGACATTAGGACCGCCCGCAAAAACTGTCTCCGTACTGCCAAAATCGTCAGCGATGGCGGAAATACCCTGATCAGCGAGCAATGCGTTGATGCCAGTGGCTGCTGACGGAATATTGGCCTTGAGGGCCCGGGCGAACGGGAAAATGCTGGTCAATGCATCGGTACCGGACTGAGCGCTCACCATCACGTTATAGATGGGACCAAATCCTAGTGCGACAGTGTCGGCCGGTTCATTGGCGGCATCGAAAATGTCCCAGAGAAAATGGAACGTGGAGAATTCGGAAAACCAGCCCGGACTCGGGATCGTACCCATCTCCAGATTGAATCCGGAATCGAGATTCGCACCGGAATAGGAATCACGGTAGACGGGATCATTGAGGGCCATCGCGCCGAAAGCATCTCCCCAGCCCTCGCCAAAGGCGACCCGCAGATCAAGCTTGTTCTGCAGACTGTGTTCACCGCCGATACTGTCGGACCGCGAGAACTGGCCTTCGAAATAATGTCCTGCCTCATGAGCGATCACATGCTGGTCGAACTCGTCTGTGTCACCACCTGTAAAGCTGCCGAGAATGTAGATGCCGGTGCGCCCTGGAGTGGGCGTTGTACATTGATCCGTTTCGTTGGGGGCAAATACCACATACAGCGAAGTGACGATATCGCCTGTATCGGGACAAAGCGTCTGTGATGCGCGGTTCTGAGTACTCCAATACAAGTCGAGCGCAGGAAATGCGGTATCACCCTTCGCGGACAGAATCAGGCTCTTGACTTGATACAGGGTATCGAGAATCGCAAATGGCGCTGCAGCACGTGTGCCCGTGTAACTGGTCGTTCCCCACCCCGAAGTCGCTCGCAGATTGCGCGTCGAACTTGCGTTCCCGGAACTGGCAGCCGTACCGTCCAGCGTATATAAAGCGTCGGCGCCCGTATTGTTGAGCACCCGGAAATTCCACGTAGGCGCCGTTCCGGTCTTCAGCATCTGCGCCTTGGCGCGAATCAGAACGTTTGTATTGCCCGGCACCTGCAGCGAATAATCCCCGGCCGCGTCAGTAGTCGTTGATGCGACAATGGTTTCGCCTCCCACCACATTGCCCGGCTGCACGGCCTCAACGACGACGTTGCGCGCAGGCGATTCGATGATTCCCGCGAAATCGAGGCCGGTGCCCACCGTGGGCTTGAACGGCACACGGTCGAAGGTGATCTTGCCGCTGATCGTAACGGTCGCTGACGACCCGCCGCCGCTGTCGCCGCCTCCCCCTCCGCCACCACAGGCGGCGATCAGGATCGAGCCCAGCAGCGGCAAAGCCATGCGCAGCATGCTGGCACCCAAAGGACGTCTCGTCGCCATACGTGGGATACGATCCTCTGCCGATCACTGTGAATAGGGGCTGAATCCCGGGGCTCATCGGCGCCGAGAAACTAGCACAGCAGAGGATTGGTGGCGACCGACCGGTGTGTCGATCGTCTTGAATCAGCGACAGGGTAGTCGCTTGCACGGGATGGGCCGGCAGAACCCGCGGTGGATTCCGCCGTCCCGGAGGAACGTCAACGCTTAGCCAGCTCGTTTGGCCTCTTCAAGCGCCTTGCGGGCCTCGTCAATGCCGGCAAAAGGCCGATTTGCCGCGACTGCGGCTTCCAGATTGCCCCGGGCAGCAACCACGTCACCGGCCTTCAGCTGCGCCATGCCGAGGTTGTATCGCATGACCGGCGAGTCGGGCGCCTTATCGACCGCCTGTTGCAGCAGGGGCAACGCCTCCTGGTACTCGCCACGCTTGTAGCGGACCCAGCCGCGGGTATTCACATAGGAAGCGTCGGTTGACGTTGACAGCTGGTCGGCCAGTTGCTGCGCCTTGTCAAGGCTGGCGGCATCTGTCCGGTAGCTCACGAGCAACATTGCCAGATTGTTGGCGACAGGGGCTGAGGCCGGGTTACGCGACAACAGGTCCTCGTAGACCTTGATGGCCTGCTCAGCCTTTCCCGTCCTTTCATAGAGCGCTGCCAGGTCGGTCGCCAACGACGGTGCGCCCTTCGTCTTCTCGACCCCGTCCACAAGGGCGGCGGTCGCTCCAGCCGTATCCCCGGCACCAAGTCTGGCCAGCGCCAGACCGCGGTACGGGATCCACCACTGCGGTGCCTTGGCGATCGCATCGGTGAACGCAACCTGCGCTTCGTCGTATTTCTTCTGGGCCACCAGCAGTTCACCCTTCAGATTCCTGGCAACAACGTTTTCGGGATGCGATTTGATCACCGAATCCAGCCGCGCCATCGCCTTTGCAGTCTGGTTGCGGCCAAGATCCAGCCGTACCAGTGCCGCGAGTGGTTCACCTCCATCAGGCTGCAGTTCCAGTGCGCGCTCGTACGCTGCCGTTGCCGCCTCGAGCTTCCGCTCGGCCTCATTTACCATTCCGGCCAGATAGAATCCCAACGCCAGATCAGGGTGAGTGCGCTGCAGACTTTCTGCGGTGCCACGAGCGGCCACCAGATCCTTCTGGGCAGCCTGCACTCTGAACAGGAATTCGAGCGCCTGAACATTGTCCGGCGCCTCTTCCACCAGCTTCTCCAGCAAAGGCTTGGCCTGATCGAGTCTGCCGGTCTGGATCATGAGCGACGCGAGATCCAGGCGGGTCGCCGCATCCTGTGGATTCGCCTCACTCGCTGACCGTAAGGCTTCCTCTGCCAGCGCCACTTCGTTCTTCTGCAGGTGGGCCTTTGCAAGGGCACGCATCACCGGCACTGCAGCCGGCTGGTCACGCAGCACGGCCCGCAGATCTGCGATAGCACTGTCTGCATCATTGCGCGCGAGGGCGAGATTGGCGCGCAGGATCAGAGCATCATTGTCACGCGGGTTCTCCTTGAGGACCTCTGCCACCAGCTTCTCCGCGCCCGGCGCGTCATTCTTCTGCGCCAGCATCGCGGCAATCCGGTTGCGTGCCGTCAACCCGGCTGGCTTGACGCCCGCATGAGCGATGATCTCCTTGTAGGTTGCATCGGCCCGATCAACATTGCCCCTGCGTTCATAGAATCGGCCGAGCGCAAGCTTCAGTTCGTCGTTGCTGGCGTCATCCTTGACAAACGTCAGCAGCTGCTGCTCCGCATCGGCGGCACCCCGTTGCGAGCCGATGAAGTCCACTAACGCCAGCTTCGCGTCCAGATTGTCCGGCATCGCCTTGAGGCCGCTGCGCATGGCCTGCTCGGCAGCGTCGGCATTCCCCGTCACCAGATAGAAACGTGCGAGTCGCTGCCAGTTCGCGACCACTGCCGGCTGCAGCTCCACTGTCTTGCGCAGCTGCTCCTCCGCAGCCACGAGGTTCTTCTGCTGATATTCAAGATCCGCAAGGATTACGCGCAGATCAACATTCAACGGCAATTGCGCCACGCCCGTGTGCAGGACATCGATCGCACGATCGAGCTGTCCGTTCTGGCGATAAAGCGAGGCCAGGAGAGCAATCACGTACTCATCGGCTGGCGCAGCCTTGAAGGCTGCTTCGGCATCCGCGAGAGCGCCGGTCTTGTCACCCAGTTGCCCCTTCGCTGCCCCTCGAACCGTGAGCAGCTGGGGATTGTCGGGCGTCACGGCCAAACCAGTCTCGACCAGTTCCAGCGCCCTGTCCGGCAGTCCTCCGAACAGAAAGATCCGCCCCAGCGCGGCACGGGCTTCCGCCAGATTGGGATCCGAATCGATCGCTGCCTGATAGTGTCCGACGGCGTCACGCGGATTGCCCTGCTTCTCGGCGATCCGTCCGGCCATGAACCGCGCCTGCGCATTCTTGGGGTCGATTTGCAGCACATTGCTGAATTCGACGCGGGCCTTGTCGAAATTGCCTTCAGCAAAGAACTGCTGCCCGCGCTCCTGGTAACGGGCAAGCCGGTCTTCTGCACCACTGCACCCTGTCGCCAGCAAGGCTGCCGACAGCAACAGAGTGGCCGCCGTCGTCACGCGAATGTTAATCACCAATGCACTCCTGGTACGGGCTGGAATCCCCCTGTCAGAATAGGTCGACTATGCGACGAGCGTATGACAGACGCGATTCAGGTCCCGCCCACAAGTCCTCTGGTTGCGATGATCACGAGGGTTGCCAATACCGTCCAGCAAAAAGGGTGCCGGCACGACGAGAGTCGGCTGACGATCAGCTCGCTGCCATAGAAAAGCACAATCGCATAGCTCGCGAACTGAGCAGTCGCGCCGGCTCGAATGTCGATGCTGTCAAACGTGGCCAGCGACAGCAATCCGAATACCATCAGATAGTCGGTCGGCGTTGCAGCAAACTTCGGGCCCGCAAGAAAACGGATGACAATGGCAATTGCAATGGCGAGACAGGCCATCCCCAGGTTCATCACCTGGCCGACAAGCGGTACTGAATCGCCGGTGGCATTGACAAACAGGTAGGCCGCAAAAGTCGCGGTGCAGTAAACGACAGCCCGCACCAGCAAAGAATCTGCGCTGCGATTTCGTGCCATCTCCACCGACATCAGGGCAACGAGCACGCCTGTCATTGCGCCGAAATCGCCCGGTATCGCCTTGACCCACAGCGAGCTCGCCAACAAGAAGGCCGGAACGGCGATAGTAATGAACGCCAGGGGCAGCGCCCGCAGAGTCTCGCTCTTCAACCACCGTCGAACGATGCCTGGCAGGACTGCCTTCCTTCCCGTCCCTTGACGTTGCACGGTCCACTGGCGATGTTCCGCAAGTGACATTCCCCCAAAGAGCATACCTGCCACTGCAACGTAGCCCGCAGTGACGACCAGGTCCGACTGGTAACGCAGCACGACTGCACCGACGATGAGCGTGGCGTGAATCGAATAAATGATGACTACTGTCTCGAAGTGGTTGAATCCGAGGTCGAGCAGGCGATGATGAGCGTGATTGCGCGTCGCCCGGAACCAGTTCATCCGGCCCTGGATGCGCTGGAACAGCACAATCAGAATGTCGGCAAGGGGTAGCCCCAGCAACAGCAGTGGCAGCGCCGCGCTGACCGCGGTATGCGCCACTTGCGTCAGATAGACTGCTAGAAAGCCGAGCGTGAATCCCAGTACCTGGCTGCCCGTATCGCCCATGAAAACGCGCGCCGGGTGAGTGTTGTAGCGCAGAAATCCGAAGGTTCCCCCGATGGTCGCCAGCGCGATCCCCACAACAAGGGTGTTGTCAGCAAGGTATCCAAGGAACGCCATCGCCAGCAGGCTGAGCATGGACTCGCCGCCCGCCAGGCCATCCAGCCCGTCGGAGTGATTCATCGCGTTGATCACGCCGACGAGCGCAAACATTGTCAGTGGCTTGCCAAGCGCAGCGTCCAGGCTTTCGATCTCCAGGAACGGCAAGCGTGTGACGTAAAGATCGCCGTAGTAGACAACCACGCCAGCGGCCAGTATCTGTCCGGCGAATTTCTTCCAGTGGTCAATCTGGCGGGCGTCGTCCCAGAGCCCGAAGCAGAAGAGTGCAAGACTGCCGATGACGAAGGACTGCAGCAGCGGATCGAGCTTGTACAGCAGGAGCAGCGGTATCAGACTGCCAATGGTGATGCCCCATCCTCCCACCCGGGGGATCGGTGAGGAGTGAACCTTGCGCGAATCCGGCACATCCACCATCCCTAAGCGGGGCGCAAGCCGCCACGCAAGCGGGACAATCAACATGCTCACCGCAGCAGCAAGCGTGAGCAGGATGAATGCGTTCATCGGTGGCTGGATGATCCGCTGTTCAATCCGGTACGTATCTGGCGAGGTCGGCAACGGCCCGACTGGCGAACTGTGCCAGTCGCGAATCCGCCGCGACGATGTCCTCGCCTTCCGGCAGCGGCGTGATGATTCTCACCAAGGCGCCGTCCGAGCGCTTGCGGGTCAGGGAATCCCAGAATATGAACCACTTGACCAGGTACTCGTTCGTGATGGTGCGGCCGCGCTGCTGGAACCAGTAGTAGACCAGCTGACGCGAGCGTCCTTTCTGGATGACCACGCGATTGACCTGCAAGGGCGCCTCACCGACTCTGGCGCCCTCTACGGCATGCCGGTCCATTTCGACAATGCGCCACCCATCACCTGGCAAGCATGACGAAGGCGAATGCGCCGAAACTCCCGTGCGCTGCGAAGCGTAGTAGGCGGAATAGAAGTTCACGTTTGTACCGCCCGGCCCGCGGTAATCGGCAATGACGTAGTCATCCAGCTGCAGAACGTCAAGGTAGATCTTGTCAATCCGGTCGCGCTTTCCCTGCCAGTCCCCGATCTGCATCGGGAACCCGACGAACTCCGAGCGGGCCGGCCTGATTTCAGCGCGCTGAGGGATCGCCATCGCGGGGTAGACTGCGGCGAGCAGCAGGATGAGCGCAGCAATCGGACGCGCTACCGACCTTGCGTTGTTGCATCGACAGACCCGCGGGGCGCGACCCGGGAAGATCGATGACAAAGACCTCCCTGAAAGGTCGCCGGTCGCCGCTCAAGCGAACGAACGCCCACGTTTCCGCAATCAGCAGCGCCCATGCAGGCCATGAAGATGATCCACCCCTCGAAGAAATGCAGGAACCCTTCTGCCTGTTCGGTTCCATAAGCGTCGACCAGCACGCCAATCACTCCAATACGAAAGCTGTTCATCAGAATCGTGATCGGGACGGTCGACAGCACGATCAGCCACCGTATCCAGGCATGCACCTTCAGAAAGCAGGCCATCATGAAACCCAGCGTCAGCAGCGGGAACAGATAGTTGAGTCCGCTGCAGGCCTCTACCACCTGCAGTTTGTAGCTGCCGAGGTCGATCACGTTGCCCTGGAGAAAGACGCTTATTCCAAATGCACGGATGACCGAAACGCCGAGTTCCGACGAGATCAGCTGCAGCTTCGCTGACAGATTGTTGTACAGGAATGCGGGAAGCGGGTTCATCAGGAACAGCAGTGCCACCGGTCCCGAAAGCAGTCTGAAAGCGTTCCAGCCCAGCAGGGCGAGCATGAAACCGGCGATCACCACCACCATTGCATAGGCATTGATGGCAGTAATGGCTGCCAGCGTGCCCAGAAAGTAGATTGCCAGCCCCACCAGCACGACGGCCACACCTGTCCACGATCCCCGCAAGGCATGCTGATTGATCTCGGGCCAGCGTTGCCAGACCAGAAACCCGCGATACCAGCGGGATCAGGAATCCATGACTGTATTCTTCCCGCTGCCAGTTGGCATACAGATACTCGAAGGTCCCCTGAAACACGAAAACCACGAGTAGCCCTGCGGCAACTACTGCCGCCATCTGCAGCTTCGTAAAGGCGAATGCCTCGACAGCTGTCACTTCCACAGCGGCCTTCATCGGATTCCAGCCAATCGCTGCTCCAGTACGACTTCACGGCCGCTCCTGCCGAGGATGGCGTGTAGTTCGCGCTCGGCACTGCGCAATATCGTCTCCTGATCCCAGTTCGCAATGGCATGTCGCCGCCCGGAGCGACCAAGCTCCATCCGTAGATCCGCGTTTCCCAGCAACGTGCGGAGCGCACCGGCGAAGGCGGCCGCATCGCCAGGCGGAGTAATCAACCCGCCGGCGCCGGCGGCACGCGCGAGATCCGAGCCCATGCGCGCACTCGCCACCACAGGGCGACCACTCGCCATGATCGCCGTCAACTTCGATGGCATGACCAGGTCTTCAGCGCCCATGCGCTGTGGCAACAGGTGAACGTCAGCGAGCCCCAGCAGTTCATGCAGCCTGGACAGTGGCTGCAGCTGCATGAAGCGGACATTCGTCAATTGCCTGGCGGACGCCATGATCTTGCCTTTTGCAGCACCGTCGCCGCAGAGCAGAAACAATGCATCCTCTCCGGCTTCTGAAAAAAGCCGCGCCGCCTGCACCAGAAGTTCGAGACCCTGTTTCTCTCCCATGTTTCCCGAATAGAGCAACACCGGAACGCCGGCCGGAATCGAGAGCTCTTCGCGCAAGGGATTCTCGCGGGAGGTCGGTCTGATCAGTGATGTGTCGACCCAGTTCGGGAAGTAGCCGATGCGGGCCCGTTCGACGCCCTTGCGGAGAAGTTTACGTACCATGCGTGGAGAAATACTCGACACCACATCGAAACGACGCATCAGCCAGCGCTCCGCCCGAAGGGCGAAGCGTCGCAATCTCTCATCGCGCAGCAACCCCAGATCGAAAGCGGCATCCACTTCGAAATCCTGCACATGAAGCCACGACTGTGCTCCGCAAAGTCGCGCCCCCAGAATCGCCGCCGGAGCGCAGGACAATGGGGGCTCGATGACAAAGACGAGTTGCGGCCGCCAGAAGAGCGCCTGCCACAGGATGACCGGGAACGTGGAGATCGCAAAAGAGAGCGTATGCAGCAGCCGCGTCACACCACCGGGCCGGCGCGGCACAAGCAGCGGACAGCGATACACCAGCGCACCCGAATGCCGCTCCAGCGAGTACCGGCGCGATGAATAGCCGGCCGCGACTCGCCAGGCGGGATAGTAAGGCGGTGCGGTCACTACGCGGATATCGAATCCTGCCTGGGACATCCAGGCGGTCATTTCCCCGACATACTTGCCAATGCCGGTGATTTCGGGGGAGAAATTGCTGGTGACAACCAGAACTCGCGCATACGTCGGCGGCACCCGGTCAGTGGCTTCACTCGCGGACCGGCTCGGCCAGTCGATCGCCAGCGCTTCGCGAAGTCTCCGCTGATCGCCACTCAATTTCAGTAGAAGCCAGACTTCTGCCAACAGGATGATGACGCACGCCATGAACAGCGCCCAGCCCTCGAACAGATGCAGCAGCCCGTAGGTGCCTCCGGCGCGACTCAGCTGCAACCCGAGCATGCCGAGGCGCACACCGTTCATCAGAATGGCGATCGGGATCGTGGACAGCACAATCACCACGCGCACCCACAACCGGCCGCGGATGAAGAAGGCCATGATTGTCCCTAGCGATAACAACGGCAGCAGGAAATTCAGGTCGCTGGCAGCCTCCGCCAGCTGGAACTGGCGGGCACCAAGGTCCATCACCGTTCCATCCAGCAGAACGCTCACGCCCAGCAGTCGAATGATTCCAACACCCAGATGCAGCGACCAG